>NZ_JOGB01000056.1 GCF_000719335.1 Streptomyces sp. NRRL S-87
CCCGCGCCCCCCCGCGCCCCGTCCCCCGTCCGGAATCCGAGACGACCCTCCCACCGGCCGCGCCGACCCGCTTCGGTGCGGTCTTTGTCGTATGTCCGACCTGTCCCGATGCATCCGCCCAAGAACTGCTCATCAAGAGCCAGTTGGGCCCGATGTCCGATCCGCGCGGTACGGGTGGTGTTGAACCGCTGAGCCGCGCGCCCGGTCCGGATAACGGAAGACATCAAGCCACATCACGGTTGCGCATCACATCCCTGTCGGGTCTGGCGGGTGATCGCGGCGCCGTTGAAGACTCCCCCCCACGAAGAGCTGACCGGCCCCCCGGCCACCGACTCTTCACGTGCACGTCAGCCACTTGTTTCCGGCCAACCACGTGCACCCGCACCGCATCGCACAGCACCGCAAGCACCGCAGAGCACCACTGCCCCAACCACCACGGGGCAAAGCACCGCACGCACAGCAACGCAAATCCGAGCACTCGCTCCACCAGCGACACCGCGACACCGATGTGAACCAAGCCGCTACAGCGGCGGGCATGGGCCGGCCACCCGTCGGCCGAGAGGGGTCCCCTAAAACGATGACGGCACCACTGCACGACACAGCCGCGGACGAGATAGCCGCCGTCGCCGCCGAAGTCCCTGCCAAGGCCATCGAGGGTCGTTCGCCCGGCAAGATCGCGTGGATGCGCCTCAAGCGCGACAAGGTCGCGCTCGCCGGCGGGTTCATCGTGATCGCCCTGATCCTGGTCGCCATCTTCGCCCCGCAGATCGTGAGTCTGCTGGGCCACCCGCCGAACGAGTTCCACGAGGACCTCATCGATCCCGACCTGAGCATCCCCAAGGGGGACTGGGGCGGCATCAGTTCGGACTACCTGCTCGGCGTCGAGCCCATCAACGGCCGCGACGTCTTCAGCCGGATCGTGTACGGCTCCCGCATCTCGCTCCTGGTGGCCTTCCTCGCGGCCTTCGTCTCCGTGGTCATCGGCTCGATCCTGGGCGCCCTGGCCGGCTTCCTCGGCGGTTGGGTGGACGCGGTCATCAGCCGCGTGATGGACCTGCTGCTCGCCTTCCCGCAGCTGCTGTTCACCATCGCCCTGGTCTCCGTGGTCCCCAACGAGCTGTGGGGCCTGACCGGCACCGGCGTGCGCATGGGCGTCCTGATCGTGGTCATCGGCTTCTTCGGGTGGCCGTACATCGGCCGCATCGTGCGCGGCCAGACCATCTCCCTGCGCGAGCGCGAGTACGTCGAGGCCGCCCGCTCCCTGGGCGCGGGCCGCGGCTACATCCTCTTCAAGGAGATGCTGCCGAACCTGGTGGCCCCGATCCTCGTCTACACGACGCTGATCATCCCCACGAACATCCTCACCGAGGCCGCCCTCAGCTTCCTGGGCGCCGGCGTCAAGCCCCCCACCGCTTCCTGGGGAAAGATGCTCTCCGACGCCATCAGCACGTACCAGGCGGACCCCATGTACATGGTGGTCCCCGGTCTCGCGATCTTCCTTACCGTCCTTGCGTTCAACCTCTTCGGGGACGGGCTGCGTGACGCACTCGACCCCAAGGGCAGCTGAACCGTTTCATCTGATTCACCTGAATCCATTCCTGGAGGTTGGAACACCGTGATCCGCAGAAAGCAGGCAGTCGCGATCGCCGCCGTGGCGGCCGCCCTGTCCCTCACCGCCACCGCGTGCGGCGGCGGCAAGGACGGCGACAACGGCAAGGACAACGCGGGTGCCGCGTTCAACGCCGCGACCAAGGGCATGGTCAACGTGTCCGACAAGAAGGGCGGCGAGCTCAAGCTCTGGTCGCCCCAGGACGTCGACTACCTCGACCCGGCGCGCGCCTACTACGGCTTCGTCTGGAACATGCAGCGCCTGTACATCCGCCAGCTGCTCGCGTACGACAGCAAGCCGGGCGCCGCGGGCACCAAGCTCGTCCCGGACCTCGCCGAGGCCCTGCCGGTCCTGAGCAACGGCGGCAAGACCTACACGCTGAAGCTCAAGGACGGCGTGAAGTTCGAGGACGGCACGCCGATCACCTCGAAGGACATCAAGTACGGCATCGAGCGCGTCTTCGCCCAGGACGTCCTGTCCGGCGGCCCGACGTACCTGATCGACATCCTCGACCAGGGCCAGAAGTACACGGGTCCCTACAAGGACAAGGACCCCAACAAGCTGGGTCTGAAGTCCGTCCAGACCCCGGACGACAAGACGATCGTCTTCAACCTGGCGAAGCCCAACTCGGACTTCTCCTACCTGCTGGCGATGCCGTCCTCCTCCCCGGTCCCGGCCGCCAAGGACACCGGCGCGAAGTACACCAACCAGCCGGTCGCCACCGGCCCGTACAAGGTGACCTCCTTCACCGCGGGCAAGGGCGCCACCTTCGAGCGCAACCCGAACTGGGACCCGAAGACCGACACGATCCGCAAGGGTCTGCCGGACAAGGTCTCCTTCACGGTGACCACCAACCCGGAGGACATGGACCAGCGCCTGCTCAACGGTGACATCGACCTCGCGGTCGACGGCACCGGCGTGCAGACCGCGGCCCGCATCAAGATCCTTCAGGACCCGAAGCTGAAGAAGAACGCGGACAACCCGTTCACGGGCTACATCCGCTACTTCGCCTTCCCGCAGACGGTCAAGCCGTTCGACAACATCGAGTGCCGCAAGGCCGTCATCTACGCGGCCGACCCGACCTCGCTGCAGACCGGCCGCGGCGGCCCGACCTCGGGTGACCTCGGCGCGAACATGCTGCCGCCCGGCATCCCCGGCGCCGACAAGTCGTACGACCCGTACGGCCTGACCGGCGGCAAGCCGCAGGAGGCGAAGGCCAAGGAGGCCCTGGCCAAGTGCGGCCAGCCGAACGGCTTCAAGACCACGATCGCGGTCCGCAACAACCGCGCCGCCGAGGTCAAGACCGCCGAGTCCCTGCAGGCCGCGCTGAAGAAGGTCGGCATCGAGGCCGCCATCGACCAGTACGACGGCAAGCTCTCCTCCTCCACGATCGGCTCGCCCGAGAACGTGAAGAAGAAGGGCTACGGCATCATCGTGATGGGCTGGGGCGCCGACTACAACTCCGGCTCGGGCTTCCTGCAGCCGCTGGTCGACGGCTCGTTCATCCTGCCGAACGGCAACAACAACTACACGATGATCAACGACCCGGAGATCAACGGCCTGTTCGACAAGGCCGCTGACGCCGCGACCCCCGAGGCCGCCGCTCCGTTCTACACGGACATCAACAAGAAGGTCATGGAGAAGGCGCTCTACCTGCCGATCAACTTCGACAAGGCCTTCGTGTACCACAACCCCCGCCTGACGAACGTCTACTTCAACGACTCGATGGGCAAGATCGACCTCGCCACCGTGGGCGTCGTCAAGTAACAGCAGGACACAGCAGGACATGTGCCTTCACCCCACATGCGCTAGTTCGAAGGGCAGGTGAAGGCCGCAGGCGGCGGCTGCCGTCCCCACAAGGGGCGGCAGCCGCCCGCCCAGGCGGCCGACTGCAGTGCTCGTCTACCTCATCCGGCGGCTGTTCAACGTCGTCGCAACGCTGCTGGTGGTCTCCGCGGTCACCTTCGGCATCTTCTTCGCGGTGCCGAAACTCACCGGCAGCGACCCGGCGCTCATGTACGCCGGTCGGGAGACCAACGAAACCGCTCTTCAGGGCATCCGCGTGAAGATGGGCTTCGACAAGTCCATCCCCGAGCAGTACGGACTGTTCCTCAAGGGCATCGTCGCCGGCCGTGACTACAACCAGGGCACGGACGTCACGCACTGCCCGGCCCCCTGCTTCGGGTACTCCTTCAAGGCCGAGCAGCCGGTCTGGGAGATGATGCTCGACCGCATCCCGGTCACGCTCTCCCTCGCCAGCGGCGCCGTGGTCCTCTGGGTCTTCGGCGGCGTCTTCACCGGCGTCGTATCGGCGCTACGAAGAGGCACCATCTGGGATCGGGCGACGATGATCACGGCCCTGGCCGGCGTCTCGCTCCCGATCTACTTCACCGGCCTGCTGGCCACCTCGGTGTTCGTCTACTCCCTGGAGTGGCTGGACGCCAGCAACTACGCGCCACTGGCGGAGGACCCGGCGGCCTGGTTCAACAGCATGATCCTCCCGTGGGTGACGCTGGCGTTCCTCTTCGCCGCGACCTACGCCCGGATCACCCGCGCGACCATGCTGGAGGTCCTCGGCGAGGACTACATCCGCACGGCCCGCGCGAAGGGCCTCAAGGAGAACGTGGTCATCGGCAAGCACGCCCTGCGTTCCACCCTGACGCCCGTCATCACCCTCGTCGGCCTCGACCTCGGCGGCCTCCTCGGCGGCGCCGTGCTCACCGAGACGACGTTCAACTTCCAGGGCCTCGGCACCGCCGCGGTCGGCGCCATCGGCGCCGGTGACCTGCCCGTCATCATGGGCGTCACCCTCATCGCGGCCTTCTTCGTCGTCATGGCGAACCTGATCGTGGACATCCTGTACTCCGTCGTCGACCCGCGCGTGAGGCTGACGTGACCGAGACCAACCAGCACAACGAAGGCGCCCCCGCCGTGGGGACCGCCACCGGTCCGGTCGGCATCCCCGAGCAGGCCGGCCCCCGCCCCGAGGCCTTCCTCTCGGTGCGCAACCTCAAGGTGCACTTCCCGACCGACGACGGCCTGGTCAAGTCCGTCGACGGGGTCAGCTTCGACCTGGAGCGCGGCAAGACCCTCGGCATCGTGGGCGAGTCCGGCTCCGGCAAGTCCGTCAGCTCGCTGGCGATCATGGGCCTGCACCGCACCGGCCACAGCCGCAACCGCCCGAAGATCGAGGGCGAGATCTGGCTGGACGGCCAGGAGCTGATCCGCGCCGACGCCGACGACGTCCGCCGGCTGCGCGGCCAGAAGATGGCCATGGTCTTCCAGGACCCGCTGTCGGCGATGCACCCGTACTACTCGGTCGGCCACCAGATCGTCGAGGCGTACCGCACCCACAACGACGTCGACAAGAAGACCGCGCGCAAGCGCGCGATCGAGATGCTCGACCGGGTCGGCATCCCCGAGCCGGGCAAGCGCGTGGACGCGTACCCGCACGAGTTCTCCGGCGGCATGCGCCAGCGCGCCATGATCGCCATGGGTCTGGTCAACAACCCCGAGCTGCTCATCGCGGACGAGCCGACCACCGCCCTCGACGTCACCGTCCAGGCGCAGATCCTCGACCTGATCCGGGACCTGCAGAAGGAGTTCGGCTCCGCGGTCATCATGATCACGCACGACCTCGGCGTGGTCGCCGAGATGGCCGACGACATCCTCGTGATGTACGGCGGCCGGTGCGTCGAGCGCGGCTCGGCCGAGAAGGTCTTCTACGAGCCCCGGCACCCGTACACCTGGGGCCTGCTCGGCTCCATGCCGCGCGTGGACCGGGAGCAGACCGAGCGCCTCATCCCGGTCAAGGGCTCGCCGCCGAGCCTGATCAACCTCCCGAGCGGCTGCGCCTTCAACCCGCGCTGCCCGTACGCCGACATCCCCAAGGACGGGATCACCCGCACCGTGCGGCCCGAACTGACGGATGACGGGGGCAAGCACTGGTCCGCCTGCCACATGTCGCAGGAGGAGCGGACCCGGATCTGGACCGAAGAGATTGCGCCGAAGCTGTGACCGACATGAAGAAGACGGACGCGGCCGACGTCGAGAAGCAGGACGCCGCGGCCAAGAAGGGGTCCCTCGTCCCCGCGCAGGCCACCGGTTCCCCCGAGCCGCTCCTGCGGGTCTCCGGCCTGACCAAGCACTTCCCCATCAACAAGGGGCTGCTGCGCCGTCAGGTCGGTGCGGTCAAGGCCGTCGACGGCATCGACTTCGAGGTCTACCCCGGTGAGACCCTCGGCGTGGTCGGCGAGTCCGGCTGCGGCAAGTCGACCATGGGCCGGCTGATCACCCGGCTGCTGGAGCCCACCGGCGGCAAGGTCGAGTTCGAGGGGAAGGACATCACGCACCTCGGCGTCTCGGCCATGCGCCCGATGCGCCGCGACGTGCAGATGATCTTCCAGGACCCGTACGGCTCGCTGAACCCGCGCCACACGGTCGGCACCATCATCAGCGCCCCCTTCAAGCTGCAGGGCGTCGAGCCCGAGGGCGGCCTGAAGGCCGAGGTCCAGCGGCTGCTGTCGCTGGTGGGCCTCAACCCCGAGCACTACAACCGCTACCCGCACGAGTTCTCCGGCGGCCAGCGCCAGCGCATCGGCATCGCCCGCGCGCTCGCACTCAAGCCGAAGCTCGTGGTGGCGGACGAGCCGGTCTCGGCGCTCGACGTGTCGATCCAGGCCCAGGTGGTCAACCTGCTGGACGACCTCCAGGACGAGCTCGGGCTCACGTACGTGATCATCGCGCACGACCTGTCGGTCATCCGGCACGTCTCGGACCGCATCGCCGTGATGTACCTCGGAAAGATCGTCGAGCTGGCGGACCGCACGTCGCTCTACGACTCCCCGATGCACCCGTACACCAAGGCCCTGCTCTCGGCGGTGCCGGTGCCGGACCCGAAGCGGCGCGGCGCGAACACCGGGCGCATCCTGCTCAAGGGCGACGTGCCCTCGCCGATCTCGCCGCCGAGCGGCTGCCGCTTCCACACGCGGTGCTGGAAGGCGACGCAGATCTGCAAGACCACGGAGCCGCCGCTGCTGGCGCTCAAGACCGGTCACCAGGTCGCGTGCCACCACCCCGAGAACGCGCCGGACCAGGCGCCCGGGGACGCGGCCCTGCCCGAGGGCGGGCCGGCGGACGCGTCGGGGTCGGCGGTCGAGAAGACCGACGACTGAGGCGGAGAAGTACCCGTCACGGGCGGGCCGGGGTTCTCCCCGGCCCGCCCGTGACCGTTTGCGACCGTTTCTGACGGCACAATGTTTCGGTGCTGCACAACCTGTTCACCCCGACCGCGCTCCACTCCCTCGACCTGGTCGGCATCTTCGTCTTCGCCCTCGCGGGCGCGCTCCTCGCCGTGCGCAAGAACTTCGACGTCTTCGGCATCGCGATGCTGGCCGAGGTCACCGCCCTGGGCGGCGGGCTGTTCCGCGATCTGATCATCGGAGCGGTGCCTCCGGCCGCGTTCACGGACTTCGGCTACTTCGTCACGCCGCTCATCGCCGCCGCGATCGTCTTCTTCCTGCACCCCGAGGTGGCCCGGATCAACCGGTCGATCAACGTGCTCGACGCGGCGGGCCTCGGCCTGTTCTGCGTCACCGGGACGACCAAGGCCTACGAGTACGGGCTCGGCCTCACCCAGTCCGCCGCCCTCGGCCTCGCGACGGCCGTCGGCGGCGGCGTGCTGCGCGACGTGCTCGCCAACGAGGTGCCCTCGCTGCTGCGCGACCGCGAGATGTACGCCGTACCGGCGATCGTGGGTGCCGCCCTGACCGCGGTGTTCCTGTCCTTCGACGTGCTCAACGGCGTGACCAGCTCGATCGCCGTGATCACCGCCTTCGGCTTCCGGCTGGTCGCCATGCGCTTCCACTGGCTCGCGCCCCGCGCCTGGAACCGGCGGTCGGGGGTGGCGGAGGACTCGGAGGCGTAAGGCCTCCCCGGGCCGTCCGTAAGGCCCTCCGGAGCGGGACCGGGGCATCCGCCGCGGCGAGACGTAGGGCGGTCGCCCGATGCCCGGGATCCATCTCACCTCGCACGCTGGCCCCGTGATCAAAGGCATCGGAACGACCACGACGGTCCTGCGGGACCGCAACGCCCGGCTCTACCTCTCCGGCACGCTGGTGTCCGACTTCGGCACCGCCGCCCTGTGGCTGGCCGCGGGCGTCTGGGTGAAGACGCTGACCGGCTCGGACGCCCTCGCGGCACTCACGTCCTTCGCCCTCTGGGTGCCGGTCCTGGCCGGCCCGGCGCTGGGTGCTCTGGCCGACCGACTGCCCCGGCGGCCGCTGCTGGTCGCGGTCGGCCTCGTGATGGCGGCGGTGCTGCCGCTCCTGCTGCTGGTCGACTCGGCGCGGGGGGTGTGGCTCGTCTTCGCCGTCCTCCTGCTCTACGGGGCCGCGGGCACGGTCCACGACGCGGCGGAGGCGGCCCTGGTCGCCCGGACCGTCGACGCCCGGCTGCGCGGGCACTTCAACGGGCTGCGCATGACGGCCGCGGAGGCCATGAAGCTCGTCGCTCCGCTGGCCGGCGCCGGGCTGTGCGCCCGTTTCGGCGGCGGCGCCGTGGCCCTGCTCGATGCGGCGACGTTCGCCGTCGCGGCCCTGATGTTCGGACTCCTGAGGCTGCCCGCCGCAGCGGAGGGGCCGCGCCTGCCCGGCCGGAGGGAGGCGGACGGCGGGCGAGGACGGGGTGGGCTCGCGGCCGGCCTCCGCGTCCTGCGGGACTCGCCGGTCCTGCGGCCGCTGGTGCTCGCCGGTTCGGCCGTCATGCTGCTCGCCGGGCTGAACGGCGCCGCGATCTACGCCGTCGCCGACCGGCTCCTGGGCCGGGCCCCCGCGTACGTGGGCGTGCTGTACGCCGTCCAGGGCGCCGGCTCGGTGGCCGCCGGACTCGCCGCCGGACCGCTGCTGCGCCGGCTGCCGGAGCGGGCCTGCGCCGCGCTGGGCGCCGCCCTGTTCGCGCTCGGGGCGGGGGCCCGGGCCCTGCCGTACGACGCGGCGGCCCTGTGCGGCAGCGCAGCCGTCGGCCTGGGGCTGCCGCTGGTGCTGACCGCCGCCCTGACCGCGGTGCAGCGGGAGACGCCGGACGCGGTGCTCGGGCGCACCGCGGCGACCGCGAACACGCTGCTCTTCGCCCCGAACGCGGTGGCAATCGCCCTCGGGGCCGGGCTGGCCGCAGTGGCCGACGTGCGGATCGTGCTCGCCGGGGTGGCAGGGGCGGGTCTGGTGGTGGCGGGG
Organism: Streptomyces sp. NRRL S-87; assembly: GCF_000719335.1. Taxonomy (GTDB): domain Bacteria; phylum Actinomycetota; class Actinomycetes; order Streptomycetales; family Streptomycetaceae; genus Streptomyces. The sequence continues at coordinate 8,842 of NZ_JOGB01000056.1, forward strand.
GCGCTGGCGCGGGGGACGCCGCGGTGCGGGGCCGGGCGGCCGGGGCGCGAGGAACCGGCGACGGAAGAAAAAGCTACCGCTTAGTAGCTACCGGGGGTAAACTTCACGCCATGGCACAGGCAGCGCAGGCAACCATCGGTGACAGCGAGTTCGACCGGGACACCGGCGTCACCCCGCGCGCGGACGAGCCGGGCGTCTTCGACGCCGAGCTCTCCGCCGGGTGGACGATCATCAGCGCCGTGAACGGCGGCTACCTGCTGGCCCTGGTCGGACGGGCCCTCTCCGAGGCGCTCCCGCACCGGGACCCCCTCACCGTCTCGGCCCACTACCTCACCTCCTCGGTACCGGGCCCCGCGGTCATCCGCACCCAGCTGGTCCGTTCCGGCAACACGCTCTCCACGGGGCAGGCGTCCCTCTTCCAGTACGACGCCGACGGCGCCGAGGTCGAGCGCATCCGGGTCCTGGCCTCGTACGGCGACCTCGACGCGCTCCCCGACGACGTCCGCACCACGGCGGTGCCGCCCGCCATGCCCGACTACTACGACTGCTTCGCCGCCGACGCCGGCCCGGCCCCGATCCCCGGCAGCTCGGCCATCGTCGACCGGCTCGCGCTGCGCCTCGACCCGGCCACCGCCGGCTGGGCGGTCGGCGCGCCGTCCGGCAAGGGCGAGATGCGGGCCTGGTTCGGTCTGGCCGACGGCCGCGACGCCGACCCGCTCTCGCTGCTGCTGGCGGTGGACGCGCTGCCGCCGACCGCCTTCGACCTCGGGCTGATCGGCTGGGCGCCGACGGTCGAGCTCACCACCCACGTCCGCTGCCGGCCGGCCCCCGGCCCGGTGCGGGTCGCCATCACCACGCGGAACCTGGCGGGCGGCTTCCTGGAGGAGGACGCCGAGGTCTGGGACTCCGCCGGCCGCCTGGTCGCCCAGTCCCGCCAGCTCGCCCGGGCTCCCCGCACGTCCTGACGCACGTCCTGACCCCGGCCCGCCGGCGGTGCCCCGCCCCGGGCCGCCCCTCGCAGCTCCCGACGCGGCCGCAGGGACAGGCACCCCGGCCGCCGCCCCTCGCAGCTCCCGACGCGGCCGTGCCGCCCGGCGCCCCCAACCCGCCGACGGCCGCCCACACACCACGGGGCACCCTCGCGAAGCCACGGTGGAACGGTGGGTGGGGGGACGGCCCCGCAGGGCGGAGGCGGGGGGCCTCGCGTACCGACGGCGAAGGCCGGCCCCCGGTGGCAGTAGCCCGTATCCGCTGACGAGGGCACCCGGCACCGCCCCCCCCCGCGTGCCCCGCACGGCCAACAGCGTGCTCCCACCGGCACGATCCCGTCGCCCCTCCCCCTAGAATCGGGGAACCATGGCCTACCTCGACCACGCCGCGACCACACCGATGCTCCCCGAGGCCGCCGCCGCGATGGCCGCGCAGTTCGGGGTCACCGGCAACGCCTCCTCCCTGCACGCGGCCGGCCGCCGGGCCCGCCGTACCGTCGAGGAGGCCCGCGAAGCGCTCGCCGAGGCGCTCGGTGCCCGCCCCAGCGAGGTGGTCTTCACCTCCGGCGGCACCGAGTCCGACAACCTCGCCGTCAAGGGCCTCTACTGGGCCCGCCGCGACGCCGACCCGGCCCGCACCCGCGTCCTGACCAGCCCGGTCGAGCACCACGCCGTCCTCGACGCCGTCCACTGGCTCGGCGAGCACGAGGGCGCCCGCGTCGAGTACCTCCCGGTCGACCGGTACGGCCGCGTGCACCCCGACGTCCTGCGCGAGGCGATCGAACGCAACCCCGACGACGTGGCCCTGGCCACCGTCATGTGGGCGAACAACGAGATCGGCACCGTGATGCCGGTCGCCGAACTGTCCGCCGTCGCCCGGGAGTTCGGCGTCCCCCTGCACTCCGACGCGGTGCAGGCGGTCGGCCAGCTCGACGTCTCGTTCGCCGACTCGGGCCTGGCCGCGATGACCGTCAGCGCCCACAAGATCGGCGGCCCGTACGGCATCGGCGCGCTGCTGCTGGGCCGCGACCAGAGCCCCGTACCCGTCCTGCACGGCGGCGGTCAGGAGCGGCACGTCCGCTCCGGCACCCTCGACGTGCCCGCCGTCGCCGCCTTCGCGGTGGCCGGCCGGCTCGCCGCCGAGCGCCGCGAGCGGTTCGCGGCCGAGATCGGCGCGCTGCGCGACGAGTTGGTCGGCGCCGTGCTGGCCGCGGTCCCGGACGCCGTCCTCGGCGGCGACCCGGTCGACCGGCTGCCGGCCAACGCCCACTTCAGCTTCCCCGGCTGCGAGGGCGACTCCCTGCTGCTCCTGCTCGACGCCCAGGGCATCGAGTGCTCCACCGGCTCCGCCTGCACCGCGGGCGTGGCCCAGCCCAGCCACGTCCTGCTCGCCACCGGCACCCCGCCGGACCTGGCCCGCGGCACCCTGCGCTTCTCGCTGGGCCACACGTCCACCAAGGACGACGTGGCCGCCCTCGCCGCCGCCCTGGGCCCCGCCGTCGAGCGCGCCCGCACCGCCGGCCTGATGTAGCCCCGGCCGCCCCGGGGTCAGCCGGCCGGTCCGAGGACCCGGTCGGCGGCCGCCGCCTGCCGGGCCAGCAGGGCCCTGCGGGAGGCCAGTACGTCGGGGTGGGTGTCCAGCCACTCCTGCTGCACGACGGCCAGCCGCCGGTACGCCGTGGCCAGGAACCCGGTCCGCAGCTTGCACCGGACGTCCGCCGCGATCGCGGGGTGCTCGCGGAGCTCGCGGTCGTGCGGCAGTGCCCGGGCCATGTCGACGGGGTCGCGGGCGTCGATCCCGGCCCCGTGCATGCAGGTCCGCCAGTGTTCGAGCGCGTCCCGGTAGTCCGGGTCGGAGCCCAGGCGTGCCAACGCCTTCGTCTCGCCCTCGCCGAGGCTGATGCGCACGGCCAGCCAGCGCTCCCGGCCGTCGCCGAGCAGGCGCTCCTCGGCCTCGGCCTGGCAGCCCGCCCGGGGGATCCGGACCCTGATGCGGCTGCCCTTGACGGTCAGGGTGCGCGCGGGGTCGCCGTACAGGGCCCGGCCGAAGGCCTCGCTCTCGGGGTGCTCGGCGGGCAGCGGCTGCGGTTCCGCGGGCGCCGCGAGCGTCTCGGTTCCGAACGGGGTGGGGCGCGACACCGGGTCCTGGGGTCCCGCGACCGGGGCGGGCCGCAGGGTGAACCCCTTTCCGGCCATGCAGTCGACGGCCAGCTGCTGCTCGGCCCGCTTCACGCGCGCGGCGGTCGGCGAGTACGCGTAGAGGGTGGCGTAGATCGGGGGGCGCAGGCCCTGCGCCGTGAGTTCGGCGGCGGTCGGCGGGCGGTGGGGAGCGGTGGGGTGGGGGGCCATGACGGTCCGGGCGCCGGCGGTGAGCGCGAGGACGGCGGCGGCAGCGGCGCAGGCGCGGCCGCGGCGGCTCGCGAGCAGCGGTGGCACGGGGGCTCTCCTCGGGTTCCGGGCGGTGGACCGGGCCCGGCGGCGTGCCGCCGGGCCCGTGGTGCGCGGCGCTCGGGGCGGTCAGTAGCAGTCGGTCGAGGTGCGGCCGGGCAGTGTCAGCGCGCTCGCCCGGTCGCGCAGAGCCGTCGGCAGCGGGTCGCCGTTCTGGGTGCCGGGCTGGTCCACGGTCGAGCCCGAGTCGACGTAGTGGCCCGGGTTCAGGCACCACAGGAAGGTGCCGCCGTAGGTGTCCCAGTAGTGGCTCTCGTAGTTGCTGTTGCTGGAGTTGCTCGCCGAGGCCACGTTGTTGTTGACCGTCTGGTTCAGGCCCGCGCCGTTCACGTTGTACTCGTCGAAGGTGTCGTTCGAGAAGTCGTGGTCGCCGTTGAAGTAGGAGTGGCGGGCGCTCTGGATCGTCCCCCAGAACACGCAGTGGTTCCCCGAGGCGCAGTTGGGGCCGGCCGCGGCCGGCGTCGCGGCCAGGCCCCCGCCCAGCGCCAGCATCGCCGTGGCGCCCGCGAGGAGCCCGATCCGCCTGCGCATCCCGCCGGTTCGTGAGGTCACGAGGTGTCCTGCCTTTCGTCGCACGTGAGCAAGTGGTGGTCGCGGATTGGTGCGGACCTCACTGTGCAGTCGGGCGGTGCAGGACTGACGCAACATCAGCCCAGTCCCGCCCCAGGCCCACCGCAGCGCACGGAGTGGCCGGTCCGCGTCTTCCTCCGCACGGCTCGCGTGCGTCAAAGTTCCTGCGCTGGCTCGGCCGTCTCGGGGGGAGACATGGAGTTCCGGTTGCTCGGACCCGTGGAGGTCTGGTCGGAGGGGCACAGGCTGCGGTCGTTCGCCCAGAAGCCCACCGCCCTCCTGGTCGCCGGCCTCGTCGACGCGGGCCGGGTCGTCACCGTCGACCGGCTGGTGGACGCCATCTGGGGCGAGGACCCGCCCGCCACCGCCGCCAAGCTCGTGCAGAGTTACGTGGCGGTCCTCAGGCTCGTCCTGCACCAGCCGGGCTCGGCCCCCGTCATCACCACCCGGCCGGGCGGGTACGTCTTCGAGGCCCCGCCCGCCGCCCTGGACCTGCACCGCTTCCAGCACCTGCTCGACCGCGGCCGCCAGGAGTGCGTCCGGGGCGGCCACGCCGCGGCCGTCGAGACCCTGGAGGCCGCCCTGGCCCTGTGGCGGGGCCCCGCCCTCGGGGGCCCCGCCAGCCCGCTGCTGCGCGCCGAGGCCGAACGACTGGAGGAGATGCGCACCGCCGCGACCGAGGCCCTGCTCACCGCCCGGCTGGAGGCCGGCGGCGGCCAGGAGCTCGTCGGCGAGCTCACCCGCCTGGTGGCCGCCCACCCGCTGCGCGAGCGCCCGCGGGCCCTGCTCATGGTCGCCCTGGAGCGGTCCGGCCGCCGGGCCGAGGCCCTCGCCGTCCACCGGGACGCCCGGCGGGTCCTGCGCGAGGAACTGGGCGTGGACCCCGGCCCGGAACTCACCGCCCTGCACGCCCGGCTGCTCACCGCGCCGGCCCACGGCCACGGCGAGGAGGCCCTGCCCCCGCTGCCCGGCCCGCGCGCGGCCGAGACCGGCCGGCCGCACCGGCCGGCCCAGCTCCCCGCCGCGCCGGCGGCCCTGACCGGCCGGGCCGAGGAGCGCACACGTCTCCTCGCGGCACTCGAAGGGAGCACGGACGACCGCTGCGCGCCGGTGTGCGTCGTGCACGGCATGGGCGGCACCGGCAAGACCGCCCTCGCGCTGCACGTGGCCCACGAGGCCGCGGCCGGCTACCCCGACGGCCTCCTCCACACCAATCTGCGCGGCTCGGACCCCACCGCGGCGGCCGACCCGGCCGAGGTCCTCGCCGCCTTCCTGCGCGCCCTGGGCCTACCGCCCGCCGACGTGCCGGCGGACCCCTCCGAGCGGGCCGCGCTCTACCGCACCCTGCTCTCCGCCCGCCGCGTGCTCGTGGTGCTCGACGACGCCGCGGACGACCGCCAGGTCCGTCCGCTGCTGCCCGGCGCAGGAGCGAGCGGCGCGCTCGTCACCAGCCGGCGCACCCTGCCCGCCCTCGACGCCGCCCTGCGCGTGGCCCTGCGGGTGCTGGGCCACCGCGACAGCCTGGAGCTCCTGGACCGCTGCACCGGTGGCTCCGCGGTGGCGGCGGACCCGGAGGCGGCCGCGGCGGTCGCCCGGCTGTGCGGCGGACTGCCGTTGGCCATCCGGATCGTCGGTTCCCGGCCGGGCACCGGCGGGCGCCCGTCCCTGGGCGTGCTGGCGGCCAGGCTCGCGGACGAGCGGCACCGGCTGGACGAGCTGAGCGCGGGCGACCTCGACGTACGGGCCTCCGTCTCGCTCAGCTACCGCGCACTTCCCGAGAGCGGTCGCCGGACCTTCCGGCGGCTCGGCGCGCTCGGCCCGGCCGCGTTCGGGCCCGCGGCCGCCGCACCGCTGCTGGGGGTGTCCGTAGCGCAGGCCGGGCGCCTGGTGGAGGCACTGGCCCAGGCGCACCTGCTGGAGCCGGCCGGGTCGGGGGCGGACGGGACGCCCCGGTACCGCTTCCACGACCTCGTGCGCCTGCACGCGTGCGAGCTCGACGTCGAGGAGCCGCCAGGGGCGCCGGGTGCGCCCCCCTGCGCCCCGCCGGCTCAGCCCGCGTGCGGCCTCAGCGCGGCCCGGACCAAGGCGATGTAGCGGTCCCAGTCCCAGTGCGGGCCCGGGTCCGTGTGGTCGGCGCCGGGGACCTCGCTGTGGCCGATGATGTGGGTGCGGTCGGCCGGGAAGTCGTACCGGCGGCAGATGTCCGCGGCCAGGCGCGCCGAGGACGCGTACATGGCGTCGGTGAAGTCCTGGGGACGGTCCACGAAGCCGACGTGCTCTATGCCGACGCTGCGCTCGTTCATCGAGCGGTTGTCGGCGTGGAAGGCCACGTCCAGCTCGCGCACCATCTGCTCGATGTGCCCGTCCTTGTTGACGATGTAGTGCGCCGAGGCCTTGTGGAAGGGGTTGCGGAAGGCGTCCACCGAGCCCTTGAAGCCGCCCTGCGTGACGTGCACGACGATCCGGTCGATCCGGTAGTCGGCCGGCCGGTCGGCCATCCGCCAGTTCGCCGGGGAGGCCGCGGTCCAGCGCGCGCCCTTGTGGTCGAGCTCGCCCTCCTTGCGGGGCTTCGAGACGCCGGGCAGCAGCCAGTAGCCGCGCTGTATGTCGTCCCGCTCGGCCACGCCCACGCCCACGAGCACGCCGAGGCCCGTGATCAGCAGCGCCCGCCGCGCCGGCCCCTTCTTCCTGCCCGCCACACCCATCACCCCCACCGGTTGAGAACGTCTGTGCCCCGTGCACGGTTCCCCCCGTACTCTGGTGGGTGCTATGACACAGAATCCGCAGCCGCGCCGTCCCCTCCGCGTTCTCGCCGCCATGTCCGGCGGCGTGGACTCCGCCGTCGCCGCCGCCCGTGCCGTCGAAGCGGGCCACGACGTGACCGGCGTCCACCTCGCCCTCTCCGCGAACCCGCAGTCCTTCCGCACCGGGGCCCGCGGCTGCTGCACGATCGAGGACTCCCGCGACGCCCGCCGGGCCGCGGACGTGATCGGCATCCCGTTCTACTGCTGGGACCTGGCCGAGCGCTTCCGCGAGGACGTGGTCGAGGACTTCGTCGCCGAGTACGAGGCCGGCCGCACCCCGAACCCGTGCCTGCGCTGCAACGAGAAGATCAAGTTCGCCGCGCTGCTCGACAAGGCCCTCGCCCTCGGCTTCGACGCCGTCTGCACGGGCCACTACGCCACAGTCGTGGAGAACCCGGACGGCACGCGCGAGCTGCACCGCGCCTCCGACATGGCCAAGGACCAGTCGTACGTCCTCGGCGTCCTCGACGAGCGGCAGCTCGCCCACGCCCTGTTCCCCCTCGGTGACACGATCACCACCAAGGAGGAGATCCGGGCCGAGGCGGAGGCCCGCGGCCTGGCGGTCGCGAAGAAGCCCGACAGCCACGACATCTGCTTCATCGCCGACGGCGACACCCAGGGCTTCCTCGCGAAGCGGCTCGGCACGGCCGAGGGCGACATCGTCGACGAGGCGGGCACGAAGCTCGGCAGCCACGACGGTGCGTACGGCTTCACGATCGGCCAGCGCAAGGGCCTGCGCATCGGCCACCCGGCGCCCGACGGCAAGCCGCGCTACGTCCTCGACATCTCGCCCGTGACCAACACCGTCACGGTCGGCCCCGCCGAGGCCCTCGACGTCAGCGCCCTGACCGCGATCAAGCCCCGCTGGTGCGGCGCGACCCCGGCGGCCCCGGGCACGTACACCGCCCAGCTGCGCGCGCACGGCGGCGAGACCGAGGTGTACGCCGAGGTCGTCGACGGCGAGCTGCGCGTCCGCTTCACCGAGCCGGTCCGCGGCGTCGCCCCCGGCCAGGCCATCGTCCTGTACGACGGCACCCGCGTCGTCGGCTCCGCGACCATCGCCTCGACGGTCCGGGCCACGGCCGGGGCGGTCTGAGGGGTCCAACCGGACCGCCGGGTCCGACATGCCATCGCCCGCATGGTGGCATCGTGAAGGTGCGCTCACTGAGTCCCTGGAGGCCGCGATGTCCGAGACGACCGTGAAGAAGTCCGTCACGATACGCCGCTCCATCGCGGAGGAGATCGAGGAGCGGGCCGGCGCCGGCGGGTTCTCCAGCTTCGTGGACGCCGCGGCCGAGCACTGGCTCGCCCTGCTCAAGGCGAGGGAGATCGTCGAGGACCACGAGCGGCGCTTCGGGCCCCTGTCGGAGGACGCGCTGGAGGAGGCACGGCGCGCGTGGCGAGGCGAGTGACCCCGCGCGTCGAGACGGTGCGCGTGGGCCCGGTCCTCGTACTCGATGCCCAGCCGATGTCACTGCTGGCCGAGGGCGCCCAGGACGGCTACGGGAGGGCTTGAACCGGACCCACTGCGTCCGGCCTCCCGGTGACCGCTTACAGTCCCCTGCACACCGCCCGCGGGGGCGGGGACGAGCACTTGGGGAGGGAACATGCGCATGCGCCGGGATTGGGCAGCGCTCGCCGTCGCGGTGGCGACCGTGGCGGGGTCGGTGCTGGTGGGGGCGGGGACCGCGGCCGCCGCGCCGGTCGCGCACCGCAGCGACTTCAACGGCGACGGGTACGAGGACTTCGTGACCAGCGCCCCGGCCGCCACCATCGGCGGCAAGGCGGGCGCGGGCTACGTGGCGGTCGTACCGGGCGGCCCGAACGGCCTCGTCACCGCCCAGCGCAAGGTGATCAGCCAGGCGACCGACGGCGTCCCCGGGGACCCCGGCACGGACGACAACTTCGGGTACGCGCTGGCGACGGGGGACTTCAACGGCGACGGGTACGACGACCTCGCCGTGGGCGCCCCGCGCGACCGTACGGGCAGCACGACGCGCCTCAGCGATGCCCCCGGATCCGTCACCGTGCTCTACGGCAGCCCCGCGGGGCTGGTGAAGGCGGCCCGCGCCATGGGCGTGACCGCGGGCGCGCAGACGGGCTACGCGGTCACGGCCGCCGACATGGACGGCAACGGCCGGCCGGAGGTCGTGGCGAGCGAGTACCGGGTGGCCGGCTACGGCGGCCTGGGTCGCTTCACGGTGTCCAAGGGCGGCACCGCCCTGACCCGGACCGCCGACTACGCCACCTTCGGCGTCTACGGGCTGGCGGCCGGCGACGTGGACGGCGACGGCCACGACGACGTGGTGGCCCAGTGGGCCTCCAACGGCCTGCGCATGTTCGGCGTGTTCCACGGCGGCAAGCTGTCGGACGCCTCCGTGTGGTGGCCCGGCGCCTCCGGCATGGGCGGCTCCGCCGCGGCCGTGGGGGACCTCGACAAGGACGGCAAGGCGGAGATCGTCCTCGGCCGCGAGGACAGCCCCTGGTACGCGGCCGGCGGCGACGTCGCCATCTGGAAGGGCCGCACCGGCGGCCTCACCGACGAGCCCCAGCGGGTCGTCACCCAGGCCACCGCCGGCGTGCCGGGCACCGCCGAGGACGGCGACCGCTTCGGTTCCTCGGTCGCGCTCGGCGACCTCAACGGAGACGGGCATCTCGACCTCGCGGTCGGCGCCGCCGGCGAGGACACCGGCACGGCCGCGGACAGCGGCTCGGTGACCCTGCTCACCGGCAGCGCCACGGGCATCGTCACCGCCACCGGAGGGCTGGTGCTCACCCAGAACACGACCGGCGTGCCCGGCGCGAACGAGACCCACGACCAGTTCGGCCAGGGCGTCGCCCTGGCCGACCACACCAAGGACGGCAAGGCCGAGCTGGCCGTCTCCGCGGTCGGCGAGAACAACACGGCCGCGGCGTGGCCCTACTACGGCGACGGCGCCGTCACCATACTGCGCGGCTCGGCCACCGGCCCGGCGGCCACAGGTGCGCAGAGCCTCACGGCCGCGGCCTTCGGCGTCAGCCCCGCCGGGCAGCCCTTCGGCTGGGCCTTCGCCCGCTGATCCGGCGGGCCGCGGGGCCCGGGAACACCGGCGGCCCGCCGGAGCGCAGGAGCGTTCCGGCGGGCCGCCGTCGTCACATCAGAGGCCGGTCACCCCGCGTAGTACGCCCGCAGGATCGTCACCTCGTGCCGGTTGCCCTGCTTGTCCACGGCCGTGGCGCGGAAGGACACCGCCCCGCCCTTGCCGGGGTTCGCCACGCTCACCGCGCCGTTCCTGACGGGCAGCTTCTGCCAGCTGCGGCCGTCGTCGTACGAGTACCAGACGGTCAGCGAGCCCAGGTTGCGGCCCGCCGCCGAGCCCTCCACGGTGACCGGGACCCGGACCGTCCGCCCGGCCGGCGAGGTGCCGTCCACGGCCACCCGCGGCGTGAAGCGGACCACCGAGGCCGGCAGCTGCGTCGCGTCGACGGTCTTCGCCGAGCGGAAGGTCCAGCTCGCCACGACCTTGGTGGAGGTCCGAGACACCGCCGGGTCGCGTTCGACGGTGGTGGTCAGCTTGTACGCGGCGTCGCCCGCGGGCACCTTGAAGGAGTCGCCCAGCGGCTCGTCCTTGCGCCCGATCTCGGCGCCGTCGCGGTAGAGCACCGTCCGGGCCCTGGTGAGGACGGACCCGCCCGCGTGGCCGGCGCCGTCGGCGAGGATCGGCACGTACCCGCCGATCCGGTTGCCCTTGCGGGAGATGCCCAGGTCGGGTCCGAGCGCGGGGCCGAAGACGCCGGTGTTGAACGTCTCGCGGTAGGAGTGCTCGGGCTTGTACCCGACGGTCCGGCCGGAGTAGGTCGCCTCCGTGATCGGGAAGCCCTGCTCGTCGCGGCCGCCGTACTGCTCGGCGTTGATCTGCCAGTCGGCCTCCAGCGCCGCCAGGTGGAGCGTGACCGTGGTGGGCAGCTTGCGGGTGGACGTCGTCCCGCTGCTGCCGCCGCCCCCGGGGATCATGCCGAAGGCGGTCAGGCCGCCCTCCTTGCCCGGGTTGTCCACGCCGACCGTGACCTTGACCGTGGCCAGGTCCTTGTCCTTGAAGTGCCGGACGTAGCCGGTGGCCAGGCGCTCCGTCTTGCCCCCGAGCGCGGCGTGGTACTCCTCCTGGGAGCCGTACGACCAGTGCGTGTCGAACTGCTGCACCAGGGAGCCGTCGGTGATCGCGGGCCCGGCGTGGGCGGTGTAGAACCCGTCGTACGAGTTCAGCCACCAGCCGAAGCCCGTGCCGCCGTCCCGGTCGGTGACCGTGTACGACGGGACGGCGAACTCGGTGGTCGCGGTGCGCGGCGGGACGGTGATCACCACCGGCTTCGCGGTGCGGGCGTCGAGCGTGACCGCGGTGTCCCTGGTGACGTCCAGCCGCGGCCGGGAGACGGCGCTGACGCCCTTGGTGGCGTCCTTCGGGTCGTTCGCGATGCCGGAGTCGAGGACGTACCGGCCCTTGGGCACGCGCAGCGAGGCCGTGCCGGAGGCGTCGAACGGGTTGAGCCAGGTGCCGCTGCCGAGCCCGCTGATGCCGGCCAGGCTGCTGAAGTAGTCGGTGGCCGGCTTGCCGTCGCGGCCGAGGAACTTCAGCGTCAGGTCGTACGACTCGACCTCGCGCTCCACCGCCGCCGCGGTGCGCACGCTCTGGCCGCCGCCCGTGGCGGTCACGTACGCCGAGTACGCCCCGTCCCGCGTGCCCCCGAGCCGGGTGTCGGCGGTCAGGTCCACGGACGCCGTGCCGTGCGCCGGGACGGTGACCCGCTTCGCGCCGAGGGCGAAGAAGCCTGCCGGGGCGGGCTTGCCGTCGGGGCGGGCGGCGGCCAGGGACAGCGCGAGGGTGACGGGCGCGCCCGTCAGGTTGCGGTAGGTGACCTTCTTCGTGACCGGCTTGTCGTCGGTGTGCGGCCACTGCTGCTTGGCGAAGCCGACGGACACCGGCTCGGCGACGACCTTCTGGTGCAGCGCCTTGTCGACGGCGATGCGGCCGCTGCCCTGCTCGAAGGCGGTGTAGGCGCCCGGCTTGGTGGAGGCGGTCAGCACGCCCTTGAGGTCGGCGCCCTTCCACTTCGGGTGCTGCTGCTTGAGCAGCGCCGCGGCGCCCGCGACGTGCGGGGTGGCCATCGAGGTGCCGGAGATCGTCAGGTAGCCCTTCGGCTCCTGGCCGACCTCCTTCTCGATGACGCTGCCGGGCGCGGCGGCCGCGGTGATGTCCACGCCGGGGGCGGTGACGTCCGGCTTGATGGCCCCGTCGCCCACGCGCGGGCCGCGGCTGGAGAAGTCCGCCAGCTTGTCGTGGTCGTCCACCGCACCGACGGTGAGCGCGGCCTCGGCGCTGCCGGGCGAGCCGACGGAGCCGGGTGCCCCCGCGTTGCCGGCCGCGATCGCGAAGAGGACGCCCTTCTCCTTGCTCAGCCGGTTGACGGTGGCTTCCATCGGGTCGATGCCGGGCTGGTCGGCGCCGCCGAGGCTGAGGTTGATGACGTCGGCTCCCTGGGCGACGGCCCACTCCATGCCGGCGATGATGCCGGAGTCGTCGCCGGAGCCGCCGTCGTCGAGGACCTTGCCGTTGAGCACGGTTGCGCCGGGGGCCACGCCCTTGAACTTCCCCCCCGAGGCGGCGCCGGTGCCGGCCGCGATGGAGGCGACGTGGGTGCCGTGGCCGAAGTGGTCGGTGACGTCCGCGGCGAGGCTGAAGTTCCGCTGCGCGACGACCTTGCCCTTGAGGTCGGGGTGGGTGGCGTCGACGCCGGTGTCGAGGACGGCGATCTTGACGCCCTTGCCGTCGTACCCGGCCGCCCAGGCCTTGTCCGCGCCGATCTGCCGGGTCGACCTGTCGAGGCTCGCGGTGCGGATGCCGTCGAGCCACACCCGGGCGATGCCGGCGGCGGTGGTGCGGGAGGCGCTGCCCGACTGCGCGCGGGTGAGGGCGTTCCACACGGCGGTGGTGCCGCGCTGCGCGGTGGTGACGGCCTCGGCGTTGAGGGCGCCGAGGGTGCGGCGGACCGTGCTGCCCTTGGTCCGGTGCAGCTCGGTCTTCGCGGCGCCGCCGGCGCCCTCGTACTGGACGATCAGCTGCAGCCCGCCGTGCCGGGTGCGCAGGTACTCGGGGCGGCCGAGCTCGGTGATGTCGAAGAGCCGGGCGTCCAGCGTGCCGGCGTCGATCAGGCGCTGGGCGTCGTACGGGACCACGCGGACGTGTCCGTCCACGCGCTGCACGGACACCGGGACGCCCTCGCGGCCCTTGGCGCGCTCGATGCCGTACGGGCGGCCCTTCGCGTCGACGAGGACGCGGTCGCCAGTGATCAGCGCGATGCGGGTGGTGCCCTTGGCGGCGCCGGCCTTCGCGGCCGCGGCCCCGGCCGAGGTGGCCGGTCCGGCCGGTGCGGCGACGGCGGGGCTGGTCAGGCCCGCGGCCAGCGCCACGGTGGCGGCGGCGGCGACGGTGGCCGCACCCGCCCTCTTGAGTCGGTTCTGCAACGTCTCATCCCCCCTGGATGAAGGGTCATCGGCACGGGGGGACAGGTCGGCCCCCGGCAGAGGCAGTATCTGCACGGGAGTTCGAGCGGCTCAACAGAGTGGCTCAATATGGCAGTTGTGGCGGTTGCGACACGGCCGGATCGGAACGGTCCGTCACGCGGCGGTCGCAGGGCGGTCATGGGGCGGTCAGGCCGTGCCCGGTCGCGCCGTGTACGCCCTACGGTCCTGCGGGCGTGCGGCGAGGTCACACGGCGGCGGGCTCGCGGGCCTGGAACGTGCGCCGGTAGGCGATAGGCGAGATGCCGAAGGCGGCGCGCATGTGCTGGCGCAGCGAGTTGCCCGAGCCGAACCCGGCCCGGTGCGCCACCAGATCGACCGGAAGATCGCTGGTCTCCAGGAGTCCGCGGGCCAGTTCGAGCCGCTGCGCGGTCAGCCACTGCACCGGCGTCATCCCGACCTCGTCCCGGAACCGCCGGGTGAACGTCCGTACGCTCATCCCCGCCTGGTCAGCCAACTCAGCCAGCGTCAGCGGCTGTTCCAGCCGGTCCAGCGCCCAGGCCCGGGCCTCCGAGGTGGTCGCGAGGGTCGGCTCGGGCACGGGCCGCTCGATGTACTGCGCCTGGCCGCCGTCGCGCCACGGCGGCACCACGCACAGCCGGGCCGTCAGGTTGGCCACCGCGCTGCCGTGGTCGCGGCGCACGAGGTGCAGGCAGAGGTCCACGCCGGCGGCCACCCCGGCGGAGGTGAGCAGGTCCCCGTCGTCGACGAAGAGCACGTCCTCGTCGAGCTTCACCCGCGGGAAGGCCACCCGGAAGTCCCGGGCGTCGTACCAGTGGGTGGTCGCGGGCCGGCCGTCCAGCAGCCCCGCGGCGGCCAGGACGTGCGAGCCGGTGCAGATGGACACCAGGCGCGTGCCGGGCCGGATCCGGGCCAGGGCGGCGCGCAGGTGCTCGGGCAGGGGCGCGCCCTCGAGCAGCTCGTCCATGCCGTGGGTGGGCGGGATGATCACGGTGTCGGCCCACTCCAGGGCCTCCGGGCCGGCCGTTCCGGAGATCGTGAAGCCGGAGTCGCTGTGCACCGGGGCGCCGTCCGCGGTACAGACCCGGACCTCGTACAGGCGCTGCCGGTCCTCGCCGTAGGCGTTGCCGAAGACCCGGCTCGGCATGCCGAGCTCGAAGGCGGGGACGCCGGGCAGCGCCAGGACGGCCACCCTGTGCGGGGCGGGCGGGGTCGGGGGGAGCTCACCCGGGTGGACGAGGTCGGCCGGCAGCACCGGGTTCCCGGGTTCCCAGTGCTCGCCGGGGGTGGTGGGCTGCGGGTGCGCGTCACTGGCCATGGCCAGATTCTGTCACATCATGGCCATCCGGCCATGACCATGGAGGGCCCCCGGACCCCACAGTGAATGCATCGCACCAGTTCAGCGGCCCTCCCGGGCCACGAAGGAGAGATTCGACATGCGTGCTGTGGTCATCAGCGAGTTCGGCGGCCCCGAGGTCCTGAAGGTGTCCGAGGTCGCCAAGCCGGAGCCCGGACTCAACGAGATCCTGGTCCGCGTCCACGCCGCCGGCGTCAACCCGGTCGACGCGAAGACCCGCTCCGTCGAGGCGCTCATCGGGTGGGGCGAGCACCGGATCAGCGGCTGGGACGTTTCCGGCACGGTCGAGGCGGTCGGCCCCGGCGTGACCCTGTTCGCCCCGGGTGACGAGGTCTTCGGCATGCCCCGCTTCCCGCTGGCCGCCGGCGGCTACGCCGAGTACGTCGCCGCCCCCGCCCGCCACTTCGCCCGCAAGCCGGCCGCGCTGTCCCACGAGGAGGCCGCGGCCGTGCCGCTGGCCGCCCTGACCGCCTGGCAGGCCCTGACGGACACGGCGGACCTCAAGCCCGGGCAGCGCGTGCTCGTCCACGCCGCCGCAGGTGGCGTCGGCCACTTCGCCGTCCAGATCGCCAAGGCCCTGGGCGCCCACGTGATCGGCACCGCGAGCGCCGCCAAGCACGACTTCGTGCGCTCCCTGGGCGCCGACGAGGTCGTCGACTACCGCACCACCGCCTTCGAGGACGTCGTCGCGGACGTCGACGTCGCCATCGACACCGTCGGCAACGGCTACGGCGCCCGCTCCCTGAAGGTCCTCAAGCCCGGCGGCACCCTGATCACCCTCAACGGCCCGGACGAGATCCCGGCCGGTGCGGACGGCTTCCGCACGGGCTGGACCCTCGTCGAGCCCGACTTCAACGGCATGAAGGCGCTCGCCGCCCTGGCCGCCGAGGGCAGGCTCAAGCCCGCCCTCGACACCGTCCTGCCCCTGGAGGAGGCGGCCAAGGCCCACGAGATCGTCGAGCAGGGCCGTACGACCGGCAAGGTCGTCCTCTCGGTCGTCGCCTGACCCGAGCCCCGTGCGGCGGTCGGTCCGGTACGGGGGTCCGGACGGCCGCGCGACGCGGTCAGGCGGCCAGCGCGGTGACGGGCGCGGGCGGCGGCCACTCGGGCCCGCCGCCCGCCCGCAGCTCGAACCAGACGGTCTTCCCGCCGACCCCGAAGAGCCGCTCGTCGAGGGCGCAGCCTCCCCAGTGGTCGGCGACCAGGTCCAACAGGACCGTCCCGCGCCCGTGCTCCGCCTCCCCGCCCGGGGGCTCCGCCGCCGGCATCGGGAACACCGGGCTGGTGTCGGACACGCTCACCCGCAGCACCGGGTGCGCCCACCGCAGCCGCATCGACGCGGGTCCGGCGGTGTGGCGGACGGAGTTGGTGGCCAGCTCGGAGGCCAACAGCTCCGCCCGGTCCGCCAGTTCGTCGAGTCCGTGGGCGGCGAGCACCGCGAGGAGCGCGGTGCGGGCGACCCAGGGTGCGCGCGGGTCCCGCGGGAAGTGCAGTTCGTACTCCCACGGTTCGGCGTAGGGGATGGGGAGGGGGTGGTCTTCGTGCGTCACGCGGTGCACCTCCGTGTGCGGCGTGAGGAGCCCCGGTCTAGCGGTGGCATGCCGGTGGGTGCCGGTGCACTTCCGTTGGGGCTGTTGTGGTGGTGTGGGTCACACGCTACCGGCGTCTGACTCACATATGAGTCACAATCCACGAATGAGTGACTCGTGTGTCCACTCGCTCGACCGCCAGTCGATGGGCTGTCAGACTGTGCGCGCGAGAGAGGACCCATGGCACCGAAGAACGCTCCCACCGGCCGTCAGCGTCGCTTGGCCACAGAGTTGCGCCGTCTCCGTGAGCAGGCCGGCATCTCGATCCAGGACGCCGCCGCCATGCTCGGCGCGGACCGCACCATGATCTCCAACATGGAAGCGGGGCGGACGACCGTGAGCGCCGACCGCGTCCGGCAGCTCGCCACCCACTACAAGTGCCCCGACGGCGAACTCGTGGAAGCGCTGGCCGAGATCGCGGCTACCCGACGGGTGCCGACCTGGTGGGCCGAGTACAGGGGCAAGCTGCCGGAGAGCCACCTCGACGTCTCCGAGGTGGAACACCACGCCGTGCGCATCCGCACCGCGCAGACCATCCACTTGCCGGGTCTGTTGCAGACCGAGGACCATGCGCGGGCCATCTTCCGGCTCGCCGTGCCCCAACTGTCGCGGCTGGACGTCGAGCTGCGGGTCGCGCACCGCATGCAGCGACAGGACGTCCTCACGGGCGAGAACCCGACTCCCTACCTCGGGATCATTCACGAGGCGGCGCTGAGGCTCGGGTTCGGGGGCTGGGACGTAGCCCGGGCACAGTTGAAGCGCCTGGTCGAAGCCTCGGAGCAACCACACATCACCCTGCTCGTCATCCCTTTCAGTGCAGGTGAGTTCCACGGTGCGGGACAGTCCGTCCTCTATGCCGAAGGTCCGGTCCAGCAGCTCGACACCGTCCAGTTGGACACCGCTCTCGGCGGCCATTTCATCGATGCACCCATTCCCCTGGCGAACTATCGTTCCCTTCTGGACCTCATGGAGGCGTCCGCACTCCCGGCGGACGAGTCCCGGGATCTGATCCGGTCGATAGCCGAGGAGCTGGGGAGGCCCTGATGGAGCCCGTGTGGCGGCGTTCGTCGTTCTGCGGCGGCGGAGGCAACAATTGCGTCGAGGTCGCCCCCCTCGGCCCCCGAATAGGCGTCCGGGACAGCAAGCGCCCGGAGCCCGTCGTCAGCATCGCCCCCGCCGCCTTCACCGCGTTCCTCGGCCACCTGCGCGCACGCCCCTGACCTGCGACCGTCCCGGTGATGCGAGCATTGCCGGTATGGCTACTCACCTCATCACCGGTGCCGGTTCCGGGATCGGCGCGGCCGTCGCGCGCCGGCTGCACGAGCGCGGCGACGACCTCGTGCTGCTCGCCCGCGACGCCGCCCGCGGCAAGGAGCTCACCGCCCGCTACCCCGGCTCCCGCGCCCTCGTCGGCGACCTCGCCGACCCCGACCGGCTCTCCTGGGCCTTCTCGCACCAGGCCCTGCCCGACCGGCTCGACTCCCTGCTGCACGTCGCCGGGATCGTCGACCTCGGTCCGGTCGGCGAGCTGCGGCCCAAGACCTGGCACCAGCAGCTCAACGTGAACCTGATCGCCCCGGCGGAGATCACCCGGCTGCTCCTGCCGGTCCTGCGCGCCTCCGAGGGCCAGGTGGTCTTCGTGAACTCCGGCGCCGGTCTCAACGCCCACGCGGACTGGAGCGCGTACGCCGCCTCCAAGCACGGTCTGAAGGCCCTCGCCGACTCGCTGCGCGCCGAGGAGAAGCCGAACGGCATCCGCGTCACCACCGTCTACCCGGGCCGCACCGCCACCCCCATGCAGGCCAAGGTCCGCTCCCAGGAGGGCAAGGAGTACGACCCGGCGGACTGGATCGACCCCGAGTCGGTGGCGACCACGATCCTGATGGCGCTCGACCTGCCGCGCGACGCCGAGGTCAACGACCTCTCCGTGCGGCCGGGCCGATGACCGGGTACGGCGGCGGGGCGACCGGCGTCGGCTCGCTGCCCGGCGGGGACGCCCGGGAGGCCGCCAAGACGGTCACCGGCAGCTTCGAGGAGCTCCCCCACCTGGCCGAGCTGCCCGGGCGCGGGCCCGGCGCGGACATGATCGGCCGCTCGCTCGGGCTGCTGGTCGACATGTACGCGCACGTCGAGCCCAGCGGCTGGCGGATCAGCGACCGGCCCGGCCGGGACACCAAGCGGGCCCGGTCCTGGCTGGGGGAGGACCTCGACGCGCTGGAGGAGTTCACCCAGGGCTACGAGGGCAAGCTGAAGGTCCAGGCCGTCGGGCCCTGGACCCTGGCCGCCGCCCTGGAGCTGCGCACCGGCGAGGCCATGGTGCAGGACGCCGGCGCCTGCCGCGACCTGGCCGGCTCCCTGGCCGAGGGGCTGCGCGAGCACCTGGCGGACGTCAGGAAGCGCATCCCGGGCGCGGAGGTCGTACTCCAGCTCGACGAGCCCTCGCTCACCGCCGTGCTGCAGGGCCGGGTGCGCACCGCGAGCGGCTACCGCACGTACCGGGCCGTGGACCGGCAGGTGGTCGAGGGCGCGCTGCGCGACCTCGTCGCGGTCCACGACGGGGACGTGATCGTGCACTCCTGCGCGCCCGACGTTCCCTTCCCGCTGCTGCGGCGGGCCGGGGTCGCGGGCGTGTCGTTCGATTTCTCGCTGCTCACCGAGCGCGAGGACGACGCGATCGGCGAGGCCGTCGAGGACGGCGTGAAGCTCTTCGCCGGAGTGGTGCCCACCACCGACGTCCCGTTGTCAGACCCTGCCGGTAGCGTCATGGGTGTCAGGAAGCTTTGGCGCAGGCTGGGGCTGTCCCCGGGCATCCTCGCGGAGTCCGTGGTGGTCACTCCCGCCTGCGGGCTGGCGGGCGCTTCGCCCGCTTATGCCAGGGCGGCCATGGCGCACTGCGTCAGGGCGGCGAGGTCCCTCGCCGACAACCCTGAGTGATCGATACGGGAGGACCAGGGGCATGGCAGCCGAACAGCAGGAGAGCACGGTACCGGCGCAGGTGCGCGAGCAGCACCAGCTGCTGGCCGAGCAGGTCGAGGAGCACCGCTTCCGGTACTACGTGAAGGACCAGCCGGTCGTCAGCGACGCCGAGTTCGACAAGCTGCTGCGGTCCCTGGAGGCGCTCGAGGAGCAGTACCCGGAGCTGCGCACCCCCGACTCGCCCACCCAGAAGGTGGCGGGGGCGTACGAGACGGAGTTCACCGCCGTCGAGCACCGCGAGCGGATGCTGTCCCTGGACAACGCCTTCGACGACGAGGAGCTGGCGGCCTGGGCCGAGCGGGTGGCCCGGGACGTGGGCGCCTCCGCGTACCACTACCTGTGCGAGCTCAAGGTCGACGGCCTCGCCGTGAACCTGACGTACGAGCACGGGCGGCTGACGCGGGCGGCCACCCGCGGCGACGGCCGCACCGGCGAGGACATCACGCCGAACGTGCGCACGATCGCGGAGATCCCCGACCGCCTCAAGGGCGACCGGATCCCGGCGCTCGTGGAGATCCGCGGCGAGGTCTACTTCCCGATGGAGGCCTTCGAGGGTCTCAACGCGCGCCTGGTCGAGGCCGGCGACAAGCCCTTCGCCAACCCGCGCAACGCGGCGGCCGGATCGCTGCGCCAGAAGGACCCCAAGGTCACCGCGAGCCGGCCGCTGCACATGGTGGTGCACGGCATCGGCGCCCGCGAGGGCTTCGACATCGACTGCCTGTCGCACGCGTACGAGCTGCTGCGCGAGTGGGGCCTGCCCACCGCCCGGCACAACCGGGTGGTCTCCTCGCTGGAGGAGGTGCGGGAGTTCGTCGCCCACTTCGGCGAGAACAGGCATTCGGTGGAACACGAGATCGACGGCGTGGTCGTCAAGCTCGACGAGATCCCGCTCCAGGGGCGGCTCGGCTCCACCTCCCGGGCCCCGCGCTGGGCGATCGCCTGGAAGTACCCGCCGGAGGAGGTCAACACCAAGCTGGTGGACATCCGCGTCGGCGTCGGCCGCACCGGCCGCGTCACGCCGTACGCGGTGGTCGAGCCGGTGACGGTGGCGGGCTCGGAGGTGGAGTTCGCCACGCTGCACAACCAGGACGTGGTCAAGGCCAAGGGCGTGCTGATCGGCGACACGGTCGTGCTGCGCAAGGCGGGTGACGTGATCCCCGAGATCCTCGGGCCGGTCGCCGACCTGCGCGACGGCACCGAGCGGGAGTTCGTGATGCCCGCCCGCTGCCCCGAGTGCGACACCGACCTGCGGCCGATGAAGGAGGGGGACATCGACCTGCGCTGCCCCAACTCCCGCTCCTGCCCGGCCCAGCTGCGCGAACGACTGTTCTACCTGGCCGGCCGCAAGTGCCTGGACATCGAGAACTTCGGGTACGTGGCCGCGGTCGCGCTCACCCAGCCGCTGGAGCCCGCCGAGCCGCCGCTGCGCGACGAGGGCGACCTGTTCGACCTGACCGTCGAGCAGCTTCTGCCCATCAAGTCGTACGTGCTCGACCCCGACACCGGGCTGCCCAAGCGGGACCCGAAGACCGGTGAGGAGAAGGTCGTCACCTTCTTCGCCAACCAGAAGGGCGAGCCCAAGACCAACACCCTCGCCATGCTGGCCAACATCCAGGCGGCCAAGGAGCGTCCGCTGGCCCGGATCCTCACGGGCCTGTCCATCCGCCACGTGGGCCCGGTGGCCGCGGAGGCGCTGGCCCGCGAGTTCCGCTCCATCGACCGCATCGAGCAGGCCACCGAGGAGGAGCTGGCGGCCGTCGAGGGCGTCGGTCCCACCATCGCCGCCTCGCTCACGCAGTGGTTCGAGGAGGAGTGGCACCGCGAGATCCTGCGCAAGTGGCGGGCCGCGGGCGTCCGGATGGAGGACGAGGGCGCCGGCGAGGACCAGGGCCCCCGCCCGCTGGAGGGCCTCACCGTCGTGGTCACCGGCACCCTCGCCGGGCACACCCGCGACGGGGCCAAGGAGGCGCTGGTCAGCCGCGGGGCGAAGGTGACCGGCTCGGTCTCGAAGAAGACCTCGTTCGTGGTCGTGGGCGAGAACCCCGGATCCAAGTACGACAAGGCCGTGGCGGCCAAGGTACCGATTCTCGACGAAGCCGGATTCGCCGTCCTGTTGGAGCAGGGACCGGACGCCGCGCGCGAGGCCGCACTTCCGGTTGCGGGGGAATAGGGAGAAGCACGGAGGGGCGGGGTAGAGAAGGAGGAGAAGAAGCGGACGACAAGGGGTAGCCTGCCCTCGGTGGCCTGTCGGATCATCAGATGGGTGACAGGGGGGTCCTGGTCCAATCTCACCCGTTCGGCGGATACCGTACTGATGAGGATGGCTGGGTCGCATTCGGGCAACCGCTGCCGACCGCTGCCCCTGGGAGCCTCCTGCGGCCTACTGTTGAGGGGTGCGCCTGTCGTGCACGGCTGCCTGGTGCAATTCCAGCCGTGATGGCATGACATCGGGGCCATCGCGTGGCATCGGCATCGCCGGCTGTGAGAGGGACGGGCATGAAACCCACCGAAAGCGCCGACCCGTCACCAGAATTCGGCGGGGAGCTGCTACCGCCCGGACGGGTGGGCAGGCTGGGCGTCCTGGGTGCCAGGACGCACGCGATGCTGCCGCTCGACATCGGAGCGGGGCGGCGCCGCGTGCTGCCCGCCGCCATCGTCGCGGCGGGCGTCCTCGTCCTGTCCGCGGGCATCGTGCTCGGACTCGGCGACGGCAACGCCCTCTTCCCCGGCGACACGGTCGGCTGGTGCTTCGCCCTCCTCACCGGGATCATCGTCGGCCACCTGGTCGCCCTCGGCCGGGACCGGTGGTGGGGCGGCACCGGCTCCGGCGCCGCCCTCACCCTCGGCGTCCTGCTGCTCTACGGGTGGGTGCCCGCCGGGCTGGTGAGTCTCGCGGTGGTCTCACTGGTCGGGGCCGCCCGCCGGCACCGCTGGAAGCAGGGCCTGCTGCACGGCTCGGTGGACGTCCTCGGCATCGGCGCCGGCGCCCTGGTGATGGCCGCCTTCGGCGAGTCCCCGACCGTCGAGTACCCGTGGCTGCCCGCCCAGTGGGGCGTCGACGCCATCCCCGAGGTGGCCCTCGTGGCCGTCGCGTACCTGGCGGTGACCAGGGTGCTGCTGTGGTTCGCCACCGCCCCGCGCGGCGGGGGGCTGCCCACCGTGGCCCGCACCGCGATGGTCCGTCAGGGCCTCGTCGCGATCGCTCTGTTGGGGATTGCCCCGCTCATCTGTGTGGTGGCGATCAGCCTGCCCGTGCTGCTGCCGCTGTTCGCCGTACCGCTCATCGCCCTCGACTCGACCCTCTGGATCGCCCGGGCCCGGGCCGAGGAGCAGCTGCGCGACCCGCTCACCGGACTGCCCAACCGGCAGTGGCTGCTGGAACGCGCCTGGACCGCGCTGGACGAGGCTGAACGTATCGGCACCCGGTCCGCCCTCGTCCTCATCGACCTGGACCGCTTCCGCGCGGTCAACGACACGCTGGGCCACCTCGCGGGCGACCGGCTGCTGCTCCAGATCGCCGAGCGCCTCCAGAAGGCCCTGCCCGGCCAGGCCGAGGCCGCCCGGCTGGGCGGCGACGAGTTCGCGGTCCTCCTCCCGCTCGCCGACTCCACCACCAGCGCCCAGCGGGTGGCCCGCCACCTGGTCGCCGAGCTGTCCTCCCCGCTCGACCTGGACGGGCTCACCCTCGTCCTGGAGGCCAGCGCCGGCCTGGCGGTCTTCCCCGACCACGCCCTCGACGCCGAGGGCCTGCTGCGCCGCGCCGACGTCGCGATGTACCAGGCCAAGCGCGACCGCACCGGCGTGGAGGTCTACGAGTCCAAGCGGGACTCCAACACCCCCGACCGGCTCGGCCTCCTCGGCGACCTGCGCCGCGCGCTCGACGCCGGCGAGGTGGAGCTCCACTACCAGCCCAAGGTCCGCTTCGACGGCCAGGTCGCCGGCCTCGAGGCGCTGGTCCGCTGGGTGCACCCCGAGCGCGGCCGGGTCCCCCCGGACGAGTTCATCGCCATCGCCGAGACCTCCGGCCTCATGCCCCACCTGACCGAGTACGTGCTGGAGACCGCCCTCGCCCAGGTCGCCCGGTGGCGCGCCCAGGGCCTGAAGGTCCCGGTCGCCGTGAACGTCTCCCCGCGCGACGTCCACACTCCCGGCTTCGCCGGGGCCGTCGCCGCCCGGCTGGCCCGCCACGGCGTCCCGGCCGGCGCCCTCCAGCTGGAGATAACCGAGCACGTGCTGCTGGAGGACCCCCAGCGGGCCGCGGACACCATGGCAGGCCTCACCGGCCACGGCGTGAAGATGTCGCTGGACGACTTCGGCACCGGCTACTCCTCGCTGGTCCACCTGCGCCGGCTGCCGGTCAGCGAGCTGAAGATCGACCGGTCCTTCGTAGCCCGGCTCGCGGTGGACGCCCAGGACGCCGAGATCGTCCGCTGCACCGTCGACCTCGCCCACTCGCTCGGCCTCCTGGTGGTCGCCGAGGGCGTCGAGGACGACGAGACCTGGGAGCGGCTGCGCGACCTGGGCTGCGACGCGGTCCAGGGCTGGCTGGTGGCCGCCGCGATGCCGCCCGCCGAGGCCACCGCCTGGCTGCTGGCCCGCGGCGAGCGCGGCTGGCGCCGCCCGGCCGACATCACCGCGGAGCTCTCCGCCGCCTCGTCCTCGGAGACCCCCGCCCCGTGACCCCCCCCGTGACGCCCGCCCGTGACCCCCGCCCCTTGCCCCCGCCCCGTCACCCGCAGGCCGGTCCCGGCCCGTCGGATTCCGGACACACGGCTGTTGTAGGCTCCCCCCACTTCGCTTGAAGTTCGAACTGGGGGGCCCTACTTGAACAAGCGTTCTCTCCGTCGTGCCTGCGTGGTCGCGCTCGGCCCGGCACTCGTCCTCGGCGCCACCGCACCGTCCGCGCTCGCCGGTCCGACCTCCCCGGCCCCGGCCGCGGCGGCCGTGACCACCGACCCCGTCCAGCCCGGCGCCTGGGGCACCGCGACCCAGGCCGTGCCGGCCGGCGAGAACACGTCCTTCTCGATGGTCTCGGCCGCCGACGGCACCGTGGCCGCCCTGCGCGACCGCGCGACGAGCCCGTCGACCACCGCCGAGATCCGCACCCTCACCGCCATGGTCAGGCCCGCCGGCAGCACCACCTGGGGCGCCTCCGCCGTCCTGACCACCAAGGCCGACTGGTGGCACAACCGCCTCACCGCCCAGGGCGACGGCTCCTTCGTCGCCTCCTGGCTGGAGCGCGGCGAGGGCAGCGAGGCCGTCCTCAAGGCCGCCACCCTGGCACCGGGCGCCACCGCCTGGAGCGCCCCCACGACCGTCACCACGCTGGGCTGGTGGCCCGACGCCGTCCAGGTCTTCGGCAGCGCCACGGGCCGCCTCACGGCCGCCTGGGCCGAGAAGGCGACCGGGGGCATGCAGGTGCGCCTCACCGAGCGTGCCGCGCCCGGCGAGGCCTGGTCCCAGCCCGCCCTCGTCGACATCGTCAAGGGCACCGGCGAGGAGGGCACCGGCGGGGAGTGGTACCTGACGGGCCTGTCCGGCGCCGTGGACAAGAACGGCAACGCCGTCCTCGTCTGGAACATGGACGACGCCCAGCGCGACGTCGCCCCCGCCAAGGGCGGCTCGCCCGCCCCCGCCGGGGCCGCCTCGGCCATCGACTACCACTCGCGCATCATGGAGCGCCCCGCGGGCGCGGCCGCCTGGGGCGAGGCGAAGGACCTGGCGGTCGTCGCCGGCACCGGCCCCGCCGGGATGCGCGTCGACGCCCACCCGGCCGGCGGCTTCACCCTCGTGTGGGGCCACTTCAGCTACACGCAGGACGACCGCGCAGTCCGCTTCGCCCGCCAGGGCGTCGCCGGCGGTGCCTGGAGCGCGCCCGAGCTCACCCCGTTCACGGGGAACGACGCGCCCCGCAGCGACCTGCCCCGCCCGCTCGTCGGCCCGAAGGGCGAGGTCACCCTCGTCACCGCCCCGTACGCCGCCCGGAAGGTGCTCTCCACCACCCGCGACGCCGCCACCGGCGCCTGGTCCGCACCCGCCCAGCTCGACGACCGCTACCCGGAGTTCCAGGGCAAGGTCAGCGCCGGCATCGGCACGGACGGCACCGTGTACGCGGGCTGGACCGTCCGGCTCGGCGAGGGCTCGTACGCCTACGTCACCTCCTTCCGCACCCCCACCGGCTGGTCCGCGCCCAAGGCGCTGGCGACCACGCCCCGCACGGGCGTCGCGGACCCGGTCTTCGGCCTCCTCGCCGTCTCCGGCACCCGTCCGACCGTCCTGTGGAGCACGTACAACAAGCCGCTGTACGCCGTCTCGGGCGTCGCCCGCCCGGTGCCCCGCTACCGGGACCTCAGCGACGACGCCAAGGCCGACGTCCTCTCGCTGACCGGGACCACCCTCACCCGGTACCTCGGCGACGGCGCGGGCCACCTCGCCCGGGGCACCACCCACACCGCCTCGGTCACCACCGGCTGGGCGGCCGGCACCCGGTTCGCCGCCTTCGGCGACCTCAACGGCGACCGCGTCAACGACGTCCTCGCCGTCCTCCCCGCGGGCGAGGCCCGGATGTACCAGACCCCCGCGGGCCGGCTGCCCGCGCCGGCCTCCCCGTACAAGAAGGTCAGCGCCGACTGGCGCGGGTACGACGTCCTCACCAGCCCCGGCGACCTGACCGGTGACGGCCGCGCCGACCTGCTGGTCCGGGAGAAGGCCGCCGGCATCCTGTGGCTGTACCCGGGCAGCGGCACCTTCGGGTTCGCCTCCCGCGTCAAGATCGGTCCCGGCTGGAACGCGTACACCCGGGTGACCGGCGCCGGGGACCTCGACGGCGACGGGCGCGGCGACGTGCTGGCCCTGGACGCCTCCGGCGAGCTGTGGCGCTACAACGGCACCGGCAGGGGCACGCTGTCCGCACGCGCGCTGGTCTTCCGCGACTGGGGCAAGACCTACAAGCAGCTGCTCGGCGCCGGTGACCTCAACGGCGACGGCAGGGCCGACCTGCTGTCCGTCGACTCCTCAGGGGTGGCCCGCTTCAACCCGGGCAACGGCCGCGGCGGCTTCGGCGACCGCGTCCGGATCTCCTCCGGCTGGACCGGCCGCACCGTGTCCTGACCCCCGGCAGACCCCGCGCCCGGGCCCCTCCGAGGGCCCGGGCGCACCAAACCGTTTCGTGGCATGCGGCCGGTGCCCCATAGGATTGGGCCCGAAACCTACACACTCACCACCCTCAGAGGATCGCTGCATGCCTGGCATCACGCGCGAGGAGGTCGCCCACCTCGCTCGGCTGGCGCGTCTGGAGCTGTCCGGCGACGAGCTGGACCACTTCGCCGGTCAGCTGGACGACATCATCGGCGCGGTCGCCCGCGTCGCCGAGGTCGCCGACCAAGACGTACCGCCGACCTCCCACCCGCTGCCGCTGACGAACGTCATGCGCGCGGACGAGGTCCGTCCTTCGCTCACCCCCGAGCAGGCGCTTTCCGGCGCTCCCGCCCAGGAGCAGCAGCGTTTCAAGGTGCCGCAGATCCTGGGGGAGGACTAAGACCATGGCCGACAACATCATCAAGCTCACGGCCGCCGAGATCGCCGCGAAGATCGCCTCGGGCGAGCTCACGGCCGTCGAGGTGACCGAGGCCCACCTTGCCCGCATCGACGCCGTCGACGAGAAGGTGCACGCCTTCCTGCACGTCGACCGCGAGGGCGCGCTGGCCCAGGCCCGCGCCGTCGACGAGAAGCGCGCCCGCGGCGAGGAGCTCGGCCCGCTGGCCGGCGTCCCGCTCGCCCTGAAGGACATCTTCACCACCAAGGGCGTGCCCACCACGGTCGGTTCCAAGATCCTCGAGGGCTGGATCCCGCCGTACGACGCCACCCTGACGCGCAAGCTGAAGGAAGCCGACGTCGTCATCCTCGGCAAGACCAACATGGACGAGTTCGCCATGGGGTCCTCCACCGAGAACAGCGCCTACGGCCCCACCGGCAACCCCTGGGACCTCACCCGCATCCCCGGCGGCTCCGGCGGCGGCTCCTCGGCGGCCCTGGCCGCGTACGAGGCCCCGCTGGCCATCGGCACCGACACCGGCGGCTCCATCCGCCAGCCCGCGGCCGTGACCGCGACCGTCGGCGTGAAGCCCACCTACGGCGGCGTCTCCCGCTACGGCATGGTGGCCTTCTCGTCGTCCCTGGACCAGGGCGGCCCGTGCGCCCGCACCGTCCTCGACGCGGCCCTGCTGCACGAGGTCATCGCCGGCCACGACCCGCTGGACTCCACCTCCATCGACGCCCCGGTCCCGCCGGTCGTCGAGGCGGCCCGCAACGGCTCGGTGGCCGGCATGCGCGTCGGCGTCGTCAAGCAGTTCCGCGGCGAGGGCTACCAGGCCGGCGTCGTGCAGCGCTTCGACGAGTCGGTCGAGCTCCTCAAGGAGCTCGGCGCCGAGATCGTCGAGCTGGACTGCCCGTCCTTCGACCTGGCGCTGGCCGCGTACTACCTGATCGCGCCGTCCGAGTGCTCCTCGAACCTCGCCCGGTTCGACGCCATGCGCTACGGCCTGCGGGTCGGCGACGACGGCACGAAGTCCGCCGAGGACGTCACCGCCCTGACCCGCGAGGCCGGCTTCGGCGACGAGGTCAAGCGCCGCATCATCCTCGGCACGTACGCGCTCAGCTCCGGCTACTACGACGCGTACTACGGCTCGGCCCAGAAGGTCCGCACGCTCATCACGAAGGACTTCGAGAAGGCCTTCGAGCAGGTCGACGTGATCGTCTCCCCGACGACCCCGACCACCGCCTTCGCGATCGGCGAGCGCGCCGACGACCCGATGGCGATGTACCTCGCGGACCTGTGCACCATCCCGACCAACCTGGCCGGCAACTCCGCCATGTCGCTGCCCTGCGGCCTGGCACCGGAGGACGGCCTGCCGGTCGGTCTGCAGATCATCGCCCCCGCCATGAAGGACGACCGCCTGTACAAGGTCGGTGCCGCCGTCGAGGCCGCCTTCGTCGAGCGCTGGGGTCACCCGCTGCTGGAGGAGGCACCGTCGCTGTGAGCAACGCACTCGCCAAGGCCAAGGGCTTCAAGAAGTCCAAGTCCGGCACGTACCTGTCCATCGGCACCACCGCCTTCGGGGCCATCAGCGTGATCAAGCAGGCCAGGAAGGCCCGCAAGGAGCACGACGCGCTGGTGCTCGTCGACGCCGTGGTGTCCGCCGCCGCCATCGTCACCGGCCTCGCGATCCTGTACCGGGAGCTCAAGCGCCTGGGCGACGACGACGTCCTGCTGGGCTGAGAGGGAAAGTTTCACCGTGACCGTCACCGAACTCCTGTCGTACGAGGCCGCGCTGGGCGCGTACGACCCCGTCATGGGCCTCGAAGTCCATGTCGAGCTCGGCACCAGGACCAAGATGTTCTGCGGCTGCTCCACCGAGCTGGGCGCCGAGCCCAACTCGCAGACCTGCCCGACCTGTCTCGGCCTGCCCGGCTCGCTCCCGGTCGTCAACGCGATCGGCGTGGAGTCCGCCATCAAGATCGGCCTCGCGCTCAACTGCGAGATCGCCGAGTGGTGCCGCTTCGCCCGGAAGAACTACTTCTATCCGGACATGCCGAAGAACTTCCAGACCTCCCAGTACGACGAGCCGATCGCCTTCAACGGCTACCTGGACGTCCAGCTGGAGGACGGCGAGGTCTTCCGCGTGGAGATCGAGCGCGCCCACATGGAGGAGGACACCGGCAAGTCGACCCACGTCGGCGGCGCCACCGGCCGCATCCACGGCGCGTCCCACTCCCTGCTGGACTACAACCGCGCCGGCATCCCGCTCATCGAGATCGTCACCAAGCCGATCGTCGGCGCCGGTGAGCGCGCCCCCGAGGTCGCCAAGGCGTACGTGGCCGAGCTGCGCGAGGTCATCAAGGCCCTCGGCGTCTCCGAGGCCCGCATGGACAAGGGCCAGATGCGCTGCGACGTGAACCTGTCGCTGATGCCGAAGGGCACCTCGACGTTCGGTACCCGTTCGGAGACCAAGAACGTCAACTCGCTCCGGTCGGTCGAGCGCGCGGCGCGCTTCGAGATCCAGCGCCACGCGGCCGTCCTGCAGTCCGGCGGCTCGATCGTGCAGGAGACCCGTCACTTCCACGAGGACGACGGCTCCACCACCTCCGGCCGCATCAAGGACAACGCCGAGGACTACCGGTACTTCCCGGAGCCCGACCTGGTCCCGGTCGCGCCCGCGCGCGAGTGGGTCGAGGAGCTGCGCGCCGCCCTTCCGGAGATGCCGCGCGTGCGCCGCAACCGGCTCCGCGAGGAGTGGGGCATCGGCGAGTTCGACATGCAGTCGATCCTCAACGCCGGCGCCGTCGACCTGATCGTCGCCACCGTCGAGGCCGGCGCCGACTCGGCGGCCGCCCGCAAGTGGTGGATGGGCGAGCTGGCCCGCCACGCCAACGAGGCGGGCAAGGGCCTGGACGAGCTGGGCATCACCCCGGCCGACGTGGCCCGGGTGTCCGCCCTGGTCGCGGACGGCTCGCTCAACGACAAGCTGGCCCGCCAGGTCCTGGAGGGCGTCCTCGCCGGCGAGGGCACCCCGGACGAGGTCGTCGACAAGCGCGGCCTGAAGGTCGTCTCGGACGAGGGCGCGCTGGGCGCGGCCGTGGACGAGGCCATCGCCGGGAACGCGGCCATCGCGGACAAGATCCGCGGCGGCAAGGTCGCGGCCGTCGGCGCCCTGGTCGGCGCGGTCATGAAGACCACCCGCGGCCAGGCCGACGCGGCGCGCGTCAAGGAGCTCATCCTGGAGAAGCTCGGCGTCGAGGGCTGACGTCCGCTCTTCTCCGCGGTGCCGTACGGGCGCTGCCGTGCGGGCGCCCCGGTCCGGTCCTTCGAGGACCGGGCCGGGGCGCCCGTCTTCGTGTCTGGCTGCTTTGTGTCTGGCCGCTTCGTTCCTTCCGGCTTTGTGTCTTCCGGCTTTGTGTCTTGCGGCTTTGTGTCTTGTGGCTCCGTGCCCTGCGGCTTACCGCTTGAGGATCGGGGAGCCGAGGGCGAGGACGCCGTCCTCGCACTGTTCGGTGCTGATGCGCAGGCGCAGCCGGTTCTCGACGTTCAGGTCGAGCTCCTTCGGCTTGCCGAGTTCGAGCTCCTCCGCGAAGAGCGACTCGCCGTCCGCCGTGATGGTCAGCCGGCCGCTGCTCTTCTTGGAGTCGTCCTCGATGCCCGCGGTCAGCTGGAGCTTCTTCCACGACCTGTCGAGGTCGAACTCGATGGCGTAGCCGTTGCAGTCCGGCGCGACGAACGCGTCCGCGTGCCGCTGCGTGTTGATCTTCACGGCTCTGACCTCGTACCCCTCCATCCCACTGACCAGCGGGAACGTGGTCAGCGACGTCTGGGTGGCGTCGTCCGGGATGCCGGGCGTTGCGGAGGCGCCCGCGGTCGGGTCCCCGGACGGGTCCTGGGTCTCCTCCTCGGTGGCGTCCGGGGTGGGGGTGGGCGTGGACTCCTGCGTGGCCGGCGCGCTGCTGGCGACCGGACCGCCCTCCGCGTCCGCGCGGTTGCCGCCGTCCCCCGTGCGGTCACCCAGGTACTTCGCACCGACCACCGCGCCCGCCGCGATGAGGACCACGGCCACCGCCGCGGCCACCAGCACCGGTCCGCGGCGCTTCCTCCGGCGGGACGGCGCCGGGGGCGCGCCCTCGGGGGTGGTGACGACCGCGGTGGGCGGGTACGCGGGACCGCCCGGCGCGGTCGGCGGGCCCTGTGAGGGGGGCGTGCCCTGTGACGGGGGCGTGCCCTGTGAGGGGGGCGTGCCCTGCGACGTCGGCAGTCCCTGAGAGGGAGGCGGGCCGAAGACGCCGAGGGGTACGGGTGGGGGTGTAGGGACGGACGCGGGCGGGGCGTCGGCGGCCGTCGGTGGGGCGTCCGCGAGGGTCGGCCGGTGCGGGGCGCCCGTGGTCGGCGGGTCGTGCGGGTCGTGCGGGTCGTGCGGGGCGTGCGGGGCGTCCGTGACGGGTGGCGGGGGCGCAGCCGGCCTTGGCGGCACGGTGGGCGCGGACGCCGGCCTCGGCGGGGCGTCCTGGACGCGCTGCGAGGTGGTGGCCGTCGTGGAGACCACCCCGTGGCGGACGTCCTTCACCCACGCCGACAGGTTCAGCGGCCGCGCCGCGGGGTCGGCCGCGGCGATCGCGGTGACCCGCTCCCGCTGCTCCGGGGCGAGCGCCGCCAGGGCCGGCAGCGCGGCGAGGGCCGATGCCAGCTGCTCCGGGGCGGGGGGCGGGGACTGCCCGCTGAGCAGGAAGTACGCGATCGCCCCGAAGGCGTACCGGTCCGTGCCCGGGGTCCGCTTCCCGTCGAAGACCTCGGGTGCCGCGTAGCCCGGGGTGAACCAGACCTCCGCCGTCTGGTGGTCGGCGGTCAGCTTGCTGAGCCCGAAGTCCACCAGGGTGGCCTGCCCGTGCCCGTCCACCATCACGTTGCCGGGGGACAGGTCCCCGTGGATGACCTGCCGGCCGGACGGGGTGGCCTTGCCCGAGTGCAGCCAGTCCAGTACGTCGGCCAGCTGCTCCAGGGTCCGCATCACCTCGCGCCGCTCGGCGGCGGCGGCCAGGGTCCGTTCGGCGCGCCAGTCGCGCAGGTCGAGGCCGTCCACGTGGTTCATGACCAGGACCAGCGCGCGGCCGCTCAGGGTTGCGGACTCGCCGGGGCGGTGGATGGGCGGGCCCTCGAAGTGCTCGCGCACCCCGACCACCCCGGGCCGGTGCACGAAGCGGAGCAGCTCCGCCTGCTCGTTCCACTTCCGGCTGACGCGTTCGAAGACCTCGGGCGTGATCGTGGTCTTCGAGTCGAGGACCTTGACCACCACCGGCTCGCTGCCGCCGGCCAGTTCGATCTCGGCCAGGTAGAGCACGGCCTCTCCGCCGCGCCCGATGGAGCGTAAGAGCCGGTACCGGTCCGGCGCGGAGTCCGGTCCGATGTGCAGGTTCGTGCTGGTCACTGTCCCCCCAGCGCTGTCGTGTCGAGTGCGGATCAGCTTCCCGTGGGGCTCGCGATCCGGTCAAGCCGCGTTGGGGGAAGGGGCGTTGAGGATCTTGCGGGTTACTCCTTACGGGTGATGTGGGGCGTGCGGTTCACGGGTGGTGCGGGGTGTGCGGTTCACGGGTGGTGCGGGGCGTGCGGTTCACGGGTGGTGCGGGGTGTGCGGTGTGAGGATGCACAGCCGGGCGCGCTTGGCCGGCAGATACACCTCGGGGAGGTCGATCTCCGGCAGCTCGATCTCCGGCCCGGCCTCGAACCCGAGGCGCGTGAGCAGTGCGACGGCCCTGTCGTCCGCCGCGTCCGGTTCGGCGACCACCCGGGCCCTGCCGCCGGACAGGGCGAACTCCAGCAGGACCCGCATCAGCCGCACGCTGAATCCGGACACCGCCGGCCCCTCGGCCGGAGCCAGCAGGATGTGCATGCCGATGTCCCCGGGCAGCACGTCGTAGCACTCGCTGATCCGGTCCTCGGCGGGGTCGTACGTCTGGAACAGCGCGACCGGCCGCCCGTCCAGGCGTACCAGGAAGGCGTGGTGCGTGGTGCGCCGGTCGACGTCCTCGTAGATCTCACGGACGAGGTCGGGGCCCGCCCCTCCCATGCCCCAGAAGCGGGCCCGCTCCTGGGTGACCCAGCCGTGCACCAGCGGGCTGTCCACGGCCGGGTCGAGCGGGGTGACCGTGAGGGGGCCGAGGCCCTCGGCGTCCTTGGTGAACACGGGCGGGCGGGGGGAGACGGGGGCTCCGGGCGGGGCTCCGGGCGGGGCGGTGTGCGGGGTGGTGTGCGGGGCGCCGGGCGTGGAAGGCGAGGTCACGGGCTCTCCTTCTCGAGTCGGGACCAGTCGGTCACCACGGGTACGAGTTCACCGCGCGCCCACGGGGCCAGCTGGTCGCGGTGGTGGGGCCGGCCCGGGACGCCGTCCGCGCCGAGCGGGACGGCCCAGCGGCTGTCCTCGCGGCGGGCCAGGTCCCAGACGTAGCGGGCGGCCGGGCCGCGGAAGACGAGGTCGGTGGCACCGGGGACGGAGGACGTGGCCAGCACGCAGTCGTGGTCGCCGCCCAGGCCCGGCCACTGCGCGTCCGGGTCGGGCAGGGCCTGCCACGGCACCAGGCGGTGCGCGTCGGCCCAGACACCGGACGGCGGTTGGGCGGCGACCGCCTCCAGCGCGGCCCGAACGTGCTCGATCCGGTCCACCGCGGTGAGCAGGTCGCTGGTCAGCAGGCCTTCCAGGGCGTAGCCGATCCGCGGGACGAGGTGCAGCCACGGGTGGAACACCTCGGGCCCGCCGGGCGCGTCGGCCAGCCCCGCGAACGCCGGGTCGGCGGCGAGCGCGCGTACCACGGCGGTGCGCAGGGCGGCGAAGAGCAGGGCCTCGGCGCTGTCGGCTGCCATGTGACGGTCCCAGCCCAACAGGCGCTCGCGCAGCGCCCCGGCCGCGGGGGAGAGTCCGTCGAGGTCCTTGGTGAGGGCCAACAGGGCCTCGGCGGAGGCGATCCGGGTGTCCATGTGGATGTCGGCCATGCCGTCCGACGTCCAGTGGTCGGAGCCGCTGAGCAGGTCCCGGATCCGGTTCGCCCGGTGCGGCGGGGCGAACTCGACGCCCAACGGGCTGGCGATGCCACGGGCGTTGGCCATGACGGCGAAGCCCTGGACCGGCTCGGTGGGCATCGGCGCCCAGCCCCGCCACTCGTGGCCCGGCTCCCAAGCGGGCACCAGGCGGAGCTGGTTGGACCGGTCGCGCACCGGTACGGCGCCGGCGACGCGGTGCAGGAGACCGCCCGCGGTGTCCGCCGCGTGGACGACGTTGACCGGCTCGGCCCACAGGTCGGCGGCGCGGTCGACGTCCGCGACGGTACGGGCGCGCAGCAGCGCGGGCAGGGCCGCGAAGCCGAGTTCGGCGCGGACCCGGGGCGGGTAGCGCAGGCTCACGGCGGGCTCGAAGGGGGTCGCGGTGGTGG
This sequence comes from Streptomyces sp. NRRL S-87, assembly GCF_000719335.1. GTDB lineage: Bacteria > Actinomycetota > Actinomycetes > Streptomycetales > Streptomycetaceae > Streptomyces. Next base: position 43,056 of record NZ_JOGB01000056.1, read on the forward strand.
TGCTGGTGGTGGTGCTGGTGGTGGTGCTGGTGGTGGTCCTGGTGGTGGTCCTGGTCCTGGTGTCGGTGGGGATGCTGGTTTTGGGAGGGCTGGTGGTTTCGGTGGGGCTGCTGGTGCCGGTAGGGCTGGTGCTGGTCGGTGCGGCGTGCTCCCACTCCCACGGGGCGGCCTCCGGGCCCTGGAGCACCACGGGCCCGCGCGCCGTCTCCACGACCTCGACCGTGACGGGCTCCCCACCCGCCAGCTCGATGGTCTCGGTGTGGTGCTGCACGCTCTCCCAGCGCCCGTCCGGCCCGAGCGCCTCCACCAGCGATCCCGACCGGCGCAGTCGTTCCCGGTAGAGGTCCTGGTAGTCGGCCATGGCGTTGGTGATGGCCCAGGCGGCGGTGCCGGTGTGGCCGAAGTGGGCGAGGCCGGGGACGCCCGGGACCGCCAGGCCCACGACGTCGTACTCGGGGCAGGCGAGCCGGATCTGCTGGTAGACGCCCGGGTCCTCGATGAAGCGGTGCGGGTCGCCCGCGATGATCGCCGACCCGGTGGCGGTGCGGTCGCCGGGTACCAGCCAGCCGTTGCTGCCGGAGGTGCCGGGCCCGTCGGTGGCGAAGAGGGTGGCCGACTCCTCGCCGAGGGCGAGGGCGACCCGCTCACGCCAGAGCTTCGTCGGGAAACCGGCGAAGAGGATGTGGGTGGACAGCCAGATGCCCAGCGGTACCCACGGTTCCCACGGGCGGTGCGTCAGCCCGGTGCGCGCGAAGCGGGGGTCTCGGGCCTCGCCGCGGGCCATGCCCGCGTTGACGCCGTCGACGTAGGCCCGTACCCAGGCGGCGGTCTCCCCGTCGAGGGCCTCGAAGCAGCGGCGGGCGGTGTCGTCGAGCCGGGTGCGCCGGGCGAAGCGGTCCCAGTCGACGGCCTCCGCCCCGAGGAAGGCGGCCGTGGTGCCCTGCGAGCGGCGGCGCTCCACCTCCAGCTGCCAGCCGCGGTCGGACGCCGTCACGCGCCCTTGGAGGAAGGCCAGTTCGGTGGGGCCGGACGCGCGCAGATGCGGGATGCCCCAGGCGTCCCGGTAGACCTCGGTACTCACACTGCTCCCCGGGGTGGTTAGGTTAGGCTCGCCTAACTATAGACGCATGCGGGGTGGGGTGTGGGTGGGGGTGTGGGTGTGGGTGATGGCCTATTGGGCTGTGCCGGCCAGTAGCCAGCGTCGGACGGGCACTTCGAGGAGGACCCGGCGGTCCTCGGGGCGTCTCGCGCCTACGTCCCATCCGTACTTCTCCCGGAACGCCGTTACTACCGGGGCGGGGAAGCCGTCGTCGTCGCTGTGCAGGACGGCCACGCCCTCCGCCACGACCGGGAACCGGCCGTCCTCCAGTGCCAGGGAGACGCGCGGCTCGGCCCGGACGTTGCGGACCTTGACCGACCCCGCGTCCGCGCCGATCCACCAGGTGCCGTCGGCGTACACGAACCAGACGGGGGTCACGTGCGCGGAGCCGTCGGGGCGCACGGTGCAGAGCCAGACGTTCCGCTCCTCGGCCAGGCGGGCGAGGATGTCGGGGCTGGGGCTGGGGCTGGGGCTGGGGCTGGGGCTGGGGC
>NZ_JOGB01000057.1 GCF_000719335.1 Streptomyces sp. NRRL S-87
GCGGCGGGCACCCCGGGGAAGGCCCACCCCTTCCCCGCCCGGCACCGCCTCCTCCCGAAGGGCCGCACCGTGACCCTCACCGCACCCGCGCGACCGACACCAGGGAGCCGGAGCTCCGACGTCCGGCGCGCGTGGGCCAGACTCTCCCCGTACGCCTACGTCGCCCCGTTCTTCACCCTCTTCGCCGCCTTCGGTCTCTTCCCCCTGATCTACACGGCCTTCGTGTCGCTGTACCGCGTCGAACTCCAGACGCCCGGCGACCTCGAGTGGCGCGGCCTCGGCAACTACACCACGCTGCTGGACGACGAGTTCTTCTGGACCTCGCTGCGCAACACCTTCACCATCGGGGTGCTCTCCACCGTCCCCCAGCTGGTGATGGCGCTCGGTCTCGCGCACCTGCTCAACCACAAGCTGCGCGGACGGACGTTCTTCCGTACCGTGATGCTGCTTCCGTACGCGACCTCCGTCGCCGCCGCCACGCTCGTCTTCGCCCAGCTCTTCGGCCACGACTTCGGCCTGGTCAACTACGTGCTCGGGCTCGTCGGCATCGGCCCCGTCGACTGGCAGACCGGCACCCTCGCCTCCCAGGTCGCGGTCTCCAGCATCGTCGTCTGGCGCTGGACCGGGTACAACGCGCTGATCTACCTGGCGGGCATGCAGTCCATCCCGCACGAGCTGTACGAGGCCGCGGAGATGGACGGGGCGTCGCGGTGGCGCCAGTTCTGCCACGTCACCCTGCCGGGACTGCGGCCCACGATCGTCTTCACGGCCGTCGTCTCCACGATCGGCGCGACCCAGCTGTTCGGCGAGCCGCTCCTCTTCGAGGGCTCCGCCTCCGGAGGCATCTCGCACCAGTACCAGACCCTCGGCCTCTACCTGTACGAGCAGGGCTGGGGCTTCTTCCACCTGGGCCGGGCGGCCGCCATCGCCTGGGTGATGTTCCTGCTGATCCTGGTGGTCGTCGGGGCCAACGCCCTGTTCGCGCGCCGCCGTTCCCGCAAGGAGGCCGGCCGTTGACCGCGCTCGCCACTCCGCCGGCCACGACCCCGGCCCCCGAACGGCCGGCCGCGCGGGTGCGGCGCCGGTCCGGCGCGGGACGCACCATGCGGGGCGGGAAGCTCGCCCACGCGCTCCTGGTCGTCGCCGTGCTCGTCTCGGCGTTCCCCTTCTACTGGACGATCGTCGCGGCCAGCCGCTCCAACGCCGAGCTGGCCGCGGTTCCGCCGTCGCTCCTGCCCGGACCGAACCTCCTGCGGAACTTCGAGGCGGTGACGGAAGAGGCCGACATCGGCACGGCGCTCCTCAACTCCTTCATCGTGTCCGGTTCGATCACCCTGGGCACGGTGCTGTGCTGCACGCTCGCCGGGTTCGCCTTCGCCAAACTCCGCTTCCGGGGCCGCGGCGCCCTGCTGGCGATCACCGTCGGCACCATGATGATCCCGCCGCAACTGGGCGTCATCCCGCTGTTCATGGTGATCGCCGAGCTGCAATGGGTGAACCAGCTCCAGGCCGTCATCCTGCCCGGCCTGGTCTCCGCCTTCGGCGTGTTCTTCATGCGCCAGCACCTCGTGCAGTCGCTGCCCGACGAACTGATCGAGGCCGCCCGGGTCGACGGCGCGTCCACGGCACGGATCTTCTGGTCCATCGTCGTGCCCATCGCCCGGCCCGGCATGGCCGTCCTCGGCCTGCTGACCTTCATGGCCGCCTGGAACGACTTCTTCTGGCCCGTCGTCGCCCTGTCCTCCTCGGAGCCGACCGTCCAGGTCGCCCTGCGCCAGCTCGGCGGCGGCTACGTCAACGACCAGTCGGTGGTCATGGCGGGCACCCTGCTCGGCACGCTGCCCGTGCTGCTGGTCTTCGGGCTGCTTGGCCGGCAGATCGTCGGCGGCATCATGCAGGGCGCGGTCAAGGGCTGACCACGCGGGCCGGACCCGTGTCCACGCCGCCCCGCCCGCCTTCCCCTTCCCCCAGTCGTCTCACCTCCGGGAGTCCCACACCCATGACCGCCCTCGACACCCGCCCGGGCAGCACCACGACGCTCCGGTTCCCCGAGAGCTTCCGCTGGGGCACCGCCACCGCCGCGTACCAGATCGAGGGTGCCGCCGCCGAGGACGGCCGCACCCCCTCCATCTGGGACACCTTCAGCCGCACCCCCGGCAAGGTCCGCAACGGCGACACCGGTGACATCGCCGCCGACCACTACCACCGGATGCACGAGGACGTCGCGCTGATGAGGCGGCTCGGCGTGACCGACTACCGCTTCTCCCTGGCGTGGCCGCGCGTCCAGCCGACCGGCCGGGGACCTGCCGTTCAGAAGGGCCTGGACTTCTACCGGCGGCTCACGGACGAGCTGCGCGAGGCGGGCATCCGGCCGGTGGCGACCCTGTACCACTGGGACCTGCCCCAGGAGCTGGAGGACGCGGGTGGCTGGCCGCGGCGGGAGACCGCGTACCGCTTCGCCGAGTACGCGGGCCTCGCGGCCGAGGCGCTCGGCGACCGCGTCGCGACGTGGACCACCCTCAACGAGCCGTGGTGCGCTGCCTTCCTCGGCTACGGCAGCGGGGTGCACGCCCCCGGCCGTACCAGCGCGGTCGACTCGCTGCGGGCCGCCCACCACTTCAACCTGGCCCACGGCCTGGCCGTGCAGGCGCTGCGCGCCGCGCTCCCCGAGCCGGCCGAGGTGTCCCTCACCCTCAACCTCCACGCCGTCCGCGCCCACACCGGCACGCCCGAGGACCATGACGCGGCCCGCCGGATCGACGCCGTCGGCAACCGGATCTTCCTCGACCCGGTCTTCCACGGACGGCTGCCGCAGGATCTCGTCGCCGACACCGCGGCGGTCACCGACTGGTCCTTCGTCCGGGACGGGGACCTGCGGACGGCGTCCGCACCGATCGAGTCGCTCGGCATCAACTACTACGCCCCCACCGAGGTCGCGGCCGGCAGTTCGGCGTCGACCTCGCCCTCTACCGCGCCCTCGCCCTCGTCCTCGCCGTGGGCGGGCGCCGAGCGGCACGTGCGCTTCGTTCCCGTCCCGGGGCCCCGCACGGCCATGGACTGGCCCGTCGACGCCGACGGGCTGTACGAACTCCTGGTCCGACTGCGGGACGAGCTGCCCGGGCTGCCGCTGGTCGTCACCGAGAACGGCGCCGCGTACGACGACTACGCCGACCCGTCCGGCGCCGTGAAGGACCCCGAGCGGGTGGCCTACCTGCACGCCCACCTGACGGCCGTGCACCGGGCGGTCGGGGACGGCGCGGACGTCCGCGGCTACTTCCTGTGGTCCCTGCTCGACAACTTCGAGTGGGCCTACGGGTACGGCAAGCGCTTCGGCATCGTCCACGTCGACTTCGCGACGCAGCGCCGCACCCTCAAGTCCAGCGCCCACTGGTACGCGGACGTCATCGCCCGGGGCGGCGTACCCGCGTAGGCTGGTCGCCTTACGCGGGAGGGCAATTGAGCGCGATCGTTTTCGTGCACGGCGTGGGCAAGCAGTACCTCGGCGAGGACTCCGTGGCGCGGGACACCGTGCCGGAGCTGCTGAGCGGCGTACGGCTGGCGGGCGGGCCGGTGCCCGAGCCGGACGACGTCGGCACGGCCTTCTACGGCGACCTGTTCCGGCCCCGCGGCACCCGCGGCGGGCAGGAACCGCCGTGCGGGCCGGAGGACGTCGAGACCGAGGAGGAGTTCCGGCTCCTGATGGCCTGGTGGGAGGCGGCGGCCCGGACCGACCCGGCCGTCCCCGGTCCGGCGGCCGACGGCACGCGCGGCGCGGCCTTCCGGGCGCCTTCCCAGGCCCTGCGGCTGAACGCCGTCCGGGCGGCCCTCGACGCCCTGACGGGCGCGGCGTTCCTGCGCGGGGTGCTCGACGCCATGCTCGTCGGCAGCCTCAAGCAGGTCACCGCCTACCTGTCGGACGACGACGTGCGCGCTGCCGCCCGGGCCCGGGTGGCAGCGCGGATCACGTCCGGGACCCGGGTGGTCGTGGGGCACTCGCTCGGGTCGGTGATCGCGTACGAGACCCTCTGCGACGAGGCGTACAACGGCAGTTGGGACGTGCGCATGCTCGTCACGCTCGGGTCCCCGCTCGGCATGCGGTCCCTCGTCCTGGACCGGCTCGACCCGCCGCCCCGGGACCGGCGGGCGCGCTGGCCGAAGCCGCTGCGGGCCTGGACCAACATCGCCGACTCCACCGACGTCGTCGCCGCGGTGCGCGAGCTGCGCCCCGCCTTCGGGAACCGCGTCACCGACCTCCTGGTCCACAACGGCAGCCACATGCACGACGCCACCCGCTACCTGACCGCCGTCGAGACGGGCCGCGCCATCGCCGCGGGGCTGGGGACGGAGCCGGGGCCCGGGGCGCGCTGATGCGCTACCTCGTGGCGGCGGGGACCCGGCGCTACCGCGACGCCGCGCTCCCCGAGCTGCCGGCGGTCCCCGGCGACGTCGCGGCGGTGGTCTCGCTCTTCGGGTCGATGGGGTACGAGCGGGTGCTGGCCGAGGTCTCGGACGACCCGGGCGCGGGGGACCTCGAGGACGCGTTGGCCGACTGGTGCGCGTCCGCCGCGCTCTCGGCCGAGGACGTCGTGGTCGTGTACTACGCGGGCCACGGCGAGCGCCCACCGGCCGGCGGATACCGGCTCGCGTGCGCGGACACCGGGTACGGCCGGCCGCACTCGTGGCTCTCGCCGGCCGACCTGGCCGAGGTCCTGGCCACGTCGCCGGTCCGGCACGTCCTGTTCGTCGTGGACGCCTGCTACGCGGCGGTCGCCGGGACCGGCATCGGCACGGTGAGCGACGCCGTCGCCGCGGGCCGCGCCCGGACCGACGCCACGGGGTCCGGGACCTGGCTGCTGGCCTCCGCCCGGCACCGCGACCTCGCCGACGACGGGGCGTTCGTGTCCCGGCTGGCCGACGCGGTCGCGGCGGGCGACGGTGCGTCGCAGCGGTACCTGGCCCCCGGCACGCTCGCCGACCGCGTCAACCGCGCCTTCACCGCCGCCGGCCGCCGGCAGCGGGCCACCTGTTACGCGGTCGACCAGTCCGAGGCCCCGCCCTTCTTCGCCAACCCGCTGCACGACCCACGGGCGGAGCACGCGGGGGACGGCGCCCGCGGCGCCGACGCCGGCGACCTGGCCGCGCACTTCGAGCCGCGCGGGCGCGGGGTGGAACAGGTCCACGACCCCGGCTCGTACTTCACCGGCCGCGAACGCGCCCTGCGCGAGGCCCGCGCGCACCTGGCCGGCGAGGGAGCCGCGGGCGCCCTGGTGGTCACGGCCGATCCGGGCTCCGGAAAGTCGGCCGTACTCGGCCGACTGGTCCTCGAGGGCCACGCCGACGCGTCCGTCAACGCCCACCACCAGACCCTGGACGCCCTCGTCGGCAGACTGGCGGCCGCGGCCGACGTGCACGCCGCCACACCGAGCGCCCTGTTCGAGGCCCTGGCCGGAAGGCGCCGGCCGCTGCGGATCGTCGTCGACTCGCTGGACGAGGCCGGTCCCGGCGGCGACCGGGCCGAGGCCCGCCGCATCGCCTGGGACCTGCTGCGGCCGCTGGCGGGCGTCCCGTGCGTACGGCTGCTGGTCGGCTCGCGCCGGGAGCTGCTCCCGCACCTCGGGGACCGCGTGCCCCTCATCGACCTCGACGAGGGGACGTACGCCGACGACACCGACACCGCCGAGTACGTCGAGAAGGTGATCTCCGATACGGGTGCCCCGTACGCGGACCTGCCCGACCTCGCCCGACGCGTCGCGGCGGAGGTCGCCCGCCGCGCCGGGCGGTGCTTCCTGGTCGCCCGGATGACGGCGAGCGCCCTGCTGCGCGGGCGGCCGGCCGACACCTCGGTGCCGGGGTGGGCGGAGCAGCTGCCGTCGGACGTCGGAGGCGCCTTCGAGGCGTACCTGCGGCGCCGTCCGGCCGGGCGGCGGACCGCGACGACGGCCCTGCTCACCGCGTTGGCGTTCGCCGAGGGCAGCGGCCTGCCGCGCCGGTTGTGGGTCCGGGTCGCCGGCCGGCTGTCGGGGCTCCCCCTGACGGAGACGGACGTCGACCTGCTGCTGGAGGAGGACGGCTCGTACGTCGCGCACGCGTCGGTGGACCGCACGCGTTCCTTCCGGCTCTACCACCAGGAGCTCACGGACCACATGCGGGCGCGCGTGCTGCGGCACCGGGACGCGGCGGACGTCCAGCAGTGCTTCGTGGACGTGCTGCGCGAGCTGGTCCCGGAGGGCGACTGGTCCGCCGCCCCCGCGTACGTCCGGTCGCACCTCGCCACCCACGCAGCGGGCTCGGGGGCACTGGACGACCTCATCGAGGACGCGGCGTTCGTCCTCGCCGCAGACCCGGCGACGCTGCTGCCGGCGGTACGGCAGGTGGAGCGCCGGCCCGTGCCGGCGCTCGCGGTGGAGCGGTTCGGGTCGCTGCTCGACGGAGCGGACCCGGACACCGACCGGGCCGCCCTGCTGGCGTTCGTCGCCGAGACCCATGGAGTGCACGGGCTGGCGCGCGCGGCGGAGGGGCTCTCCGGCACGGTGCGGCGGATCGCGGCCCAGCCGCGGCGGTTCACTCCGCACCGGGTGGTCGGCCGGCACGCGGGCGACGTCTACTCGATGAGGTCGGTGTTCGGCGGCTGGCGGCTGGAGCCGCTGGTGCTGCCGTCCGGGGGCCGGGCCGTGGTGGCGCAGCCGCCACTGGAGGGCCAGGTGAACGTCTGGTTCCTCGACGACCCCGCCCAGTCCACGGTCCTGCCCCATGCGGACCGGGTCGTGGGGCTGGCCGTGCTGGCGGACCGTGCCGAGGCCGTGACCCTCGACCGGAAGGGCGCCCTGCGCGTCTGGGGTGTCGCGGACCAGTCGGTGCGCGCCGTCGCTCCGGCCACCGGCCTCCACGCTCTGGACGGCGGGGGGCTCCTGTCCGACGGCACGCCGGTGGCCGTCTGCCGCGACAAAGACCGCGCGGTGGCACTGTCACTGCCCGGCCTGGACGTCCTCGCCGAGCACCGAACGGAGAAGAACGGGCGCGCAGGTGCGGATTCCCTCACCGCGCGCCTCGGTTGCGACGAGGCGGGCCGGGCCGTCATGTTCGTGTTCGACCGGGGCCGCGGGGTGCTCACGGCGCACGACCTCGAGCGGAGTGGCACGCCGCGCCAGGTGCTGGCCGGCCTGGCGGGCGGTGCGTTGCTGGACGGCGTCGGAGGGCCGCGCGGCACGGTCCTCGCCTTCGTGGAATGGCCGGGGCACTACACGGTGTTCGAACCGGCTACCGGGAGGAGCACGAGTACGCCGCGCGAGAAGTCCCTGCCCTGGGCGTCGGCGGGCGGTTTCGCGCACGGCAGCGGTGCGGACCCGGTGTTCGTCGTGAGCAATTCGGAGTGCTTCCTCGGCGTCCGCCTCGGCGGGTTGGTGAGGGGCGCGGCGCTCATGCACCTGCGTACGGCCTTGGTGGACGCCGTGCTGGTGGACGGCGAACTGTTCGTGGTCGGCGCCGCCACGAGTGCCGACGTGGTCCTGACCGAGTGCGCCACGGGAGCGCCGGCCGGCACGCTGTACGGGCACGAAGGGGCCGTGAGTGCGGTGCGGGTGCTCGACGCCCCCGGGGCCGCGGGGCCGGACGTGCTCGCGGTCGGCAACGACGGGACCGCCCGCCTCTGGCGGTGGGGGGCGCACGCCGAGGGCGGGCCGCCCGGCCCGGCCGCCGGCGAGGAACGGATGCCCGCGCAGCCCGAAGTGGGTTCCCTGACAGCCCTGACGGGGGAGACCCTGTCCGTCGTGGCAGGGGGGTCCCGGACCGTGTGGCGCGCGACGTACGTCCCCGGCGAGGGGGGAACGGCCAGGGTGGCGGTCGGCCCGGCCACCGAGTTCGCCCTCGGCGACGACAGCGACACCGTGCGCAGCCACGAGGACCCCGACGGAACGCTCAACCTCTTGGACCGACGCGTGGCCTCGCGGAGCTTCGTCGAGTCCGGAGGTGGTCCGCCGGACCCGAACGGGCCCGTGTGCGAGACGACCGTGTCCAGTACCTGGCGCCGGTTGCGGGCCGGGGCGGACCTGCCCGCCTGGAGCTGGCTCGGCGGGAACGAGTCCGGCCTGCAGGCGTGGTTCCTGCCGGGGACGGACCGGCACCCCGCCACGCGCGTGCTCGAGTTCGACGCCCTGCGCGGCCGTGCCACGCTCGTGACGGGCGCCGACGGGGCGCGGAACGTCGTCGACCTGCCGTGGACCGTGGCCGTGGACGCGGACGTCGTGCGCGTCACGGCGTTCACGACGGCGGCGGGTGACGCGGTGCTGATGACGGCTACCAGGGCCGCCCGGGGCGACGAGTCGAGCGTCGGCGGATACCGCCGCGACCGGCTGGGACGGCCGAGCACCGGGCGCGGACAGGTCGTCGCCGGACGTCTCTGGGACGCGGCCACCGGACTGCAGTACGCCGACGGCGCGTACGAACTGGCCCACGACGTGGACCTGCTGGTGCCGCACCGCGGGCGGGCCGGGACGCGCTGGATCGCCCAGCGGGGCCTGGACACCGCGACGTCGGTCATCGACCTGGTGACCGGTGCCCGCCACCCGGTGAGCCCGCCGGCGCCCGACGCCGGCCGGGAGAGGGGCCGGGGCCCTGACTTCCTCCGGTGGGCCGATCTCGGCGAGGGCCCTCCCATGCTCCTCTGCCTCGTCGGACCCCTGCCGGACACGGTGGACACGGTGCCGAGCCAGGCCCCCGTCCCGGTGGCCGTCTGGCACGCTGCGGATCCCGAGGTGACGGGCCGGCTGCCCGTCCTGGCCCACCGGATCCTGTGGACTGGGCACGCCCCCAGCGGCGAAGCGCTCGTGGCCGTGAGCGACGGAACCGGGGTGGTGCTGTGCCATCTGCCGAGCGGCGAGCAGGTGTGGGCCGCCCCGGTGCCGGCGCTCGTCACGGCGCTCGTCCCGCTGCCGGGCAGCGCGGGCCTGGACCTGGCCGTGGGGACGCAGCAGGGGGTGGTGTTCGTCCGGCCGCGGCTGTCGGCGAGGTGGCGGCAGCGGCTCGGGGCGGAGTGAGGGGTCAGCCGCCGCTCGCCAGGTGGTGGAAGCGGTCGGGGAGGGCGCGCAGCCAGGCGGCGCGGGCCTGGGCGACCTCGCGCAGGCGGGCGTCGTCGGAGCGGGCCACGAGGTGGCCGAGGTAGCGCTCGTTGAAGCGGGCGTACTCCTGGTGCAGGGTGCGCAGGGCGCGGGCCGTGCGGTCGGGGGCGGTGCCGGAGAGGCGGGCGAGGGCGGGGGCGTACTGCTTCCAGCGGCCCTCGACCGCCTGGCGCAGCAGGGCGGTCAGGTCGGCGGTGCGGTCGAGGACGGTGCGGAGCTCGTCGGGGGTCAGGCCGAGCGCGTCGGCGAGCAGGAGCGTCTGGCGGTCGGTGCCGGGCCACTGGTGGTCGCCCTCCGCCCGGGCGTACGCGTCGGGGTCCATGCCGATGCGGCGGGCGAGGCGGGGTGCGGTGAACTGGCGGGCCAGCCGGTACTCGCGGAGGGTGCGCGGGTTGCGGGCCATCAGGACCGCGACCGGGCACCAGAGGGCGTCGGCGAGGGCGAAGAGCTCGGGTTCGGTGGGCGTGGCCGCGCCCGATTCCCAGTCCCGGACCGTGTCCGGCTCGCGTCCGATGCCCAACTGGGCCATGTGGAAGGTGACCTGGTGGAGGGTCAGGCCGACCCGGGCACGGGCGGCCCGGGCCTGTTCGGCGGAGAACGGCGGGTGGGTGGGCACGGCGCCTCACCAGCTCGGGGTGGGGTCCGGGTCGGTGGCCAGCGCGGCGTCCCAGTCGATCTCCTCGCGGGAGCGGCGGTCGGCCCGGGTGTGGAAGAAGAGGTTCAGGAGGACCGCGGTCAGGCTGCCCAGGGTGATGCCGCTGCCCAGGACCGCGCGGACCTCCGTGGGCAGGTGGTCGAAGAAGGGGCCGACGACCGTGGGGAGCATCGCGGCACCCAGACTGAGCCCGAGGATCAGGGCGTTGCGCTCCTCCCTGAGGTCGGCCTTGCCCAGGATCTGGATGCCGACGGTGGCGACCATGCCGAACATCGCCACGGCCGCGCCGCCCAGGACCGGGTGCGGGACGGAGGCCACGACCGCGCCGGCCTTGGGCACCAGACCCAGGGCGATCATGAAGACGCCGGCGGCGACCACGACGAAGCGGCTGGTCACGCGGGAGATCCGGACCAGGCCGATGTTCTCGGCGAAGGCCACGTACGGGAAGGAGTTGAAGACGCCGCCGAGGACGGTGGCCACGCCGTCCGCGCGCAGCGCGCGGGCGACGGTCTCGCCGTCGACGTCCCGACCGGTGATCTCGCCCATCGCGTACACGTCACCGGTGGTCTCCACCATCGTGATCAGCATGACCACGACCATGGCCAGCATGGGGAAGAGCGAGAAGTGCGGCAGCCCGTAGTGGAACGGGGTGCTGACGCCCAGCCAGCCGGCCTGGTCCACGGCGCCGAGGTCCGCGTCGCCGAGCAGCCAGGCCACGGCCGTGCCGCCGACCAGCCCGAGCAGGACGGCGACGCTGCCGAGGAACGGTCCGCCGAAGCGGGCGACGAGCAGGATGAAGAGCAGGGTGCCGCCGGCGTAGGCGAGGTGGCTCGGGGCGCCGTACGAGGGGCCGCCGATGAGGGACGCGCCGCCCCCGACGTCCTGGAGGGCGACGGGGATGAGCGTGACGCCGATGACGGTCAGCAGGGTCCCGGTGACGATCGGCGGGAAGTACGGGGCGAGCCGGCCCGCGAAGGGGGCGAGGAAGAACGTCGCGACCCCGGCGGTGATGACCGCGCCGTACACGACGAGGAGGCCCGCGGTGCCGCCCCCCGCGCCCTGCCCGATGGCGATCATCGGGGAGACGGCGGTGAACGTCGCGCCCTGGACGAGCGGGAGGCGGGCGCCGATCCGCCAGAAGCCCCAGGCCTGGATGACGGTGGCGATGCCCGCGGTGACCAGGTCCGCGTTGATCAGGTACACGAGCTCCTGGCGGGACAGGCCGAGGCTGTTGCCGAGGAGGACGGGGACGAGGACGGCCCCCGCGTAGAAGGCGAGGACGTGCTGGAAGCCGTACAGCGTGAGTCGGGGGAGCGGGGGCACCTCGTCCACGGGGTGGACGGGAGCGTCGGTGCGGGTTCTGCGGCGCGCGGCCAGTGGTGCCATCTCTGCCTTGCCTGCGGGTAGGTGAATGAGAGGGAGCGCGACGGCGTCGTACGGCGCCCCGGGGACGAGGGGCGTGCGTACGGCGCGGGGCGTCGCGGAGAGTCGCGGGGAGTCGCGGGGAGTCGCTGGGGGCCTCGGGCGGTGTGCGGCCGGCCGCGCGGATGGGGCGGGCGAAGGGGTGGCCGGGCGCACGGGATTGCCGGTGCGCGGCCGGGAGCCGAGGCGGAACGGGTCGTTCCACGACCCGACGGGGGCTGATCCTTGCGGATCACCACTCCGGGGCGCAAGACCCGGGGGCGATGTTTTGAAATCAAAACCCGCAGGTAACTTGCGAATCGACGGAAGATACAGGCCGTTGGGTCTGAATCCTTTGTCGATGTCGACGAGTGGGCGGGTGGGTCCTGCGGCCGCGGGCTGAGGCCGGCTCACTTCCCGGCCGACCGGTGACGTCCCGGCCGACCGGTGACGCGCGGGGCGCGTGCGCGCCGACAGCCGTCCGCGTCCACATCCCGGGCGGTCGGGACCCGGTGGGCGGGGCCGTGGCTAGGGTGCACGGCATGGCAGAGACAGTGCAGTTGGTGATCGTGATACGGACCCTGCCGGGACGCGGGGCGGAGCAGGTGGCGGCGTTCGAACGGCTGGCGCCGGTCGTCCGGGCGGAGGAGGGGTGCCTGCAGTACGACATGCACCGGATGAGCGGAGACCCGGACGGGTTCGTCCTCATCGAGCGGTGGGCTTCGCAGGAGGCGCTGGACGCGCACGACGCCACGCCGCACATGGTCGAGGCCGACGCGGCGAGCCCCGCCTTCCGGGCGGGGCCCGCGCAGGTGCTGCGGCTGGCGGCCGAGCCGCTGGCCTGACGGTCTTCCCGCGCCGCCGCGCTACCGGTACTCGACCGTGAGGGTGGGGCGGGGGGCGGTGGCGAGGAAGAGGTACGCCGTGGACGTCGGCGTGGTGGCGAAGCGCAGGCGGAGCTGGGTGGTGCCGGTGCGGTCGAGGGCAGCCAGGGCGGCGGGGGAGAGGTCCGTGGAGGCGCGCGTGCCGGAGGAGAAGGCGGGGAGCTCGGCGGCGCCGGGGACGGTCGCCGGGGCGGACCAGTCGGACGGCTCGGTGGTGCACGCGGCGCCGAAGCAGCCCGTACGGACGTCCAGCAGCAGGCGGTTGCCGGCGGGCGAGGCCCACGGGTCGCCGGAGCCGCTCGCGCGGGCGGCGGTCACGTACGCCCGGACGACCTCCTTGCCGGCCGGGATGCGCGAGGTGTCGAAGGAGAGCAGGGTGCGGTTGTCCCTGCCGTCGCTGCCACGGCCGAGGGCCAGGCCGGAGACGCCTTCGAGGGTGCCGACCGCCGCCCCGGAACCGTCGGGGGCGGCCTTCACGTAGCCGTCCTGGGCGTCGAGGGAGGGGAGGGTGACGGTGGTCGCCGGGGACGGCGGTTCCGTGCCCCCGCCCCCGCCGCCGAGGGCGCGGACCATGTTCATGATGGCCTCGATCTGCCGGCCGCCGTGCTGTGCGTACGCGCCGTCGCCGAGGTAACCCCACCAGTTCCAGCACCCGTTGGGGTTGTCGAGCGTGGTGGTCGGGACGGCCTGCGGGTACAGGACGAGGAGGTGGTTGGTGTCCGCGTACTCGTCGAGGTACGCGGTGTCGATGAACTTCGTGCCGAAGGACTGGTACGAGTACCCCTGCTTGCAGCCGTGCAGGGCGACGAGCAGGCGGCAGGGGACGGCGGTGTCGGAGCAGGCGGCGGGTTCGTAGAGGAAGCCGCTGCCGTCCATGGAGACGGCGGAGGCGGAGCCGCCGGGCACGTACCGGTTCTGGTCGAAGCGGACGAGTGAGCCGGTGGGGGCCGGGGCTGGGGCGTTGACGGGTCCGGTGAGGTGGCCGAGCAGGTCGCGCTCGGCGTCGATCCCGCAGTCGCTGACGTACGGGCTCTGCGTCACGGTGCACCCGTTCGGCCCCAGCGGGCTGATCCAGGCGTGCCCGGCGGCGGTCGTGGCGTCGTACCGGACGCGGGCGCCGAAGCGTCCGTAGTACGCGGCCAGGGCGGCTGCCACGGGGCGCTCGACGGTCGCGTCCCCCGACCCGCTGAAGACGTACACCGGGTCGCCGGAGAGGTTGGCCACGGGGTCGATCAGGCCCTGCGCGGACAGGTCGCGGGTGGTGCGCTCGAGGGCGTCGAGCCCGAGGTCCTGGTACGTCTTCATGCACGCGTACTGGGCCCGGTAGAGGTCGCCCCGCGCGCAGTCGTAAGGCCCGGCGGCGAACACGGCGGACCCGGCGAACGTTCCCGAGTACGCCACGTGGAGCTGGGTCGCCATGTACCCGCCGGACGAGATCCCCGCGGTGTAGGCGGCACTGATGGTGTGGGGCCTGAGCTCGCCGGGCGTGGGCGCGGGCGGGACGGCCGCCCGGGCCGTGGGGGAGGTCGGGAGCGCGGCCGACGCGGCGAGCAGCAGCAGTGCGGCCAGCCGGCGCAGCCGCGGGAAGCGTGGCGTTCGCTTCAAGAGGGCCTCCTCGGTGGGGGTGGGGACGTCCCGGGAGGCTAGGGCGCGCCGTGGTCACCCACTATGTGGTGGGCGACCACAACGGGGTTGGCGCGTATGGGTGTTCAGACGCGTGCGGTGAAGGCCGCCCAGGCGCCGGGGGAGAGGGTGAGGGGCGGGCGGGCGGTGTCCTTGGAGTCCCTGACGAGCACGGCCTCGGGCCGAAGGGCCACTTCGACGCAGTTGTCGCCGCCGCCACCGCTGTAGCTGCTGGTGAACCAGGCCAGTTCCGTGGTGCTCATAGCGCTCCTCGCATCTGCTCCAACAGGCTCGTGGAGTCCTGACGGCTCAGAGCCTGTGAGCGCAGTTTGCCATAGCGCTGGAGCATGGGGCTGACGGCTTGTGGATCGGTGATGACTGTGCTGTTGTCGTGCCCTTCGATGTAGCCCAGCCACTGGTTCGACGCGTTCTCCGCCAGGTACATCGAGCCCTCGAACCCTGCGTGGTCCTCCTGCAGGATGGGCATCACCAGGACTTCCACGTTCCGTCGTCGGTTGTCCGACAGCAGGCGGTCCAGGAGCTCGCGCATCACGTCGGTGCCGCCGAACCGGCGTGCGAGGAGGGCCTCCTCGATCATGAAGCAGAAGCTGGTGTTGGGCCGGTCGACGAGGAGGCTCTGGCGTGCCAGACGCGAAGTGACCTGCCGCTCGATGTGATCCTCGCCCATCGGCGGCAGGTGGCGATGGAAGATCGCGCGGATGTACGACTCCGGCTGGAGCAGGCCCGGAATCACCCGGCACTCGTACGTGTAGAGGGAGACGGCCTCCTCCTCGATGCCCGCCCACTGGTGGAACCGTGACGCGAGGCCCGCCTTCCGCGTCAGGCTTCGTGCCGCGGCGACGAGCACCTTGGTCGCCGCCCCGCCCAGCGCATCCTCTGCCCGCTGCGGCAGATCGGCGGGCGGGAACCGCTTCCCCTGCTCGATCTTGGCGATGTAGTGCGTCGAGTAGCGCACCTTCCGGGCGAAGGCCTCCTGCGTGAGGCCGGCTTCGTCCCGCAGCGCTTTCAGCACCGCCCCGAACGTCTTGAGGCTGTCGGAGAGCTCCGGATCGCCGTTGTTGCCGCCGCCGTTGTCAACCGCCATGACACAGCCGCCCTTCGCCCACGCGCATCCTCGTCCGACCCGGACCAGGGTCACGGACCGTCACCCGCACAGTCCAGAGCGGGAACCAGTACAGATCGATCTGTACCAGTGTCAGCCCTCCCGACCAGGGGTCGCAGCCGGAACGCTGGACTCCATGACACCTCGCGCATCCCAACCCCCGGTCACCGTACGTACGTTCACCCAGCGGTTCTCGGCGACCCGGCGCGGAGCCCGGCTCGCGCGGCTGCTCGCGGCGCAGCAGGCCGTGGACTGGGGCGTCCCGCGCGGTACGACCGCCCACGAGGCGCTCGTGACGGTCGTGGGGGAGCTGGCGGCCAACGCCGTGCTGCACGGGCGCGTTCCCGGACGCGACTTCGAACTGCACCTGCGCAGGGGCGACGGATGCGTGCACGTGGAGGTCTCGGACACCCACCAGCGCCGGCCGACCCTGTTGCCGGCGGGCCTCGACGCCGAGGGCGGCCGGGGGCTCGTGCTCGTCGGGGCGCTCGCGCTGCGGTGGGGCGTACGGGAGCGGAACGGGCCGGGCAAGACGGTCTGGGCCGAGTGCGCGACCCGGTTCTCGTCCGCACGGCCGGCTCCTCCGGAGCGGCGTCGTCCGGAGGGCGGTCCGGACGGCGGTCCGGGCCCCGGGTGACGCGGCGTACGACTACTCCTCGGCGCAGGAACGCTAGATCCCCCGGCCCGCGGCGGCGAGGTACACGTACACCGCGACGAGGCCCGTCACGCACAGGAGGACGGCCCAGGAGGCGGCGCCCGTGTGGCGGCCCCTACGGCGGGCGGTGCGCGGGGTGCGGGTGCGGGTGCGGCTGCGGGGGGCCGGGTCGTGTGCGCCGCGCTGCCGGGGCACGGTCGCCGGGTCCTCCGGGGCGGCGGTCTCGGCGAGGAGGCGGCGGCACAGGGCAGCGAGTCCGGCCGTGCCGGCGGCCGGATCCGCGACGGCCTCGCAGCGGGCCGGCGCCGTGGTGCCTCCGGGCAGGATCCGGCCGGCGCGGACGAGGAGTTCGCCCTGACCGCCCGTCGGGGCCAGGCTGATCCAGCGCTGGACGTGGTCCCCGCGGATCACCACACCACCCGACCGCTCCCGGTACACGGTGTGCTCCCGCCACAGCAGCACGGCCAGTTCGGCCGCGGTCGCCCTCAGTCGTGCGCTCATGTCTCCCCCACCCCTGGCCCTGCGCGAACGGTCGGACGGCACTGTAGACGGCACTGTAACGGCGCCCACCGACAGGGCCCGGAGCCGGGGAGGGGCGGACGGGGAGACCCGGCGCGGCCCTCGGCCGGTGCGACCGCGCGGCCGAGCAGGACGCAGGGCCGGCCCGCCGGGCGGCCGGCCTCAGGACCTCTCGCGGGCGGGCGGGGTGCGCAGCGCCAGGGCGGCGCAGGCGCCGGCCAGGGGGAGTTCGGCGCAGGCGGCCATGGCGACGGCGGTCGCGAGGCCGGCGCCCGCCGGGGCGGTGGTGATGTCGAACCAGGCGTCGGTGACCAACAGCGTCGCCGTGGCCGCGGCGACGGCCGGCAGCCGCGGGTCGCCCTTGCGCAGGAACGCGCCCGTGGCGAGGAGGCCGGCCGCGATCAGGGCGTCCAGCCCCACCCAGGCGGTGGCCCAGTGGGAGACCTCGGCGGTCTGCGGCAGCGTCGTGGCCAGCACCACCATCCACGGCAGCAGCGCCGCCCCGCAGCCGACGAGCACCGCGGGCAGCAGCCCGGCGGGGGCGGCGAGCACCCGCCGGGAGGCGCCGGGTCGGGTCGTGCCACGGCGGGAGGCGCCGGGTCCCGCCGTGTCACGGCCCGTCGTGCCGCGGGTGTCGGTGCCGGCGGTGCCCGGGCCCGGGACGGTGCCCGGAGCGCCGTGCCCGGAGCCGCCCTTGAGGAGCACCAGCAGGCCGGTCCGGCGCGCCGTGCGCCGCCGGGCGGACAGGGCGAGGGGGCCGAACGAGGGGCGGGGGGCGGTGAGGGCCATGCGGACGGGCTCCTTTCGGATCGGCGGGCCGGAGCGGTCCACCGGTGATGTGCCCAAGCCTGTCCGTACGACCGGCCGCGGGCAGTAGCGCGGATGTCCGAACCGGGGGTGGTGCCAGGTACACCATCGGGCGGGCACCAGGGGGATGGAGGCCCGCCCCGCCCGCATGATTAGCTTTCGATCATGGAAGCTACGGGGGCGCTGCGGCGCGCATTCCGATGGACCGCCGCCCACGCCCCGTGGTCGGCCTGGGCCTGGCGCCACACGGCCTTCACGGTCTCGGCCCTGCCGCTCGCGCTGCCGGCCGCGGGCGCCGTCACGTACGTCGTGCAGGCGCCCGGCCGCACGCCCTCCGCGCTGCTCGCCCTCCTCGTCCTCGGCCCGCTGCTCACGGCGCTGCAACGCAGCAGGTTCTGGTCCCTGTTGGACCTCGAGGTGCCGGCCGTCGTCCACGAGGGCCGTCCGCTCTCCCCGCGCGGGCTGCTGGCACGGCTGCGCTCGGAGGCCACCTGGCGGCAGTACGGCTACCACCTGCTGGTCGCCCCCGTCGCCGGCGCGGCCGGCGCGCTCGTCGTCCTCGCCTGGCTCGCCGGTGCCGCCGGGGCCACCGCGTACGCCTGGGCCGCGGCCGTGCCGTGGCAGGAGCGCACCCTGGGCTGGACCTCCCAGTACGACCTGCTGACCGGCGCCGGCGTCCTGCTGCTGCTCCTGACGCCCTGGCTCGCGGCCGCCGTCGCGCGGCTCGACGCCACCGCCGCGGCCGCCCTGCTCGGCCCCAACCGCGCCAAGGAGCTCCAGCGGCGGGTCGAGGACCTGGCCGAGAGCCGGGCCGGGGTGCTGGACGCCGCCGACCTCGAACGGCGGCGCATCGAACGGGACCTGCACGACGGAGCCCAGCAGCGCCTGGTGGCCCTCGCCATGAACCTCGGCATCGCCCGCGCCACCCTCACCGACCTGCCGCCCGCCGCCCGCGCCGTCATCGACGAGGCGCACCGCGAGGCCAAGGAGGCCATCGCCGAGCTCAACGACCTGGTGCGCGGACTGCACCCGGCCGTCCTGGAGGACCGGGGCCTGGACGCCGCGCTGTCGGGCGTCGCGGCCCGGGCGCCCTTCCCGGTCGAGCTGACCGTACGGCTGACCGAGCGGCCCGGGCCGACCGTGGAGGCCGTGGCCTACTTCGTGGTCTCCGAGGCGCTGGCCAACGTGGCCAAGCACGCCCGGGCCTCGCGGTGCGGGGTGACCGTCGTACGCGAACCCGGCGGCGGGGGAGGCCCCTTGCGCATCACCGTCACCGACGACGGGGTCGGCGGAGCCGATCCGGCCGGGGGCACCGGACTGACCGGGCTGCGCAAGCGCGTAGGGTCGGTGGACGGAACGATCGAGATCGACAGCCCCCTCGGGGGTCCGACCGTCATCACTGTGGAGCTGCCGTGCGGGCTGTGATCGCCGAGGACTCGGTGCTGCTGCGGATCGGACTCGTCAAGGTCCTGGAGATGGCCGGGTTCGAGGTCGCCGCCGAGACCGGGGACGCCGAGGCCCTGCTGGCCGCCGTCGAGGAGCACCGCCCCGCGCTGGCCCTGGTCGACGTCCGGATGCCGCCCGGTTTCACCGACGAGGGCGTACGGGCCGCATTGATGATCCGTCAGCAGTGGCCGGGGACCGCCGTGCTGCTGCTCTCGCAGTACGTGGAGGAGCGCTACGCCGCCGACCTGCTCGCCACCCAGAGCGGCGGCATCGGCTACCTGCTCAAGCAACGGGTCGCCGACGTCGAGGAGTTCGTCGACGCCCTCAGGAGGGTCGCGGCCGGGGGCACCGCGCTGGACCCCCAGGTGGTGGCCCAGCTGCTGCTCCGCCGGAGCGGGGCCGAGCGGCCGCTGGCCCGGCTGACCCCGCGCGAGCGGGACGTACTGGCGCTCATGGCGGAGGGGCGGTCCAACGCCGGGATCGCGGCCGAGCTGGTGGTGGGCGACTCGGCGGTGGCCAAGCACATCAACAACATCTTCGCCAAGCTCGACCTGCCCCCGGCGGACGGGGACCACCGCAGGGTGCTGGCGGTGCTGCGGTTCCTGGAGGGCGGCTCGTGACGGGCACCCCCGACGCTCCGTCCGGCTCCGCCGGCCGCGCCGGCCGCGCCCGATCCGCCGCCCCCGCCGGCCGCGAAGGCCCGTCCGTGTCCGCCGAGACCACCGCCCCCGAGGGTGGGGCCCCCGCGGCCGCGGCCCCCGCGACCGCGGCCCCCACGACCGCCGTCCCCGCGACCGAAGCCCCCGCCGGCCGTGCCCCGCGGCGGGCGCGCACCGCGTGGTACGCCGTCGCCGCCGTGAGCGCCCTGCTCGTGCTCGTGCCCGTCGCGTCCTGGGCGGTGTCCCGGCAGGCCCGGCACCAGGAGGCGCTGGCCGGCGGCAGCGGCGCGCACCGGGTGCGGGCCGTCGAGATCGAGGTGGACGACGCCTCGGTCGGCGTGACCCCCGGCTCCGGCAGCACGGTGGACTACCGCGGTACGGCCAGGTGGTTCGGGCAGCGGCCGACCGTGGAGCAGAGCCTCCTGGGCGACGTGCTGCGGCTGACCGCCCGCTGCTCCGACGGCGGGCTGCCCCTCGTCGTCGGCACCGGCTGCTCGCTGGAGCTCGCCGTGACGGTGCCGAAGGGCGTCCCGGTGCGGGTCGAGAGCAGTTCGGGCCCGATCGGCCTCAGCGGTCTGACCGGCCCGGTCGACGCCCGCAGCGCGTCCGGGGAGGTGCGGCTGTACGGGCTCGGCGGTCCGGTACGGGCCGAGGTCGGCAGCGGCACGGTCCGGGCCACCGCGCTCACCTCGGCGCAGGCGGAGGTCCGGGTGGGCTCGGGCAGCGCCGTGGTGGGCTTCGCGGCGCCGCCCGGGGCGGTGACCGGGACGGCCGACTCGGGGTCGCTGCACGTCACCCTGCCGCCGGGGGTGCGCTACCGGGTCCGGTGCGCGGCCGGGTCGGGGACGTGCGCGGTGTCCGACGCGCTCGGGGACCCCCGCGCGGCGGGGGTGCTGCGGCTGTCCGCCGACTCGGGCTCGGCGGGCGCGGACTACGCCGACTGAGCCACCGGGGGGCCGCGCGCGGCACCGCGCCCCGCGTTCGCGAAAAGGCCAGGTCAGAGCCACTTGACCAAAGAAACCGGCGGGCGTTACATAGGGGATATAAAGGGCATATAAAGCTTCATGGGAGGCGGCCCGAGATGACCACCAGCATTGAACAACACCCCGACCTCGCCGAGATGCGCGCCCGGTTCGAGCGGGCGACGACCACCCCCCGGGCGCAGTTCACGGAGACGCTGGCCCTGCTCACGGGCCTGTACCTGGCGGCCTCGCCGTGGATCGTCGGCTTCAACGACCTCACGACGCTCGCCGTCACGAACCTGATCACCGGCGTGGCCTACTGCGCGATCATGGGCGGCTTCGGCTCGGCGTACGAGCGCACCCACGCCATGGCGTGGGCGGGCATCGCCATCGGCGCCTGGACGATCCTCGCGCCGTGGGTCGTGGCCGGGAACGTCGACACCACCCGCAGCGTGGTCAGCAACGTCATCTGCGGAGCCGTGGCCCTGCTGCTCGGCTGCGCGATGGCGGCGGCCGCCATGGGTACGGGCGGTCGGCGCGGGCTGTCGGCCCGCAGGGCCGGACGTCCGCCGACCATGGACCCGATGGTCTGACGAGCCCCGCGTCCCCCGGCGGGGAAGGCCGGCTCCCCGTGCCCCCTCAGCGGGGCATGGGGAGCCAGCCGCGTTGTACGGCCCGCGCGCCCGCCTCGAAGCGGCTGCGCGCACCCAGCCGGTCCATCAGCTCGGTGGCCAGTCGGCGCGCGGTGCGCGAGGAGACCCCGAGGCGCTTGGCGATCGCGTCGTCGGTGTGGCCGTCCGCCAGGAACCGCAGGACCGTCGCCAGTTGCGGGGTGAGGGCCTCCTCCTCGGGCGGGGCGGACGCCGGCTCGGAGCCGAGCGGCTCGGCCGCCGACCACAGGCCCTCGAAGAGCGCGGTGAGCGCGCTCAGCGTGCCCTGCCCGGTCAGGACGACCGCTCCGGCGGCGGTGTCGTCGCTGCTCACGGGGATGACGGCGGTCGCCCGGTCGACGATGATCATGCGGGTGGGGAGGGTGGTCAGGGTGCGGACCTGGCCGCCGCGGGAGGCCAGCCAGTCGGCGTACTCGACCGTGGGCCGGTCGTTGCGCACGCTGGCGAGGTAGATCGTGCGCATCCGCACGCCGCGGCCCAGCAGTTCCTCGTCCAGCGGGCGGGCGGCCGCCAGGTTCTCGGGGGTCTGGGCGCCGCCGGGGGAGAGGCTCACGACCTCCTCGCGGACCTCGCGGGTGAGCCGGGCGAGCCGGTCGCGGATCTCGTCCAGACCCAGCAGCTGCTCCACGCCCGGGTGGGCGGTGGCCGGGCGCAGGTCGGCGTACTCGGCGATGAGCTGGGCGGCGGCGGCCCGGGACTGCTCGAGGCGCTGCTGCTGGGCCGCGATCTCGGCCTGCTGGCGGACCATCAGCAGCTCCATGCCCACCTCCGGCGACACCGCGCGCAGCGAGCCGTCGCCGGTGTGCGAGGGGCGCACCAGGGCCAGGGTGCTGAGTTGGTCGAGCGCGGCGCGCACGTCGTCCTCCGACAGGGCGCACTCGCCGGCCAGGGCCGGGACCCCCGCCCGTGGCAGGCGCAGCATGGCCCGGTAGACGAGCTCCGCGTCGGTTTCCAATCCCAGCGTAGAAAGCATCCGACCCCCCGGTTCCTTTAGTCAGTTGATCTTTACAGAACCCCCCCACGGCCTGCCATCTCCAGCGGTCCCAAAACGTGGACGGTTCCGGCCAGGGGCGGATCCGTCCATCGTGTCGACTGGCCCAGGACGCCCGGGATTTCCCACTCTTGTCGGCATGTACCTCGTCCATGTCTCCCTGCGCCCCCCGCCGGGCGGTGGTTCCCTCGGCGCGGACCTGCCCGCCCTCCTGCGCGCGATCGCCCGACCGGAAGAGGCCCTCGAACACGTCACGCCCCACCCCGACGCGCGGCCGTACCCGGTCCTCGGACTGCACCTGGTCGCCGGCTCGCTCGCCGACGCCGAGGGCGCCGCGCTGGCCGTCGGCCGGCGCGGCACCAAGGTGCTGCCGGAACTGCACGGGTGGGCGGTCCAGTGCGCCCAAGTCCCGCTCCTCAGCGCCTTCTTGGACTTCGCCGCCGCCCCCGCCGCACCCCGCTCGGGGGTCGGCCGGGACGGTTCCGGACAGGGCCGGATCCGTCCAGCCTGATGGGCTTCCGACCAGCCGGGCGGATCCGAAAACTAGTGACCAGCGGCCGGAACGCACCGGCCCGGGACCGGAACCGGAAGGCGCCAACCGCGGGGCGCCCCCAGGACCGGACCCCTCAGTCGTCCGTACCCGTCCAGCTCTGATCACCCCCCGAGGAAGTCGCCATGCTTCGCGTCAAGTCCCTCCTGGCCACCGCGGTCGCCTCCGTCGCCCTCGCGCTGCTCGCCCCCGCCGCCTCGGCGGTGGCCTTCGACGGCCCGGGCTCGGCCGCCGAAACCGTGCGGACGACCGCCGTGGTCACCCAGGAGGACACCGGCGCGGCGACCGACAAGGACTCGATGGGCTGGCAGTAGTCCCCGCGACCGGGGCCTCCCGGACCGGCCCCGCCGGGCCGGCCGCGCCCCCGGGCGGCGCGCCGGTCTCCGTACCACCCCTCCGTACGGAGCCCGACGCCCTCCCCGAAACCCCCCGTGACACCCGGCGCAGGACTTCTCCTGCGCCCCTCGAACCACCCGACCGAACCCCGCCGACGGGCTTCGAGTCGAACCCCCTTGTTCACGCCGCGATGTGACGCTCCGTCGACGCAGCGCCGCCGCGGCAGTCATCCCCCGTAACAGTGAGGTACGTTCCGCATGCCATCCGACATGCCCCCCTCCCCGACGCACGACGACATAGCGGACGCGTCCGAGAGAAGATCCCTCCCCACGGCCCGCCGCCGCCACATGTGGCAGGCCGCCGCGATCGCCGTCCTGATGGTGGCCGACGGCGGCGGCATCGCACTGGCCAGCACCCCGCAGGCCGCGCCGAACGTCGTACGCCCGGCCGCCAGGCCGAAGACCCTCGGACCGGCCGAGGCGCCCAACGCCGCCTCCGCCCGCCTGATGGCCAAGGTGCAGAAGCGCCGCATCGAGATCCTCGCCGAGCGCACCGACTCCACCAGCACCTTCGCCAACCCGGACGGGACGACCACCCTCGAGTCGTTCACCGGTCCGATCCGCGCCAAGGACGAGCACGGCAACTGGGCGCCGATCGACATGACGCTCGTCCCCGAGGGCGGGAAGATCCAGCCCAGGCAGGCCGCCGCCGACGTCGAACTGTCCGACGGCGGTACCGGCGAGCCGCTGGCCGCGGTCGACAAGGGCAAGCACTCGCTGGGCGTCGCGTGGGAGGGCAAGCTCCCCAAGCCCAAGCTCCACGGCCCGACCGCCACGTACGAGAACGCCGTCCCCGGCGGCGACCTGGTCGTCACCGCCCTCAAGGAGGGCTTCACCCACAACGTCGTCCTGCGCGAGCGCCCCAAGGCCCCGGTCGAGTACCGGCTGCCCATCGAGGCGGACGGTCTGACCCTCAAGGAGACCGCCGACAAGCGGCTGCGCTGGGACGACACGAAGAACAAGGCGAAGGCCACCGCGCCCGCGCCCGTCATGTGGGGCGCCGCGATCGACAAGGGCTCCGGCGAGCCCGAGAAGATCGCCAACGTCGACGTGGAGATCGAGACGGGCAAGGACGGCAAGCAGGTCCTCGTCCTCAAGCCGAGCGCCGCGTTCCTCAACGACCCGAACGTGAAGTACCCGGTGACGATCGACCCGACCGACTCCCTCATGGGGCCGATCACCGACACCTGGATCCAGTACGACGACTACCTCACCTCGCAGCGCGGCTCCACCGAGCTGAAGGCGGGCACGTACGACGGCGTCCAGAAGGCCCGCTCGTTCCTGCAGTTCAACGTGGACAAGTACAAGGGCAAGCAGATCCTCGACGCGAAGCTGCGCATGTACTCGTACTACTCGTCGACCTGCAACACCGCCAACGCC
This sequence comes from Streptomyces sp. NRRL S-87, assembly GCF_000719335.1. Taxonomy (GTDB): domain Bacteria; phylum Actinomycetota; class Actinomycetes; order Streptomycetales; family Streptomycetaceae; genus Streptomyces. The sequence goes on from NZ_JOGB01000057.1 coordinate 23,835, forward strand.
GGCGTCCAGGTCCGCCGCGTCACGGCCGCCTGGGACCCGTCCGCCATCACCTGGGCCAACCAGCCCGCCACCACGGCCACCGGCGCCGCCACCATCAAGGACGCCAAGGGCTACAGCTCCTCCTGCCCGGCGGGCTCCAGCACCTGGGACATCGACGCCATCGCCCAGTCGTGGGCCGACGGCCAGGCCAACTACGGCCTGCGCGTGGCCTCCGCCGACGAGGCCGACCCGCTGACCTGGCGCCGCTACCGCAGCGCCAACTACGTGGACGGCTCGCACAACGCCACGTACGAGCCCTCGCTGACGATCAACTACAACACCAAGCCGGGCGCGGCCACCCCGGTCTCCCCGCTCTCGGGATCGTCGACCAACGACACCACCCCGACCCTCACGGGCAAGGCCACCGACCCGGACGGCAACACCGTCCAGCTCTCGTACGAGATCTGGGCCGCCAACGGCACCGCCGCGCTGCAGACCGGCAAGTCGGCCTACACGGCCTCCGGTTCCAACGCCCCCTGGACACCCACCACCGCCCTCGCCCCGGGCAGCTACAAGTGGCGCGCAGCCGTCTACGACGGCAACGTCTGGAACGGCACCTGGTCCGCCTGGCAGACCTTCACCGTCGACACCACCAAGCCGAGCACGACCGCGGTCGGCTCCACCGCCTTCCCGGCCGGCCAGTGGTCCGGCACCGCCAACTCCAACGGCGACTTCTCGGGCAACTTCACCTTCACCCCGCCCTCCAGCGACGTGAAGGACATCCAGTACAAGCTCGACTCGGGCACCTGGACCACCGCCGCCACCACCGGCGCCGCGGTCACCAAGTCCCTGACCTTCCGGGCCGGCAAGCACGTCCTGACCGTGCACACCCGCGACGCGGCGGGCAACGTCTCCGCCGACGTCACGTACACCTTCTACGCCGGCTCCGGCGCCGCCCTGCTGGCCCCGGCCGAAGGTGACCGCCCCGCCAGCCGCACCGCGCTGCTGGCCCAGGCCAAGCCCACCGACACCGGCGTGCGCTACCAGTACCGCCGCGGTGAGACCGACGCCTGGAAGGACGTGCCCGTCGCGGACGTCCGGATCGCCGCCACCGGGGCCACCCCGACCGCCTGGCCGGTCGCCGTCACCGGCGGCACCGTCCCCGAGCTGAGCTGGAACATCACCCAGACGCTCGCCGCCGACGGACCGGTCGACGTCCGCGCCGTCGTCACTGACGGCAGCTCCACGGACTACTCGCCGGCCAACACCGTCACCGTGGACCGCGCCGCCGGCGCCGCCCCCGACCTCCCGGTCGGCCCGGGCGACGTCAACGCCCTCACCGGCGACCTCACCCTGGCCGAGTCCGACGCCACGGTGTTCGGCATGTCCGTCACCCGCGCCGCCTCCTCGCGCCGCCCGGCCCTGGGCGCCGCCCAGGCCGGCCAGGCCGCGATCTTCGGCCCGGAGTGGGCGAGCGGCACCGAACTCGCCGCCACCGAGAGCAACTGGGCCACCGTCCAGGAGCCCGCCGCGGGCCTGGTCACCGTCACCGACGGCGAGGGCAAGCAGACCGGCTTCACGGCCACCACCGGCGGCGGCTTCAAGCCCGAGCCCGGTGCGGAGGGACTGGTGCTCAGCAAGGGCGCCGACGGCTCGTACACCCTGAAGGACACGAAGGGCGTCACCAGCACCTTCACCAAGGCCACCGGCACCTCCGCCTGGCAGCTGTCCGCCACCGCCCGTCCCACCGACGACCCGGCCAACCCGAGCACCTTCCTGGTCTCCACGGTCGTCACCGAGAACGGCAAGCAGGTCGCCCGCCCGAAGTACCTGGTGGCCCGCACCAGCGCCGTCACCATCGACGTCTGCAAGGTCACGCCGTCCACCAAGGGCTGCCGCGTCCTGGAGTACGTGTACGCGGCCGGCACCACCGCGACGGACTCCGCCCTCGGCGACTACGCGGGCCGCGTCCAGGGCATCCGACTCTGGGCCACCAACCCCGGCGCCGCCGCCGCGACCGCGACCGACATCGCCTCGTACCAGTACGACAAGGACGGCCGCCTGCGCGAGGTGTGGGACCCGCGGGTCTCCCCGGCGCAGAAGAAGACCTACGACTACGACGCGGCCGGCCGCGTCGTGAAGTACGGCGAGCCCGGCATCCTGCCCTGGACCCTCACCTACGGCAAGGTCGGCACCTCCCCGGTCTCCGGCGACGGCATGCTGCTCAAGGCCTCCCACCCGACCCTGACCCAGGGCTCGAAGACCGAGACCAACGGCACCGCCGCCACCAGCGTCGTCTACGGCGTCCCGCTGAGCGGAGCGAAGGCCCCGTACGCCATGGGCGCCACCGACGTGGCGGCCTGGAGCCAGAGCGACGTCCCCACCGACGCCACCGCCCTCTTCCCGGCCGACCAGGTCCCGTCCGCCAACGACGGTGACGCGCTCGCCGCCGGCGACTACAAGCGGGCCGTGGTCACCTACACCAACGCCTCCGGCCGCCAGGTCAACACCGCGCAGCCCGGCGGGTTCGTCTCCACCACCGAGCACGACGCCTTCGGCAACGAGGTCCGCGAGCTGACCGCGGCCAACCGCGCCCTCGCCCTGGGCACGTCGCCCGGCGCCGCCCAGACCCTGGACGCGCTGAACATCTCCGAGCTGGGCACCGCCGAGCGCTCCGACATGCTCTCCTCGGTCAGCGTCTACAGCGCCGACGGCGTCGACGAGCTCGACACCCTCAGCCCGCTGAAGCTGACCGGTCTCGCGGCCGGCCTCGCGGCCACCGCCGACCTCCCGGCCGTCGCGGCCGGCACCGAGGTGGCGGCCCGCGAGCACACCCGCACGGCCTACGACGAGGGCCGTCCCACCGACGGCAGCGCCAAGGCCGCGCACCTGGAGACCAAGAAGAGCACCGGCATCGTGGTCACCGGCTACCCGGAGGCCGAGGTGCGCACCCTGGCCACCGGCTACGACTGGGCCAAGGGCCTGCCCACCTCCAAGACCGACGACCCGTCCGGCCTCGCCCTGAAGCGGACCACCGGCTACGACGGCCAGGGCCGCCCGACGCTGTCGACCGTCCCGGCCTCCGACGGCACCGACGCCTCCGCCAGCACCACGGTCTACTGGACCGCGGGTGGCACCGGTGACTGCTCCGGCCGACCGGAGTGGGCCGACCTCGTCTGCAAGACCGCCCCGGTCGCCAAGGTCACCGGCGCCAACGGCAACCCCGACGAGCTCCCGACCGTCGTGACCGAGTACGACCGCCACGGCCAGGTCGCCAAGCGCACCGAGACCGCCAACGGCTCCTCGCAGGTCATCACCACGACCTTCGACGCCGCCGGCCGCCCCGTGACCAACTCGGTCTCCGGACCGGGCGCGGCGGTGCAGACCTCCACCACCACCTACGACCCGGCCAACGGCCAGGTCGCCAAGGTCGCCACCGCCGACGGCGCGGTGACCACCGAGTTCGACGCGCTCGGCCGCGTGAGCACGTACACCGACGCCGAGGGCGCCACGACCAGCACCGAGTACGACGCGCTGGACCGCACCGTCAAGACGGTCGGCTCCGCCCCGTACACCACCACCTACGAGTACGACACGAACGCCGAGCCGCGCGGCCTGGCGACCAAGGTGACCGACTCCGGCGCCGGCGTCTTCACCAACAAGTACGACGCCGACGGCAACACGGTCGAGCAGACCCTGCCCGGCGGGGTCACGATGCGCCAGACCAACGCGCCCGGCGGCGAGACGGTCAACCGCACCTACACCCTGGCCGGCCAGACCGAGCCCTTCTTCGCCAGCGCCGGCAGCACCTCGGTGCACGGCCAGCTGCTGAACCGCTCGGGCCTGTCGGTCTCCGCCAACACCTATGACGCCGGCGGCCGGCTGGTGACGCAGAGGACCGAGGCCCAGGACGGCTCCGGCACCTGCGCGGTGTACAGCTACACCTACGACGCCAACGGCAGCAAGAAGACCGAGGCCTCGGCCACCGGCACCACCGACACCGGCTGCCCGACCTCCGCGGGCGCGGCCACCAGCCACGCCTACGACTCGGCCGGCCGGATCGTCGACGCGGGCTACCAGTACGACGCCCGCGGCCGCCTGACCGCCAGCCCCGACGGCCTGTCGTCGACGTACTTCGCCAACGACCGGCTGCAGAGCCAGACCGCCGGCACCCGCCGGCAGACCTGGACGCTCGACCCGCTGGGCCGCAAGCGCGGCGCCCTGATCGAGACCAACAGCGGCGGCACCTGGGCCTCGGTGGAGACCCAGAAGTTCCACTACGACAGCAGCGACCAGCTCGTCTGGACGCAGAGCGGCACCGCCGTCACCCGCACCCTGATCACCGACGTCGCCGACCTCAACGGCCTCGCGGCGATCGACGCGGACGGCACGGTCACCATCTCGCTCAACGAGGCGAGCGACGACGGCCAGATCCAGTACACCCCGGCCACCGGTGAGTTCCTGGTGCGCGACAGCATCGGCGACCTGACCGTCGGCACCAACCCCGCCGACCAGATCACCGGCCAGGAGTCCGTCGGCGCGGGCAGCCTGCTCTCCTCCTGCCCCGGTTGCAGTGCGGCCCCGCTGTCGGCCCCGACGGCCATGACCTCCTACAGCGCCAGCCGCTCCAAGGCCTCGAAGACCGACACCTGGCTCTTCCACAAGAGCCTGTGGACGTTCAAGAAGGAGAAGCAGAAGAGGCACCACCACGACGGCCTGATCTGGAAGGACAACGGCTGCTCGGCCCCCTGGCTGGTGAAGGTCTCCAGCGCGATCGTCTACTACTACAGCTCCGAGTTCCGCTGGCCCTGCGCCCGCCACGACTTCGGCTACCGGAACTACCAGGACCAGCACCGGAAGAAGCGGAAGTACAAGGACCGGATCGACACCAACTTCAAGAAGGACATGAAGAAGTACATCTGCGAGCCGAAGAACATCTTCACGGAGCAGCCCTGCAAGGGCGCCGCGGAGGGCTTCTACTACGCGGTCCACTGGTTCGGTGACGACGCCTTCGGGATCTGATCGGAACGGGATCCGGACCACCGCTCCTGAAGAGCGGTGACCGACTCCGAGAGGGGCCGGCGGGAACGACCACAGCGGTCCGTTCCCGCCGGCCCCGCCGCCGTATCCGCGCCGTGTGCGCCCACCGCCCCGGCCGCCTCACCTCTGACACCCCTGGCCCTGCGTCACCCCCGCCTCACCCCCGCCTCGCCCCCGCGGAGAAGACCCGATGAACGCCTCCAAGCCCGCCGCCCTGACCGCCCTGCCGGCCGCGGTCCTCGCCGCCGGCGCGTACCTGCTCCTCATGCCCTGGGACCCGCGCGCCGAGGTGCCGGCCGGGCCCGGTGCCATCACCCTGACGTCCGGACACACCGTCTGGGGAGTCGCCCTGTTCGCGCTGGTGCTGGCCGTCCTGGCGGCCGCCGTGGGCCGCTTCACCGCCCGCCCGGCGGCTGCCATGGCCGGGGTCGGCGGCACCCCCGCCGCCCTCCTCCTGGCCTCGTACCTCACCCACCGGCCCGCGCCGGACGGCTTCGCCGGACTCTGGTCCGTCGACTGGCTGTTCACGGCCGCCCTGATGGTCGCGGGCACGGGACTGGTCGCCTACCTGGCCCGCCGTGACCGCACCCCCGAGCTGATGCTGTCCGGCTTCCGCGACGCGCTGCTGCCCGTCGCCGCCGTCGCGGCCGCCGGCCTGGCCGCCTTCTTCGCCCAGGCCGTGGCCGAGCACGGCGCGGCCGCGGCCCGTACCGCCGCCGCCGTACTCGCCCTGGCCCTCGGCCACGGACTCGGCTGGGCGCTGCGCGCCGCCGGCCGGCGGGCGACGTCCACCGCGGCGCTGGCCGGCGGCGGCGTGGTGCTGATCGCCGCGGTCGACAGCGCCGCCGTCCCGCTGTGGGGCTGGACCGCCCCCGACCTGCTCGCGTGGGCCGTGGCCGGCGGCGCGTTCGTCCTGGGGGCCGCCCTGGCCCACGCCGTCCACCCGGCCCGGCCCGCCACCCCTCACTGAGGCGGGGCCGCCGCGCACGGCGGCCCCGCAGCGGTGTCCCCGGCGGTCCTCCCGGAGGGGGCGGCAGGCCCCTACCGCGCCGCCGGCCCGGTCCAGCCGACCGGTATCCGGCCCAGCCGGACGCGCTGCGGATGGTCGCCCACCGGGACGGAGACGGTCGGCCGGCCGGTGGCGAAGTCGATGGCCGTGACCCGGTCGGAGCCGCTCTCGGAGATCACGCAGGACCTGCCGTCGCCGCTGACGGTCGCCCAGTACGGCTTGTCGGCCGGCACCAGCGGTCCCTCGGCGAGGGTGGCCCGGTCGACGACGGTGGCGTACTCGTCCATCGTCCCGGCCACGCACAGTTTCGTGCCCTCGGGGTTCATCGCGAGGCCGTGGTGGCGCGAGTCGTTGACCCAGGTGGTGCGGTCCTCGCTGGTGGCCGGGTTCTTGGGAAGCGTCTTGATCTTGGTGATCCGGTCGGCGGCCACGTCGTACTCGACGAAGCCGTTGAAGAACGACAGCTGGAAGTACAGCTTCGACCAGTCGGGCGTGAAGGCCACCGGCCGCACGGCGTCGGAGAGGTCGGAGCGCCCGGCCGCGTCCAGCCGCTGGCGCATGTCGATCACCTTGACCGGCTTGTACGTCTGCGCGTCCACCACCGTGATGCGCCGGTCGCCCTTCGTCCAGTCCAGCCACGACGCGTCGAGGGCGCTGGTGACGTCGCCGATGGACATGTTCCAGAGGTAGCGGCCGCCCTCGGTGTAGACGTTCTCGTGCGGCTTGTCGCCGGTGGCGAACGAGCCCACCTGGCGGCCGGTGCGGATGTCCAGCACGTGCACGGTGCCGGCGGTGGAGGCGGACACCGCGACCTTGGTGCCGTCGGGGGAGACGGCCATGTGGTCGGCCCGGTAGCCGGCCACCGGGAAGCGCCAGTTGAGCCGCCCCGTGGCCAGGTCGAGGGAGACCACGTCCGCGAAGCTGGGCCGGGAGACGACCAGCGCGGTGCCGTCCGGGGTGGCGTACATGTCGTCGGCGAACTGGTCGTGGCCCTCGCCCGCGGTGCCGCGGATGCCCAGGAAGTAGCCGAGCTTGACGGGGTTGAGGTAGATCTCGCGGAGCCGTTCGTCCTTGTCCGGTATCACGTTGATCCGGCCGATCCGGGCGAGGTCGCCGGAGGAGGCCAGGACGTCGGCGGTGCCGTCCCAGTTGTTGCCGACGAAGAGCACCTCGCGCAGGCCGTCGGCGGCCGCGGCCGCCGACGGCCGGGCGGCGCCGGCGCCGGGGGCCGGGTCGGGGGCGGACCGGGCGTACGAGGTGCCGGGGACGGCGACCGTCAGGGCCGCCAGGGCGGTGAGCGCGGCGAGCGGCGCGGTGGCGGCGGGCACTCCGCGCGATCGTCGGGACTTTCGCGAACGGCCGTATTCTGTAAGGGAGTTGGTCTTCGAACCGGGGCGCACGGAGGGCTCCTCACGCGTGGGGGGTCCATTACCTGCCGGTAAGGTACTGACCCGTCAGTTCCGTGGCCAGACCTTCGCGCGCCTCCGCAACGCATTCGTCCGTGTCGGTGTTGGGCTGATCGGGTGAAACGCGAGAGGATGTGGGGATGCACATGAATGGCGGGGCCGAGGTGGTCCGGTGAGCAGGTACGACGTCACCGACGAACAGTGGGAGGGGCTGGCCCAGGTCGTCCCCCTGCGCAGCCGCAACGAATGGCCGTCGCGGGTCGACCACCGGACGATCCCGCGCGAGCAGATCGAACGGCAGCGCCGGTTCGTCGTCCTGCGGGTCCAGGTCTTCGCGGACGCGCGCGAGGTGGCCGAGTACCTGATCGCGCAGATCCCCGTGCTCCTCGACCTCACGGGCGCCGACACCGAGGTCGCCAAGCGCATCCTCGACTTCAGCAGCGGTGTCGTCTTCGGCCTCGGCAGCGGCATGCACCGCGTCGACCGCAACGTCTTCCTGCTGGCGCCCGTCGGCACCGAGGTCGAGGGCATCGCCGCCGCCATCCCGCACCCCTGACCGCTCCCACCGCCCGCCCGCGTACGCCCCGCCCCGTGCGGGGCGTACGCATGTCGGGGCACGGGCGCAGCGCTCAGGAGGCGAGGCCCTCGACCAGCTCCGCGCCGGGGAGCTCGGTGAAGAGCTTGCCCGGGACGATCAGCTTGCCGCGGCGGCGGCCGCTGCCGATCAGCACCCACGGCATGTCCGCCACCGTCGCGTCCACCAGGACCCGCCAGTCCGCCGGGAGCCCGATCGGCGTGATGCCGCCGTACTCCATGCCGCTGAGCTCCACCGCGGTGTCCATCGAGGCGAAGGAGACCTTGCGGGCGCCGAGCAGGCGGCGGACGGTGCCGTTGACGTCGGCGCGGGCGGCGGCGGGGACCAGGCAGGCGGCGAGGGTGGTCTCGCCGCCGCGCTTGGCCGCGACGACCACGCAGTTCGCGGAGGCGGTCATGAGGTCCTGGCCGTAGTGCTCGACGAAGGCCGCGGTGTCGGCCTTCGCCGGGTCGGTGTCCACGTAGACCATCTCGTCGGCCGGCACCGTGCCGCGCCAGGCGCGGACGGCGGCGGCGACGGGCCCGTTGAGCTCGTCGAGGCAGTCGGGGGCGGGGCGGGCGTTGTCGAAATTTCCGATGGGTGCGCGCATGGGGCCCATCGTGCACCAGCGGGCCCCCGCGACGCAGGGCTACGTGTGACTCCGCGCACCCTCCCTTGACCGGAAAAGGAAGGTTTGCCTAAGTTCCTGTTGCATGACCCCCCACGACCCGATACCCGAGCCGCCCTCCCGCCCCGGCGACGGCCCCGGCAGGACGCCCGAGGGCCCCGGCGCGACGTTCGGCTTCGACGTCGACTTCACCGCCCACGAGATCGAGCGGCGCGCCCAGGTCCTCGCCGCGATCGGCGCGGCCTGGGACCCGGTCGAGGTGCTGCGCGGCGAGGAGCAGGCGTACGACCTCCTGTACTCCGGCCTCGACGCCGAGCAGCAGCGCCTGTACGAGGACCTGGTCGCGGCCGGCGTGCTGCCGCGCCGCTCCGGCGGTGGCCATGCTGCCCCTTGACCCGCAGGCCGACCCCGGCCGCCGCGCCTGGGTCGCCTGCCCCGGGTGTGACGACGCCCGGGAGTGCGAGCCGTGCGGGGCGGGGCGGAACTGCGGCACCCACTGGCGCTACCTGCTGACGAACACCGGCAGCCTGCTCCACCTCCAGTGCCCGGCGTGCACGCACGTGTGGGTGCACGAGAGCGGCTTCGGCGCGAGCCGGTCCATCCCCGACCAGCGCTCGCGGGCCCGCGCCGACCTCGGGGACCCCTTCTAGTTCCAGGTCCGGTGCGGGTGGCTCCGGTAGTCCGTTCGTAGGAAGGCGCCGGGGGCGGAACGGTTCGGCGCGCCGGCGGCTGCGTAGCGTCACGGCGCATGGACGCCACCCCTCTCCGCCTCCGCCCGGCTGCCGCGCCGTCCCCGGATCGCCCGGTCGCTGCGCCGTTCCCGGATCGCCCGGCTGCCGCGCCGTTCCCGGAACACCCGGTCGCTGCGCCGTCCCCGGAACAACCTGACGCCGGGCCGTCCGCGGAGCACCCGGACGCCGGTCCGGCCCGTCCCGCCGTCACCGAGCTGCGGCTGTCGGCCTACAAGCGCCACCGCGGGGCCGCCTTCCCGCTCGGGCCCGTCACCCTCTTCGCCGGCGCCAGCGGCACGGGGAAGTCCACCGCCCTGGAGGCCTACGCCCGGCTCGCCGCCCTCGCCTGCGGACGGACGCTCGCCGAGGCCTTCCCCGACGCGCCCGACTGCGTCCCCGACCGCGCCGTGGCCGACGCCCAGGGCCGGCGCGGCTTTCGCATCGGCTGCACGGTCGACGGTCCCGTCGGCCCGGTCCGCCTCGACCTCGCCGTCCAGGCCGACCCCGAGCTGCGGGTCGTGGGCGAACGGCTGGTGGCGGCCGGGCAGACCCTGCTCACCACCGCGCTGACCGACCCCCGGCGCCCCAGCCTGCAGGCGGCCTGGCTCACCGGAGGCACCGCGCACGTCACCCGCGCCCCGCTCCCCGACGACCGGCTCGGCACGGCCCTGCTCCCGCTGCGCGTCGCCGGCAGCACCGCCGGCCAGCGCACGGTGCTGGCCGCCGCCGAACAGGTCGTGGTGGCCCTGCGCGCCGTCTTCGCCTGCGATCCGCAGCCGCACCGGATGCGGGCCCCCGCGGCCCCCGGCACCGGACTGCTGCGCGCCGGCTGCGACAACCTGGCCGAGGTCCTGCGCCGGACCCGCGACGAGTGCGCCACCCGGCACGCCGCACTCGTCCGGGCCGCCCGCACGGGCTGCGCCGGCCCGGTGGCCGACCTCCGCGCCCGGACCCTGGCCGACGGGCGGGTCACGGCGGAACTCGGGCGCGGCGGGGTCCTCCCGGGTACCCCGCTCGGCCGGCTGGGCGAGGGCGAGCTGCGGTTCCTGGCCCTGGCCCTGGTGCTGCTGACCGGGCCCGGCGTGCTGGCCGTCGACCCGGCGGCGGAACTGCTGCCCGCGCGCCAGGCGCTGGCGGTCCTGGCCGACGGGTTGGACCGGGGCCTCGACGGCAGGCAGACCGCCGAGCTGCTGAGGCTGGCCCTGCTCTCCTGCGGTCGCGGGCACGTCCGGCTCGCGGGAGCCGTGGGGGAGGACGGGGCGGGGGCCCGCGGACTGGCCGGGGTGTCGGTGGTAGACCTGGTGGCGTGAGCGCATCGGAGAAGTCACAGGGGCGAGCGGGACGGGCGGCGAAGCCGGGGGACGCGGGCGACGCGGTGGGGGCGGGCGGTGCCGTCACGCTCGAGTCACTGCAGGCGCGGCTCGTCGAGTTCGCCGCCGCGCGGTCCTGGGAGCCGTTCCACACCCCGAAGAACCTGGCCGTGGCGCTGAGCGTCGAGGCCTCGGAGCTGGTCGAGATCTTCCAGTGGCTGACGCCGGAGGAGTCGGCCCGGGTGATGGACGACCCGGAGGCCGCGCACCGGGTCGGGGACGAGGTCGCGGACGTGCTGGCGTACCTGCTGCAGTTCTGCGCGGTGCTCGGGGTGGACCCGTTGTCAGCCCTGTCTGCCAAGATCGACCGCAACGAAACGCGCTTCCCGCGGCCAGGAGCCACGCCGTGAGGACCTGATTGTCACTCTTCGGAGTGATGGACTTGTCCACAACCGTGAGAGTGTCCACAGATTTCCGAATACCCCTGGCTTTACGGGTCCATTGCCCTCACGCTGGGTAGTGGCTAAGCAGCAAGATGTCGTACGGACGGGGGACGGCATATGGATGCGGTACGGCTCATCGCGGCCGGCCGTCACGCTCTGGCACAGAGCCGGACGGTGGGGGACACGGTGGTGGAGGCCTGGCAGGCCCAGGCGCTCGCCCAGACGATGGGAAGCTGGTTGGCGGTCACGGGGCCGCCGGAGCTGAGAACGGAGGCGCGGGGCCTCGGCGAAGCGGGTGGCAGGGGCTGCGGCGTGCTGGACCGGCAGGCCCTGGGACTCGACGCCAGAGCGGACACGGTGCCCAGATCGGCGCAGCTGTCGGCGCTGGGTGACCTGCGGCAGGCCCTGCTGGGCCTGGGCGCGCTCCTCGGGGAGGTCGGCATAGCCCTCGTGTCGGTCGCGTGCGCCACCGACGACGAAGGGCTGTACTGGCACTGCATCGAGGCGATCGACGCGGCCGACGAGTCCAGCGACCGGGTCCGGGCCATACTGCGCAGGCTCACGGACCGGGAGCGGGGCAGCAGCTCCGGTGCCGCCCGGGACTCGACGGCGGGCGCCGGCTGAACCGGCGGTCGGCCGGACGGAGGGGTCAGAAGGAGCGACGGGAGGGCAGCTCGCCCTCGGCGTCGTGACTCAGCGCCACCGGCTCGGGGCGACGCTCCGCGGAGGTCTGGAGATCGGCGTCGAGCTGCGAAAGGTCCGCGTTCAGAGCGGCCATCAGCTCTTCCATCTGCTGCAGCAGGCCCTTCGGCGCCCCGGACTGGGCGGGCACCGTCTCCTCCTGCTCGGCCTGTCCGGTGTGCTGCGGCACGTGTTCCTGGGACATGGCGGTCTCCTCGGCCCGGGCCCTTCCGCGGGGGAAGGGGGCGGTGAACGCACCGGCGGCGGCCGCCGGCGCGCGGGCCGGGCGGTCCGGCTCCGACCGGGCCAACGATCTCCCCGGGCCCCGGTCACTGGCTCGGACGGGCGCGGAATGCCTGGTTGACGCAGATTCACCCAGCCGGGGTGCCGGCGGGGCAGGATGGGAGGTATGGATCTTCGCATCTTCACGGAACCCCAGCAGGGCGCCGACTACGACACGCTCCTGCGGGTCGCCAAGGCCACCGAGGACCTCGGCTTCGACGCCTTCTTCCGGTCCGACCACTACCTGCGCATGGGGGCCGACCAGGTGCCCGGCGACGGGGAGGAGCCACCCGGCATGCCCGGCCCCACCGACGCGTGGATCACACTGGCGGGACTGGCCCGGGAGACCAGCCGGATCCGCCTGGGCACCCTCATGACCGCGGGGACCTTCCGCCTCCCCGGCATCCTGGCCATCCAGGCCGCCCAGGTCGACAGGATGTCGGGCGGGCGGGTCGAACTCGGCCTGGGCGCGGGCTGGTTCGAGCGCGAGCACCAGGCGTACGGGATCCCCTTCCCGAAGGAGCGGTTCGACCGCCTGGAGGAGCAGCTGGCCATCGTCACCGGGCTGTGGGAGACGAAGGTCGGGGACACGTTCGACTTCGACGGCACCTACTACCGGCTCACCGACTCGCCGGCACTGCCCAAGCCCGCCCAGGCGAAGGTGCCCGTGCTGGTCGGCGGCCACGGGGCCCGCCGCACCCCCCGGCTGGCCGCCCGGTACGCCGACGAGTTCAACATCCCGTTCGCCTCGGTGGCCGACACGGAGCGGCAGTTCGGCCGGGTGCGCGAGGCCGCGGCGGCGGCCGGGCGCGCGCCGGGGGACCTGGTGTACTCCAACGCCCTGGTGGTGTGCGTCGGCAGGGACGACGCCGAGGTGGCCCGGCGCGCCGCAGTCATCGGCCGGGAAGTCGAAGAGCTCAAGGCCAACGGCCTCGCCGGCACGCCCGACGAGGTGCTCACGAAGATCGCCGGCTACCGCGCCGTCGGCTCCCAGCGCATCTACCTCCAGGTGCTCGACCTGCACGACCTCGACCACCTGGAGCTGATCGCCGACCGGATCATGCCGCACCTCGGCGGCCCGACCCGGGCGGGCACCCTGGGGGGACCCTGGGTGTCCTCCGGACCCGGCGAGGGGCCCGGTGGCGGCCGGGCGGCCGGCACCGGCGGCCCGCAGGGCTGATGGCGCGCGCGGGCACGCCGCTCGCCGAGGCGCTGGCCGTGCGGCCGGTGCTCCTCGACGGGGGCCTCAGCAACCAGCTCACCGACCAGGGCTGCGACCTGTCCGGCGGCCTGTGGTCCGCCCGCGTGCTCGCCGAGGCGCCCGCACAGGTCGCGGCGGCCCACGCCGCCTACGTCCGTGCGGGCGCCGAGGTGCTCATCACCGCCAGCTACCAGGTGTCGTACGAGGAGTTCGGCCGCCGGGGCCGCGGCCGCGACCAGGTCAGCGCGCTCCTGCGGCGCAGCGTCGAGCTCGCCGACCGGGCCACCGGGGCGGCCGGGCCGGAGCGCGACGTGTGGGTGGCCGCGTCCGTGGGACCGTACGGGGCGGTCCTCGCCGACGGCTCCGAGTACCGCGGCCAGTACGGGCTCGGCGCGCGGGAGCTCGCGGCCTTCCACGCCCCCCGCATCGAGGCCCTGCGCTCCGCCGGGCCGGACGTCCTGGCGCTGGAGACGATCCCGGACGCCGACGAGGCCGCCGTCCTGCTGGAGCTGCTCGCCGGCACCGGCGCCGCGGCCTGGCTCTCGTACACGGTCGAGGGCGGCCGCACCCGTGCCGGGCAGCCGCTCGACCGGGCCTTCGCCCTGGCCGCCGAGGTCCCGGAGGTGATCGCCGTCGGGGTCAACTGCTGCGACCCGGCCGAGGTGGCCGACGCCGTACGGACGGCCGCCGACGCCACCGGCAAGCCGGTGGTCGCCTACCCCAACGACGGTTCCGTGTGGGACGCCGCCACCGGCGTCTGGCACGCCCCCGCCGCGCCCGCCCCCTGGCCGGTGTCCGCCTGGCGCCGCGCGGGGGCCCGCCTCATCGGGGGCTGCTGCCGGGTCACCCCGGACGACATCGCCGCCCTGGCCCCCCGCCTGAGGCCCTGACCGCCCGCCCCGCGCTCCCGACCGCCCGCCCGCCCCGCCGTACGCGCGGCCGAGCCGGCCGACCACGGAAAATGCGTGGTCAGGGGGTGGGGGCGCGGGAATACTCGGACGGGTGTTCCTGACCATCACCACCACCGGTACCCACGACCGCCCCGCGACCGACCTCGGCTTCCTGCTGCACAAGCATCCGGACAAGGCCCAGGTCTTCCGGACGGCGCAAGGCAACGCGCACGTCTTCTATCCCGAGGCGGGCACGGAGCGCTGCACGGCAGCGCTGCTGCTGGACGTGGACCCCGTGGCGCTGGTGCGACGGGGCCGGGGCAAGGGCCGGGGCGGCGCGCCGGACGCGGCCCTCGCGCAGTACGTCAACGACCGCCCGTACGCCGCGTCCTCGCTGCTCGCCGTCGCGCTCGGCGGGGTGTTCTCCAGCGCGCTCAAGGGCCGCTGCCCGGCCCGCCCCGAGCTCCCGGAGCAGCCGCGGGAGCTCCGCGTCGAGATCCCGGTGCTGCCCGCCCGGGGCGGGGCCGCGCTGGTGCACCGCCTCTTCGCCCCGCTCGGCTGGCGCACCGTCGTCGCGGAGCCCGTCGCACTGGACGCCGCCTTCCCCGAGTGGGGCGACTCCCGGTACGTACGGCTCGTCCTGGAGGGCGAGCTGCGGCTGGCCGACGCCCTGAACCACCTCTACGTCCTGCTGCCGGTGCTCGACGACGCCAAGCACTACTGGGTCGCCCCCGACGAGGTCGACAAGCTGCTGCGGGCCGGTGACGGCTGGCTGGCCGACCACCCCGAGCACCCGCTCATCACCGCCCGGTTCCTGTCCCGCCGCTGGGGCCTGACCCGGCAGGCGATGGAGCGGCTCGAACTGGTCCGGCTGGCGGAGGCCGACGGCACGGTCGTCGAGGAGCTCGACAACGCCGTGGACGAGACCCACGACACCGAGGACCGGCCGGTCCCGCTGGCCGCGCAGCGCCGCACCGCCCTCCTCGCCGCCCTGCGCGCGGCCGGTGCCCAGCGGGTGCTGGACCTCGGCTGCGGGCAGGGCCAGCTGGTCCAGGAGCTGCTGAAGGACCCGGCGTTCACGGAGATCGTGGGCGTGGACGTGTCCGTGCGCGCCCTGACCGCGGCCGCCCGCCGGCTGCGACTGGACCGCATGGGCGAGCGGCAGAGCTCGCGCGTCACGCTGCGCCAGGGCTCCCTGACGTACACCGACAAGGGGCTGACGGGCTACGACGCGGCCGTGCTCAGCGAGGTGATCGAACACCTGGACCTGCCGCGGCTGCCCGCCCTCGAGTACGCCGTCTTCGGCGCGGCCCGACCCCGTACCGTGCTCGTGACCACCCCGAACGTGGAGTACAACGTGCGGTGGGAGAGCCTGCCCGCCGGGCACGCCCGGCACGGCGACCACCGCTTCGAGTGGACCCGGGAGGAGTTCCGCTCCTGGGCCCGGTCCGTCGCGGAGCGGTACGGGTACGGGGTCGCCTTCGAGGCCGTCGGCACCGACGACCCGGAAGTGGGACCGCCCACCCAGATGGCCGTGTTCTCGCTCACCGCGCCCACGGACCACCCGGCCACCGGCACCACCGGCACCACCGGCACCCCCGGCGCCCCCGAGACCACCGCCAACACGCCCGCCACCACCCCGAAGGAGGAGAGGGCCGTATGACCACCGCACCCGACACCACCACCGCACCGGCCGCCGCCGTGCGGCGCCCGCTGCCCGTGACCGACCTCTCCCTCGTCGTGCTGATCGGCGCCACCGGCTCGGGCAAGTCCACCTTCGCCCGCCGCCACTTCAAGCCCACCGAGGTGATCTCCTCCGACTACTGCCGGGGCCTGGTCGCCGACGACGAGAACGACCAGAGCGCGAGCAAGGACGCCTTCGACGTCCTGCACTACATCGCCGGCAAGCGCCTGGCCGCCGGCCGGCTGACGGTGGTCGACGCCACCAACGTCCAGCCCGAGGCACGGCGCCAGCTCGTGCAGCTGGCCCGCGCCCACGACGTGCTGCCCATCGCCGTCGTCCTGGACCTGCCGGAGGACGTCTGCGCGGCCCGCAACGCCGCCCGGCCCGACCGGGCCGGCATGCCCCGCCACGTCATCACCCGCCACCGCCGCGAACTGCGCCGCTCCCTGCGCGGCCTGGAGCGCGAGGGCTTCCGCAAGGTGCACGTGCTGCGCTCCGTCGCGGAGGTCGACGCGGCCGAGGTCGTCCTGGAGCGGCGCTTCAACGACCTGCGCCACCTCACCGGCCCCTTCGACATCGTCGGGGACGTCCACGGGTGCGCCGCCGAGCTGGAGACCCTGCTGACCCGGCTCGGCTACGAGGACGGCGTCCACCCCGAGGGGCGCACCGCCGTGTTCGTCGGCGACCTGGTCGACCGCGGGCCCGACAGCCCCGCCGTGCTGCGCCGCGTCATGGGCATGGTGAAGTCCGGCAACGCCCTGTGCGTGCCCGGCAACCACGAGAACAAGCTCGGCCGGTACCTCGACGGCCGCAAGGTGCAGCTCACCCACGGCCTCGCCGAGACCGTCGAGCAGCTCGGCCGGGAGGACGAGGCGTTCGTCGCCGAGGTGCGGGAGTTCATCGCCTCGCTCGTCAGCCACTACGTCCTCGACGGCGGCGACCTGGTGGTCTGCCACGCCGGGCTGCCCGAGAAGTACCACGGCCGCACCTCCGGCCGGGTCCGCTCGCACGCCCTCTACGGCGACACCACCGGGGAGACCGACGCCTTCGGGCTGCCGGTCCGCTACCCGTGGGCCGAGGAGTACCGGGGCCGGGCGGTCGTGGTGTACGGGCACACGCCCGTACCGAACACCTCCTGGGTCAACAACACCATCTGCCTGGACACCGGTTGCGTGTTCGGCGGGAAGATGACGGCGCTGCGCTGGCCGGAGCGCGAGCTGGTCGACGTACCCGCCGAGAAGGTCTGGTACGAGCCCGTCAAGCCGCTGGCCTCGCAGGCGCCCGGCGGCCACGAGGGCCGGCCGCTGGACCTGGCCGACGTGCACGGGCGCCGGCTCGTGGAGACCCGGCACCAGGGCAACGTCACGGTCCGCGAGGAGAACGCGGCCGCCGCGCTGGAGGTCATGAGCCGGTTCGCGGTCGACCCGCGGCTGGTGCCGTACCTCCCGCCGACCATGGCCCCGACCGCCACCTCCAAGGAGGAGGGCTACCTGGAGCACCCGGCCGAGGCCTTCGCCCACTACCGGGCCGAGGGCGTCGAGCGGGTCGTGTGCGAGGAGAAGCACATGGGCTCGCGTGCGGTGGCCCTGGTGTGCCGCGACGCGGACGTCGCCCGGAAGCGGTTCGGGGTCGAGGGCCCGACCGGCTCGCTGTACACCCGCACCGGGCGGCCGTTCTTCGACGACCCGGCCGTCACCGAGGAGGTGCTGGACCGGCTGCGGGCCGCGATCGGCGGCGCCGCCCTGTGGGACGAGCTCGGCACGGACTGGCTGCTGCTCGACGGCGAGCTGCTGCCCTGGTCGCTGAAGGCCGGAGGCCTGCTGCGCAGCCAGTACGCGGCGGTCGGCGCGGCCTCGGGGGCGGTGTTCCCCGGCGCGCTCGCCGCGCTGGAGGCGGCCGCGGCCCGCGGGGTGGACACCGGGGAACTGCTCGCCCGGCAGCGGGAGCGGGCCGCCGACGCGGCCGCGTTCACCGAGGCGTACCGGCGCTACTGCTGGAGCACCGAGGGGCTCGAGGGCGTGCGGTTCGCGCCGTTCCAGCTGCTCGCCGCGGCGGGGCGCAGCCTCGCGACCGAGGTCCCGCACGACACCCAGCTGGCCTGGCTGGACCGGCTGGTGGCGCACGACCCGACCGGGCTGGTGCGCGCCACCCGGCGGCTGGTCGTCGACACCGGCGACGAGGCGTCCGTACGGGCCGGCACCGACTGGTGGCTGGAGCTGACCGGCGACGGCGGTGAGGGCATGGTCGTCAAGCCGCTGGCCGCGTACGCCCGGGACGCCAAGGGGCGCCTGGTCCAGCCGGGCGTGAAGGTGCGCGGCCGCGAGTACCTGCGGATCATCTACGGTCCCGAGTACACGCGCCCGGAGAACCTGGAGCGGCTGCGCGAGCGGTTCCTCGGGCACAAGCGCTCCCTCGCGCTGCGCGAGTACGCGCTCGGGCTGGAGGCGCTGGACCGGCTGGCGGCGGGGGAGCCGCTGTGGCGGGTGCACGAGGCCGTGTTCGCCGTGCTCGCGCTCGAGTCGGAGCCGGTCGACCCGCGGCTCTGAGCGGGTCCGCCGCGCGGCTCCGGGGACGCGTTCGAGCCGCGGCTCCGGGGCCGGGCGGGGGCGCGGCTCCGGGCCGTGGCTCCGGGCCGTGGCTCCAGCTGCCGGAGGCGGCCCCGGACGCTCCGGCGCGCCCGCCGGTTCCCCCGCACCACCCCGTCGCGTTACGGCAGACGAGTGAAGTTTTCGGGGAATCGGCGGGTGGGCTCGTTCTTCCAGGGCAGCGGAGTGTCCGCGATCCTGGAAGAACGGAACGCAGTATGAAGATGACCGCGCGCGGAAGCATCGCGGCGCTCGTGACGTGTGTGGCCTCGGCCGTGGGCGTGTCGCCCGCACTGGCCGCCGGCAGCGTCCCGGTCGACGTGCCCCTGGAGGCCCTCGAGGTGCCGCTGGGCATGAAGACCCCCCACCTCGCGACCGGCCTGCCCCTGCTCACCCCCGGTGTCCCGGACGGCCCGCGCCACCACACCGGGGAGCTGCTGCCCAACCCGGTCCTCCCCATGGTCCCGCTCGCCGGCGAGCTGGGCACGACCGACGCCTCCTCCCCGCTGCCGAGCCTGCTGGGCACCGGCAAGGACGGCGTGGCGCAGGTGGCCTCGCCCGCCTCGGACGTGGCGGCCAAGACCCCTGGCGCGGTCCTCGGCGCCCCCGTCGCGGAGCCGGGCGCCGAGCACTTCGGCCTGCCCGAGCTCGCGCTGCCGAAGTTCGGGATCCTCGCGCCGACCCTGCAGGGCGACCCCGGCGCGGCCCTGGGCGTGCGCTGAGGCCGGACCCCCTCGGGCCCGGAGGTCCCGGCGGCCCACCGCCTTCGGCCGACACGCGGCCAAAAGGCCGCCCGGTCTGCGACCGTGGGAGGCATGGGATTCCATGTCGACTCCGAGACCGGGCGGCTGCGCCGCGTCATCCTCCACCGGCCGGACCTGGAACTGAAGCGGCTCACCCCGACCAACAAGAACGCCCTCCTCTTCGACGACGTGCTCTGGGTGCGCCGGGCCCGCCAGGAGCACGACGGGTTCGCCGACGTGCTGCGCGACCGCGGTGTGGCGGTGCACCTCTTCGGCGACCTGCTGTGCGAGGTGCTGTCCGTACCGGAGGCCCGGCACCTGGTGCTGGACCGGGTCTTCGACGAGAAGGAGTTCGGCCCGCTGGCCACCGACCACCTGCGGGCCGCGTTCGACGAACTGCCCGACGCGGAGCTTGCCGAGGCGCTGGTCGGCGGGATGACCAAGCGCGAGTACCTGGAGCGGCACGGCGAGCCGGTGTCGGTCCGCTTCCACGCCCTCGACCTCGACGGCTTCCTGCTCGGGCCGCTCCCCAATCACCTCTTCACCCGCGACACCTCCGCCTGGATCTACGACGGGGTGTCCATCAACGCGATGCGCTGGCCCGCGCGGCAGCGCGAGACCGTGCACTTCGAGGCGATCTACAAGCACCACCCCCTCTTCACGGCCTCCGGTGCCTTCCACTACTGGTCCCAGGGGCAGGCCGACTACCCCTCCACCATCGAGGGCGGCGACGTCCTCGTCATCGGCAACGGCGCGGTGCTGATCGGCATGAGCGAGCGCACCACCCCGCAGGCCGTGGAGATGCTCGCGCGCGGTTTGTTCGCCGCCGGGTCGGCCCGCACGATCGTGGCGCTCGACATGCCCAAGTCCCGGGCGTTCATGCACCTGGACACGGTGATGACGATGGTGGACGGAGATACGTTCACTCAGTACGCGGGTCTGGGGATGCTCCGCTCGTACACCATCGAGCCGGGTGCCGCCGAGAGCGAACTGAAGGTGACCGACCACGCGCCGGAGCACATGCACCGGGCCATCGCGGCGGCGCTCGGGCTGGACGGGATCCGGGTGTTCACAGCGCGCCAGGACGTGCACTCGGCGGAGCGCGAGCAGTGGGACGACGGGTGCAACGTGCTGGCCGTCGAGCCGGGCGTGGTGGTGGCGTACGAGCGGAACGTCACCACCAACACCCACCTGCGCAAGGAGGGCATCGAGGTGATCGAGATCCCCGGGAGCGAGCTGGGCCGGGGCCGGGGCGGCCCGCGCTGCATGAGCTGCCCGGTCGAGCGGGACCCGGTGGCCTAGTAGCCGGGCGGGGTGGGGGTGGGGTGGGG
>NZ_JOGB01000058.1 GCF_000719335.1 Streptomyces sp. NRRL S-87
CCCAACCACTTCGTGCACCTGGACAAGATCCCCACCACCCCCAACGGAAAGGTCGACCGACGCGCCCTGCCGATCCCCGCGCAGGCCGCCCCCACCACCACCCGGACGGCACCGCGCACCCCGCTCGAAGCCACCATCACCGCCGTCTGGGCCGAGCTCCTCCAGGCCCCCGGCCTCGGCGTCCACGACAACTTCTTCGACCTCGGCGGCCACAGCCTCCTCGCCACGAAGACGGCCAGACGCCTGCGCAACTCCGGTCTCGACGTCACCGTGCGCCAGATCATGCAGTGGCAGACGGTCGCCGAACTCGCCGCCGCCCTCGACGGGAGCGCGGACGGGACGGAGGGGGCCGGGACCGACCCGCTCGTCTACCGGCTGTCCGCCGGCGAGGCGGACCCGGCGCTGCCGAACGTGTTCTGCGTCCACGCCAGCGGCGGCACCCCGAACGCGTACGGGCAGCTGGCCCGCCTGCTCCGGGCCGACTGCACCACGTACGGCATCCAGGCCGTGGGCATGGACCGTTCCGAACTGCCGCTGCGCGACGTCGCGGACATGGCCGAGCGGTACTGGAAGGCCATCCGCTCCGTCCAACCCGAGGGCCCGTACCACCTCCTCGGCTGGTCGCTCGGCGGGGTCCTCGCCCACGAGATCGCCCGCCGGGGCGCGGCGGACACGGCCACCGTCTTCCTCGTGGAACCGCCGGTGCACGGGCCGCGTCTGGAGCAGAGGCTGCGTCCCGGCGTGGAACTGTACGGGCGGGCGGCCGCGCTCTGGGACCGCGGCCAGGACGCCGACCCGCACGTACGTGAGGAGCTCACCGCCGAGCTGCGCCGCATCAGTGCACCGCTGGAGGTCCCCGCGGACGCGGTCGGCCTCGACGAATGGCTCCCCTACGAGACGCTCGGGCTCCTCCTGGACGCGATGCTCCGCCACCGGCCCGGGGTGTCCGCGGCTCCGGCGGTGCTCTTCGTGAGCGACGAAGTCGCCCACAGTCGGGAGGGATCCGTGGTGAACGAGCGCGACCTCGCCGAATACCTGGACCACTGGGGGGCGCTCCACGAGAGTGCTCCTCCGATGGAGCGGACCCCGGGCGACCACGGCGCGATGATGACGGAGCTGCCGGCCGTCGAGAAGGTCGCCGAGGTCGTCCGGGCGACCCTCGCCGGCTCCCGGCCGGGGACGGGGACGGGGCCGGACGAAGGTTCCGGTGACGGTGACGGCGCCGGCGGCAGCGGCAACACGAGCGAGCAGGTGGTCTGATCATGGTGAAAGTCATCGCCGAGGCGCTGGAGAGCGACCACGGGCACAGCGTCGTCGGCCTGCGGGCGCGACTGGAGACGCTCGTCGACGACGGCTGGGAGCTCCTCGCCGAGCGCAGCACGGACGGGACCGGCCGGATCGAGGAGTGGGGCGAGGCCCTCGCCCACAAGGGTCTCTACCGGATCGTCTTCGACATCGACCGGTACTTCGCGGGCCTCGGCACGACCCCGGGCTACCCCGAGGTGTCGGCCACCTTCCGCGCCTCGGAGGAGGGGGTGGGGCACCGGCTGAGCCTCACCTTCTCGCCCCACCACTACGCGGCGGTGTTCACCTCCGAGTAGCCGCCCGGGCGGCGTCGTCGGCCTCGTCCGCCTCCGCCTCCGCGAGGCGGGCGAGGACGGGGCCGGCCACCTCGGGGGGCAGGGAGCCGGCCAGCTCCCGCAGCTCGCCCAGGGCCCGTCCGGCGGCCTCGGGGTCCCCGGCCAGCAGATGGGTGGTGCGCAGCACGGCCAGCGCCCGGGCCTCCTGCGCCGGGGTCCTCATGACCCGGAACAGCGGCAGGGCCCGTCGCAGATGGGTGACGGCCTGGGCGAAGTCCTCGGTGGCGAGCGAGAGTTCGCCGAGCGTCACGAGGGTCCTCCCCATGACCAGCCGCTCGTCGCCGGTCTCGGCGAGGACGAGTGCGCGGTGCAGGGCTTCGGCGGCCTCCTCGAAGTCGCCGCGGTGGAAGCGGGCGGAGCCGATGCCCTGCAGGGCGTAGGCCTCCCCGGTGTGGTCGCCGATGAGCCGTACGACGTCCAGCACCTGGGAGAAGGCCTCCAGGGCCCCGCCGTACTCGCCCCGCTCCAGGTGGCTCTGGCCCATCCGGTGCAGCACCTGGGCCTCGACGCGGCGGCCGCGGCCCTCGCGGCTGAGCCGCAGCGCCTCGTCCAGCAAGGGGCCGGCGGCGTCCTCGTCGCCCATGCTCAGCCGCAGCTGGGCGAGGTTGTGCAGGACGTAGGCCACGGCGACGGTGCCGTCCCCCTCCCGGAACACCTTGAGGGCGGACTCGTAGTGGGCGGCGGCCTCGTGGAACCGGCCGTGCACGCGGGCCAGGTAGCCCAGGCCCCGCGAGGCGAGCGCGCCACCCGGCTCGTCCCCGATCTCCTCGAAGATCGCGGCGGACTGTTGGAAACGGGTCTCGGCGCCGGCAAAGTCCTGCTTGGTCACGGCGAGCGAGCCCAGGGAGTGGAGCAGGGCCGCCTGGCCGAGCCGGTCACCGCCCTTGCGGGCCGCCGCGAGGGCGATCTCGTGGGTGTCCCGCCAGTCGTCCAGCCGTACGTGGGTCTCCAGGAACGTCACCGCGGTGACGGCGAGGCCCCAGCAATGCTCGGTGAGCCCCATCATGGCGGCCTGCCGGACACTGGGAAGCAGCATCTGGCGTTCCCGTGAGAACCATTGGAGAGGCTCGGCCAGGACCCGGTCCACGGTCCGGTCGGGCAGGGGATGAAGGGGAACGCCATGGCTGCGGATGAGCACGTCGCGCCCGTACTCGCGGTGCCTCGCCTCGGTGAGCAGGAACAGGAAGCAGCCGAGCACCCGGGCCAGCGCGGCCTCGCGCTCCGCCACGCCCTCCTCGCCGACCAGCCGCTCGCGCGCGAACACCCGGATGAGGTTGTGCAGCCGGTACTGGCCGTGGCGGCCGGTGCCGGTGCCGGCGGAGTCCAGCAGCTGGGCGTCGGAGAGCTCGTCGATCAGGTCGCGCACCACCGCCTCGGGCAGCTCCAGCAGGGCCATGCACGCCCAGACGGAGAACGGCCCCTCCTCGATGACCGCGAGCCGCCGGAAGAGCCGGCGCGCGTCCTCGCTGACGCTGTCGTACGTGAGCGAGAGGCTGGCCCGGATGCCCACGTCGGCGTACTTCAGCTCGTCGAGGCGGCGGGTCTCGTCCTCCAGCCGCTCCACCAGCTCGGTGATCTCCCAGTGCGGCCGGGCGGCCAACCGCGCGCCCGCGATCCGCAGCGCCAGCGGCAGGTGGCCGCAGAGTTCGGCGAGCGCTTCGGTGGCCTCCGGTTCGGCCGCCACCCGATCGGGGCCGGTGATGCGCCCCAGCAGCTCGGCGGACTGCGCCGGGGGGAAGGTGGTGACGTCGACCCGGACCGCACCCGCGAGGCTTCCGATGTGCCGGCGGCTGGTGACGATCACGGCCGACGTGGGCTTGCCCGGCAGCAGCGGCTTGATCTGGCTCTCGCCGGCCACGTTGTCGAGGATGATCAGCATCCGGCGCTCGGCGAGCAGCGCCCGGTACATCTCGGCCCGCTCCTCCAGGCCGTCGGGGATCGCGGTGCCGCTGACGCCGAGGGCGCGCAGGAAGCGTTCCAGGACCTGGGCCGGGCCGACCGTCTCGGGGGCGCCGCCGTGCAGGTCGGCGAAGAGCTGCCCGCCGGGGAAGTGCGCGGCGACACCGTGCGCGACGTGGACGGCCATGGACGTCTTGCCGACGCCCGGCTTGCCGACCACGGACACGATGGGCACCGCGAGCCGGGACTGGTCGTGGGAGGAGAGCAGCAGCCGGTCCCGGATCTCGGCGACCAGGTCGTCGCGGCCGGTGAAGTCGGCGATGTCGGCCGGGAGCATCTCCGGCACGACGGGCGCGGGCGCGGCCGCGGGCGCGGCCGCGGGCACGTCGACGGGAGCCTTTCGTGTGCCCGGCGGGTCGAGGCGGGGGTCGGTGGCCAGGATGGAGTGCTCGAGCCGTTTGAGCCGGGGGTCGGGCTCCACCCCGAGCTCGTCGATCATCCACTGTCGGGTGTCCCGGTACACCTGGAGGGCCTCCGCCTGGCGGCCGGAGCGGTAGAGCGCCAGCATGAGCTGCCCGCGCAACCGCTCGCGCAGCGGGAACTCGTCGACGAGCCCGATGAGTTCACCGACCAGCGCGCTGTGCTTGCCGAGCGCGAGCTCCAGTTGGACGCACTCCTCCGTGGCGGCGATCCGGTGCTCGGTGAGCTCGTCGGCACCGGACCGGATGACCTCGCTGAACATGCCGCCCAGCGCAGCACCCCGCCACAGCCCGAGCGCCTGACGGTACGCCGCGGCGGCGTCCTCCCGCTGTCCCGCGTCACGCAGCTTGCGCGCCCTGCCGACGAGGCCGCGGAAGCGCAGGGCGTCGAGGTCCTCCTCGGTCGCCCGCACCATGTAGCCCTGCGGATGGGTCGTGATGACGTCCGAGATGCCGTGGTTGCCGAACAGGCGGCGCAGGGCCGAGACGCTGATCTGGAGCTGCGCCCGGGCGGTGGCCGGTGGTGCCTCCTCGTAGATGGCGCGCACGAGCCGATCGACGCTCACGACGCGGTTGGCGTCGAGGAGGAGCGTGGCCAGAACCGTCTGTTGACGGACCCCGCCGAGGTTCAGCGGTGCGGAGTCGACGCTCGCCTCGAGCGGGCTCAGGATGCGGTACCCGACCAAGGGCGCGTGCGCCCGTCGGTCGTCGTGGTGTGTGCCCATCAACGGTCGCTGCCCCACGTTTTCGAGTCCCCCCCAGGAATACGCGCAGGTCGACCGGAACTCTATGGATGTTTGAGGCAACCGGTCAACAGAGATCGACCACGGCGCCCACCTGCGACGCAACCCGCGCGGGCCCCCGGCGGGACGGCCCCCACCCGTGATGTGACACCCCGTCATGAACTGCCGGGCGTGCCCGAAATCCGATCATTGCGCACCGAAATCCGACCATTGCCGAACGAACGATCAGAGGGGGAGACATGGCTGCCGACCTGGTGACCGCGCCGGCGTCCGAGGAGGCCGCGCCGCTGCGGCGGAACCGGGACTTCACACTGCTGTGGGGAGGCCAGACCGTCTCGCAGGTGGGCTCCGCGGTGTCCGTCCTGGCGTTCCCGCTGCTGGTGCTGTCCCTGCACGGGTCGGCCGTGCAGGCCGGCGCGCTCGGTACCCTCCAGGCCGTGGTCCGGGTGGTCTGTCAGCTGCCCGCGGGGGCCTTCGCCGACCGCTGGAACAGGAAGCGCGTCATGCAGGTCTGCGACGCGTGCCGGGTCACGCTGTTC
Organism: Streptomyces sp. NRRL S-87; assembly: GCF_000719335.1. GTDB lineage: Bacteria > Actinomycetota > Actinomycetes > Streptomycetales > Streptomycetaceae > Streptomyces. Next base: position 5,301 of record NZ_JOGB01000058.1, read on the forward strand.
CTGGCCCTCGGAACCGCCGTACTGCTCGGACGCGCCCCGCTCGCCGCCGTCTTCGCGGTTGCCGGCGCGGCCGCCGTCGCGGACGTGCTCTTCACGGCGGCCGAGACCTCGATCGTCAGCCAGCTCGTCCACCGGTCCCAGCTGCCGGAGGCGTTCGCCAAGAACGAGGCGCGCTCGTACGGGGCCTCGCTGGCCGGCCCGCCGCTGGGCGGCTTCCTGTACGCCCTGGGCCGGTCCGTGCCGTTCCTCTTCGACGCCCTGAGCTACCTGTGCTCCTTCCTCGCCGTCTCCTTCATCCGCAGGCCGGCCGATCCCCAGCAGGAGGAGTCCGCCCCGACCTCCCTGCGCCACGACATGGCCGAGGGCGTGCGGCACGTCGTCGGCAGCCCGTTCCTGCGGGCCGTGATCCTCATGGCCGCACCCGTCAACTTCGCGCTCAGCGGCGTCCAGTTCTCCGCAGTCCTCGTCCTCACCGACGCCGGCCACAGTCCTCGTACCGTGGGCCTGGCCCAGGGCTGCATCGCCGTCGGTGGGCTGCTCGGCGCCCTCGTCGCGGCCCGTGTCCAGCGGCTGCTGCCCTTCCACCGGCTCCTCGTCGCCGCGGTGGCCGTGCTCTTGGCGCTGGTCACCGCGAGCACGCTGCTGGCCGGCCGTACGTACATGGTCGCGCCGGTCGCGCTGGGCCTGTTCCTGGCCCCCGCTGTGAACTCGGCCCTGTTCGGGAAGATCGCCTCGGTGACGGCCGCCCGCATCCAGGGCCGCGTGATCAGCGTCGTCGCCCTCTCCGCCACGGCGGCCGCCTCGACGGCTCCGGTGATCGTCGGCCTGGTCGTGGAGCACGGCGGCGGTCGGGCGGCCATGGCCACGACGATCGCCGCGACGGCGCTCTCGCTGCTGGCGGCGGTCGCGTCCCGCCGCACCCTCAGGACGGCCTGACCCGCCTGCCCGCCTGCCCGCCTGCCCGCCGGCACGCGACCGCGGGTACGCGCCGGGGCGCAGGCCCGGACCGCGGTCCGGGTGGACGGCGGTGCGCGTGGACGGCGGTGCGGGCGTACGGCCGTGCGGGTGTACGGCGAAGGGCGGTGACCGGATCGGTCACCGCCCTTCGGGTGCGTCGGGTGCGTCGGGTGCGTAGGGTGCGTAGGGCGGTCAGGGTGCCGCGGCGGGTTCGCGGGCGGGGGTCGGCGGGGTGGCCGGGGCGTCGTCGGTGGGGACGCCCGTGAGTTTCAGGAGGGGGCCCGTCATCAGGGTGGTGATCAGGGCCACCAGGGTCAGGATGGCGAACAGGGGGGCCGTCAGGAGGTGGGACTCGTGGCCGATCTGGAGGACGACCAGTTCCGTCAGGCCGCGGGTGTTGAGGAGGGCGCCGAGGCTGAGGGACTCGCGCCAGGACAGGCCCGTGGAGCGGGCGGCCAGACCGGTTCCGACGATCTTGGTGAGGACGGCCACGGCGAGGAGGGCGGCCAGGACGAGGGCGGCGCCGCCGGTGAAGGTCAGGGTGGAGAGGTCGACGTTCAGTCCGTAGCCCAGGAAGAAGAAGGGCAGGAGGACGGACTTCGCCGTGCTGGTGAGGGGGGTCGTGGCCGTCGTGGCGGCGGAGGGGGGCCACACCAGGCCGACCAGGAAGGCACCGATCAGCTGGTGGACGCCGAGCGCCGCGGTGAGGGCCGCGGAGGCGCCGACCGCGACGACCAGGGCGATGCGGAGCGTGGTCGGGTTCGCGGTGGCGGCGTGGCGGTCGGACCAGCGGGCGGCGAGCTTGCGTACGGGCCCCAGGTAGAGGGCGATCAGGGCGGCGACGGCGAGGGTGCGCGCGGCGGCGTCGACCGGGTCCGAGCCCTGGGCGAGCGCGAGGATCGCGGAGAGGGCGAGCCAGCTGCCGCCGTCCCCGATGGCCGCGGCCAGCAGGCTCAGCCGGCCCGGCCGGGTGCGGGCGATGCCGAGGTCGTCCAGCATGCGGGCGAGTACGGGGAACGCGGTGATGCTGACGGCGCACCCGACGAAGAGGACGAAGACCAGGGGCGAGAGGCCCGGTGGCGCGTACCGGTCGGCGAGCGGGATGGCCACCAGCGAGCCGGCCGCGAAGGGGATGAGGAGCGACGCCTGGCTGATGACCAGGCCCTGGCGGGCGGTGCCCCGTACACGCAGTGAGCACAGCTCCTGGCCGGTGGCGAACATGAAGACCGCCAGGCCGAGTTGGGCCAGGCCGTTGAACATCGGAAGGATCGAGGAGGGGAAGAGCCAGGCGGTGGCCCCGGGTGCCACCGAGCCCAGCAGCGAGGGGCCCAGGGCGATGCCGGCGATGACCTCGCCCATGACGCGCGGCTGGCCCAGGCGCGTGCACAGGGTTCCCGCGAGGTGGGACAGCGCCAGCACGACGGCCGCCCCGAGGAAGAAGTGACCGGTCGTGTCGAGGGTGAGCATGCTCATGCTCCGGGACTCCGTTCGTGCGGCGTGCGGCGTGCGGCGTGCGGCGGTGTTTCGTCCGTCGTTCCGCTGTTCCGCTGTTCCGTCGTTCGGCTGTTTCGCCGTGATCAACGCGCGGGGCCGGGTCCGGGCGCGGGCCCGGCCCCGACGCGGTCAGTGGCGGGGGCGGCGGCCGAGGGCCATGCCGGCGAACAGGAAGAAGACGCCGATGGCGCCGGCGATGACGGCGGCCGTGGTCTGCGCGGGCTTGTCACTGGCGTTCAGGACGGCGGTCACGACGCCCATCACACCACTGATGTAGCAGAAGATCGTCAGGAAGATCTTGAGGTTCGGGTTCATGGGATGATCGGTCCAATCGGTCTGGTGGTGACGCTGGGGCTGGTGCGGGTGGCCCGGAGAAGGGGCGGCGGATGCGCGGCCGGGACGACCGCCCTGCGGGGTACGGGTGCTGAGCCGCCCCCGCGGCCGAGCGGGGTAAGTACGCCGTCGGCCGGCCCGCCGGGCCGATCACGGTGCCACCGGCGCCCGGCCCGCGGCCGTGAAGCCGAGCAGCATGACGTAAGCGTCCGGGTCGGCGCGGAAGCGGTTCCAGCGGTCCGCCGCCAGGGCGAACTCCGGCAGCGTCACCACCCCGGAGGCCACCAGCGGCTGCAGCCGGCCGGGGCCCAGGTGCGGGGCGAAGGCCTCGGTCGGGTGGTCGTCGTTGGTGCTGGCGAAGGGGCGCAGCGCGACGTCCGCGCAGCCGGCGGCGCGCAGCATCCGCGTCAGGCGGCGGCCGAGGGTCCGGTCGCCGCCCGCCGAGGCCTGGGCCTGCGTCAGCTTGCCATGGATGCCGGCCAGTTCGGGGTACGAGGGTTCGGCCAGGCCCCAGCAGGAGGCGTCCACCTCGGTGGCGACGAGCAGCCCGCCGGGCCGCAGGACGCGCAGCGCCTCGGCCAGGACGGCCCGCGGGTCGGCGAGGTGCTGGAGCACGTAGCGCAGCAGGACGACGCCGGCCGAGGCGTCGGGCAGCGGCAGGGCGGCGCCGTCGGCGACCACCAGTTCGGCGCCGGCCCCGGCGGCGTGCGCGAGCAGGTCGCCGTCGATGTCGACCGCGGTGAGGGGGAGGGCGGGGAAGGCGGCGCGCAGGCGGCGGGTGACGGCGCCGGAACCGGCGCCGACCTCGACGAGCGGGCCGGACCCCTCGGTCACGCCGAGCTCGCGCAGGATGCGCAGTTCGGCGTCGAAGGACAGCGCGGCCTGCGCCTCCAGGCGGGCCAGCTCGCCCGCCAGGCCTCCGGCGGTGGTGGCGGCCGGGTCGTACGAGCCGCCGACCCGTCCCGCGCCGGGCGTGCCGACCCGTCCGGTGCCGGACGCGCCGACCGGTCCGCTGCTGGTGCTGGTGCTGGTGCTGGTGCTGGTGCTGGTGCCGGGGCCGGGGCCGGGGCCGGGGCCGGGGCCGGGGCCGGGGCGGGTGCCGGTGCCCTGGTCCGTGCGGGCGGGGGACGTGGTCATCGGTTCCTCGCAGTCATCCGCATGCCGTGCTTGGGGCGCAGGGTCACCAGGGCTTCCGGCTCCACCGTGAAGCCGGGTTCGAGTTCGAGCCGGGTCGCGCGCATCAGGACGGCCAGCACCAGCGTGGCCTCGACCATCGCGAGGTGCTGGCCGATGCAGATGCGCTCGCCGCCGCCGAAGGGCAGGTACAGGTGGTGGGGCGGGGCCCCGTCGGCGAACCGGTCGGGTACGTACTCCTCCGGGCGGTCCCAGTGGTCCGGGTGCCGGTGCAGCACCCACTGGCTGACGCAGACCAGCGCGCCGGCCGGGATCTCGTAGCCGTCGATGACGTCGGGGCCCACGGCGCGCCGCGAGACCAGCCACACCGGCGGGTAGAGCCGCATGGCCTCCTCGATCGCGCGGCGGCAGTGCACCAGCTCTGGCAGGTCGGCGGCGGTGGGGGTGCGGTCCCCGAGGACACGGTCGATCTCCGCGCGGACCCGGTCGGCCTCCGCCGGGTGCCGGTCCAGCAGGTACAGCGTCCACGTCAGGGCCTTGGCGGTGGTCTCGTGGCCCGCCATGACCAGGGTGAGCACCTGGTCGCGCAGCGCCTCGTCGTCCAGCTCGCCGATCATCGCGTCCAGCAGCGAGGGCGAGGCGTGCGCGGCCCCGCCGCCCGCGGCCCGCCGCGAGGCGATCACCGTGCGGGCGATCAACTGCAGGAACGTACGGGCCTGTACGTACCCCTTGCGGCGCAGCGCCGTGTCGAGGGGATCCGGGTCCGGGTCGGGTACGTAGTGCCCCATGAAGCGGTTGGCCGCGTCCACGGCGCGGCCGAAGCCCTCGCCCGCCGCGCCCATGTCCACGCCGAGCACGGCGCGCGTGAGGATCGAGAGGGTCAGCGACGTGAGGTGGTGCTCGACGGGCAGCGGGGTGCCGGACTCCATGGCCGGGCGCCAGCGCTCGAGCAGGGCCTCGGTCTCCTCGGTGATGATGCCGTCGAAGGTGGTGACGGCGGTGCGCCGGAAGGCCGGGGCGCACAGCTTGCGCTGCCGGGCCCACTCGTCGCCGTTGCTGGTCAGCAGCCCGTTGCCGAGCAGCGGACGCAGCATCGCGTCGTCAGGGGTGTCGGCCTTGGTGTAGTTGGCGACGTTGTCCTTGAGCACGTGCCGGACCAGGTCGGGCCGGTGCAGCATGTAGATCCGCTCGCCGTCGCCGACGTGGCTGGTGATGTCGCCGTGGCGGCGGTTCATCTCCGTCACGAACGCCAGCGGGTCGGCCCGCATCGCAGCCATGTCCACGGGTGTGTCGGGCCCCGGTGGGACGGTGCCCGCCGGTGCGGTGGTGGGTGTCACGTGAACCTCCGTGGATGGCTGGATCTTGGCCGGATTCCCAGTGGCTGAATCCGCATTACGTACGCCCCCTACGCAAGGGCCGGTGCGTATGCGCGGCGCATACGTACCGGCCGTCGGTAATTCCGTAATCCCCGTCGGAATTCCGGTGTGCGCGGTCCGGGCACGCGCCGGGCGGCGTCCGGCGTGAGAGCATGCTTGCGCGGGTGGGGGCAACCGGCCTGCGGGCGCGGGTGGTTGGGCAACGATATCCGCGGGAGGGAATCGGCTCAATGCTTAGTCCGAGCGGCTCGATACTCACTCCCGGCCGGCCCGTTACTCACTCCGGATCGGCCCGTTACTCACGATCCGGCGGCCCGCGGATTACGTTCCTTTACGTCTTGGCGGCACGCTTCCGGCCATGTGAATCTTTTCCTCGTCGCCGGCACAACGACCGAATCGAATCCGCAGGAATCGCGAAAGGAGAGTTCACATGGCACTCGACCCGCAGCAGCGCGCAGAGTTCGTGAACGCCTACACCCGTGTGCTCATCAGCTCCTGGTCCGACGAGGCGTTCGCCGCCAAGCTCCGCTCGGAGCCGCGCACGGCCCTCGCCGAGTCCGGCATCGAGCTCCCCGCCGACGCCCAGGTCGTCATCGTGACCGAGGCGCCCGAGGGCCACGAGGAGGGCAACCTGGACGTCCAGGTCAACCTCTGGGAGCAGGGCCTGGCCACCGGCCGCTACGAGTTCCACATCCCGGCCAGCCCGACGGTCGACGCCGCCGAGCTGAGCGAGGGCGACCTGTCCGACGTCGCCGCCGGCTGCAACTACTGCTGCTGCCCCTGCTGCTGCTGCACCTGATCGGCGCCCCGCAAACATTCCCACTTCGCTGGAGCGTTCCATGCCCACTGCGCAGACGGCGCATCCGGTTTCCGTCCGCGGACTTTCCAAGCACTACGGTGACGTGCGGGCCGTGCGCGACATAAGCCTCGATATCCATCAGGGCGAGGTGTTCGCACTGCTCGGGCCGAACGGCGCGGGAAAGACCACGACCGTCGACATTCTGACGGGCGTGCAGCGGCGCACCGGTGGAGATGTGCGGGTCCTCGGCCAAGACCCGGCCGAGGACCCGCGGGAATGGCGGGCGAGAATAGGCGTCGTACCCCAGACGACCGGCGCCTACGCGGACCTCACCGTGAAGGAGGTCGTCAGGCATTTCGCCGCGATGTACCCGGCCCCGCTGCCGGTCGGCGAAGTGCTGGACATGGTGGGCCTCGGGGCCCTCCACAACCGGCAGGCCACGGCCCTCTCCGGCGGCCAGCAGCGCCGCCTGGACGTCGCGGTCGGCGTGATCGGCGATCCCGAGCTGATCTTCCTGGACGAGCCGACCACGGGCCTGGACCCGGTGGCGCGGCGCGAGGCCTGGGAGCTGGTCCGCTACTTCGCCGACCGCGGCCGCACGACCGTACTGACCACCCACTACCTCGACGAGGCCGAGGAACTGGCCCAGCGCGCCGGTGTCGTCATCGGCGGCCGGCTCGTCGAGTGCGGCCCCCTGGAGTCCCTCGGCGGCCGCGACCGCACCCCGGCCACCATCACGTTCCGCCGCTGCGAGGCCCTCGCGGACCGCGCCCTGCCACCGCTGCCCCCGGGCACCGAGGTCGTGCCGGCCGGGACGGCCACCGTCACGCTGCGCACCGCCGCGCCGTCGGGGGCCCTGGAGGTCCTGCTGCCGTGGGCGCGCGAGGCGGGCGCGCCCGAGCTCGCCGAGCTGCGCGTGCACCGGCCCACCCTCGAAGACATCTACCTGCACCTGATCGACAGGGAGAACAGGGAGACCGCCGCATGACCGTGACCGACGCCGTAGAGCCGGTGAAGCCGGCGGACCTCCGGCCGGCCGGAACCGCTCCCGCCATCGTGGTCGTGCGGCCCCCCGCGCGCGGCGCCCGGGCGCTGCTGCGCGCCTGCGCGGCGCGCTCGTCCGTCGAGCTGCGCGCGTTCTTCCGCAACAAGCAGTCGCTCGTCTTCACCCTCTTCTTCCCGGTGATCCTGCTCGTCGTCTTCGGCTCGATCTTCGAGGGCAAGGTCGAGGGCACGAACGTCGACTTCCGCCAGGTCTTCATGGCCGGCGTGATCGCGGCCGGTGTCATGAGCACCGCGTTCTCGGGCCTGGCCATCAACGTGGCCATCGAGCGCGACACCGGCACGGTCCGCCGTCTGGCGCTGACCCCGATGCCCAAGTCCGCGTACTTCGTGGGCAAGCTGGTCCGCGTCGTGGTCACCACCGTCCTCGAGACGGTGCTGCTCATCGGCATCGCCGTGGCCGCCTTCGACCTGCAGCTGCCGGCCACCGCGCAGCGCTGGAGCACGCTGGGCTGGTGCCTCGCGCTGGGTACGGCGGCCTGCGCGCTCGCCGGGACCGCGTACAGCGCCGTGATCCCCAACAGCCGGTCCGCCGCCGCGGTGGTGACCCCGGTCTTCATGGTCCTGCAGTTCATCTCCGGCGTCTTCTACCCCTTCGACAAGCTGCCGCTGTGGATGCAGAACACCGCCGCCCTGTTCCCCGTCAAGTGGATGGCGCAGGGCTTCCGCTCGGTGTTCCTGCCGGACTCCTTCACGGCGGTGGAGCCGGCCGGCTCCTGGGAACTGGGGCGCATCGCGCTGGTGCTCGCGGCCTGGGCCGTGGGCGGCCTGCTGGCCACGATGCTCACGTTCGGCTGGCGCGGACCGCGGGTGCGCTGAGACCCCGCGCGCGGGTGGAGACCGCGCGCGGAGGACCGCGCGCCGACAAGGAGAACGCCTACATGACCAAGCCGACCGGGCTGCCCGCCCACCTGGCGCACCCCTTCAGCCCCGCCGGGCGGGTCGACCCGTACCCGGCGTACGACTGGCTGCGCGCCCACGAGCCCGTGCACCGCGACCCGATGACCGGCATGTGGCTGGTCACCGGGTACGAGGACTGCACGGCGCTGCTCAAGGACCCGGCCTTCTCCGCGGCCGCCGGGCAGCGCGAGCGGTCCCGGGACGACGACCTGCCGGTGTCCATGCTGACCACCGACGGCGCCGACCACGCCCGGCTGCGCGCCCCCGGCTCGCTGCTGCTCGGTACGGCCGCGCTGGCCTCCGTCGCCGACGGCATCGCCGCCGACACCGACGCCCTGCTGGAGCGGGCCGCCGCGCGCGGGGTGCTCGGCGACGCCGTCGAGGAGCTCGGCGCGCCCCTGGCCACCGCCGTCCTGGCCCGCCTGTTCGGCCTGGGCCCGGAGGAGCACGGCACGCTGGCCCAGCTGGCCCGCGCCGCCTCCGTCAACCTCGACCCGCTCGCCCCGCCGCACGTCGCCCGCCTGGGCCGGGCCGCGATGGGCGAGCTGACGCGCTTCCTCGACGCGCACACCGACGCCCTCGTCGCCCGGGCCGCCGACGACAGCCCGCTCGCCCGGCTGGCCGCCGATCCCCGGCTGACCCGCCGCGAGATGCTCGGCGTCCTCGGCCTGGCCGTCGTCGGCGGCTGGCAGCCGCTCGCCGAGGCCGTCGGGAACGCCCTGTACTGGCTGCTGCCCCGCCCCGAGGCGCGCGAGGCGCTGCGCGCCGGCGGCCCCGACACGGCCGAGACGGCCGTGGACGAGCTGCTGCGCCTGGAGGCGCCGATCCCCTTCACCGCCCGCGTCACCGTCCGCGACGCCGAGCTCCCGGGCGGCCGGATCCCCGCCGGGCAGCGGGTCCTGGCGGTGCTCGCCGCCGCCAACCGGGACCCCGCCGTGTTCGCCGACCCCGACGCCCTCGTGTGGGACCGCACCCCCAACCCGCACCTCGCCTTCGGCGGCGGCCCGCACTTCTGCCTCGCGGCCCGCCTGGTCAAGCAGTCCGGCGGGATCCTGCTGGGCCGCATCGTGCACCGCTTCCCCGAGGCGGCCCTGGCCGGCCCCGAGCCGCGCTGGGCCCCCACCCTCATCCCGCGCCGGCTCACCCGCCTGGGCCTGGACCTGGGTACGGGCGCCGGGGCCACCGACCCGCGGGCGGACGCGCAGGAGACCGTCCCGACCGCGGTCGCCGAGGCCGCCGTGGCCGCAGCCCCGCCCGTGGACGCCCCGGAGGCCGCCCGTGCCTGACGTCGTCGTGATCGGGGCCGGGATCGCCGGCCTGGCCTGCGCCGCCCGGCTGGCGGAGGCCGGCACCGACGCCCTCGTCCTCGAGGCCCGGCCCCGCATCGGCGGCCGGATCCGCACGTTCCGCCCGGCCGACGGCGGGCCCGCCCTCGAACTCGGGGCGCAGATCGTCCACGGGGACCGCAACCCCGCCCACACCGTGCTCGGCCCGCAGCCCGCCGCCCCGCGCCCGGAGGCGGCGTACGTCGTGGCGGGCCGCGTCGCCCGCCCGATGGGCGCCCTCGCCCGCGGCGGTCACCCGCCCTGGTTGCTGGAGGCCCGGCTCGCCGGCTACACCCCGGAGCCGGCGCCGTCCCCGCACGCCGGTGTCACCCCGACCTCCGGCGCCCCGCAGCCGCCGACCACCGGCGCCCCGCTGCCGGCGCCGGACCCGACCGTCGGCGCCTGGCTGGCCGCCAGCGGCGCCACTCCGGCCGAGGTGGCCACCGCGCGCGAGTGGGTCCGCCAGACGTGGGCCGCCGACCCCGACCGGCTCTCCGCCGCCGAGGTCGCGGCCGCCGTGCGCCAGGACCCCGGGGGCCGCGGTGAGTTCACCGTGCCCGGCGGACTGGACCTGCTGCCGGCCCGGCTCGCCGAGGGGCTGCGGGTGCGCACCGCCAGCCCCGTCCGCCGGATCGAGACGGCCGCCGACGGGTCCGGCGTACGACTGCTCACCGAGGACGGCGAGCTGACCGCGGGCCGCGTCGTCGTCGCCGTACCGCCCGCCGTCGTGGCCGGCGGGCTGCTCGGCATCGCCGGGCTCGGCCCGGACAGGAGCGCCGCGGCCCGCACCCTGGCGCCCGGCGACGGCTTCTGCGCCGTGGTCACCCTGGACCGGCCCGCCCCCGAGACCGCCTCCGTCTTCGACGCCGACGGCGTCGGCGGGTTCCTCTCCTGCCGGCGCGGCCGGCCCGAGGTGCTGGTCGTCGCCAAGGACGCGGCCGCCGCGTGCGTCCGCGAGGCGGTCGGCTCCGCGACCCACCTCGGCGCCCTGCTGGCGGTGGCACTGCCCTGGACCGCGGGGGCGGAGGTGCTCGGCGCCGAGACGGCCGACTGGACGGCCGACCCCTACAGCGGGGGCGCCTTCTGCGCCCCGGGGCCCGGGGCGGTCCGGGCGGCCCGCGCGTGGGCGCGACCGCTGGACGGGCGGGTGTTCTTCGCGGGCGAGGCCGCGGCGACCGGCCGGGCGCTGCCCTGGCTGCAGGGGGCGTACGCCGACGGGCGGCGCGCCGCGGAAGAGGTTCTGGAAGCAAGGAAGTAGCGAGATGAACGTGCACTCGGGGTGGTACCTGGCCGCCTTCGCGTCCGAACTGGACGGCGAGGTGGTCCCGTTGGACATCGGCACGCGGCGGCTGGTGGCCGTGCGCGGCGCGGACGGGGAGCTGCGGGCGTACGACGCGGACTGCCCGCACCGGGGCGCGCACCTCGGCCACGGCGGCCGCGTGGAGCGCGGCTGCCTGGTCTGCCCGTTCCACGGCCGGCGCATCGGGCTCGGGGAGCCCGCGGGGGAGGGCAGCCGGCCCTGGGTGCGCGAGCACGAGGTGGTCGTGTGCGGCGACGCGGTGTTCGTGCGGCTGACCGACGGACCCGAGGACGACCGCGGCATGCGGGCGCTGCTCAAGGAGCTGTCCGCGACCAAGCCGCTGGTCAAGGCCGTGGAGCAGCCGGTCGCCGCGGCCGCGGACCTGATCGTGGAGAACGCCTTCGACACGGACCACTTCACCGCGCTGCACAAGGTCCACCGGGTGCGCGGGATGCACCACCGTGCGGGCGCGCACGGCGAGCTGGTGATGGACGGCGAGTTCCCGATGCCGGCCTCGCCGTGGCGCGGCAAGGCCGCGGGGCAGGGGCAGGCCGCCGCGCCGTCGTACGTACCCCGCTTCCACGCCCGCGCGTTCAGCCCGGCCGTCGTGGTCACCGAGTTCGGGCCGAGCAGCGAGGTGCACGTCATCGTCACCGGCGCGGTGCCCGACGGGCGCGGCGGCTGCGTCGCGCGCGTCGCGGTGGGCGTGGGCGAGGGGCGCGAGGACCAGCTGCCGATGCTGATCGCCGGCAGCCGGCGGGCGCTGGCCGAGGACGTCGTCGTCTGGGAGCACCTCAACCCCCGCGTGACGCCCCGCTACGACGCCGCCGACGCGGCCGTGGTCGCGTACCGGGAGTTCTGCGCGGGCTTCACCGAGCTCGACCCGCGGGAGGCGTCGTGACGCGCCACGCGTCCCGCGAGCCGCTGCCGGGCGAGCGCGCCGGCCAGTGCGCCGGCCTGCGCACGTACACGTACGGCAGCGGCCCCACCGTGCTGTGGGTGCACGGCTACACCATGGACGCCACCCTCTGGCGTCCCCTGTGGCGCCTGCTGCCGGGCCTGCGCCACGTCGGCGTCGACCTCCCCGGTCACGGCGGCTCCGCACCGCTGCGCCCGGGCACGACCCTGCCCGAGGTCGCGGACCAGGTGGCGGAGGTCGCCCGGGCCGAGGGGGCCCGGCGCTGGGTGGGCCTGTCCTTCGGCTCCACCGTCGTCCTCCAGATGGCCCTCGCGCGGCCGGACGCGGTCGACCGCCTCGTCCTCGGCGCGCCCACCCCGGCCGGCGGCCCGCCCGACCCGGCCGCGCGCAAGCGCTACATCGAGCTGCTCATGCTGCGCCGGATGCGCGGCGCGGCCGCAGCCGAGCAGCTGGCCGACCTGTGGATGGCCGCGCCACCGGACATCTTCAAGGGGACCGAGGGCCACCCGGAACTCCGCGCGGAGATACGGGAGGTGGTGGCGCGCCACTCCTGGGCCGAGCTCTCCGACGGGTCGATGGCCGGACTCAGTGCCCACGTGCACACGGAGGACGACCTGGCGGCCATCACTGCTCGTACGTTCGTACTGACGGGCAGCGACGACATGCCCGTGTTCCACTCCAACGCCGCGCTGCTGTCCCGCGTGCTCCCCGCATGTGTGGCTCAACTCGTACCTAGCGCAGGGCACTTGCCTCTACTAGAACAGCCATGGACCGTTGCCGCGCCACTGCTCGACCACCTTTCGGCGCGCGGGACCGACGAAGGGCATCCGGTCGAACGCGTGCCCGTATAAAGTGATCAACCTAAGCAAAACGGGGGGCTGGGGGGACATGCCGGTATTCGCGCTCGAGTTCTTTGGGGCGATCCTCCAAGTGATGGGGGTGGTGGAGCAGGCGGACCTGTCGTTCTTCTTCGGACCACACCTCTTGGAGGAAGGTGCCGGACTCGAACGGGCGGCACTCGTCGTGCATTTCGCCCAGCGGGCCGGTTCGGGGGCCACCGGAAACGAGGTGCGGGTCGTCGACGGCGAAGGCCGACTGCTGCGCCGACTGCCCTACCACGGCATCGGCGGCATCCCGCCGGTGCTGCCGCCCTTCGCGGCCATGAACCAGCGCTACGCCGTCGTCCAGGCCGCCGTACTGACCCGCAAGGACAGCGTCGTCGCGCTCGTCGGCGGTATCGGCTCGCCCCGCAACTCGGTGGCCCTCGCCCTCGGCGGGCGGGGCTGGCGCATGGTCTCCGCCCAGTACCTGGTCGTCGACCGCGTCACCGGCCACACCCTGCCCTTCCAGCTGCCGCTCGCGCTGCGCGGCCCCGCCCTGGAGACCGCCCGCGCAGCCGGCCTCGTCGACGGCGCGCCGGACGTGCGCTCCGCCCGGTCGCCGCTGACCGGTGACTTCGTCCGGGTGCGCCCCGAGCGGCTGATCGAGACCGTGGGCATCGGGGAGCGGTTGGGCCCGGCCACGCTGGTGCGGCTGTGCACCACCGGCGGCCAGCGGTGCCACCTGGAGGAGCGGGACTTCGCCCTCTCGGTGTGGCCGCCCGACGCCGGCGCCGATCCCGCGTTCGCCGTCGCCCCGCGACTGCGCCTGCTGCTGCCCGAGTCCGGCGGGGCCGAGGAGGCCGCCGACCTGCTCGACGACCGACTGACCGTGCTCGCGAAGGGAGCCGTGCCGTGCCCCGCCGTACCGCCTACACCGAGGGAACACCCTGCTGGGTCGACCACGTGGGAGTCGACCCCACCGGTGCCAAGGACTTCTACGCTGCTCTCTTCGGCTGGGAGTTCCGACGCGAGGGCGGCCGCGGCTACCACCTGATCCTGCTCGGCGGCGAGATCGTCGGGGGCCTCGGGCCGAGCCCGGCGGGCCCCCGGTTCGGCTCGGCGTGGAGCGTGTACCTCGCGGCGAAGGACCTCGACGGGGCCGGCCGGCGGGCCGAGCAGCGCGGCGCCCGCCTCCTGGTCCGGGCCGTCCCGGCCGGCGGGAACGGCCGGCTCAGCCTCGCCGTCGACCCGGTCGGCGCCCCCTTCGGGCTCTGGCAGGGCGCCCACGACGAGGGCGTGGTCCTCGTCGACGAGCCCGGCGCCCTGACCGGCGCCACCCTGCAGACCCCCCGTCCGGAGGAGTCGGCCGCGTTCTACCACGGGGTGAGCGGTACGCACCCGGCGACCGAGCGGGCGGACGCACCGCGCTGGGTGCCGAGCTTCGGGGTGGCCGACGTCGGCGCCTTCGAGGACCTCGCCCGGGCCGCGGGCGCCCGGAGCCCGGCGCCCGGCCTCCTCGCCGACCCCTGGGGCGCGGTGTTCGCCGTGACGGAGCTCCCCGCCGCCGGTTAAGCATGCGGCGGGATTACGTAATTCCGCTACTGCGCATCTCCGCCTGTTCATCCGAACTCACCCGCCGTGCAAGGGTTTCTCCCGGAAGAAAAACCCCCGCTGCGACGAATTCCCCGGCCGACCCGGCCGTGCGGAATGCGGCGGATTCCACCGGGGGAACGGGTGGGGAAAGGTGAACCGATGGCATCCGAGATCGTGGTCATGGGCGGCGGGCCGGCAGGCTCCATCGCCGCGGCGCTGCTGGCCCGGCAGGGCGCGCGCGTGAAACTGCTGGAGCGCGCGCATTTCCCCCGCTACCACATCGGGGAATCCGTGGCGACCTCCTGCCGGTCCATCATCGAACTGGCCGGCGCCCTCGACAAGGTGGCCGAGCGCGGCTACATGGTCAAGGAGGGCCTCCTGCTGCGCTGGGGCGCCGAGCGCGACTGGGTGGTGGACTGGCCCGAGATCTTCGGCACCACCGCCCAGACCTCCTGGCAGGTCGACCGCGCGGACTTCGACGAGGTCCTGCTGCGGCACGCCGCCTCCCAGGGCGTCGAGGTCATCGAGGGCGCCCAGGCCCGCAAGGTGCTCTTCGAGGACGGCCGCGCCGCGGGCGTGGAGTGGACCCACGAGGGTCAGGAGCACACCACCCGCGCCGACCACGTCATCGACGCCACCGGCCGCGCCGGCCTGATCTCCGTGCGCCACCTCGGCAACCGCACCCCGCATGACGTGTTCCGCAACGTCGCGGTCTGGGGCTACTACAAGGGCGGCGAGCTGCTGCCCCGCACCCCCAAGGGCGGGATCAACGTCATCTCCGCGCCCGAGGGCTGGTACTGGGTCATCCCGCTGGCGGACGACGTGTACAGCGTCGGCTTCGTGACCCACCAGGACCACTTCCTCAAGCGCAAGCAGCGGTACGCGGACGTGGAGTCCCTGTTCCTCGACGCGGTGCAGGAGTCGGAGACCGTACGGGACCTGGTGGCGCACGGCGAGTTCCAGCACGACGTCCGGGTCGAGCAGGACTTCTCGTACACGGCGGAGAGCTTCTGCGGGCCCGGCTACTTCCTCGCCGGCGACTCCGCCTGCTTCCTCGACCCGCTGCTGTCGACCGGCGTCCACCTCGCCATGTACAGCGGGATGCTGGCGGCAGCCTCCATCCTCGCGCAGGACGCGGGCGAGGTGACCGAGGAGGAGGCGCTCTCCTTCTACGAGTCGCTCTACCGCAACGCGTACGCCCGCATGTTCTCGATGGTGGCCGGCTTCTACGAGCAGTACCGCGGCAAGGCCACGTACTTCTGGCTCGCCCAGCGGCTCGCCCGGGGCCGCCACCCGGAGCTGATGAACCAGCGCCCCGCCCCCGAGCCGATGCGCTCCGCGCCCGACAGCGAGGCCTTCGCCGCGCTCACGGCCGGTGTCCTCGACCTCGACGACGCGGCGCGGGCGGGCGGCGCGACGCCGCTGCCCCAGGACGTGCTCGCCGCACGGATGTCCCGGCAGCACGACCTCGACAGCCACGACGCGGCCACCGGGCTGTTCCTGAAGACCACTCCGCAGCTGGGCATCGGCCGGGCCGGCCGGGCCGCGGAGACGGCGCACGCCTGAGCCCCCGAGGGCGGTGCGCACGGGTGGGCGGGGCCGCAAGGCCCCGCCCACGACCGGATCGGGGGGTGTCGGCGTACGTCCCCCCAGGGAGAGCGGAGCATCCGGACCCCATGCGGTCAGACGAGTACCTCCACCTCCTCGCCGAGCGCGCCCGCGAGCTCGTGCCGACTGTGGATGCCGAGCTTGCGGTAGATGCGGCCCAGGTGCGTGTCGACCGTGCGCTTGCTGAGGAACAGCTTCTCGGCGACCTCCAGGCTGGAGCAGCCGCGTACGACGAGCCCCGCCACCCGCAGCTCCGCGGGGCTGAGCAGGGTCCGCTCCGGCGCCGGGGCGGTGGACCGGGCCGGGCCCGCCGGCTCCTGCGGCGCGCCGTCGAGGATGGTCTCGGCGGCCGAGACCTCGCCGAGCGCCAGGTACGACTGCGCGGCCTGCGCCCGCCACGTCACGCACGCGGGATTGGTGATGCCGCGCAGCGCGAGCCGGTGCCCGCAGTCCAGGAACAGCCCCACCGCCTCGGCGTGCCGGCCGCGGGCGGCGGCGACCGTGCCGTGCGCCTGCAGCGAGAGGGCCTTGATGAACGGGTGGGCGTCCCCGGCCGACGGCTCGTCGGCCAGCAGCGCCGCCGCCTCGCCGACCTTGCCCAGCACCACCAGGGCACGGGCCGCGCTCGACACCGCCGCGCAGGCCAGTGCCGAGGTGCCCAGCCGGCGGGCCAGCCGCAGCGCGGTCTCGGCGTCGGCGAGTGCGGCGGTCGCCTCGCCCCGCCGGTGGTGGATCTCGCCGCAGATCAGGTGGCCCAGCAGCACGCTGGCCAGGTCGTCGGCCGCCCGCGCGGTGCTGATCAGCCGGTCGGCCAGGACGGCCGCCACGCCCAGGTCGCCGGTCCAGGTCAACGCCAGCGCGGCGCCCACCAGGCCGGCCGTCGTGGCGGGCGCCGCCCCGTCGGCCGCGCCGGCGGGGCCGGCCGCGACCCGCTGGGCCATCCGGCGCGCGGTGCCGAAGCGGCCGCTGGCCGCCGCGGCCGCGGCGAGCGCCCCGCCGAAGGAGAGCGCGGGCGTGTCCCAGGGCACGCCGGCGGCCAGGCGGGCAGCCCGGCGCAGCCCCGACCGGTGCCCGGTCAGCAGGCTCTGGGCGGTCAGCCGCAGCAGGTGCTCGCGCGGCGGCGCGGCCAGCGCGGCCAGCTCCCCGCAGACCCGGACGAAGGGCTGGGCGCCCTCGATGCGGGCGACCAGCGCGGGGGAGGCGAGCCGGGCCAGCGCCTCGGCGCGCCGGACCGGGCCGAGCGGACTGTCGGCGGCCGCCGAGGCCTGCCGGACGCAGGCGTCCAGGTCGCGGTGCAGTTCGACGGCGCCGAGCCGCACGGTCAGGTCGAGAAACGATTCAGCACGCTCCTGCGCGTCCTCGTCGGCCCCGTCGCCCGACTCGTCCAGCAGGGCCAGCGCCCGCCGCAGGTAGCGCGCCGCGGACTCGTGGTCGCCGACGCCGGCCGCCTGGGCACCCGCGCCGCGCAGCACGTCGAGCCCCCACCCGCAGCCCGCCTTGAGCAGGTGCTCCGCGGTCTGCCGGGCCGGCGCGCCCAGCCGGGCCAGGACGGCGGCCGCCCGGCCGTGCAGCTCCAGCCGCTCGTGGGCGGACACCCGGGCCAGGACGGCCGGCCGTACCGCGCAGTGCGCGAACCGGGCGGCCGGGCCTGCCTCCAGGAGCCCGGCCCGGACGAGCGCCTCGCGGGCCTGCTGCTCGTGCACCTCGCCGCGCTGCGAGAGCGCCCCGCACACGGCCGGGTCGGTGTCGGGCCCGAGCACGGCCAGCTGGGTCAGCAGCTCGCTCGCGGCCGGGTCGTCCTCGTCGAGCCAGGCCAGCACGGTCTCCGACAGCGCCTGCGAGCCGATCGGCAGCACCTGGTCCGGGTCGGGCGCGCCCGGCGGCACGTGCGTACGCCGCAGCCGCGTCACCAGGTCGTGCAGGACCAGCGGGTTGCCGTGCGCGAGCGTGTGGCACAGCGCGGCCAGCTCCTGGTCGACCGGGCTGTCGAAGGCGCGGTCCACCAGTTCGGTCGTGCAGGTCTCGCACAGCGGCTCCGGCCACAGGCGCAGCAGGTACGGCAGCGGCCCGAGCTCGTCCGTCACCTGCGCGGCGGCGCTGGCCGGCAGCGTGGCCACCAGCAGGACCGGCAGGTCGTCCAGCCGGCGCGCGATGTAGGAGAACCAGCGCAGCGAGGGCTCGTCGGCGTAGATCAGGTCGTCGACGAGGATGGCGACCGGCCGGTCCACGGCCAGCGACCGGGTCGCGCGCAGCAGCGTCAGCAGCGCCTCGTGGGTGGGCCGGCCCTCCTGCTCGGGACCCGGTACGGGCACGTCGCCGCCGACGGCGCCGCCGAGCACCGGGTCGAAGAGCTGGCTCACCATGCTGTACGGGAACTGGCTCTCGCTGGGATGGCAGCGCGCCCGCAGGACCAGGGTGTGAGGGGGAAGCATCCCGGGAATGGAGTTCAGCAAAGCGGACTTGCCGATACCGCGCGTCCCGTGCACGGTGGCCACGGTCGGGCGTCCCAGGGCGAGTTCGTCAACGGCCTCCCGGAGAAGTGCTGTCTCACGTTCACGGTGGTACAGATCCCCGTTGGGTGAATGCATTGGTTCAATGTCGCATTCCGTAGGGTGCAGATCAAGCCAATGGACGTGACCTCGGGCCCTGTTGGTTCCCGCGGTAACCCTGGTAGCCGGACTGTTCAACTCCGCACCATCCGCCGTACGCCCGACCGCTTCTCGGTACGTACGAATCGCGGCCTACCGATACGTATTTCAGGGTTGCTCTGCGTATCAGGTGAAGCATTTACCCCCGGCTGTCCCCGTGTTTGGGTGGGGAGCGTGATGCCACGTCAGGGCTGATCGTGAGAACAGAGGGGGACAGATGGAAAAGCCGCGGCTCAAGGCCCATTTCCACGTCGAGGTGCTGGACGGGGAGCGGGTCTTCCTCTATGCGGAGGGCCAGGACTACCTGGTGCCCGGCAAGGCGGCCGCGGCGGTGGTGCCGTACCTCGACGGACGGCACACCGTCATGGAGATCGTGCAGGCGCTGGCCGGCACGCTGCCCATCCCCGCCGTGTTCCAGGCGATCACCCGCTTCAAGGCCGCCGGGCACCTGGCCGAGGGCCGTCCGGACCTGCCGGAGGGCACCCTCGCCTACTGGGACGCCCTCGGCGTCGACCCCGCAGCCACCCTCGGCACCGCCCCGGTCACCGTCTCCGCGGCGCCCGGCGTGGACCCCGAGCCGGTCCTCGCCGCCGTGCGCGCGCTCGGACTGGCCGCCCGTACCGGCGCGTTCGACGAGGTCCCCGAGGAGGGCGTGGCCGTCGTCCTCGTCGACGACTACCTCGACCCGGCGCTCGAGCGCCGCAACGAGCTCCAGCTGGCCGCCGCCCGGCCCTGGCTGCTGGCCCGCACCGGCGGTGTCGCCCCGTGGATCGGCCCGTTCCTCGACCCGGACCACACCGGCTGCTGGTCCTGCCTGGCCCAGCGCCTGTCCGGCAACCGGCAGTTGGAGCGCTACCTGGCCGGCAAGCGCGGCGAGACCGTGCCCCGCCACCCGGCCCTCGCCGGCATCGCGGCCGGCCCGCTCGCCGCCGCCGGCCTCATCGCCGCCGAGACCGCGCGCATCGCCGCCACCGGCGAACCCGGCGCCCTGTGCGGGCAGATGGTCACCCTCGACCTCGCCACCCTGACCACCGAGCGCCACCGGCTGATCCGCCAGCCGCAGTGCCGTTCCTGCGGCAACCCGGCCCTGGTCAGCGAGCGCAGCCCGAAGATCGTCCTGGCCCCGGAGGAGGCCCGCCACACCAGCGACGGCGGCTACCGCGTCACCAGCCCCGAGGCCACCCTGGCCCGCCTGGAGAAGCACATCAGCCCCTACCTGGGCGCCATCACCAAGCTGGTGTCGCACACCCCCGAGAACAACACGCTGACCTACAGCTTCGCGGCCGGCCACAACTTCGCGATGGTCAACGACAGCATGGACCTGCTGCGCCGCAACCTGCGCGGGCAGAGCGGCGGCAAGGGCCGCTCGGAGATCCAGGCCAAGGTCAGCGCCGTCTGCGAGGCCATCGAGCGCTACGTCGGCGTCTGGCGCGGCGACGAGCCCGTCCTGCGCGCCGCCTACCAGGACCTCGACCCGAAGTCGGCCGTCCACCCCAGCCGCCTGCTGCACTTCTCCGAGGCGCAGGTCGCCGGCCGCGAGCAGTGGAACCAGGACCCCGCCAACCGGCTGCACAAGGTCCCGGACCCCTTCCCCGAGGACGCCGCGATCGACTGGACCCGCGGCTGGTCGCTCACCCACGACGAGGAGCGCCTGGTCCCGGCCGCCTACTCCTGGTACGGCCACCCGGACCTCAAGGACCACTTCTTCTGCATCGCCGACTCCAACGGCAGCGCCGCCGGCAACACCCTCGAGGAAGCTATCCTGCAGGGCCTGTGCGAGCTCACCGAGCGCGACGCCGTCGCCCTCTGGTGGTACAACCGGCTGCGCCGCCCCGCCTTCGACATGGACTCGCTCCAGGACCCGTACGTCGACCAGCTGCGCGCCTACTACGACGCCCAGGACCGCGACCTGTGGATGATGGACCTCAGCTTCGACCTCGGGATGCCGGTGTACGTCGCCGCCTCCCGGCGCCGCCACAGCGTCGAGGACATCATGGTCGGCTTCGGTGCCCACCCCGACCCGCGCGTCGCCGCCTTCCGGGCCCTCACCGAGCTCAACCAGTTCCTGCCGATGATCGAGAACCGCGACGCCGACGGGAACACCGCCTACCTCGTCGACGACCTCGAGACCATGACCTGGCTGAAGGAGGCCACGGTCGAGAAGGAGCCCTGGCTCCTGCCCGACCCGGACCTGCCCGCCACCAAGGTCGGTCCGCCGGCCGGCTTCGACCTCGCCGCCCGCATCCGCGACCAGGTCGACCGCATCAGGGAGGCCGGTTCCGAGGTCATCGTCATCGACCAGACCCGGCCCGACCTCGAACTCAACGTCGTCAAGGTGATCGCCCCGGGCCTGCGCCACTTCTGGCGCCGGGTCGGTCCCGGCCGGCTGTACGACGCCCCGGTCCGCCTCGGGCTCCTCGACGAGCCCACCGCCGAGGCCGACCTGAACAGCTGGAACGTCTTCTTCTAGAAGCGCCCACCACCCGTCCGACCCGCGGGCCAGGGCTTGCACGCACGCGCCCTGGCCCGCGCCCCTACCCCAGGGCTGGAGCCATGACCAGTACGACCATCAACCCGGGCGGGGCGCCGGAGACCGCTGCCGGCGCGTACACCCTCACCAGCCGGCTGGCCCGGGGCGCGGCCTTCGAGGACGGCCGCATCACCACCCGCTCCGGCGGCTCCGTGGCCCTGAAGCTCACGCCGGGCGCGACCGCCGCGCTGCACGCCCTCGCCAAGGACGACCAGGACGAGGCCGCGGTCACCGCCCACGTCGTGGCCCACGACGGCGAGACGGGCCTGCTGCGCTGGCAGATGCTGCGCGCCCGGCTGGAGGCCGCCGGCCTGCTGGAGCACGCCGTGACCGGCCCCGACGGCTCGACCTTCGCCCGCCTGGTCACCGTGGGCCGCGGCGGCACCACCCTCAGGCCCGCCCCGCGCGGCCCCGTACGCGTCAGCCGGCACGCCCTCCTCCTGCCCGCCGACGGCACCCTCGCCCTGCGCGCCCCCGGCAGCCCGCTCGCCGTGGAACTCGGCACCGCGGCCGCCGCGCTGCTCCCGGCCCTGACCACCTGGACCGACCCGGCCGACCGGGTCCCCGCGCCGCTGCTGCGCCTGCTGGCCACCGCGGGCGCCCTGGCCCCCGGCGGCCCCGACGCAGACCCGGAGGCCGAGGACCGCGGCAGCCTCCAGTGGGACCCGCTCGACCGGGCCTTCCACGCCCGCACCCGCACGCCCGCCAGCGCTCCCGGCTACGGCGGTACGTACCCGCTCGGCGACCGCTTCGCCCCCGAGCCCGTGGCGGCTCCGGTCGGCGACGGCCCCCGGGTCGCGCTGCCCGTACCCGACCTCGAGGAGATCGCCGCCCGGGACCTCACCCTGACCGAGGCCATCGAGCGGCGCACCTCCGTCCGCGCCCACGACCCCGCGGCCCCGATCACGCTCGCCCAGCTCGCCGAGCTGCTCTACCGGACCGTCCGCATCCGCTCCACCTTCACCGGCAGCGACGGCCAGGAGCTCGCGGACCGACCGCTGCCCAGCGGCGGAGCCGTCCACGAGCTGGAGGTCTACCCGCTGGTCACCCGGTGCGACGGCCTGGAGCCGGGGCTCTACCGCTACGCGCCCGACCGCCACGAGCTCGAGCTGGTCGCCGCCCCGGGCCCGGCCACCGGCGCCCTGGTCAAGGAGGCCCGCGACGCGACGATGATGCAGGACGACCCGCAGGTCGTCCTGCTGGTCGCGGCCCGCTTCGGCCGCGTCATGTGGAAGTACGAGACGGTCGCCTACCCGCTCGTGCTCAAGCACGTCGGCGTGCTCTACCAGACCGTCTACCTCGTCGCCACGGCCATGGGCCTGGCGGTCTGCGGCCTCGGCGGCGGCGACACCGCCGCGTTCGCCGCCGCGAGCGGCCGCGACCCGCTGCTGGAGGGCACCGTCGGCGAGCTCGTCCTCGGCAGCCGGCCGCCCGCCGAGCCCGCCGGGGACGCCCCCGCACCGACCACCACCGAGGGCACCAGACCCTCCAACGACGACTGACGGAAGGAAGAGGGGGAAACACCGTGAAGTTCCGCTACCAGGCCCTGCAGCGCAAGCGCGAGCCCGACGAGCTCGACGCCGCCGTGATGCTCGCGGCACCACGCGGCTGGATCGCCGTCTTCGTCGTCCTCATCGTCATGGCGGGCGCCGTCGGCTGGGCCCTGGTGGCCCGGCTCGACGTCACCGTCGACGCGCCGGGCGTGCTCACCCACCCCGGCGGCACCAGCCAGGTGCAGAGCCCGTACACCGGCATGGCCAAGGAGCTGCTGGTGCGCCCCGCCGAGGAGGTCAAGGCCGGCCAGGCCATCGCCCGCCTCACCGACCCGGCCGGACAGGTCCGCACGATCACCAGTCCGTTCACCGGCAAGGTCATCAGCGCCCCGCTCAACACCGGCCAGTACGTCCGCACCGGCGCCACCGTCGCCACCGTCGAACGCACCGACCTGCCCGAGGACCGCCTCGTGGCCCTGGTGTTCGTACCGGCCGAACGGGCGGCCCGGCTGGTGCCCGGCCGGCCCGTCGACCTGTCGGTCTCCACCGCGCCCCCGGCCGCCTTCGGCCTGCTGCGCGGCCGGGTCACCAGCGTCGACCCGTACCCGCTCACCCGCGAGGCCCTCGCCGCCATCGTCGGCGGCGACCTGGCGGTCGACAACTTCGACCACGGCCAGGCCCCGCGCCTCGTCACCGTCGACCTGATCCCCGACGCGGACTCCGCCTCCGGCTACGCCTGGAGCTCCGCCAACACCCCGCCGGTCCGGCTCGGCTCGCAGACCACCGTGTCCGCCTCGATCGAACTGCGCAACCAGTCGCCCTTCGACCTGGTGCTGGGGCGCTGAGCCCATGAGCGACACGAAGACCCGGCCCGCCGGGACGACCTCCCGCCGCGAGGCCCGCCGCCGCAAGCGGGGCGCCGCCCGCACCCGCCGCTGGGCCCGCCGGCGCGCCCACCGCGTGCCCACCGTCCTCCAGATGGAGTCGGTGGAGTGCGGAGCCGCCAGCCTGTCGATGATCCTCGCCCACTACGGCCGGCACGTCCCGCTGGAGGAGCTGCGCGCCCTGTGCGGCGTCTCCCGCGACGGCGCCAAGGCCAGCTCCGTGCTGGCCGCCGCCCGCTCCTTCGGGATGGTCGCCCGCGGCTTCCAGGCCGAGACCGACCAGCTCGCCGAGAAGCTCCGGACCGGCCCGGTCATCATCTTCTGGGCCTTCCAGCACTTCATGGTCGTCGAGGGCATCACCACCCGCTTCGGCCGCACCCAGGTCGCCGTCAACGACCCGGCCGCCGGCCCCCGCCTGATGGAGTGGTCCGAGTTCGACTCCGGCTACACCGGCATCGTCCTCACCTTCGAACCCGGCCCCGACTTCACCCGCGGCGGCCGCCGCAGCTCCACCGCGGCGGCGCTCATCGACCGCCGCCTGCCCTCCGGGCGGGCCCTGCCGCTGGTGCTGCTGGCCAGCCTGCTCCTGGTCGTGCCCGGCATCGTCGGCGCCGCGTACTCCCGGGTCTTCGTCGACCGGGTGCTCACCTCGGACTCGCCCACGGCCGTGCTCCCGCTGGCCGCCGCGATGGCCGTCACCGCCCTGATGGTCTTCGTCCTGACCTCCGTGCAGCAGCACTACCTGCTGCGCATGGAGATCCGCACCGGCCTGGTGGCCTCCGCACGGTTCTTCCGGCACCTGCTGCGGCTGCCCATCGAGTTCTTCCTGCAACGCCGCCCGGCCGAGGTGGCCAAACGCGTGGCGAGCAACGACACCGTCGCGATGATCCTCTCCCGCGACGTCGCCGCCACCACCATCAACCTCGTCCTGGTCGTCTTCTACGGCGGCCTGATGATCCGCTACGACGTCCTGCTCGGCGTCCTCGGCCTGTCCACCGCCGCGCTCAACGTCCTGGTCCTGCAACTCGTCGCCCGCTCCCGCAAGGACGCCGTCGACGCGCTGCGCGCCGACCGCGGCAACCTCGTCGGCACCACCTTCGCCACCCTCTCCACCATCGAGTCCGTCAAGGCCACCGGCGCCGAGCCCGACGCCTTCACCCGCTGGGCCGGCTTCCTCGCCAAGGTCACCACCGCGCAGCAGCGCCTCGGCCAGACCACGGCGGTCCTGACCGTGCTGCCGCCCCTGCTGGCCGTGGTCAACATCGGCGTCCTGCTGCTCGTCGGCGGCCTGCGGGTGGCCGACGGCGCGCTGAGCATCGGCATCCTGGTCACCTTCCAGACCCTGCTCGCCGCCCTCAGCCGCCCGGTCACCCAGCTCACCAACCTGGGCAGCCGCCTGCAGGACATGAACGCCGACCTCAAGCGCATCCACGACGTCGAGAAGTACCCGCAGGCCCGCTGCTTCGAGCCCGGCCGCGAGCGCCCGGACGACGACGCCCCGGTGGGCCGGCTCGGCGGCGAACTCGCCCTGCGTGACGTGACGTTCGGCTACGGCCCGCTGGCCGACCCGGTCGTCACCGGCCTCACCCTCACCGTCAGCCCCGGCTCGCGCACCGCGATCGTCGGCGGCTCCGGCAGCGGCAAGTCCACCGTCGGCCGCCTCGTGACCGGCCTGTACGAACCGCGCTCGGGCCAGGTCCTGATCAGCGGCCGGCCCCGTGACGAGGTGCCCCGCACCGTCCTGGCGGCCTCCATGGCGTACGTCGACCAGGACGTGGCCCTGTTCGCCGGCACCGTGCGCGACAACCTGACCCTGTGGGACGACACCGTCCCCGACGAGGTCGTCCTCGCCGCCCTCCAGGACGCCGCGGTCTTCGACGAGGTCATGTCCCGCCCCGGCGGTCTCAACGCCCGCGTGTGGGAGCACGGCAGCAACTTCAGCGGCGGCCAGCGCCAGCGCCTGGAACTGGCCCGTGCGCTCGCGGCCCGCCCCACGCTGCTCGTCCTCGACGAGGCCACCAGCGCCCTCGACCCGGCCACCGAGCGCACCGTCATGGACAACCTGCGCCGCCGCGGCTGCGCCTGCCTGATCATCGCCCACCGGCTGTCCACCGTCCGCGACGCGGACGAGATCATCGTCCTCGACCGCGGCACGATCGCCGAACGCGGCAGCCACGACGAACTCCTCGCCGCCCAGGGCCCCTACGCCGCGCTGTTCGAGTCCAGCCGCTCCGAGGAGAAGGACACACTATGACGACGCCCCTCGCCGCGGCCGCGCCGGCGCGGACCGTGTGCCTCGACGACCCCGGGACCCTCCTGTACGTGGAGTCGGGTGCGGCCGACCTGTTCGCCGTGGACCGCGGCCCCGACGAGGCGGCCGACCCGGGCTGCGAGGTGGACGAGGGCCACGGCCGGCGCTACTTCCTGTGCCGGGCCGAGGCCGGGATGCTGCTGGTCTGCGGCACGGCGGACGACAGCCGGCACACCGTCGTCGCCCGCCCCGTCCTCGACGCCCGCCTCACCACCCTGCCGCTGTCCCTGCTCGACGAGGTCCGGCAGGGCCGGGCCACCCTGCCCCAGCCCGCCACCGGCGGCGCCGGAATCGACCACGCCCGCGTCCTCGACGGCCTGACCGCCGGGCTCACCGCCCTCGCCGAGGCACTGCCCGGCGCCCTGCCGCCCCGCCAGTTCACCTCCCTGGCCACCACCGGCAGCACGGAGCTCGACGCCGGCGGCGTCGCCCGTTCCGTCGACGGCGTGCGCTTCGTGCGCGTGGAGTCCGGCCTGCTGGAGCAGGGCGACCCGGCCACCGAGGGCGCCGCCCCCGGCGCCGACGCGGACGCGGGCACGGGCGCACTGGCCCCGGTCGGGCCCGGCGCCGAGCTGGTCCTCACCGAAGGGGACTGGCTGCGCGCCCGGGAGACCTCCCGGCTGGCCACCGCCTCCCTCCTGGACCTCTACCGGCAGGGCCGGCTGACCGCCGCGCTCACCGAGCACGCGGCCCGGCTGCGCGCCACCGTCGACCACCGCATCGCCCACCACCGGGCCCGCGAGCGCGCGGAGCTGGCGGCCCGCCGGGACCAGGACGGCAAGGTCCTCGCCCTGGCCGTCCGCAGCTTCGACGCGGTCCTGCACGACACCGGCACCCGGGTGCGGCTCGCCGACGTGGCGGCCGACCCGCCGCTGCTCGCCGCGGTGCGGCTGGTCGCCTCCCGCCAGGGCTTCTCCGTCCGTCCGCCGGTCCGCGGCCGGGGCCGCGGCCGGGTCGTGGACGACCTGCGGGCCATCGCCCTGGCCTCCGGCTTCCGCACCCGCGGCATCCGGCTGGAGGGCCGCTGGTGGACCAGCGACCTCGGTCCGCTCCTCGGCTACCACGTCACTGGCCGGCCGGTCGCGGTGCTGCCGCTCGGCCACGGGTACGTGATGGTCGACGACGGCGAGGTCGTCCCGCTCACCTCCGAGACCGCGGCCCGGCTGCGGAACACGGCCGTGGCCCTGTACCGGCCGCTGCCCGACCGGGTGCGCGACGTCCGCGGCCTGCTGCGGTTCGGCTTCTCACCGTCCCTCGGGCACGGCCGGGACCTGGCCCGGTTCGCCGCCACCGGCGTGCTGGTCGCCCTGCTGGGGCTGATCATCCCGGTGATGACCGGCAAGGTGCTCGCCGAGTTCGTGGCCGACGCCGACCGCAACCTGATCGTGCAGGGCTCGCTCGTCGTCATCGGCTCCGGCCTGGTGACGGCCGCCCTGTCCGTCGTGCAGAACCTCGCGGTGCTCCGCCTGGAGAGCCGCTCGGGCGCCGCCATGCAGGCCGGCCTGTGGAACCGGCTGCTGTCCCTGCCCGCCGCGTTCTTCACCCGCTACTCCACCGGCGAGCTGGGCACCACCGTGCTCGGTGTCACCGCGGCCCAGGAGCTGCTCTCCGGCATGCTCACCACGGCCACCCTCGCGCTGCTGACGGGCCTGGCCAACCTGGTGCTGGTCTTCTGCTACGACCTGACGCTGGCCTTCGTCGCCACCGGCCTGACGGCCGTGGGCATCGGGTTCGCCGCGGTCGCCGGCCGGCTCCAACTGCGCTGGGCGAGGCGCGAGTACGTGCACGAACAGGCCATGTCCGCGATGGTCTTCCAGATGCTCACCGCCATGCCCAAGCTCCGGGTGGCGGCGGCCGAGGAGCGCGCGTTCGCCGAGTGGACCCGGCTGGCCGCCCGCGGCCACGGCCTGTCGGCGCGGGTGCGCCGGGTGCAGAACTCCGTGACCACCTTCAACGCCGGTTTCCCGCTGGTCTGTTCGGCCGTGGTGTTCGCGGTGACGGCGGGGCCGCTGCACGGCGAGGTGCCGCTCGCCACGTTCCTGCCGTTCTTCGCGGCCTTCAACCTGCTGCTCTCGGCGGGCCTGCAGTTCACCGCCTCCGCCGTCACCGCGGTGGGCACCGTGCCCATGCTGGAGCGGCTCGCGCCGATCCTCGAGGCGGAGCCGGAGAACGACGGCACCAAGGTCGACCCCGGCGACCTGTCCGGCCGGATCAAGGTCTCGCACCTGTCGTTCCGGTACGGCCAGGACGGCCCGGTCGTCCTCGACGACATCAGCCTCACCGTGCACCCGGGAGAGTTCGTGGCCGTCGTCGGGGCCTCGGGCAGCGGCAAGTCCACCCTGCTGCGGCTGCTGCTGGGCTTCGAGTCCCCGCTGTCCGGCAGCGTCCTGTACGACGGCCAGGACCTGGCCGAGCTCGACGTCTCGGCGGTCCGCCGGCAGTGCGGCGTGGTGCTCCAGAACGGCGCGCTGCAGGCCGGCGACATCCTCGCCAACATCGTCGGCACCAGCGGCCACACCCTCGACGACGCGTGGGCGGCGGCCGAGATGACCGGCCTGGCCGACGACATCCGGGCCATGCCGATGGGCATGAACACCGTCCTGTCGGAGGGCACCAACACCCTCTCCGGCGGCCAGCGCCAGCGCCTGATGATCGCGCGGGCCCTGGTGGCCCGGCCCCGCATGGTCTTCTTCGACGAGGCGACCAGCGCCCTCGACAACCCCACGCAGGGCCTGGTCGCCGAGAGCACCCGGCGGCTGAACGCCACCCGGATCGTCATCGCGCACCGGCTGTCCACCGTCGTGGACGCCGACCGCATCGTCGTCATGGACCGCGGCCGGATCGTCCAGCAGGGCACGTACGAGGAACTGATCGCGGACGCCGACGGCGTCTTCGCACGTCTGGCGGGCCCTCAGATGTCCTGACCGACAAGGCAGTCGGTGACGTCCGCAATCCGGCGTACCGTACCTCGAGGCCGGTTGCGGATGAGATGATCCGACCGGACCTCACATGTCCACCCCCCGTGCCCACGGCGCTCCGACCGGCGCCGGGCACCTCACGAAGAGCAGGGAAACCATGTCGCAGGCTCCCAAGTCCGCCCTCTCCAACCTCAACGTCGTGCTGCCCATGGTGTACGCGGCGGCCATCGTCGTCTCCGCCGCCTTCGGGAACGGCAAGGTGACCGGCGTGGTCGCCGCGGCCGGGGGCATCCTGCTCGGCGCGTTCTACGCCTTCCGCGGCCGCAACCGCGACTCCGGCGTCTGACGGGTGGCTCCGCGCCGCGCGGCGCGCCCGGCGGGTCCCGACGGCGGGTCCGCGGGGCGTGCTCGGCGCGCGGCGGGCCCTACGGCCGTGTGACGCGGACCTGGTAGGCGCCCGTACGCAGCTGGCCGACGACCGAGACGGAGATGCCCGCGTCGTCGTCCTGGAAGGTCTCGCCGGGCGAGAAGGTCGCGTCGGACAGGTCCGCGTGGACGTTCGGCCGCCGGGTGCAGCCCCCGCTGCCCCGGGTGCTGTCGGAGACGGTGACGGGGCCGTGGCCGGTGTCGACGTCGGAGTCCACCTTGTAGATCAGCACGCCGGGCTTGCACACCTCCTCGTCGTTGCCGGCCGGGGTGCGGACCTCGATCGCGTACCCGGCCTTGTCGGAGACCGGTACGAACGCCAGCTTCTTGCCGCCCCCGACCGCCAGGGGCGAGAGCACGTGGTCGCTCACCCCGGGCTTGGAGGCGCAGCTGATCTGGCTGCTGTCGAGCCAGCCCAGCTTCCACTTGTGCCAGCCCAGCAGGTCGTTGTTGGCGCCCCAGTCCTCGCTCATGATGTCCCAGTGGCCGACCGCGCCCCCGCCGTCCGAGGTGTAGAGGTCGGGCAGCCCGAAGACGTGCCCGTTCTCGTGGGGGAGGACCCGGAAGCCGGTCTCCCGGTACGAGCCCGAGCCGTCGTCCTGCCGGCTGTAGACGAACGACGTGTTCGCCAGCGGCACCCCGTCGGCCACCGGCGCCTCGGCGTTGCCGGAGAAGGTCACGGAGAGCACGGTGTCCAGCGCGGAGGGGCCGGCGTTCGGGGTCACCAGGACGTTGACCAGGTCGTACCGGCTGAAGTCCACCGCGGGGTCGGCGGCCGCGATGATGTGCTGCACCAGCTGCCGGTACCCCGGGTCGTACGCGGAGCCGCGCTCGATCCCGTACGCGGCGAACGGCATCGGCATCCGCAGCCAGGTCCGTATCGGCGCCTCGGCGCGGTAGACGAGCCGCCCGTACGAACTGGTTCGGAACCAGTTCGCGGTCTGCGGGAAGAACTCGGCCAGCCGGTCGGCCGCCGCGCCCTCCCCCTTGGCGTCCGGGAAGTCGATCATCAGGTTGAGGGCCCGGACCTCGCCCGTGGAGCGCGCGTACCCGGGGGCGGTGGGCAGCCCCTCCGACATCTGCACGCCCATGGCCCCGGAGATCCGGCAGGGCGCGAGCCCGGCCTCGGCCTGGGCAGCGGAGACCGGCCCGGAGGCGGAGTGGGTGCGGGAGCTGATACCCGTGCTCGCGGTGGCGGTGACGCCGAGGGCCAGCGCCGTCAGGCCGATGTAGGCCCTGGTGCGGCGGTGCCGGCATATGCCGTGACGGGTGTGCGCCATGCGATCGCCCTCGGGGTCCCGGGGCAGCCGGCCTGGCCCGGGCTGCACTCTGTGCGATCACCCTCTGCCGGGACGCCGGGGGACGCTCGCCGGGGGAGGCCGAACGAGGAAGGCCTGTGACTCAGGTCACACAACAGGATGAAATAACCGGGGAGGCTCTCCCCGTTTGCATCTACGTCGCCGGAAAGCGGGGACGCTCTCCCCGCTTCGGCGGGACGGGGCCCGGCCGCCGAAGGCCGGACGGAACGAGGGAAGCAGGGACCGTGATGGGCGCGACACACGTGATCGACACGACGGGCACCGCCCGGCGCGTGCCGCGCCCGCGCGCCGACGCCGTGCGCAACCGCGAGCGGATCCTCGCCGCGGCCCGCGAGGCGTTCGTCGAGCACGGCGCCGACGCCGCCCTCGACGACATCGCCCGGCGCGCCGGGATCGGCAACGCCACGCTGTACCGGCACTTCCCCGACCGCGCGGCCCTCGTCCACCACGTCGTCCTCTACGTGATGGACCAGGTCGCCGAGCGGGCCGAGGAGGCGCTGGCGGGGGAGTCCGACTCCGCCGCCGCCCTGGACCGCTTCGCGCACGCCGCCACGGACGAGCGGATCGGCGCCCTCTGTCCCATGCTCTCCGGGGACTTCGACCACCTGCACCCCGAACTGCTCGCCGCGCGCGACCGGTTGGAGGTGCTGGTGACCGAGCTCATGGAGCGCGGGCAGCGGGACGGCTCGATCCGGCCCGACGTGGCGGCCGGCGACCTGATGATGGCGCTGTCCCAGCTCAGCCGGCCGCTGCCGGGCACCGCGTGCCTGCAGGTCGACCGTTACACGCACCGCCACCTCCAACTGTTCCTCGACGGCCTGCGCGCCCCGGCGCGCACCGCCCTCCCGGGGGCACCGGCCACCCTCGACGACCTCAGGAAGCACCGGACGGACACCGGTTCCTGACGGCCGACGTCACAAACCCCGCGCCTGAGGCGTCTTCTCTTCACGGACACCTCCGGCACGCGGCCCAGCACGTCCCGCACGCCAGCACGCCAGCACACGGAGCACGTCCCGCAGGACCCGCACGTCCGCACAGCAGTCACGCCGGCGCGTCAGGCGAGCCGGCGCCCCAGCTCCACCGAAACGTCAGGTACACCAGCCCGGCCGCCGCGCCGTCCGGGCTGCCACGCATCACGAACGGGGAACCCCATGCCCAAGTCCGCCGAGTCGGCGGCGCTCGTCCAGCCGACGGCCGATCCGAGCCGTTGGAAGGCGCTCGTCTTCATCGCCCTCGCCCAGCTGATGGTCGTCCTCGACGCGACCATCGTGAACATCGCACTGCCCTCCGCCCAGCAGGACCTGGGCATCTCGGACGGCAACCGGCAGTGGGTCATCACCGCCTACGCCCTCGCCTTCGGCGGTCTGCTGCTCTTCGGCGGCCGCATCGCCGACCTCTGGGGCCGCAAGAACACCTTCATCACCGGCCTCCTGGGCTTCGCCGCCGCCTCCGCACTCGGCGGCGCCGCCACGGGCGAGGCCATGATGCTCGGGGCCCGCGCCCTCCAGGGCGCCTTCGGCGCGCTGCTCGCGCCGGCCGCCCTGTCGCTGCTGGCCGTCATGTTCACCGACGGCAAGGAGCGCGCCAAGGCCTTCGGCATCTACGGTGCCATCGCGGGCGGCGGCGGTGCCGTCGGCCTGATCCTCGGCGGCTTCCTGACCGAGTACCTCAACTGGCGCTGGACGTTCTTCGTCAACATCCCGTTCGCGATCGTGGCCGCCGTCGGCGCGTTCCTCGTCATCCGCGAGCCCGTCGGCGCCCGCAACCGTTCCTCCCTCGACATCCCGGGCGTGGTCCTGTCCACGCTGGGCCTGGTCTCCCTGGTGTACGGCTTCACGCGCGCCGAGTCCGACGGCTGGACCGACCCGGTGACGCTGGGGCTGTTCGTGGCCTCCGCCGTGCTGCTGTTCGCGTTCGTGTGGACCGAGTCCCAGGTGCGCTCGCCGCTGCTGCCCCTGCGGGTGATCACCAACCGCAACCGCGGCGGCGTCTACCTCTCGCTGGGCCTCGCGGTCATCTCGATGTTCGGCCTGTTCCTCTTCCTCACCTACTACCTGCAGGTCGTGAAGGGGTACTCCCCGGTCAAGACCGGCTTCGCCTTCCTGCCGATGATCGCGGGCATGATCACGGGCTCGACCCAGATCGGCGCCCGCCTCATGACCCGGGTCGCGCCCCGCTACCTGATGGCGCCCGGCTTCCTGCTCGCCTCGCTCGGCATGCTGCTGCTGACCCAGATCGAGGTCGGCTCCTCCTACCCGGCGCTGATCCTGCCGGCCCAGCTGCTGCTCGGCCTCGGCATGGGCACGGCCTTCATGCCGGCCATGTCGCTGGCGACCATCGGGGTCGACCCGGCCGACGCCGGTGTCGCCTCCGCCATGGTGAACACCTCGCAGCAGGTCGGCGGCGCGATCGGCACCGCCCTGCTGAACACCATCGCCGCGTCCGCCACCACCGAGTTCCTGGTGTCGCACGCCGCCGAGGCCTCGCACGGCAAGGAGGCCGCGATGGCGGTCCAGGCCCAGGCCATGGTGCACGGCTACTCGTCCGCGATCTGGTGGGCGGTCGGCATCCTGGTGACCTCCGCGGTCATCGCGTTCACCTTCATCACCACGGGTCGCCCGCAGCCGGGTCCGGCCGTCGCCGGTTCGGACGGCACGGGTGCGGACGCCGAGACCCCCGTCCCGGTCATCGCCCACTGACCTCGCGTCCTCCACGGACCCGGGCCCCGGTCGCGCACCCCGCGCGACCGGGGCCTTCCCGTACCGGCCCCTGAGCCGCACCCATCAGTTCAAATTCGAACGAAAAACTCCTTCAAATTTGAATCACTCGGGGGTACGCTCGAAGCATGACCACGCCCAGCCCGGCCCGCATGCCCGCCCTGTACCTGAGCCACGGCGCCCCGCCCCTGGCCGACGACCCGGTCTGGCCCGGCGAACTCGCCGCCTGGTCCGCGGGCCTGCCCCGCCCGCGCGCGATTCTCATGGTCTCCGCCCACTGGGAGGAGGCCCCGCTCGCCCTCGGCGCCGTCGAGCCCGTTCCGCTCGTCTACGACTTCTGGGGCTTCCCCGAGCACTACTACCGCGTCCGGTACGACGCCCCCGGCGCGCCCGAGCTCGCTGAGAGCGTGCGCAAGCTGCTGCGCGCCCCCGGTACGCCGGTGCAGGACATCCCCGACCGGGGCCTCGACCACGGTGCGTACGTCCCGCTCGTCGAGATGTACCCCGACGCCGACGTCCCCGTCCTCCAGGTGTCCATGCCCACCCTCGATCCGCAGGCCCTGATGGACATCGGCCGCCGACTGGCCCCGCTGCGCGACGAGGGCGTCCTGATCGTCGGCAGCGGCTTCTTCACCCACAACCTGGCCGCCCTGCGCCACGCCGGCGGCGTGCCTGGCTGGTCGGCGGAGTTCGACGCGTGGGGCCGCGAGGCGCTCGCCGCCGCCGACGTCGACGCCCTCCTCGACTTCGAGCACCGCTCCCCGGCCGGGCGCCTCGCCCACCCCCGCACCGAGCACTTCGCCCCGCTGTTCGTCACCCTCGGCGCCGCCGAGGCCGCCGGCGACCTCACCGCCCACCGCGACGTCATCGACGGCTTCTGGATGGGCCTCGCCAAGCGCTCGCTGCAGTTCGGCTGACGCCCGCCCCGCTCACGCGGGGGCGTTCCGCGCGGGCCCGGTGATCTCCTCCCCGATCACGAAACCCTTGGCGGGGCCTTCCGGGATGGCGACCTCACGTCCGAACTGGGTTCGCACCTCGCCCGTGTAGTCGGCCCTGCCCAGGTCGGGGGCCGTGAGGATGCTCACGGTCCCGTGCCCGTCATAGGCGTCGATCAGCACGTAAACGGGAATGCCGGCCCGAGCGTAGGCGCGACGCTTGCGAACCCTGTCGCGGGTGGTGCTGTCGTAGCCGGGGGAGACCACCTCGACGACCGTCTCCACGGCCGACGCTTCGGTTGCGAGGTCGGCCTCACCGTCGACCTCCTCCAGATCCTCCAGTGCGACGAACAAGTCGGGAATCCAGAGCTTCCGTTCGTGTACGACGTTGCCGTCGTGGTAGGTCACGTACTCGGTCGGCTCCAGGAACTTCTCCAGGGCTCGGCGCAGTCGGTTGATCACTTGCATGTGTGATCGACGACCCGTGGGTGACACCTCGATGGACCCCTCGATGATCTCGGCGCGGAAGCCCTCGGGGAGTTTCTCGACGGCAGCCTTCCATGCCAGCCACAGGGCCTCGTCGAGATCGCTTTGGGGCATTTCCACCTCCGGAGCCTCATGGGCGAGAGCGGTCATGGGTGCAACACCTCCTCCTCAAAGTCTGGGCGTCGGCGGCCCGGCGGCACAAGCGACGCCCTGACGCTAGGGAAAAGTCGCCGCATATGCCGGAGGGATGTCCCTCCGTCATCCGCAAGGGTGGCTCGGACCGACGTTCGGGCAACCGGAGGGGGCGGGGGAGCGTCTTCGGGGGTGTAGGTGTGACCTCGTGGACCGTGAGGGGCCCGACGGGGTGGTGACGGGGGTCTCGGCGGGTCGCCCGCCGCGGGTGCGGACCGTGCGGCCGTCCGTCGCCCAAGGGGCCTGACCTGCGGGTCCGTACCCGACGACGGAGTCGGGCGCAGGCGATCGCGGGGCGCGGCCGGGCAGGATACTGCAAGATCGCGAAATTCGGGACGCCGCGTGGGAATTCTGTCCCGATTGCAGTCGTTGTTTCCTTCGGATGCGGGGCGCTCGCGAGAGAGTCCCGACAGCCGCACGAGCCACACCGCGACCGAACTCATCGCAAGGGAGCACGCATGGCAACCCGCGCCGTCGCCCGTCGTCAGTCCGACACGGCCAGCACCGGTACGTCCGGCACCGTCCGCGCCGTCAGCGGGGAGATCGCAGACCGCGACCTGGTCGGCATGTACCTGGACGAGATCGCGCGCACCCCGCTGCTCGACGCCGCGAAGGAAGTGGAGCTCTCGCAGATCATCGAGGCGGGCGTGTTCGCCCGGCAGATCCTCGACGGCGAGCTGGAGAGCACCTCCGCAGGCGCCACGCGCGAGGAGCTCCAGCAGCTGGCCGCCGCCGGAGACCGGGCCAAGGAGGTCTTCATCCGGTCCAACCTGCGCCTGGTCGTGGCGGTGGCGCGCCGCTACCCGCGCAGCGGGCTGCCCCTGCTCGACCTCATCCAGGAGGGCAACGCCGGCCTGGTCAGGGCCGTGGAGAAGTTCGACTACACCAAGGGCTTCAAGTTCTCCACGTACGCCACCTGGTGGATCCGCCAGGCCATCACCCGCTCCATCGCCGACCAGTCCCGCACCATCCGGCTCCCCGTCCACCTCGTCGAGGAGCTCGGCCGGATCCGGCGCGTGCAGCGCGAGTTCAACCGCGAGCACGGCCGTGAGCCGGAGCACGCGGAGATCGCCGCCGAGCTCGGCTCCACCGAGCAGCGGGTGGGCGACGTCCTCGACTGGGCCCGCGACCCGGTGAGCCTCAACATGTCCGTGGACGACGAGGGCGAGACCCAGTTCGGCGACCTGCTGGAGGACACCTCCGCGATCTCGCCCGAGCAGTCGGTGCTCTCGCTGCTGCGCACCGAGGAGCTCGAGGACCTGATCGGCAAGCTCGACGACCGCACCGCCTCGATCATCAAGATGCGGTACGGCATCGACGACGGCCGGGAGCGCACCCTGACCGAGGTCGGCAAGGAGCACGGCCTGACCCGCGAGCGGATCCGCCAGATCGAGAAGCACGCGCTGCTGGAGCTCAAGCGGATGGCCCGCGACACGGGCTTCGACGCCGCCGCCTGATCCCGCGGGGCGCCCGCCCGGTCCGCGGGCGCCCGCCCGCCGGTCCAGTCCCGGCCCGTACGCGCCCCCCGCTCGTAGGCGCTTCCCGGCTCCGGCCGGCGTACCCTCACGCCCCCGGCGCGGCGTCCGCGCCGCCCGCCACCGCCGCGGCGGTGAGGCGGGCGCCGAGCACCGCGGCGGCGTCCGCCAGGACCGCGGGGGAGCGCACCGCGAACGGCACGCCCGCCAGCGCCAGCCGCATCGCCACCCAGTCGGGCTGGTCGGACGTCGTGAACCGGAGCCGGCTGCGCCCGGGGTCCCCGGGCTCCGGCTCCGGCGTGCCCACCCAGTACGGCACCACAGTGGCCACCCGCTCCGCCGGCGCCTCGAAGACGACCTCCGCCCCGTACGGCGCCTGCCCCCGCCCCGACCGCATCGCCCGCTCCACGAACGCCAGCGCGTCCCCCATGGGCAGCTCCCGCGCCGCGAACCGGGCCCCCGTCCCGAACGGCTCGCGCACCCGGTCCACCCGGAACGTCCGCCAGTCCGCCCGCTCCAGGTCGTACGCCACCAGGTACCAGCGGCGCCCCGTCGAGACCAGTCGGTACGGCTCCACCAGCCGCTTCGAGCTCCGCCCGTCCCCCGCCTCGTACGCGAACCGCAGCCGCTCCCGCCCCGTCGCCGCGGCCGCGATGGACGTGAGCGTGTGCGGATCGATGCTCGCCCCGTCGCCGCGCGACAGCGCCGACGTGGCGGACTGCAGGGTGCTCACCCGGTGCCGCAGGCGCGACGGCAGCACCTGCTCGAGCTTCGCCAGGGCCCGTACGGACGCCTCCTCGACCCCCTCGATGGCGTGCCCGGCGCCG
The DNA here is from genome assembly GCF_000719335.1 of Streptomyces sp. NRRL S-87. Classification (GTDB taxonomy): domain Bacteria; phylum Actinomycetota; class Actinomycetes; order Streptomycetales; family Streptomycetaceae; genus Streptomyces. The sequence continues at coordinate 42,083 of NZ_JOGB01000058.1, forward strand.
GCCCGCAGCCCCACCGCGATCGCCACCGCCTCCTCGTCGTCCAGCACCAGCGGCGGCATCGCCGCCCCCGCCACCAGCCGGTATCCGCCGACGGCACCCTTGGACGCCTCCACCGGATATCCCAGCTCGCGCAGCCGGTCGATGTCCCGCCGGATGGTGCGGCCGCTCACCCCGAGCCGCTCGGCCAGCTCGCTGCCGGGCCATTCCCGGGGCGTCTGCAGGAGGGACAGCAGGGTCAGGAGGCGTGCGGGGGTGTCAGTCATGGACCCATTCTCGCGGTAAATAGGTCACGATCTGGCCTACTGCCGGGCTAGCGTTCCTCCCATGACCAGCACCCAGAAGGAACAACAGCCCGCCGCGCCCGGGCCCGACCGCGATCCCGCCGACCCCATAGCCCCCTCCGCCGACCGGCGCCGCTGGTTCGCCCTCGCGATCGTCATGACCGCGGCGTTCATGGACCTCGTCGACGTCACGATCGTCAACATCGCCCTGCCCAGCATGAAGGCGGACATGGCCGCCTCCGACACGGCGATCCAGTGGATCACCGCCGGATATGCACTGGCCTTCGCCGCCGCCCTGATCACCGGCGGCCGTCTCGGTGACATCTACGGGCGCAAGCGCCTTTTCCTCGTCGGCATCGCCGGCTTCACCGCCGCGTCGGCGCTGTGCGGCCTGGCCGCCAACCCCGAGATGCTCGTCGCCTCCCGCCTCCTGCAGGGCGGCATGGCGGCCATGATGGTCCCGCAGGTGCTGGCGATCATCCACGTCACCTTCCCCGCCGAGGAGCGCGGCAAGGTGTTCGGCATGTTCGGCGCGGTCGTCGGCCTCGGTGCCGTCTCCGGCCCGATGCTGGGCGCGCTGCTCACCGAGTGGAACCTCTTCGGCCTCGAGTGGCGCCCGATCTTCCTGATCAACCTGCCCGTCGGCATCGCCGGCCTGCTGCTCGGCGCCAGGTTCATCCGGGAGTCCAAGGCCCCCGTCGCGCTGCGCCTCGACCTGGTCGGCGTCGTCCTGGTCAGCCTGGGCCTGGTCATGCTGATCTACCCGCTGACGCACGGCCGCGAGGCCGGCTGGCCGACGTGGGGCTTCGTCTCGATGGGCGCCACGCCGCTCGTCTTCGCCGCCTTCGTCGCGTACGAGAAGTACAAGACCCAGAAGGACGGCTCCCCGCTGGTCGAGCTCTCGCTCTTCCGCATCAAGAGCTTCGCGGGCGGCATCGCGGTCCAGCTGACCTTCGGCATCGCGACCGGCATCTTCTTCCTCTGCTGGACGCTCTACATGCAGCTCGGCCTCGGCTGGACCCCGCTGCACGCCGGTCTGACGGGCATCCCGTTCTCCCTGGCCGTCTCGGCCGCGGCCGGACTGTCCGTGCAGAAGCTCGTGCCGCGCTTCGGCCGCGGGGTGCTGCAGGCCGGTGCGCTGGTCATGGCCCTCGGCGTGCTGCTCTACATCTGGGAGGCCAACCGCTACGGCCTCGAGATCGCCTCCTGGCAGATGGCGCTCCCGCTGGTCGTCATGGGCGTGGGCATGGGCCTGATCGTGGCGCCGCTGACCGACGCCGTGCTCTCCGAGGTGCCGCGCGAGCACGCCGGCTCCGCGTCCGGTCTGATCAACACCACGGGCCAGATGGGCAACGCGCTCGGCCTCGGCCTGGTCTCCGTCGTCTTCTTCACGATCGTCGACGACCGGCTTCCCGAGGCCGACCCCGCCCTGGCCTTCACGGACGCCTTCCAGAACGCGCTGTGGTACGTCATCGCGGTCCTCGCCCTGATCTTCGCGGTGATGTCCTTCCTCCCCCGCCACCAGCGACGCCCCGCCCCCGAGACGGCCGACGCCCCGCTGGACACCGCGGACGCCCCCACGAAGGTCCCGGCGTAACCCTCCGGGCGCCCCGCGCCCACCCTCCCCGGGGCTCCGCCCCGGACCCCGCGCCTCGAACGCCAGCGAGGCTGGTCCTGCAGCCCCACCGCCCCGGACATGCCCGGGGCGGATGCAGAACCCAGCCCGCGCGGCGTTCGAGCGCACCCGGCGCGGAGCGCCTGGGGTTTTCGGGCGGAGCTCGGCGAGCCCGGGTTGCTGGTCGCTGAGCGGGCGATGCCAGCCCGCGCGGCGTTTGAGCGCACCCGGCGCGCAGCGCCCGGGTTTCCCGGGCGGAGCCCGGCGGGGCGGCGTCTGTGGTCGCAAGCCACAGTTGCGACCGGCACGGGAGCCGCACACGCATGATCCTCACCGTCACGCCCAACCCCTCCCTGGACCGCACCTACGAGGTTCCGGCCCTGACCCGCGGCACCCTGCACCGCGCCACCGCCGACCGGGTCGAGCCCGGAGGCAAAGGCGTCAACGTCTCCCGCGCCGTCGCCGCCGCGGGCGGCCGCACCATCGCCGTCCTCCCGCTCGGCGGCGCCCCCGGCGCGCTCGTCGGGGAGCTCCTCGGCGCCCAGGGCATCGACGTGACCGCGGTGAGCATCGCCGGCAACACCCGCTCCAACATCGCCGTCGTCGAACCCGACGCCACCCTCACCAAGATCAACGCACTGGGTCCGGAGCTGACCCCCACCGAGGCCGCCCTGCTCCTCGACAGCGTGCGCGCCCAGGCGCCCGCCGCGGACTGGATCGCCTGCTGCGGCAGCCTGCCGCGCGGACTGCCGCAGGAGTGGTACGCCGACCTCATCGCGGTCGCCCACGACGCGGGCGCCCGCGTCGCACTGGACACCTCGGGCCCCGCGCTGCTGGCGGCCCTCCCGGCCGGCCCCGACCTGGTCAAGCCGAACGCGGCGGAGCTCGCCGAGGCGGTCGGCCGCCCGCTCGCCACCGTGGGCGAGGCCGCACAGGCGGCCCGCGAGCTCCGGCACCGGGGCGCCCGGGCGGTGCTCGCCAGCCTCGGCGCCGCCGGGCAACTGCTCGTCGACGCGACGGGCACGTACTACGGATACGCCCGCGTGGACGCCGTCCGCAGCGTCGTCGGCGCCGGCGACGCGGCCCTGGCCGGCTTCCTGCTCGCGACCGCCGCGCCGGCCGCCGGGACCGCCGCGCCGGCCGCCGGGACCGCCGCGCCGGCCGCCGGGACCGCCGCGCCGGCAGCCGCGACCGAGGCCACCGCCGCGACCGACGCCGACGCCGTCGCCGGGACCGACGCCGGGCCCACCGGACCGGGGCCGGGCTCCGACCCGGCGGCCGCACTCGCCTCCGCGCTCGCCTCCGCCCTCGCGCACGGCGCCGCCGCGGTCGGCCTGCCGGGCAGCGCGATGCCCACTCCCGCCGACCTCGACCCGTCCGCGGTCACCGTCGTGACGCCCCCGGACGACATCCCCGCGGACCGCCCCCTGGACCACTGACCCGCACCGGCACCCGGGCCCACCCCTTACCGCACCCGGGCCCACCCCTTACCGCACCCGCGCCCACCCCTTACCGCACCCGGGCCCGCACCTCCATCGCCTCCCGGGCCGCCCGCTCGCTCGCGTAGACCTCGCACATGTGCCGCCCGTCGGGCGTGGCCGTGTGCTCCACCTCCCACAGGCTGCACTCCGTACCGTCCAGCAGCACGAAGGCGTGCTCGTACAGGGTGAAGCCGGCGTCGCGGCCGTCCGCCAGGCACTGCCGGCTCCCGAAGGCCTGCGTGATCTGGTGCGCGTACGCAGAGGTCAGCAGCCGGGCGACCGCCGGCCCCGGCCGGTCCGCGTTCTCCGCCCGGCGCAGGACCCGGCGCGCGTGGTCCGCCGAGTCGTCCACCGCGTACATCCGGCGCTGCCGCGGCAGGCTCGGCCGCGCGAACAGGGCGCCCAGCACCGCCAGATCGTGCTCCGGGCCGTCGTCGGCCGCCAGCGCCGCGTACGCCGCGAGGTCCGCGGCCGAGAGGTCGTACTCCTCGCCGACCAGCCGGTCCACGGCCAGGCCCAGCTCCTCCTTGTCCGCGAACACCTCGTGCCGCAGGGCGCTCGCCCCGGGCGCGCGGTGGGCCAGCTCCCACAGCGAGACCGCCTCGCCGTCCGCCAGCAGGTAGGTGTGCCGGTACGCCTCGTGGTGCAGCCCGGTGACGGAGCTGTGGTGCGAGGAGTGCAGCGCGGAGCTGTGCGCGAGCGCCGTGCCGATGCGCTCGACCAACTGGTCGGGGAGGTCGAAGGAGTTCAGGGCGCGGCCCAGGAGTCGCTCGAGGTGGGCCTCGGTTGTCTCGTACGGATCGCTCAACGTGGTCTCCAGGCCGTCGCAGCTAGTCACTTCACGGATGCTCAACGTAGCCCCTGGGGCCGACATCCCGCCCGGGTAATCGAAAGACGTACGGCGCCCCCGCCGGGTTCCCGCCACCCGGGCGCACCGTCCCGGCCACCGTCTCCGCAGGTCGCCGCGCCGCCGCCGGCGTCAGTACAGGTCCCGGTACGCCGGGAACACCCCGCCCGGCCCGTCCACCCCCTCGGCCGCCAGCACCGCCCGCACCACCGCCCGCGCCAGCACGTCCGCGCCCGCCGCGAGCACCGCGTTGTACTCGTCCAGGTCCTCCGCCGGCCGTTCGCCGGCCGACAGGGCGAAGACCGTGTCCCCGTCGTGCATGAGGTGCACCGGCCGCACCGCCCGCGCCAGCCCGTCGTGCGCGGTGCCCGCCAGCTTGCGGGCCTGCGCCCGGGTCAGCCGGGCGTCCGTGCCGACCACGGCGAGCGTCGTGTTGAGCGGCGGCCGTACGAACCCGGCGGCGCGCTCCCGCGTCTCCTCCCGCGCCCGCTCCAGCCGGGCCAGCGCCGCCGCGTGCACCGCCTCGGCCGGGTACGCGATCCGCCCCTCGTGCATGCGCCCGTACAGCACCCCGGTCGCCGGATCGAGTACCGAGCCGACCGCGTTGACGACCACCAGCGCGCCCACGGTCGTCCCGGACGCCAGCCGGACGCTCGCCGACCCGGTACCGCCCTTCAGCCCCCCGGCCACCGCGCCGGCGCCCGCGCCCACCGAGCCCTGCGCCACCCGCGCGCCCACCGCCGAGGCGGCCGCCGCCGTCACCGCGGCCCGCCCCAGGGCGGCGTCGGGCCGGGCCCGCCAGTCGCCGCCCCGGCCGAGGTCGAACAGCGCCGCGGCGGGCACCACCGGCACCACCTGCCCCGGCTCCGGTCCGACCGGCACCCCGCGCCCCTGCTCCTCCAGCCAGGCCATCACCCCGGAGGCCGCGTCCAGCCCGTACGCGCTCCCGCCGGTCAGCACCACCGCGTCCACCCGCTGCACCAGGGCCAGCGGGTCGAGCGCGTCCGTCTCGCGGGTGCCGGGGCCGCCGCCGCGCACGTCCACGGCGGCCACCGCGCCGCCCTCGGGCGCGAGGACCACCGTGGTCCCCGACAGCGCGCCCGGCCCGGTCAGTTCGGCGTGCCCGACCCGCAGCCCCGCCACATCCGTCAGTGCGTCTACCCGGTCCATGCGTCATCCGTACCAGTTCTCGTCAACTTCCGCCCCGGCGGGCGGGTTTGGCGGGGGTTCATCATGGAATGCGGGAGTATGAGGCGCATGGCAACGAACACGACGGGCGAGGCCGTCCCGCGCCAGCAGGGCCGGCCCCGCACCCGACCTGACACCGAAGCGCCTCCCGCGGAACGGGGGTTGGCCTGGCTGCTGGCCGCCACCGGCGCCGCCGGGGTGCTGGCCTCCTGGGTCATCACCCTCGACAAGTTCCTGCTGCTGGAGGACCCGGACTTCAAGCCGGCCTGCAGCCTGAACCCCGTGGTCTCGTGCGGCAACGTCATGCAGAGCGAGCAGGCCGCCGCCTTCGGCTTCCCCAACCCGATGCTGGGCCTCGTCGCGTACGGCGTGGTCGTCTGCGTCGCCGTGGGCATGCTGGCCGGCGCCCGCTACCGGGGCTGGTTCTGGCTGGGCCTGTCGGCCGGCCAGCTCTTCGGGACGTCCTTCTGCGCGTGGCTCATGTTCCAGTCCCTGTACCGGATCAACGCCCTGTGCCTGTGGTGCTGCCTGGCCTGGGTGGCGACCCTGCTGATGTTCTGGTTCACGCTCGCCCGGAACGTCCGCACCGGGGTGCTGCCCGCCCCGCGCTGGCTCCGGGGCTTCTTCGGGGAGTTCCCCTGGGTCGCGCCGGTCCTGCACGTCGGGGTCATCGGGATGCTGATCCTGACCCGCTGGTGGGACTTCTGGATCGGCTGAACCGCCCGTCCCCTTCCGGTGCTTCCCCTGTGACGACTACAACGACGGGACCCCCGGCGGCTGGTGGCCGCCGGGGGTCCTGCACATCGCTCCACGGGCGTCACGGGCCCGGACGGGGAGAGGGAGCGGAGATCAGCTGCCCACCGCGCCGTTGCCGGAGAGCACCGGGATGTTGTCCAGGATGTGCGAGAGCGGCTCGTCGCCCTTGGCCTGGGTCGAGTTCTCGGTGCACTGCTGGGTCAGGTCGCCGGCGGTCTTCTGGTTGCCGTAGATCTGCTGGGCACCGTTGCCGTTGACGGTGTTGATCCCGTTGTCGTTGCCGATGGCCATCGCCGGGGCGGCGACGGCGGCGCCGGCGCCGACCACGGCGGCGGTGGCGGCAGCGGTGGCCATAATCTTCTTGAGCATGGGGTGATCCTTTTGTCGCACGAGTGCCCGCTAGTGGAGCGCCCTGATCAACTGGGCCCGGCGGGGGTTGGTTCCGCTGCTTCACTCAAACGGCCCGTGCGCATTGCGCTCTGTAGACGCGGATCTCACGGTGGGTGATGGGGGATTCGTCCCGATCGCAGTCCATCGAAGGAACACCCATGCACCCCAAGAAGGCGCCCCGCGTCCTGGTCCCGTCCGCGCTGTGCGCCGCCCTGTTGTTCGGCGCGGCCGCGCCCGCGGGCGCGGCGTCCGGTGACGACACCGCCGCCGCGTTCCGCAGCCGCCTCACCGACTCCACCGCCCACCGGCGCCCGACGGCCGGCGAGGTCGGCCAACGCCTCGCGGCCGTACGGGAGGTGGAGGACCAGATCGAGCGGCGGATCGAGCAGAAGGCCGACGAGCGCGCGGAGGCGGGTGCGGAGGACCGGTCGGCGGCGGCCGTCCAGGCCGGCCCGGTCGACGACCTGCTCGCCGGTCTGACGAAGACCCTCGGCGACCTGCTCGGCTCCCTCACCGGCCTGCTCGGGGGGATCAAGCTCCCGCCGATCGAGCTGCCGAAGCTGCCCGACCTGCCCATCGAGCTGCCGAAGCTTCCGATCGAGCTGCCCAAGCTTCCGATCGAACTGCCCAAGCTGCCCGTCGAGGTCCCCAAGCTCCCCGACCTCCCGGTGGAGGTTCCGAAGCTCCCCGTCGACCCGCCCGCCCTCCCGGACCTCCCCGTCGATCCGCCGAAGCTCCCGGACCTGCCGGCGGGCGCCCCGGACCTGCCGGTGGACGTCCCCGAACTGCCGGTGGAGGCACCGGGCCTGGAGGTGCCCGAGCTCCCGTGAGCCCCCCGCGGTCGCGGGCCCCGGATCCGCTCCGGGGGCCGCGACCGTGCATGTGGTTACGACTAATGGGCTGAACAGGGCGAGTTGGGGACCGACCCGTGTCGTTTCGCCGCGCCGCACCGTTTCGTTCGGTGTGAGCCCCGGATCGGGGCGGATCATCGAACAGAAGGTGCACTTCCCATGAACTCTGCCAAGAAGGCCGCTCTGGTCCTGGCCTCCGCCGGTCTCGCCGCGGGTGCGGCCGCCGGCTCCGCCGTCGCCGACTCCCAGGCGGATGGCGCTGCCGTGGGCTCCCCCGGCGTGCTGTCGGGCAACCTGGTCCAGGTCCCGGTCCACGTCCCGGTCAACGTCTGCGGCAACACCGTGAACGTGATCGCGGGCCTCAACCCGGCGTTCGGCAACGTCTGCGTCAACGACTGACGCAGCGGCCCGCTCGGCTCCCCGAGGCGCCCCCGGCTTCCGGCCGGGGGCGCCTCGACGTGTGCGCGGGGGTGTGCGCGTGCGGGTACGGGAGGCCGCGCCCGACCGTCGCGCAGGGGGGTGCGTGGGGGGCGACGCACCTCCGCCCGCGTCGCCGGAGGGGTCCGGGCGGCGCGGGCGGAGCGGTGCGGGGTGGTGCGGGGTGGAGAGCGATGCGGTGCGGGAGCCGTGGGCTCAGCCGCCGTTGACGTGCAGGCCGCCGAGCATGGGGGCCACCGCGGGCAGGGTGTCCGTCGCGCCGGAGACGGCGCCCATGACCTTGTCGGGAGCGTGGTTGCGGAAGTCGTTGACCCCCTCGACGCCCTGCACGGCGGAGTTGACCGCGGAGCCCTGCTCGGTCACGGCGTTCTCGAGGTGCAGCGGCAGGTCCGAGGTGGGCGCGGAGGCGGCGGCGAGGACGTCCATCGCCCCGCCGTTCAGGCTCATGGGGGCGGGGCCGTCGGCGGCGAAGGCGGGGGAGGCCGCTCCGAGCGCGGCCACGGAGCCGGCGACGACAGCGGCGACCTTCGAGAACTTCATTTCAGATCCCTTTCTCCAGCGGCGACCGTCGCGCCACTCGCGCCCTGCTCAACGATTCCTCCGCGCAACGGAAACCCCGTCGCCACCGCTTTCTTGCGGGGCGCTCGGACATGCGCTCGGACAAACGCTCGGCCGGAGAATCCCAGAGGGATCTCCGGCCGATATTTCTTAGTTTTTTCGATTCCCCCGACGGCCTCTGCTACGCCGACATGCTCCGGGAGCGCCGGTACAGGACGGCGCCGCCGAGCAGCAGGCCCGCACTCAGCGCGGCCGCGGGCACGAGCGCCCCGCCGGCACCGGTGGCGGCGAGCACGGGCACCTGCCGGGCCGGCATCGGCGCCGGGACGGGGGAGGGGGCCTCGGGCGCGGGCGCCGGGGCGGCGGCCGGGGGGCTCACCGGCGCCGGGGCGGGCGCGGGGGTCAGGTCGACCGGGCGGTCCTCCTCCGGGTTGGCCGGGGGCTGGTCCACGGCCGGTGCGGCCGGAGCCGGCGCGGCCGGGGGCGCCTCGACGACCGGGGCCGGCGCGGGCGCCGCGGGCGCCGGCGGTACCACCGGGGGAGCCGCCGGGACGGGAGCCGGCAGCTCGGCCGCCGGGGCCGGCGCGGGCTGGGCCGGGACGGGCGCCGGGGCGGGGGCCGGGAGCGGCGCGGGGGCCGGGACGACCGGGGGCAGGTCCTCCTGGTGGCCCTGCCGCGGTCGCGGCTCGGGGACCTCGTGGGGAGCGGGGGCCGGAGCGGGGAGCGGCGTGGCCTCGTGCACCGGCGGTGCCGGGTGCGGCTTCGGCCGGGGCTGCGCGTGCGGCCGGGGGGCCGGGTGCGGCGTGGCCGGGACGTGCGGCTTGGGGTGGGGCCGGGGCCCGGCCTCGTGCGCGGGCGGTGCCGGGTGGGGCTTCGGCCGGGGCTGCGCGTGGGGCCGGGGGGCCGGGTGCGGCGCGGGCTGCGGGGGGACGTGCGCCGCCGGCCGGGGCGGCGGGGCGCCTTCCTCGTCGCACTCCTCGTCGTGGCCGCCGTAGCCCGGGCCGCGGTCCTCCTCGGCGCCGGGGCCGTACGCCCCCTCGTCCCCGTGCGCGGGGCGGCCGGGTCCCGCGGGGCCGCGGTCGGCGTGGCGCCCGTACCCGGGTCCGCGGTCCTCCTCGTACCGCCCGCGGTCCTCCTCGCCGCCGTCGGTGCGGCGGTGGCGGCCGCGGCCCGGTCCGGCGTCCTCGTCGTGCGAGGGGTGCAGGTAGCGCTCGTAGTCCCGGGCTTCGGGGGCGAGGTGGCGCTCGTAGTCGTATCCGCCGCCGTAGCCCCCGCCGCCGTAGGAGTGGTGGACCTCGTGGCCGGAGCCGTTCCCGCAGTTGTTCCCGAACGAGGGGTTGAGCGCCCCGCCCGGATCCACGGTGTTGCCGCACACGTTCGGGGAGAGCGTGACCGGTACCGAGACGGCGTTGCCGGACAGCACGCCCGGGGAGTGCGAGGCCTCGGCGCTGGCCGCGGGGTGCGCGAACGCGGCCCCGGTACCGAGGGAGAGCAGACTTGAGGCCGCCGCGGCGGTGAGTACGCCCTTGCTCAGTACTTGTCGGCTCAGTACTTGTCGCATGGGTCCTTCCCTGTCTACCGGCGCGCGGCCGGTGCGGTAAGTCAAGGTGGCCTCGGAGTGCACCGCCGTGCACTCCGAGGCCACCCCGAGGAGGTTCGCCCTAGCGGGCGGCAGACGCGGCGTCGCGTCAGGCGTTGACGCAGGTGTTGCCGAACGCCGGGTTGAGCAGCGCGATGACGTTGACGGTGTTGCCGCAGACGTTGATCGGGACGTGGACCGGGACCTGGACCAGGTTGCCGGAGAGCACGCCGGGGGAGCCGATGGCCGCACCGTTGGCCTCGGAGTCGGCCATCGCGGGGGCGGCGGCACCGGCGGCCATCAGGACACCGGCGACGACGGCGGCTGCCTTCGTGAGCTTCATTTTCTGTCCTTTCCCGCAGCGGTGTTCACCGCATACACGACCCTCGTGCTGCGCACACAGTTTCCTGTCCGTACAACACCACTGCGAGCTGAGTAACGAGCTGTCCGTGAAAAAGAAACCGAGAATCCGGGACGGGTCTCGGGGCTTTCACTCCAATGCCTCCGCGAAAGGATCCTGAAGAAACCTTCCGGAGGATATCCGCGCCGGTTTTCGACGGTTATTCGCAGGCGCCGGCCGGAGCCTCGCGGGGGTATTCCCACCGGGGCCACCGGGGCGACCGGGCCCGGCGGGGCCGGCGCGCAGACGACGAGGCCGCCGCGACCCGGAGGGTGCGGCGGCCTCGTGGCGCGGGGCGGTCGGGACTAGCTGTTGACCGCGCCGTTGCCGGAGAGCACCGGGATGTTGTCCAGGATGTGCGAGAGCGGCTCGTCGCCCTTGGCCTGGGTCGAGTTCTCGGTGCACTGCTGGGTCCTGGGAGGCGCCGTTGCCGTTCACGGTGTTGACGCCGTTGTCGTTGCCGATCGCCATCGCCTGCGGGGCCATCGCAGCTCCGACGCCCACGACCGAAGCCGCGACCGCCGCCGTGGCCATCATCTTCTTGATCACTGTCATCCCTTTTCTGAGGATTGCCCGGTACAGGAGCATCCGGATCAACGGCCGGCGCCTGGTTTGGGTTGCGACCCTTCACTCGTTCGGCCGAGCACCCCCGGGTGCCTGCGGACCGGGTCGGGTCGCGCCGACCGGGGCGGGGCCCGGTGGGGCCGCCAAGTGGGCCGCGGGTGCTAGGCGTTGACGCAGGTGTTGCCGAACGCCGGGTTGAGCAGGGCGATGACGTTGACGGTGTTGCCGCAGAGGTTGACCGGGACGTGCACCGGGACCTGGACCAGGTTGCCCGACAGGACGCCGGGGGACTGGGCCGCCGCGCCCTGGGCGAAGGCGCCGTTGCCGCCCTCGCCGTGGGCGGAGGCCAGGCCCGCGCCGCCCATGATCATCGCGACCCCCGCGACGGCCAGGGTCGAGGTGCGGATCAGCGTCTTCTTCATCTCGTGTTTTCCCTTTCGGTTCGAACAATGGTGCACCGCATAACGACGCTCGGCCGTCAAGGGTGCGCACCATCGCCCGAAAGGCCGTACAAGCGAGTCCGACGTGATTTCCACCCCGATTTCTGACAAAGTGCACTCCTGTTTTGTCGCCTTGATCGAAATTGGAGACCGGGACATGTCGGAGGGTTCGAAGTCGACGGGGCGCAGGACCTTCCGCACCCTCGGCACGCTGTCCGGCCTGGGACTTTCCCTCGTCCTTCCGGCCGCCACAGCGGTCTCGGCACCGGCGGAAATGCCCGAGATTCCATTCACCCACCGTTACCAGGCTGTCCAGCACGGCGGATTCGTACGGGCGTCCAACTCCGGCATCAGCTGCTGGCGCCGCGTCGACCCCGGCGTCGAGCCCTGCGCCGCGGTCAGGCGCGGCGCCGCCGCGGTCAACTCGAACTTCGACATGCTCTACAGCGACGTCGACCAGGACCCGAACACGTACAACGCGACCCGTGCCGAACTGCTGCTCCCGCCCGGCGCCCGGGTCACCTACGCCCGGCTCTACTGGGGCGGCAACCTGCGGGTCGGGGAGCAGAAGCCGCCGGAGGACAACGGCCGGGTCCTGGTCGCCGAACCGGGCGGCTCGTACAAGGACGTGCTGGCCGACACCAAGGTGGGTCACCGCGACGGCGACGAGAGCGACGCCTACCAGGCCTCGGCCGACGTGACCCCCCTGGTGCGGAGGTTCGGCGGCGGCCTGTGGACCGTGGCGCAGCTGAACATCGCCAAGGGCAGCTCCGACGCGGGTGCCTGGGGCGGCTGGACCCTCGTGGTCGCGTACGAGAAGGCCGACGAGCCGCTGCGCCAGCTCTCGCTCTGGGACGGCTTCACCGCCCTGGGCGAGGACCCCGACGCGGACCCGGACGGGGACGCGGAGGACCGCGAGGGCGACGAGGGCGAGGACGACGTCCGGCCCGCGGACACCGGCCGGACGGTCGAGCTGACCGGTCTGGACGTCCCGGCGCGGGGTGCGGGCCGGGTGGGGGTGGTCGGCTACGACGGGGACCGGGGGGTGCGGGGCGACTCACTCACCGTGACGGCCAGCAGCGGGCGTCGAACGAATATCGGCGACGCCGAAAACCCGTTCAACGACGTGCTGAATTCCACGATCACGGATTTCGGGCGGTCTGCTTTCAAGCGGCAGCCAGATTATATGAACAATCTCGGATATGACGCGGACGTGTTCGACCTCGGTCCCGCACTGTCCGAGGGCGCCCGCAGCCTGCGCTTCAGGTTCGGCGCGGAAAACCAGGGTCAGTTCGTCGGCGTGCTCTTCGTACAGGCAGACGCGCGCCGCTGAATCGTACGGAGACCACTCCACGTGCAGTCAGACCACGCGACCGGCGGCGCCAGGCCGACGGTCCTCCACCTCGTCCAGCCCGTGGAGGGCGGAGTGGCCCGGGTCGTCACCGACCTGGTCCGCGCCCAGACCCGGGAAGGCCTCCGCGCCGTCGTCGCCTGCCCGCCCGGCGGCACCCTCGCCGACAGCGCGCGGGAGGCCGGGGCCGACGTACTGACCTGGCGGGCCACCCGTGGCCCCGGGCCCACCCTCGCCACCGAGACCGCGGCCGCCGCCCGCCTGCTGGCCCGGGTGCGGCCCGACATCCTGCACGCCCACAGCGCCAAGGCCGGCCTGGCCGGCCGGCTCGCGGCCCGCGGCCGGCCGCGCACCGTCTTCCAGCCGCACGCCTGGTCCTTCGACGCGGTCAGCGGCACCACGGCCGCCCTCGCCCTGCGCTGGGAGCGGATCGGCGCCCGCTGGGCCGACCGGGTGCTCTGCGTCAGCGAGTCCGAGCGGCGCGAGGGCGAGTCCGCGGGCATCGCCGGCCGCTGGGCCGTGATCCGCAACGGCGTCGACCTCGACCACTTCCGGCCCGGCGACGGCGACGAGAAGGCCGTCGCCCGGGCCGGGCTGCCGCTGCTGTCCCGCTCCGCACCCCAGGGACAGCTCGTGGTGTGCGTCGGCCGGCTGTGCCACCAGAAGGGCCAGGACCTCCTGCTGCGCGCCTGGCGCGAGGTGACCGCGACCGCCCCGGGCGCCCGGCTCGTCCTGGTGGGCGACGGCCCCGACGCGCTCCGGCTGAAGCACGCGGCCCCGCCCGGCGTCCTCTTCACGGGCGCGGCCGCCGACATCAGGCCGTGGCTTCGGGCGGCCGATCTCGTTGTACTGCCGTCGCGCTGGGAGGGCATGGCGCTCGCCCCGCTCGAAGCCATGGCCTGTGGCCGCCCGGTCGTGGTGTCCGACGTCAGCGGGGCCCGCGAGAGCCTGCCCCCCGGCCAGGCGCCCCTGTGCCTCGTACCGCCGGAGGACCCGACGGCCCTGGCCAAGGCGCTCGGCCGGCTGCTGGCCGAACCGGAGCTGCTCGACTCGCTGGGGCGCCAGGCCCAGGAGCACGCGCGTGCGGAGTTCGACGTACGGAGGACCACCGCCGCGGTCACCGGTCTGTACCACGAACTGCTGGGCCTGCCCCGGCTCTTGAACCAGGAGCGCAACAGTCGATGACGATGGAGAGCGCACACGCGCCGCACGCCGGGCGGAAGGGCGCCGCACCCACGGCCCTGCGCCGCTCGGCGACCTCGATCCACCCGCCGCGGCGGCCCCGGGCCGAGCGGGCCCGCCCGGCCGTGCGGCGGCGGCGGACCCGCCGCCACCCCGGCGCGGCACCGCTGCTCGCCGTCGACGTGCTGGCCGCCCTGGCCGCCACCGCCGTCCTGCCCGCCCTCGCCGGCGGGGGTGCGGACACCCTCGCCGCCGGCCCGGCCGCCGCGGCCGACCCGCTCGTGCTCGCCGGTCCGGTCGCCGCGGGCCTGGCGGTGCTGCACGCCCGGGCCGGGCTGTACCGGCCCAGGCTCGCCCCCTCCGCGCTCTTCGAACTCCCCGCCCTGCTGGGCCGGTCCGCCGTCGTGTGGTGCGCCGCGGCCGCCGCCGTCGCCGCGGCCGCCCCCCGCCACGCCCTCGGCTGGGCCGCGCTGGCCACCGCCGTCTGCCTTCAGGTCGTACTGACGTGCGCGGGACGCGGGTTCGTCAACCAGCTGCGCCGCCGGGCCGCCGTCCGCCACCCCCGCTCCACCCTCGTGGTCGGCCCGCTGCCCGGCGCCCGCCAGGTGGCCGCCGCCCTCCAGGGCCGGCAGGAGTACGGGCTGCGCCCGGTCGGCCTCGCCGACCCCGGCCTGGACCCCGAGGCCGCCACCGGCCCGCTCCCGGTGCTGACCAGCCACGAGGACGTCCGCCGCGCGGTCATCCAGAACGCCGTCCGGGTCGCGGTCTTCACCCGGCCCCCCGAGGCCGACGAGCGCACCGCCGCCCTGCTGCGGCTCTGCCACGACCACGGCTGCCGGCTCTGGCTCGCCGACGCCGCCGGCACCGCCCGGATCACGGGCCTGCGGGCGTCCCGGACCTCCGGAGCCGCGGACGGGCCGGCCGGTGCCGACCACGTGTGGGGCTACGCCGCCCAGCTGCTGCTGCCCCGCCCCGCCCGGCCCGTGGAGCGGGCGGTCAAGCGCCTCATGGACGGCCTGCTGGCGCTGGCCGCCCTGGCGCTGGCCGCGCCCCTGATGGCCCTGTGCGCGGCGGCCGTACGACTCGCCGACGGCCCCGGGGTGATCTTCCGGCAGGAGCGGGTGGGCCTGTACGGGCGCCCCTTCACCCTGCTGAAGTTCCGTACCCTGCGCGCCGACGAGCACGAGTCCGCCACCCGCTGGACCGTGGCCGGCGACCGCCGCATGAGCCGGGTGGGCAGCTTCCTGCGCAAGTCCTCCCTCGACGAGCTGCCTCAGCTGTGGAACGTCGTCCGGGGTGACATGAGCCTGGTCGGCCCGCGCCCCGAACGCCCCTTCTTCGTCGCCAAGTTCGCCGACGTCCATCCCGGCTACGAGGCCCGCCACCGGATGCCCGTCGGCATCACCGGACTGGCCCAGATCAACGGCCTGCGCGGCGACACCTCCATCGAGGACCGGGCCCGCTTCGACAACCACTACATCGACACCTGGTCGCTCTGGCAGGACCTGTGGATCCTGGCCCGCACGGCGGCCTCCTTCTTCCGCTTCCGCCTGGGAGGCAGCTGACCATGAGCGCCCCGCCCGGGGTGCGGCTCGCCGTCAGCGGCGCCGCGCCCCTCCCGTACCCGCCGCACGCCCCCGCCGCACCGTCCGCGTCCCTCGCGCGGCTGCTGCGCCGGCACTGGCCGCTGCTGCCGCTGGCCGCCACCGTGCTGGCGCTGGTCGCCCCGGTGCCGGCCGGCGACGCCACCGCCTCCGGCAAGGTCGGCCCCGCCGACGCGGCGTCCCTGCTGCTGGTCCTCGTGTGCGCCGTGCAGGCCCTGCGCGGGCGGGTACGGCCGCTCACCCCGGCGGTCGGGCTGTTCCTCGCGCTGCCCGCGGTGGGACTGGCCGTGGCCACGGTCACGGCGGGGGACCCGTACGCCGCGCTGCCCGGGTTCGTGCGCTACCTCCAGGTGTTCGTGCTGGTCCCGGGGGCGATCGTGCTGCTCGTGCGCGACGGGTGGGAGTTCCGGGCCGCCGCCGGCTGCTTCGCCGTCCTCGCGCTCGTCCAGGGCGGGGTCGGCGTCGTCCAGTACGCCACCCGGACCGGGGCCTCGTACCAGGGCGAGAACATCCGGGCGGTCGGCACCTTCGGCCCCGGGGACGTCATGGGCATGGCCACCGTCGTCGCGTACGGGCTCATCGCCGCCGCGGCGCTGGCGCTCGCGCCGGGCACCCCGCGCCGGCTGCGGACCCCGGCGGCCGCGGCCGCCGGGGTGCTGGTCGTGCCGCTGGTGCTGTCCTTCAGCCGGGGGGCGTGGATCGCCACCGCAGCCGCCGGGCTGGCCGTCATGCTGCTCGCCGGCGTGCGACGGGCGCTCGCGGTGCTGGCGGCGCTGGTGGCGGCCGGGGTCGTGCTGGTCGGCGGCCTCGGGGTGGGATCCGAGATGGTGGCCGAACGCCTGACCAGCATCACGCAGGTCAGCTCCGCCCCCGACCAGTCCGTCACCGACCGGTACACGATGTGGGCGGCCGCCGGGTCGATGTGGGCCGAGCGGCCGGCCGCCGGGGTCGGGCTCAAGGGCTTCCCCGCGAACCGGGACGCGCACTCCACGCTCGGCCTCTCCTCCGGCAGCGACACCGCCGGAGCGGGCCAGGCCTTCATGCGCCAGCCGCTGCTGTCCCCGCACAACATGTACCTGCTCGTCCTGAGCGAGCAGGGGCTCATCGGCCTGACCGCACTGGTCGGCGGCTGGGCCGCGGTCCTCGCCGCCGGCGTCCGGCGGGCCCTGCGGCCCGACCCGGGCGCGCGGGCCGTGCGGGACTGCGGGCTGGTGGCCGTGGGACTGCTGGTGTGGCAGCTGACGGACTTCCTGTACGCCGACATCGGCGGGCCCTCGACCGTGCTCACCGGCGTCGTCATCGGCCTCGCGGCCTGGTGGGCCCTGGGCTCCGCGGGCGCCCCCGGCTCCGCCCCGGGCGGCGCCGGCACCGAGAAGCCGGCCCGCACCGCCCTTCCGGCCCCCGAAGGCGCGGCGGTCGCGTGACGGAGACCGCGGCGCCGGTCCCGGGGGTGCCGCCCCCGGACCCCCGTGCCTCACACACCCCCGGACTCGGTCCGGGGGGACTCCCGGGCATGCTCCCCGGGCCCGGCTCCGTGCGGCCGGGCGTGCTCCCCGGTCCCGTACGCCACGCGGCCCGTCCCGTACGGCCCGCCGGCGCGCCCGGCGAACCCGGCGGTCCGCGCCTGGGACGGTTCCTCGCCAAGGCCGCCGCCGTCACGGCGGGGCTCACGGCCGCCGGGGCCGTGCTCGGGCTGCTGCGCGACCAGACCATCGCCCACCTCTTCGGCGCCGGCCACGACAGCGACGCGTTCCTGATCGCCTGGACCGTCCCGGAGATGGCCTCGACGCTGCTGATCGAGGACGCCATGGCGTTGCTCATGGTGCCCGCGTTCAGCCACGCCCTGGCCCGGCGGGCGGCCGTCCGCTGCGGCCTGACCCGGCGCGAGGCCCGCGCCCAGGACCCGGTCCGGCTGCTGGTCGGCGCCACCCTGCCCCGGCTCGCCGTCCTGCTCGCCGTGGTGGCCGCCGTGCTGATGGCCGCGGCTCCGCTGGTCGTCGCCGCGCTCGCCCCGGGCCTGCCCGACCCCCGGCTCGCGGTCCAGTGCACCCGCCTGACCGCCCTGACCGTGCTCACCTTCGGCATCGCCGGCTACTTCAGCGCCGGACTGCGCGCCCACCGCTCCTTCCTGCCCCCGGCCGCCATCTACCTCGCGTACAACACGGGCATCATCGGCACGATGCTCGCCCTGCACGCGGCCTGGGGCGTCCGGGCCGCCGCGGCCGGGGTCGCGGTCGGCGGCGCGCTGATGGTGCTGGTGCAACTCCCGGGGTTCCTGCGGCACGTCGGGCTCGTCGGGCCCCGCATCGGCAGCCGGGCGCGGCGGACTCGTCGCCTACGTGTGGCGCCGGACGGTGCCCGGCCCACCCTGCTGGCCCTCGGCACCCTCGCCCCCGTCATCATCTTCGCCGTCTCGCGCCAGTCCCAGGTCCTCGTCGAGCGCTTCCTCGCCGCCTCGCTGCCGCCCGGAGCCATCTCGCACCTCAACTACGCGCAGAAGGTCGCGCAGATGCCGATGGTGCTCTCCCTGATGATCTGCACCGTCACCTTCCCGGTCGTCGCCCAGGCCATGGCCGGCGGCGAGCGCGAGAAGGCCCGCCGCCGCGTCGAGCAGGACCTGGCCCTGGCCTCCCTCGCCGTCCTCATGGGCACCGCCCTGGTCGTCGGGTACGCCCCCCAGATCATCGAAGTCCTCTTCGAGCGCGGGGCGTTCACCCACGCCGACACCCTCGCCACGGCCTCCGTCATGCGCGTCTACGCCCTCGGGCTGCTCGGCCACTGCCTCGTCGGGGCCCTGTCCCGGCCCTTCTTCTCCACGGCCAGACCGACCTGGTTCCCGGCCGCCGCGATGGCCGCCGGGCTCGTGGTGAACATCGCGGCGGGGGCCTTCGCCGTGGGCCGGTGGGGCACGTACGGCATCGCCGCCGGCAACGCCGCCGGCATCTCCACCACCGCCGCCCTGCTGCTGTACGGCATCGGCTCGCGGGTCATCGCCATCCAGGTTCGCCGGGTGGCCGTCAGCCTCGCCCGGCTCTCCGTGGCCGCCGCGGCCGCCTGCGGCACCGGCTGGCTGGCCGGGCCGATGATCCCCAGCCCGCTGCTCAGCGCGGCGCTCGGCTGCCTGCTCGTCCCGGCCATGTTCATGGCCGCCGGTACGGCCATGCAGGCACTCGACGTCACCTCCCTGCCCGCCACCATCACCCAGAGGTTCCGTCATGTCCGCTGACACGGCGACACCCAGCGCCTCGCGCCCCGCCCCGCCCGCCCGGGCCGGCGGTCGGACGCCCCGGAAACCCAGGACCCCCTGGGTGCTCATGTACCACTCGGTCGCCGAGTTCACCGACCCCGCCGAGGACCCGTACGGCATCACCGTCACCCCCGCCGCCCTGGAGGCCCAGCTGCTGTGGCTGCGCGCCCACGGGCTGCGCGGGGTCTCGGTCGGTGAACTGCGGGCCGCCCGTGCGGCCGGCGGCGGCGCCGGGCTCGTCGGGCTGACCTTCGACGACGGCTATGCCGACTTCGTCACCCAGGCGCTGCCGCTGCTGCGCCGGTACGAGTGCACGGCCACCGTGTACGTGCTGCCCGGCCGGCTCGGCACCGACAACGTGTGGGACCCGCTCGGCCCGCGCAAGGCCCTGCTGACGGCCGCCGGGGTGCGTGCGGTGGCCGCCGCCGGCCACGAGATCGGCTCGCACGGACTGCTCCACCAGGACCTGGTCGGCGCCGCCGACGACGTCCTCGCACAGGAGCTCGGCGGCAGCCGCGAGGCGCTGCGGGCGCTCACCGGAACCGCCCCGGAGGGCTTCTGCTACCCGTACGGCACGGTCGACCGGCGTGTCGCCGAGGCGGTGCGCGCCGCCGGCTACGGCTACGCGGTGGCCATCGCCCCGGGCCGGCTGGCGGGACCGTACGCGATGCCCCGGACCCACGTCAGCCAGGCCGACGGCGCGGCGCGGCTGGCCGTCAAGCGCCTGCGGCACCGCGCCCTGTACGTACGGGGGGCCGCCGGATGAGGGTCCTGCACATCATCACCGGCCTGGGCGTGGGAGGCGCCGAGCAGCAGCTGCGGCTGCTGCTGCGGCACCTGCCCCCGGAGGTCCACTGCGACGTGCTGACGCTGACGAACCCCGGCCCGGTGGCCGAGGGGCTGCGGGCCGACGGGGTGCGGGTGGTGCACCTGGGGATGGCCGGCAACCGGGACCTGCGGGCGCTGCCGCGACTGGTCCGCTTCATCCGGGCCGGCCGCTACGACCTCGTGCACACGCACCTGTACCGGGCCTGCCTGTACGGCCGGCTGGCCGCTCGCCTGGCCGGGGTCGGGGCCGTGGTGGCCACCGAGCACTCGCTGGGCGAGCGCGAGATCGAGGGCCGGCCGCTGACCCGCGGGGTCCGCACGCTGTACCTGGCCGGGGAGCGGCTGGGCGCGGCGACCGTGGCGGTCTCGGACACCGTGGCCGCCCGGCTGCGGGACTGGGGCGTGCCGGGGCCGCGGCTGCACGTCGTACCCAACGGGATCGAGGCCGTCCGCTTCCGCTTCGACCCGGCGGCCCGGCGGGCGGTGCGGGACCGGTTCGGGCTGCCCGCCGACGCCTTCGTGGTCGGCGGGGTCGGGCGGCTGGTGCCGGGCAAGCGCTTCGACGTGCTGGTGCGCGCGGTGGCGGCGCTGCCGGGGGCGCGGCTGCTGCTGGCCGGGGCGGGGCCGGAGCGGGCCGCGCTGGAACGGCTGGCCGACCGGCTGGGGGCGGCCGACCGGGTCGTCCTGCTGGGCGAGTGCGACCCCCTGGGCGGGGCCGCGCCGACCGGGGCCGGGGCCCCGGGGGTGCCCGCACTGCTGTCCGCGGTGGACGTGTTCGTCTCGCCCTCCCGCGAGGAGGCCTTCGGCCTCGCGGTGCTGGAGGCGCTGGCGGCCGGGCTGCCCGTGCGGTACGTGACCTGCCCGGCCGTCGACGACCTGCCGCCCGAGGAGGCGCCGGCCGCCCGGCGGATCGGCCCGGAGCCCGGCGAGCTGACCGCGGCCCTGGCCGAGGTGCAGGCCGCCGCCGGCGCGGGCCGGCCGGCCCCGCCGCCCGTCGTCCGCCGCTACGACATCGCCCACAGCGCCGAGCTGCTGCTCGGCGTCTACGCCCGCGCCCTGGCCCCGCGCGGTGCCGTGCCGGCGCAGGCCGCGGGATCCGGCGCACGCCCGCAGCCGGCCGCGACCGCGCGCCGTCAGGCTCCGACCGCGCCGGACCCGGCCCCCGCCGCGCCGGACCCGGCCCCCGCCGGCCCCGCCCCGGGCCGCCCCGCCCCGGCGCGGGGGGAGCCGGCCGCCCCCGTCGCGGCACCGGCGGACGGCGGTCCGTACGACCGGAACCGACCGCACCACCCGACGCCCCCGCAGACCCCGTTTTCGAAGTGAGGACCGACATGGCCGACCCGAAGAACCCCGACACCCCGGCGACCGCGAAGGAGGGGGGCGCCCGCCGGGGCCACAGAGCGCGCCGCCGGCTCCTGCCGCCGCCGACCTGGTGGCCGCTGCCCGCCTGCGCCCTCCTGGGCCTGGTGGCCGGGGCGACGTACGGGCTGGTCAAGGCCCCCGAGTACGCGGCCACCAGCTACGTGGTCGCGGTCCCCGACGAGGACACCGAGCCCGCCACCGCCCTCGGCTTCGCCCAGGCCTACGGCCGGATCGCCACCAGCGCCTCCACCCTCGCGTACGCCCAGCCGCGCGCCGGGATCCCGGCCGAGCGGCTGCGCACCCAGGTCCGGGCCGAGACCTCGCCGGACTCCCCGATGATCGCCGTCACCGGGACCGCCGGGACCGCCGCGGAGGCGGCCGACGTCGCCAACGCCGTGGCCGACGCCCTCTCGCTGAACAGCAACCAGGCCGCCAAGAGCACCGGCGTGCAGCTGCTCCTCTTCAACCAGGCCGTGCCGCCCACCGAGCCGGCCTCCGCCTCGGCCGGGCTCAGCGGGGCCGTCGGGTTCTGCGCCGGCGGCCTCGTCGGCGGCCTGGTGCTGCTCGTGAGGCCCGGCGGCCGGCGCCGCCCGGAGGACGGCCGCGCCGAGGACGCCGCCGCCCCCCAGGAGGTCGGCGCGCCCGCCCCCGTCAACGGGGTCACCTCGCTGCCCGCGCCGGCCCACGGCGAGGCCGCCACGGCGGCCGCGGCCGCCGTCGTGAAGGAGGCCGCGAAGGAGAAGAAGGAGAAGGAGTCCGTGCGATGACGGAGAGCTCCGCGGCGGCCCCGGCCCGGGCCGGGACCCGGGAGCTGTCGGTGACGCTGTGCCGCGACCCCCGGCAGTTCGCCGGGCTGGAGGAGCAGTGGAACCGGCTGCTGCGCGCCTGCCCCACCGCGACCCCGTTCCAGAGCCACGCCTGGCTGCACTCCTGGTGGCTGTCGTACGGCAAGGAGGGCCGGCTGCGGATCCTGCTGGTCCGGCGCGGCGGGGAACTCGTCGGCGCGGCGCCCCTGATGCTCGTGCACCGGCCGCTGCCGCTGCTGGTGCCGCTGGGCGGGGAGATCACCGACTACTGCGACGTGCTGGTGGCCGCCGAGCACGCCGACGCGGTGGTGCCGGCGCTGGCACGCGGGCTGCACCGGGCCGCACGGGGGGCGGTGGTGGACCTGCGCGAGGTGCGCCCGGGGGCCGCCGCCGAAGACCTCGTACGGCACTGGGAGGGCGTGCACCGCACGCTCGCGGACTCCTCCTGCGCGGAGTTCCCGGTGCTGCCCTTCGACGACCTGGTCAAGCGGATGCCGACGGCGGGGGCCCAGCGCACCCGGGCCAAGGTCCGCAAGATCGAGGCGCTGGGCATCGAGGAGCACCCGGTGTCCGAGCACGAGGTGCCGGCCACCGTACGCACCCTGCTCGACCTGCACGAGAAGCAGTGGCGCGGCCGCGGCGTGACGCCCGAGCACCTGCGGCCCCGGTTCGCCGAGCACCTCACCCGTGCCACCCGGCGGATGGTGCGGGCGGGGGACGCCCGGCTGACGGAGTTCCGGCTGGACGGGCGGGTGGTGGCGGCGAACGTCACGCTGCTGTCGGCCGGGCTCAGCGGGGGCTACCTGTACGGGGCCGACCCGGAGCTGCGGGCCCGCAAGGTGGACGTGGTGACGATGCTGCTGCGCCACGAGGCCCAGCACGCCCACGCCCGCGGGCAGCGGGTGCTGAGCCTGCTGCGCGGCAGCGAGCCGTACAAGAACCACTGGCGGCCGGAGACCGTGGTCAACCAGCGGTTCCTGCTCGCCCGCTCCTCCCACCTGCCGCTGCTGCGGCTGCACGAGTCGCAGGTGACCGGCCGCGAACGGGCGGTGGGCGCGCTGCGGGAGGCCCTGCCGGCCGCCCGCGACTGGCGGGCGCGGATCAACGACTGGCGGGCCGACGGGGCGCGGCGGTGACGCGCCGCCCGCCGTGGACGCGACCGGGGCGCCGCCCCGGTCGGGGACGGCGCCCCGGACCGGGGGCGCACCGCGGGCTCGTCCGCGGCGGGCCGGCGGGCCGGCGGCTAGTAGGGCCACCAGGCGTCGGAGGCCTTGTCCCAGTCGTCCCCGGTGGGCCAGTCGGTGTCCCAGCCCTTCTCCCAGCCCGAGCCCTTCTCCCAGCCGGAGCCGTCGTTCCAGTCCCCGTCCCAGCAGATCTTCTGGTTGCCCAGGAACTGGCTGAGCCACTCGCTGCCGAAGTCGAGCGGTACGCACCACTCGTCGTGCGGCGTCGGCTCCGGGACGGGGTCGGGGGTGATGTCGGGCTTGGGCGTGGGCTTCGGTGTCGGCTTGGGTGTCGGCTTGGGCGTGGGTTTCGGCGTCGGGACCGGGGTGAGGTCCGGCTTCGGCGTGGGCCTGGGCGTGACCACCGGGGGCGTGACGACCGGCGGCGTGACGACCGGCGGGGTGATCACGGGCGGGGTGACGACCGGCGGGGTGACGACCGGCGGGGTCACCACCGGCGGGGTGACCACCGGCGGGGTCGGGACGGTCGGCTCGGACATCATGTCCCGGAACACCTGCGCCGAGCGCGGGTTCTGCTTGCACTGCCAGACGCCGTGCGGGCAGTAGTCGGTGATGGTGTGGTAGAGCGGCCCGTGCTGCCGGATCCACTCGAGCATGCGCCGCATGTACACGGGATTGTCGCCGTGCCGGAACAGCCCCCACTCGGGGTACGAGATGGGCTTGCCGTGCGCCTTCGCGAAGTCCACGTGCTGCTGGAGCCCGTACGGCTGGCTGACCTGCTCGTCGAAGGTCCGGCCGGGCGCCTGGTCGTACGAGTCCATGCCGACGATGTCGACGACGTCGTCGCCGGGGTAGCACCTGGTCCAGCCGATCGCGTCGGTGCCGCGGTTCGGGGTGAAGTCGAAGCGGAACCGCTGGCCCTCGACCGATCGCATGGTGGTGACGATGCGCCGCCAGTACGCCTTCCAGTTCTCCGGGTCGGGCCCGCACCGGTGGGTGTAGGTGATGCCGTTCATCTCCCAGCCGAGCACGATGACCGCGTCCGGCACGCCCACGTCGACCAGGCGCTCGGCGAGCTTGCGGAAGTGGCCGTCGAACTCCCCCTGTGCGCCCGCCTGGATCAGCCGGGCCACCTGGTAGTCCGGCACGCCCGCCTCGTTGCGCTCCTGCATGGGCACGTTGAGCACGAACAGCCGGTCGGACTTGGCCCGCCGCCACCGCGCCCAGTCCTCCAGGAAGGTCGGGGCGCCCTCGATGTTCGACCAGGTGTCGCCGGGCAAGTAGGTGTGCCCGACGCGGAGTTCGGCTCCGCCCAGCCAGCGGGAGAGCCCCTTCATGCGCTCCACGCCCGGCGAACCGTAGTGGAGATAGGCCCCCACGGCGGTGCCGGAGGCGGTCGGAGGTCCGTCGTCGGACGGTGCGGCGACGGCGGCGCCGGTGGCGAGCAGGCCGGCCGTGACCGTGCCGATGCAGGTGCTCGCCAACCTGCGGCGTGGATGGGTCATGGCGTCTCCCGGACTTCTTGGACGGATGCGGCCTGGGGCGCTGCACGGGGCGCCCCGCGCGGGGCGGGCGCGGTGCGGCCCGAAGCGGTGCGCTTGGCAACGACGTTAGGCATCTCATGTGACTAATGGCCTGTCTGATGCCCCGTTGGTAGGCCATTCGCGACTGCCAACCGCCCTTGCTTGGTCCGACTAGGTGAAAGACCTCCGGTGACATGCCCCCGTTCCTTGCCGAAGTGCCCGCCCTGCTGCTCAGGCTCGACCGCAACCCCTTCCACCACGGCACCCTCGGGGCGGTCCGGTCCCTGGGGCGCGACGGGGTCGAGGTCCACGCCGTGGTCGAGGCCGGCGGCGGCCCGGTGGCCCGCTCCCGCTACCTGCGGGCGGTCCACCGCGGACCCCAGGGCGAGCCCACCCCGAGGGCCCTGGCCGACTGCCTGACCGGCATCTCCGAGCGCATCGGGCGCCCCGCGGTCCTCTTCGCCATGGACGACCTGAGCGCGATCACGGTCTCCCGCATCGCCCCGCTGCTGGCCGGCCGCTACCTGGTCCCCGCGCAGCCCGACGACCTGCCCGCCCGGGTCGCGGACAAGGCGGAGCTGGCCGTCCTCTGCGCACGCTGGGGCGTCGGCCACCCGGAGACCGTGGTGCCCGGCAGCGGGGCGGAGGCCGCCGAGGCCGCCCGGCGGCTCGGCCTGCCGGTGGTCGCCAAGTGGAGCCGCCCCTGGCTGCTGCCCGCCGGGCAGGGGCTGCGCAGCACCACCCTGCTCGGCTCCGCGGCGGCCGCCCGCCGGCTGTACGAGCGCCACGAGGAGGCCGGCAGCCCGCTGCTCCTCCAGCGCTACCTGCCCGGCGGGCCCGGCACCGACTGGTTCTTCCACGGCTGCTTCACCGACGGCGGGCGTCCGCTGCTGGTGGGCTCCGGCCGCAAGGAGCTGTCCTGGCCGGTGCGGACCGGGCTGACCGCGGTGGGCCGCTGGCTGCCCGACCCGGCGGTCGAGGAGGCCGGGCTGCGGGTGGCCGAGCGGTTGGGCTACCGGGGCATCCTCGACCTCGACTTCCGCCGCGACGCCCGGGGCGGACTGCGGCTGCTGGACTTCAACCCGCGGCCGGGCGCCCAGTTCCGGCTCTTCACCGACGCCGCCGGTCTGGACGTCGTACGCGCCCTGTACCGGGACCTGACGGGCCAGCCGGTGCCGGCGCGGCAGGGCGGGCCGGGGCGGATGTTCGTGGCCGAGAACTACGCCCTGCTGGCCGCCCTGACGGCTCCTCGGGCGGCGGCGGAGCCCTTCGGCTCCGGACCGGCGGCGCCGGATCCCGACGCGGCGGGTCCGGCCGACGTCCGTCCGGCCGACGTCCGTCCGGCCGACGTCCGTGCGGCTGACGCCCGTCCGGCCGACGCCCGGCCGTTCGGCGCGGGGCCGCAGTCGGAGGCGGCCGGTCCCGTCGAGGCCGCCTGGTTCGCGGCCGACGACCCGCTGCCCTTCCTCGCCATGGCGGGCGCCTTCTTCGGCCGCGGGGTCGACAAGGGGCTGCGCCGGGTGCGCGGCCTGCTGCGCGCCGTGCCGGCCCAGGGCCGCCGGACCGGGCGAGCGGGGGCGGGGACGCCGGAGCAGCGGCGCGCCACCGGCCCTGCGGCCTCCCCGCCCGCCAAGGTGTGACTCCCCGGCCCCGCCCCACCAGTCCCGTCTTCCCCCACGAGCCCCAGGGACGGCATGAACCGAACGCAGCGCACCCCCCGCACCGACCGCACGCAGCACGTCGACGACCTGGTGGTGATCGGCGCCGGCCCCTACGGGCTCTCGATCGGCGCTCACGCCGCCGCCGCCGGACTCGACGTCCGGGTGCTCGGCCGCCCCATGGCCTCCTGGCGCGACCACATGCCCGAGGGCATGTTCCTCAAGTCCGAGCCCTGGGCCTCCAACCTGTCCGACCCCGCCGGCCGGCACACCCTCGCCGCCTACTGCGCCGGCCGCGGCCTGCCCGCCGAGCACGGCCACCCGATGCCCATCAGCGCCTACGCGGACTACGGGCTGTGGTTCGCCCGCCACTCCGGCCCCGAGGTCGAGGAGCGGACCGTCACCGCGGTCGCCCCGCACGGCGACGGCTGCTTCCGCATCAGCACCCTCGAGGGCCCCCCGCTGCTGGCCCGCACCGTGGCCCTGGCCGTCGGGATGCTGCCCTTCCGGCACTACCCGCGCGCGCTGCGCCCGCTGCCCGCCGAGCTCTGCTCGCACAGCACCGGCCACCGCGACCTGGCCCGGTTCCGCGGCCTGGACGTGACCGTCATCGGCGGCGGCCAGGCCGCGATGGAGACCGCCTGCCTGCTCGCCGAGCTGGGCGCCGAACCCCGGCTGGTGGCCCGGGCCGGCGGGCTGAACTGGAACACCCCCGTCAAACCGCTGGCCCGCGGCCTGCTGCACCGCCTGCGCGACCCGCACAGCGGCCTGGGCACCGGCTGGCGCAACTGGGCGTACGCCGAGCTGCCCGCAGCCGTGCGCCGGCTGCCCGCCGGCAAGCGGGAGCGGATCGCCGCCACCGCCCTCGGCCCGGCCGGCGCCTGGTGGCTGCGCGAGCGCTTCGAGGGCCGGGTCCCGGTGCTGCTCGGGCACCGGCTGCACGACGCCGCCGCCGTCGGGGACCGCACCCGGCTGGCGCTGACCGGCGCGGCCGGCGAGCCCGTCGTGCTGGACACCGGGCACGTCATCGCCGCCACCGGCTTCGTACCGGACCTGGCGCGACTCGACCTCCTGGACCAGAACCTGCGGGCCGCGCTGCGCCGGACGGGCCGGGGCGGCACCCCCGAGCTGAGCGCCGGGTTCGAGTCCTCGTACCCGGGGCTGTTCTTCGCGGGGCTCGTCACCGCTCCCTCATTCGGCCCTTCCATGCGATTCGTGCACGGCGCGGGCTTCGCTGCGGGGAGACTGGTAAGAGGAGTAAGGCGGCGCCTCGCCGGGAGGGGCGCGCAGCCCGGTACCTCCGGAGCCGGCGCGGCCGCGCTGGCACCGGAGGCCGGACACCCGAAGTCGTTCATGGGGTGAGAGGGGTCCGCCATGAGCCCGGAGCGAGCACAGGGCAGGGGCTGGGTGCGCATTCCGGCCAGCCGGGTGGAGCCGGCTGCGGAGCCGGGGCCGCCCGGCGCCCTTCAGGGGTACACCCGTCCGCCCGGGCCCCCGCCGGGCCACCCGTACCCGCCCGGCCCCCCTCCGGGGTACCCGTATCCGGCCGCGGCCCCGCCCGGGTACCCGTACCCGTCCGCCGACCGGGACCCGGACGGCCAGCCGCCGGTGTACCTCTCCCTCGTCAGGCGGTGGCGGGAGGCCGGGCTGACCCTGCCCGGGCATCCTGACGAGGAGTGGGAGCGGCTGATCTCGCAGCCGTGCTGGCCAGGTCACTGATCCCGGCGTCCGAAGGGAGTCCCGATGGAGACCGAACCCGGGGGGCCCGGGCCGGTGATCGGTCCCGGCGACCGGCTGGCGCTCAACAAGATGGGCAGCTTCGACCTCGACCTCGACCGCGGGCACCTGGACCTCGACCCCGGCGGACTGGCCGTGTTCGACCTGGAGCCGGAGGAGTTCGACAACACTCCGGACGGCCTCGGCCTGCGCATCCCGCCCGAGGACAACGCCCGGCTGAACGCGGTCGTGCAGAACGCGCTGGCCGCCGGCGAGCGTTCGTACGGCTCGTACTTCACCGTGCAGCGGCGCGACGGCACCGAGCAGTGGACCCACACCCAGGGCACGATCCTGCGCGACGAACAGGGCGAGGGGCGCCGGATCGTCGGCATCGTCCGCAACGCCACCGCCGAGCTCGCCCACTCCACCCTGCTGCGCAAGCTGGAGGCCGCCCGCGCCAAGCAGACCACCATCGTGCAGCGCACCACGGAGGCGCTGTCCCGGGCGGTCACGGTCGACGACGTCACGGCCGCGCTCACCGGGGCGGGCGCCCTGGAGCGGCTCGGTGCGGACGGCCTGGCCCTCGGCCTCGCCGAGAACGGCACCATGAAGATCATCGCACTGAGCGGGGAGTCCCTGGAGATCCTCGACGAGCGCCGCTTCACCCGCCTCGACGGGTCCCTGCCGCTCTCTCAGGCGGTCCTCAGCCGCAAGGCCCGCTTCTCCACCTCGCTGACCGCCCTCGCCGAGGAGTTCCCGCTGCTCGGCGACTACCTCCGGCGCATCAAGTACGACGCGGCCGCCTACCTGCCGCTGATCGCGCAGGACAAGGCCATCGGCGGGCTGGTGCTCTTCTACCGGCGGCGCACCGAGTTCAGCCCCGAGGAGCGCAACCTGTGCCTCGGCCTGGCCGGCATCGTCGCCCAGTCGCTCCAGCGGGCGCTGCTCTTCGACCAGGAGCGCGAGTTCGCCACCGGCCTGCAGGCCGCCATGCTGCCGCGCCGGATCCCCGAGATCAGCGGCGGCGAGATCGCGGTGCGCTACCACTCGGCGTGGAGCGGCCGGGAGGTCGGCGGCGACTGGTACGACGTGATCTCCCTGCCCCGGG
The DNA here is from genome assembly GCF_000719335.1 of Streptomyces sp. NRRL S-87. Lineage (GTDB taxonomy): Bacteria > Actinomycetota > Actinomycetes > Streptomycetales > Streptomycetaceae > Streptomyces. The sequence continues at coordinate 71,040 of NZ_JOGB01000058.1, forward strand.
ACCGGGTGGGCCTGGTGGTGGGCGACGTCCAGGGCCACGACACGCACGCCGCCGCGATCATGGGACAGCTGCGGATCGCCCTGCGCGCGTACGCGGGGGAGGGGCACCCGCCCTCCACCGTGCTGGCCCGGGCCTCCCGGTTCCTCGCCGAGCTCGACACCGAGCGCTTCGCGACCTGTACGTACGCCCAGGTGGACCTCGAGACCGGCGGGGTACGGGCGGTCCGCGCGGGGCACCTCGGCCCGCTGATCCGGCACACCGACGGGCGCACCGGCTGGCCCAACCTGCGCGGCGGCCTGCCGCTGGGCCTGGCCTCGGTCTTCGAACAGGAGGAGTTCCCCGAGACCCGGCTGGACCTGGTGCCCGGCGAGACCCTCGTGCTGTGCACGGACGGGCTGGTCGAGGAGCCGGGCACTGCCATCACCGCCGGCATGGACGCGCTCGCGCACGCCGTCCGCAGCGGCCCCCAGGAGGCCGGGGCGCTCGCCGACCACCTCTCCGACCGGCTGTGGGAGCGCTGGGGCTCCGGTGACGACGTGGCCCTCCTGGTGCTGCGCCGGGCCCCCGACCCGGGCACCCACCGGGCGCCGCGCATCCACCAGTACGTCCACCAGGCCGACCCCGAGGGCCTGTCCGAGGCCCGCTACGCGCTGCGCCAGGCGCTGCGCGACTGGGGCATGCCGGAGCTCGCCGACGACGTCGAGGTGGCGGCCGGGGAACTGCTGGTCAACGCCCTCCTGCACACCGAGGGCGGGGCGGTGCTGACGATGGAGGTGCTGCCCGAGCCGGTGCGCCGGATCCGGCTGTGGGTGAAGGACCGTTCCAGCGTCTGGCCGCGCCGCCGGTCACCGGGTGAGGCGGCCACCACGGGGCGCGGGCTGCTGCTGGTGGACGCGCTCGCCACGCACTGGGGCGTGGAGTCGCGCGGGGACGGCAAGGCGGTGTGGTGCGAGTTCCAGGCGGCGCCGGTGGAGGGGATGTAGCCCCGGCTCCGGCGGGCCGTCACCCGCTGGGAGCAGTGCCCGTCACCCCGGGTTGTGAGGATCCGTACGCGGGGTGACGATCGGCCGTGTGGAAGGGATACAGCCATGCGGTGGATGAGCAAGGGGGCCGTGCGCGGGATGCTGCTGGCCCTGGTGGTGGCCGGCGGGATCCCGGCCCTGGCCGCGCACACGGCCGGCCGGGCCCCGCACGGGCCCGGCTGCCGCTCGGTGGCCTACATGTCCGTCGTGGGGCTCGGGCCGGACTGCCGCTGACCGGAGGGCTCAGTGCGCGCGGTGGTCGACCAGGTCGACGCTCTCCCGGCCCCCCGCCAGCGCGTGCGGCAGCGGCAGCCAGCCGCCCGAGGACTCCAGCGTCATCAGGTGGGCGTCCACCTGCGCCGGGCCCCCGTGGAAGCCGAGGTCGACGTCGCCGAGCGGGTTGACCGGCCCGCTCGACTCCCACGCGTGCTCGGCGCCGTCGCACACCGCGTCCGTGCCGCCGAAGCCCAGCTGGGTGCCGTCCTGCACGAGGCTGCTCGAGACGAAGACCCCCCGCAGGGGTGACGCACCGGAGCAGCGGTAGGTGCCGGAAAGGGTGACCGTGCCGTCCTGCGCGATGTGCACCTGGTCCCGTACGGAAATCTCACCGGAGAACGCGGCGGCCGTCGCCGGCGAGGTGAACGGCACGGTGAGAGTCGCCAGGGCGGCCAGGCTCAGGAGCGCGAGCTTTGAAATGCGCATGATGCTTTTTGCTGCCTTCCGGGTGTGGGGGGTACGGCGGTTCGGCGCCGTCGAATCGAATTGTGCTGATGGTGCCTGCCGAACTCACTCGCCGTGACCGTGTCGGCCCGTGTCGGTGTGTGCATTTCCGCGTACGGCCGCGTGAATATGGCGGCAAAGAATCCCCCGGAAGGGACCCCTCCATGCGTCACGCCGCGCCCGTAACCCTGGCATCCCTGGCACCGCTCGCCTTGTTCCCGGTCCTGCTGCTCGGGACCGCCGCGTGCCAGGCCGCCCCCGAGCGCGCCGCGCGCGCGGCCCCCGCCGCGCCCCGGGCGTCCGAGGGCGACGACGCCCGGGGCGGGCTCCCGGCCGCGGCCGGCGCGGGGGACCGGGTGGCGGCGGAGGCGGCTGCCGGCCCCGCCGGCCCCGGCACGCTGCGCAAACCCGCCCGGCTGGGCGACGCGGTGACCTTCAGCGGCAAGGCCCTCGGCCGTCACCTGCGGGCCGTCCTGAACGCGTTCGTCGACCCGGCCGTCAGCGCGTCGAAGGACCGTGGACCCGGCCAGGGCAAGCGTTGGGTGGGCGCCGGGATGACGTTCTCGAACATCGGCGGGGACGCGTACGGGCCCCTCGGCGGCATGTGGGCGATCGACGGCGACGGCGGGCGCCACCCGGCCGTGCCGACCGGCGAGCTGACCACCGGCAAAGCGCTCCCGTTCGCCCCGCTCGCGGTGGGGGAGCAGGCCGAGGGATGGGTGGTGTTCGAAATTCCGGAGAACGTGCGCGTCGTCCAGCTCCAGTACCGCGATGCGAACACGGCGACGAATTCCGGAGAAGGTTTCTGGCAGGTATAGCCCGAGGGGGTGAAGGGTCGAAAGGGCCCCCCGGAAAGACCACTAGGGTGCGGCGCATGACTTCGACTCACACCGAATCCCAGGTCCGGCGGAACCAGCTCGGCACCCTTTCCGCCCTCACGTGGATCGGCGACCCCGAAGAGGGTCACGACATGCCCTACCTCCTCGCCTATTCGCTCGGTGACGGCGAGGGCGGCCACGAGGCGGGCGAGGCGGCGGCGCGCTCGCTGCTGGAGGAGATGGGCCTGCCCATCGGCGACGTCGTGCTCGACGGCACCCGTACCCCCAGCCTGCCCCTGACGGTCCTGGTCGAGGCCGAGCAGGCCGCGCTGACCATGCCGGGGCTCAACGTCCAGTGCTCGGCACCGCCGGAGTGGGTCAAGGCCGCCGACGACCACGGGCAGGTCTACTTCCTGTTCGCCACCCGCCCCTGGCCCGAGGCCGTGCCGGGGAAGCCCGTCACGCCCGAGATGCTGCAGGCCTTCGCCGGCGACGAGGCGGTGCTCACCAGCAGCGCCCACGTCGTGCTGCCGGTCACCAAGCTCCGCAAGTGACCCGGGCCCGCTGAACCCCGTACGGCTCCCGGTACGGGCGGCCGCCGCCGGGCCCCCAGCCGGCCCGGCGGCGGTCGTGGGACGCCTTCGGCCGTCGACGGGCTCAGGCCTCGGCGGGCCCCTCGCCCGGCACCGAGAACGCGAACCGCAGCGAGCGGACCCGGTTGTCGAAGTTGGAACCCGCCAGGTCCGGCAGGCCCACCGCCCGCAGCCCGACCGGGCGCGTCAGCAACTCCCGGAACAAGGCCTTCATCTCCACCCGCGCCAGGTGCGCGCCCAGGCAGAAGTGCGGTCCGCCGCCGCCGAACCCCAGGTGCGGGTTGGGATTGCGGGTGATGTCGAAGGCGTCCGGGTCCGGGAAGACGTCCCCGTCGCGGTTGGCGGAGGCGTAGTACAGCACGACCTTGTCGCCGGGCGCGTACGTGCGGCCGCCCAGGGTGTGCTCGCAGGTCACGGTCCGGCGGAACTGGATGATCGGGGTCGAGTGCCTGATCATCTCGTCCACCGCCCCGTCGGCGTACCGCTCGAAGTCCGACAGCAGCAGCTCGCGCTGCTCGGGGTGGTCGGTGAGCAGGCTCAGGCCGTGTGTGATGGCGTTGCGGGTGGTCTCCACCCCGGCCACCATCAGGAGCGAGAAGAACGCGCCGAGCTGCCGGGCCCCGAGGGCCTGCCCGTCCACGTTCGCGCACACCAGCGCGGAGATCAGGTCGTCCGCCGGGCGGCGGCGCCGCTCGCGGCCGATGCCGGCGACCATGCGCTGCATCCGGGCCAGGGCCCGCAGCCCGCGGCCGGGCATCCGCAGCCGGGCCGTCAGGCCCCGCTCCACGCCGATGTTCTCGGAGGCGTGGTCGACGCGGTCGGCGATCTCCCGCCGGAACTCCTCCGGGATGCCCATCATGTTGCAGATGACCTCCAGCGGCAGGCGGGAGGAGACGGCCGAGACGAACTCGTCGGGCCGGGCGTGCAGCATGTCGTCCACGATCCGGGCCGCCACCTTGTGGATGTCCCGCTCCGCCTCGGCCAGCAGCCGGGGCGTGAAGGCGCGCGAGACGATCCGGCGCAGCTGGGCGTGCTCGGCGCCGTCGAGGTTCACCATCGAGTCGCCGAACAGGGCCCGCACCCAGCGGGCCGGCTCGGGCGTGGTGACCCCGGGGGCGGACGCGAACACCTTCGGCAGCCGGCTGGCCTCCTGGACGTCCGCGTGCCGGACCAGTGCCCAGTGGCCGCGCTCGGGCCCGCGCCAGGACGCCGCCCGCTCGCGGAAGTACACCGGTGCGTCGAGGGCGCGCAGCCGCGCGAACTCCCTGAGCTGGTCGGCCGGGGGCTGCTGCCAGAACGCCGGATCGGCGAGGTTCCCTGTCACGGCCGTCATCCTCACGTGCCCCGCGGGCGGTTGGGCTCCGTACGGGGACCTGGACGGCCAGATTCCCACCAACGTGTGAGGCGCCGGGCGTTCGAGCGACGCCGTGGCGTTCGCGGGGCGGGCGCACCGGGCGGCCGCGACGACACGACCTAGAGGTGCAGGTCCGCGGTGCGGGGATCGCCGCGCCGGGAGCGCTCGGCGAGCGCCACGCCCGTCGCCACGGCCAGCGCGGTGACGAGCCCGGTCGCCAGCACCGCGGCGTCGCCCGCGAACGTGCAGGCCAGCACCGCCGCGGCGGACACCGGGAGCAGGAGCTGCTCGACCGCTCCGCGTTTGAAGTGGCGGGAGTGCAGCAGCCATACGGTCGCCAGGTAGAGGGCCGTCGGCACGGTCATGGCGGCGGCCGCGGCGGTCGCGGAGATGTGCGCCTTGCCCACCGCGTGCTCGACGGCCACCTCGATGCCGGCGCCGATCGCCGCGGCGGAGGCGAAGATCACGTAATGGCCGTAACCCCAGGGTATGGCCTCGCGGTTGCCGGCCAGCCGCTCGTGCACGGGCGCCGCGAAGTAGATCCACCACGCGCCGAAGACGGTCAGCAGGCCGCCGCCCGCGATGGGCAGGAGCTCGCCCAGCGCCTCGTGCTCCTCCACGGCGGACTGCACGGCGACGGTGGCCGCGGCGATCGACTCGCCGAGCACGATGATGGTGAACAGGCCGTACCGCTCGGCGATGTGGTGCGGGTGCCACGGGGTCTGGTGGCCGCGCTCCGCGATGACCGGCACCGACAGCTCGGCCAGGACCATGACCAGGAAGAGCCAGCGTTTCGACGACTCGGGCACCGCCAGCAGCGCCACCCAGCCGAGTTGGCAGATCACCAGCCCGACGGCGTACGTCAGGGCCGTGCGCCGGGCGGGCCCCTGCTCGCAGGCGGCGGCCCGCAACCACTGGGCGGTGAGCGCGACCCGCATGATCAGGTAGCCGATGACGGCCACGGTCCAGTCGTTGTCGTTGAACGCCTCCGGCACGCCGGCGGAGTAGACGAGCACGCCGGCGATCTGGACCAGGGTCGCCACCCGGTACGGCACGTCGTCGACGTCGTAGGCGGAGGCGAACCAGGAGAAGTTCATCCAGGCCCACCACACGCCGAAGAAGACGAAGAGGTAGCCGCTGACCCCGCTGCCGGCGTGGCCCTCGACCAGCGCGTGCACCAACTGCCGGCCCGCCGACGCGACGGCGACGACGAAGCACAGGTCGAAGAACAGCTCCAGCGGCGTGGCCGCGCGGTGCTCCTCGTGCCGGCTGCGGGCGGTCATCGGTTGGTACGCCATACCGCACAGCACACCAGACGGCGCCCGAACCGGCACCCCGGACGGGCGGAACGGCTGCCGGGCCCCGCCCACCCGTGCGCGGGGGCGGGGTGACGCGGGGCCGCGCCGTACGTCCCGGCTCCCGGGGGACGAGCGCACCGCCGCGGCACCGGCGAGGTCCCGGCCGCCTCGCGGCGTTCGCCGCCGTCCTTCGCGGGCCTGATCCGCCCGGCCCCGGCCGTACCCTGGAGCCATGAGCAGCACCGCCCCGGACCCCGGACCGCGTCCCTCGACGCCCGAGCCCCGGCCGAAGCCCCGGCCGGCCCTCATCTTCGACGACCCCCTGGACCGGCAGTCCTCGGACGACACGGACCGGGGGTGGGGGGAGCGGCCCTCCGCCGACAGCGCCGCCGACCTGGCGCGCTTCCTGGACGAGAAGCCGCCCCACCACCTCTGAGTCAGTCCACGCTCGGACGCGCCGCCGGAGCACCGTCGACCTGCGCGGTGGTGTGGCCGTTGCGCTGCGCCACCAGGTGGTCGCGGATGTCCTTGAGGACCTCCAGCTCCGTGACCTCCACGACCTCCTTCACGCCCTCCTTGGCCTTGCGGCGCTGCTCCTGCCGCGCCAGGTACTTCGACATGGGCAGGACCATCAGGAAGTAGACCACCGCGGCCGTGATGAGGAACGTGAGCGCCGCGTTCAGCACCGTCCCCCACAGGATGTTCACGCCGATCGGGTCGCCGGTCTTCGGGTCGATCCCGCAGGGGCCCTTCAGGCACGAGGAGTAGACGTCCAGGCTCTTCGTGCCGATCGCGCCGACCAGCGGGCCGATGATGCCCTTCACCACCGAGTTCACGATGTTCGTGAACGCCGCGCCGATGACGACCGCCACCGCGAGGTCGACCACGTTGCCGCGCATCAGGAAGGCCTTGAACCCCGCCAGGACGCTGACCTTCTTCTCGCTCACCACTGAGCCTCTCTTCCTCTGTGTCGCTGGTGCAGGACACCGAGCCGGAACCACTGGTTCCGAAAACTACGGCAGTCGAGCCGAGCCGTGTCCAATCGAGGCACCCCGCACGGTGACGCGACTGCCCTTGTGTGCGAATCAACACAGTGTCACCGCCAGCCGGGCCACCGCAGCCGCACCCACCAACGCACGCGCGGTCCCGCGCGGCACCGACAGCACCACCAGCGCCCCGCCCTCCGGGGCGCCCTCCTCCGCTTCCGGGACGCGCGCGACCCGGGCACCGGCCGCCACCAGACGCGGCCGCTCCCGCTCGCGGCCCGGCTCGCCCGCCGCGACCACGTCCACCCGGTCCCCGGGCCGCAGCAGCCGCACGGCCGCCGCGTCCGCGATCCGCACCGGCGCCGACACCAGCCGCTCGGCGGCCGGCGCCACCGCGGGCGGCGGCGCGGGCGGCGGATCCCCGCGCGAGGCCCGTGCCTGCGGCCCGCCCGCCGCGAGCACCGCCGCGGTCACGGCGAGCCCCACCGCCCCCGCCCGGCGCCTGCGCCGCAGCGCCCTGCGCAGCCGGTCGCGGCCGCCGCCCCGGACCCGGAGGGGCTCGAACATCGGCACCCCGCGGGGTGGGGGACACGTCACCGAAGGGGTGGCGGGGACCGCGGAGGAAGGGGTGGAAGGGGCCGCGGAGTAAGGGGTGGAAGGAGAGGAAGGGGAAGGGGAACCGGACACGGACATCGCGAACACCGCCGATCGTCGTCGCAACGCAAAGGGCCTGCCCCGGACACCGCGTCCGGGACAGGCCCAGGTTCGACGAAACCGCCCGGGCCCCGCCCCGGCCTGTGGACAACCCACGGCCTGTGGACAACGCCCTCACCCTCACGAGTGAGCGGTCGGCGACCGCCCGCTACGGCAGCTCGATGCCCAGGTCCCACCCGTCGTGCGCGTGCGTGCACAGGCACGCGCGGTCCTCGTTCCGCGGCAGCGCCTCCACCGCGTCGAACAGCACCGACCGCAGCCGACCGATGTTCTCCCCGAACACCTTCAGCACCTCGGTGTGCGAGACGCCCTCACCGGTCTCCGCCCCCGCGTCGAGGTCCGTGACCAGGGCCATCGACGTGTAGCAGAGCCCCAGCTCGCGGGCGAGCACCGCCTCCGGGTGTCCGGTCATGCCCACCACCGACCAGCCCATCGCCGCGTGGAACCGCGACTCGGCCCGGGTCGAGAAGCGGGGCCCCTCGATCACGACCATCGTGCCGCCGTCCACCGCGTCCCAGTCGCGCCCCCGCGCCGCCGCCAGCGCCGCCTGCCGGCCCACCGGGCAGTACGGGTCGGCGAAGGTCGTGTGGACCACGTTCGGGACGCTGCCGTCCGGCAGCGGCTCCCCGTCGAAGAAGGTCTGCGCGCGGGACTTCGTACGGTCGACCATCTGGTCCGGCACGAGCAGCGTGCCCGGACCGTACTCCGGCCGCAGGCCGCCCACCGCGCACGGACCCAGCACCTGGCGCACGCCCACCGAGCGCAGCGCCCACAGGTTGGCCCGGTAGTTGATCCGGTGCGGCGGCAGGTGGTGCCCCCGCCCGTGCCGCGGCAGGAACGCGACGCTGCGGTCCGCGATCCGTCCGAGGTAGAGCGCGTCGCTGGGCTTTCCGTAGGGCGTCTCGACCGTCAGCTCCGAGACGTCCTCCAGGAAGGAGTAGAAGCCCGAGCCGCCGATGACGCCGATCTCTGCATGCACCATGCCGTTCACCCTAGCGGGGGAACGCCGCGGTCCGGTCGTCAGGAAAGTCGCGGAAGTCACGAAGGTCGCGAAGGCCCGGAAAAGGCCTGGAACGCCGCGGCCCCGGCGCATTCGCGCCCGCCACGAGGCCCCCCACGCCCGCCACGAGGCCCCCCGCACGCGCCCCGAGGCGCCCCGCACGCCGAAGGCCCCGCCGTCCCGGAGGACAGGCGGGGCCTTCGCAAGGCATGGCGCGCGGATCAGGCCGCGGAGCTGCTGCTCGAAGCACTCGAAGAGCTCGAGGAGCCGGAGCTCGACGTCGAGGCCGTGGTGGTGCTCGACGAGGACGACGCGGGCTTCGAGGCCGGCGTGCTGCTCGACGACGCGCCGCGGCTGTCGTTGCGGTAGAAGCCGGAGCCCTTGAAGACGATGCCGACCGCCGAGAACACCTTCTTGAGGCGTCCCTTGCAGTTCGGGCACTCGGTCAGGGCGTCATCGGTGAACTTCTGCACCGCCTCGAGGCCTTCGCCGCACTCGGTGCACTGGTACTGGTAGGTCGGCACGAATTTCCTCCTGGCACTCTGACTCGATGAGTGCTAACGACGTTCCATGGTGACGTATTCCGACCGTTCAGTCCACCGTCACCGGCACGCGGTGACCGACACCACGCTCGGCGGACTGCTCCACGACCCGCTTCGAGGACCGCTCGACGACCCGCTCGGCGGACCGCTCCACGACCCGCCGGGCGGGGCGCTCGGCGGCCCGCTGCACGGCCCGCTCCGCGACCGGCTCGCCGACCGTCGGCGCCGAAGCGCCCACGATCCGGCTCGGCGCCTTGGGCGCCAGCTTGGCGCGCAGCGCCAGCAGGGTCACCAGCGCCAGACCGGTCGCCGCCAGCGGCACCAGGAAGCCCGCGCCGGACCCGTGCGCGTCGGCCAGCCGGCCCGCCACGGTCACGGCCACGGCCTGGCCCAGCGCGACGGCGCCGGTCAGCCAGGTGAAGGCCTCGGTACGGGTCGCGGCCGGCACCAGCTTCTCGACCAGCGTGTAGCCGGTGATCAGCGCCGGGGCGATGGACAGGCCGACCAGCAGGCCCAGGCCGCCGAGCAGGACGGCGGAGTGCGCGGTCCACAGCAGCGAGGCGGCCGCGGTCAGGGCGGCGTAGCCCAGGATCAGGCGGCGGCGCGGGCCGATCTTCCAGGCGATCGCACCGCACGCGATGCCCGCGATCATGTTGCCGGCCGCGAAGACGCCGTACAGCACGCCGTTCAGGCCCGGGTTGCCGATCTCCTCGGAGAACGCGGTCAGCGACACCTGCATGCCGCCGAAGACCGCGCCGATGCCCAGGAACGCGACGATCAGGACGCGCACGCCCGGCACGGACAGTGCTGAGGCGTGCTTCTCACCGGTCGCGGCCGTGCGGCCGACCGGCTCGGGCTGGGTGGCGCGCCGGGCGGCGAACAGCAGGCCGCCGAGCAGGGTCAGGGCGGCCTCGGTGGCCAGGCCGGCGGCCGGGTGCACGCCGGTGCACAGCGCGGTGGCCAGGACCGGGCCGACGACGAAGGTGAACTCGTCCGTCACGGACTCGAAGGCCGCGGCGGTCGCCAGCAGCGGCGAGCCCGGCTCCAGGCGCGCGGCCCAGCGGGTCCGCACCATGGGGCCGACCTGCGGCACGGACATGCCCGCCGGCACGGCGGCCAGCGCGAGCGCCCACAGCGGCGCGCCCAGCAGCGCGAGCACGGTCAGCGCGCTCACGGCGGCGGTGTGCGCGAGGACGCCCGGGACCAGGACGGCGCTCTGGCCGAAGCGGTCGGCCAGCTTGCCCATCTGCGGGGCGAACAGGGCCATGGAGACACCGGTGACGGCGGCGACGACGCCGGCGCTGCCGTACGAGCCGGTGGTGTGCTGGACGAGCAGGACGATGCTGATCGTCAGCATCGCGAACGGCTGCCGGGCGGCGAACCCCGGGAGCACGAAGCTGAGGGCGCCGGGCGTGCGCAGGAGTTGCCCGTAGCCCGGGCGGGACGTCTCGGTCGTGACCGCGGATGCCACGGCCTTGCCTTTCTGCCGCCTGGTAGAGCCCCCCGGCTGCGACGGCGCCGCTTTGTGAGCGGTGCCCGTATGCGGGAGCCCCGAGAGCTGTCCTCATGCGCAGAACCGAGTGATACCTGGGCCCACCACTGCGGGAGGAGGGCCACGGCCGCCGAGCGGTCGCGCCAGCTCTGCGTCAGGCAGAGTTGGTTCGATATAGGTGTGCCCCCATGGTACAGGCACCTGGCACACCGTGCCCTTGTGATTCCGCCGACAAATGGCGAGTTTCACCTAGGATTAATGGGCCGTTCGCCTATTTCGACCTCTAGATCCACCGGAATTCGAGGCTCCGCCGTCGCTTTCGTTCCCCCCGGTGCCCAGCCAGCCGGCCAGCTTGCCACCGCGTGCCACCGCCCGCAGCCTGGCCTCGGCCGCGTCCCGTACCGGATCGGTGGCCACCACCAGAAGCTCGTCCCCGCGCCGCAGCACCGTCGCCGGCAGCGGAACGAAGCTCCTGCCGTCCCGCACGACCAGCGTCACGGAGGCGCCGGCCGGCAGCCGCAGCTCGCTGACCTCGACGCCGTGCATCCGCGAGCCCTCGGGGATGGAGAAGGAGAGCAGGTGCCCGCGCAGCCGCTCCAGCGGCGCCGACTCGATGCCGAGGTCGGTCGGGGCGCGGTCCGTGCCGAGGTCGAGCTTGCGGGCCAGCCAGGGCAGCGTCGGCCCCTGCACCAGCGTGTAGACGACGACCAGCACGAAGACGATGTTGAAGACCCGGTCGCTGCCCTCGATCCCGGTCACCAGCGGGATCGTGGCCAGGATGATCGGGACCGCGCCGCGCAGGCCCGCCCACGACATCAGCGCCTGCTCGCGCCACGGTATGCGGAACGGCGCCAGGCTGACCATGACCTCCAGCGGACGCGCCACCAGCGTCAGCACCAGCCCGACCAGGACGGCCGGCCAGAAGTCGTCGACCAGCTCGTGCGGGGTGACCAGCAGGCCGAGCAGCACGAACATGCCGATCTGGGCGATCCAGCCCAGTCCGTCGGCGAACCCCCTGGTGGCCGGCCAGTGCGGCAGCTTCGCGTTCCCGAGCACCATCGCGGCCAGGTAGACCGCGAGGAAGCCGGAACCGTGGGCGATCGCACCGGCGGCGTACGCCACCACGGCGATGGCCATGACGGCGATGGGGTACAGGCCCGAGGCCGGCAGTGCCACGTGCCGCAGCCCGTACGCGCCCAGCCAGCCGACGGTCAGGCCGATGGCGGCGCCGATGGCCAGCTCCAGGGCGATCTTGCCGACGAGCACGTACCACTCGTCGACCGGTCCGACCGCGGCGAAGGCCACGACCAGGATGACCACCGGAGCGTCGTTGAAACCCGACTCGGCCTCCAGTACGCCCGTCACCCGCGAGGGCAACGGCACCTTGCGCAGCACGGAGAAGACCGCCGCCGCGTCCGTGGAGGAGACCACCGCGCCGATCAGCAGCGCCTGCCGCCAGTCCAGCCCGACCAGGTAGTGCGCGCCCGCGGCCGTCACGCTGACGCTGACGGCGACGCCGACGAGGGAGAGCGAGCCGGCGGCGGGCAGGGCCGGCCGGATCGTGTTCCACTTCGTGCCCAGACCGCCCTCGGCGAGGATCACCACCAGTGCCGCATAGCCGATGACCTGCGTGAGCTCCGCGTTGTCGAAGACGACCCCGCCGATGCCGTCCTGTCCGATGGCGACACCCAGCCCCAGGTAGATGAGCAGACTGGGGAGGCCGCTGCGCGACGAGACGCGCACGGCGGCCACGGCGACGAGCAGGACGAGCGAGGAGACCAGCAGGAGCTCGTTGAGCTGGTGGACGGTCAGCGGGCGGTCCTTCCCCCGGGTCGGTCGCCGGATCGTTTCACCGGCGCGACGGTATGGCCTGGTACTTCGTTACCTTACCTAATCTTTGACGATTTCTTGACTGGATTGCCACCTTGTGAAACGCCAGTTCGAGGAACTGCCTGACACCGCGTCCGAACGGGCGGGGTGCTGCGCCTAAGGTTGCTCCCAGCACTCCCAGGACCACCCTGCCCGACGAAGGACAGCGATGCCCGCGAACGAATCCGCCCCTTCCGCCAAGAAGAAGGGACGACGCGCCCGTCTGATCGTGCTCCTCCTGGTCCTGGCGCTGCTCGCGGGGCTCGGCTACGGCGCGTACTGGACCGTGGACAGCGTCCGTGCCTCCGCCCCGCAGACCACCGGGACGATCCAGCTCAAGGGGCTGGCCGGTCAGGTCGAGGTCAAGCGCGACGACCACGGCATCCCGCAGCTCTACGCCGACAACGACGAGGACCTCTTCCGCGCACAGGGCTTCGTGCACGCCCAGGACCGGTTCTGGGAGATGGACGTGCGTCGCCACCTGACCTCCGGTCGCCTGTCGGAGATGTTCGGCGACGGCCAGGTCGAGACCGACGCGTTCCTGCGCACCCTGGGCTGGCGCCGGATCGCGCAGGCCGAGTACGACACCAAGCTCTCCCCCCGGACGAAGAAGTACCTCCAGGCGTACGCCGACGGGGTCAACGCCTGGCTGAAGGGCCGCTCCGGCAAGGACCTGTCCGTCGAGCACGCCGCCCTGAAGCTGAGCGACGACTACCAGCCCGAGGCGTGGACCCCGGTCGACTCCGTGGCCTGGCTCAAGGCCATGGCCTGGGACCTGCGCGGCAACATGCAGGACGAGATCGACCGCTCCCTGATGACGAGCCGACTCTCCAAGGAGCAGATCGAGGAGCTCTACCCGCCCTACCCCTTCGACCGGAACCGCCCGATCGTCGAGGGCGGCGGCGTCGACTCCGCCACCGAGAAGTACGACCCCAAGGGCGGCTCCGGTTCGGGCTCCGCCTCGGGCTCGGGCTCGGGCTCCTCCGCCACCGGCAGCTCGCTCGGCGGCGCCGGCCTCGGCCTGCGCACCCAGCTGTCGTCGCTGTCGGAGGCCATCGACAAGGTCCCGGCCGTCCTCGGTCCGAACGGCAGCGGCATCGGATCGAACTCCTGGGTCGTCTCCGGCAAGTACACCGCCACCGGCAAGCCCCTGCTCGCCAACGACCCGCACCTGTCCCCGCAGCTGCCCTCCGTCTGGTACCAGATGGGCCTGCACTGCCGCACCGTCTCGGCCGCCTGCCAGTACGACGTCGCCGGCTTCACCTTCTCCGGCATGCCCGGCGTGGTCATCGGCCACAACCAGGACATCGCCTGGGGCATGACCAACCTCGGCGCCGACGTCAGCGACCTCTACCTCGAGCAGGTCAAGCCCGACGGCTACGTGGTCGACGGCAGGACCGTGCCCTTCCGCACCCGCGAGGAGGTCATCAAGGTCGCCGGCGGCGCCAGCAAGCGGATCACCGTGCGGACCACCAACAACGGACCGCTGATCTCCGACCGCAGCGACGAGCTCGCCACCGTCGGCGAGCGCGCCCCGGTCTCCGCCTCCGCGCCCGACCGCGGCACCGGCTACGGCGTCGCGCTGCGCTGGACCGCGCTGGACCCGGGCAAGTCCATGGACGCCGTCTTCAAGCTCGACCGCGCCAAGGACTTCCAGGAGTTCCGGGCCGCCGCCCGCGACTTCGAGGTCCCCTCGCAGAACCTGATCTACGCCGACAGCAAGGGCGAGTACGGCAACATCGGCTACCAGGCCCCCGGCCGCATCCCGGTGCGCGGCGCCGGCGACGGCAGCCTGCCGGCCCCCGGCTGGGACTCGAAGTACAACTGGAAGAAGTACATCCCGCAGGACGAGCTGCCCTGGGACCGCAACCCCAAGCGCGGCTACATCGTCACCGCCAACCAGGCCGTCATAAAGAGCGCCGCCCCCCTGGCCGGCGAGGCCGGTGAGGACGGCAAGAACACCGCCGCCGGGTACCCGTACCACCTCACCACCGACTGGGGCTACGGCGCCCGCAGCCAGCGCATCAACGACCTGATCGAGGCCAAGCTGAAGGACAGCGGCAAGATCTCGACGGACGACATGCGCACCATGCAGGCGGACAACAGCAGCGAGATCGCCGCGCTCCTCACGCCCATCCTGGCCAAGCTGCCCGTCTCGGACCCCTACGTCCGCGAGGCGCAGAAGCTGCTCGAGGGCTGGAACTACACGCAGGAGCCGGACTCCGGCGCGGCCGCGTACTTCAACGCGGTCTGGCGCAACATCCTCAAGCTGGCCTTCGGCAACAAGCTGCCCAAGGAGCTGCGGATCGAGGGCAGCTGCCTGAGCGTCCGCGCCGCGGACAGCAGCGGCCCGGCCGACGACCTGTCGGAGCTCGTCCAGGAGTGCGGCGAGCGCAGCGAGGACTCGGCGCAGCCGGACGGCGGCGACCGCTGGTTCGAGGTGGTGCGCCGCCTCGTCAAGGACGAGAAGTCCGAGTGGTGGCACACCCCGGCGACCCGCCTCGACAAGGAGACCACCACCCGCGACCAGCTCTTCGCCCGCGCGATGAAGGACGCCCGCTGGGAGCTGACCGCCAAGCTCGGCAAGGACGTCAGCACCTGGAGCTGGGGCCGCCTGCACCGGCTGACCCTCAAGAACCAGACGATCGGCACCGAGGGCCCCGGCTTCATGCAGTGGCTCCTCAACCGGGGCCCGTGGAACCTCGGCGGCGGCGAGGCCACCGTCAACGCCACCGGCTGGAACGCGGCCTCCGGTTACGGGGTCACCTGGGTCCCGTCCATGCGGATGGTCGTCAACCTCAAGGACCTGGACAAGTCCCGCTGGATCAACCTGACCGGGGCCTCGGGGCACACCTACGACAGCCACTACACGGACCAGACGGACCTCTGGGCCAAGGGCGAGCTGCTCGACTGGTCCTTCGGCAAGGCGGCCGTGGACAAGGCGACGAAGGACACGCTGGTCCTCAAGCCGTGAGACGGCGGCCGCGCCCCGTGACCGGAGCGCGGCCCACGCCGTGACGCCGACGCCCGGCGGAGGGACCCCTCCGCCGGGCGTCGGCGCGTACCGCCGCCTTCAGAAGCGCCGGACGCCCGACGGCGTGGCCACGGCCTGCACGGGGTGGTCGTGCGGTTCCTCCGGGACCCGTGCGACCACCTCGTCGTCGTAGAGGAGCACCACCAGCGGGGGGCGGGCCCCGGCCGCCGCGAGGCGCGCGAGCACCCGGTCGTACGAGCCGCCGCCCCGCCCCAGCCGCATGCCCCGGCCGTCCACCGCGAGCCCGGGCAGCAGCACCGCGTCGGCCCCGGTCACCGCGTCCGGTCCGAGGCGCGGCCCGGCCGGCTCCAGCAGCCGCATCTTGCCCGGGTGCGCGACCTCGGCGAGGCTGCCGGGCCCGTCGTACGCCGCCCAGTCGAGGTCGTTGTCGGGGAGCAGCACGGGCAGCAGCACGCGGCTGCCGCGCCCGCGCAGCGCGTCGAGCAGGGCCCGGGTGCCCGGCTCGGTGCCCACGGAGACGTAGGCCGCCACCGTCAAGGCCCCGGCCAGTTCGGGCAGGTCGAGGGCGCGCGCGGCGATCCGCTCGGCCGCCTCGGCCGCCGCGGCGGGTGTCAGGGCGCGGCGGGCGGCGAGCAGTTCGCGCCGCAGGTCCGCCTTGGCGGAATGATCGCTTACCACTGGCTCGTCAACCCTTCTCGAATCCGCCGCACATCAACCGGAACATAACGTTCCGCACAGGTGCAGCGGCTATCGTGCGCCCCATGACTCAGTCGCACCAAGTGATCACCAAGGCTGTCATCCCGGCCGCCGGCCTCGGCACCCGGTTCCTGCCGGCGACCAAGGCCACCCCCAAGGAGATGCTGCCCGTCGTCGACAAGCCGGCGATCCAGTACGTGGTCGAGGAGGCCGTGGCGGCGGGGCTGGACGACGTACTGATGATCACCGGCCGCAACAAGCGGCCGCTGGAGGACCACTTCGACCGCAACTACGAGCTGGAGTCGGCCCTGCAGGCCAAGGGCGACGACGACCGGCTCAAGAAGGTC
>NZ_JOGB01000059.1 GCF_000719335.1 Streptomyces sp. NRRL S-87
CCACCCCACTCACCCCCCACCCGCACCCGCACCCGCACCCGCACCCGCACCCGCACCCGCACCCAAAAATACGCATCTCAGATACCAATTAAGGTAAGGAGCCCCCGTTGCTTTCCGAGAAGTCGACCGCGACCGTCCGCGCCACCCTCCCCGCCGTCGGGGCGGCCATCGGCGAGATCACGGAACTCTTCTACGCGCGACTGTTCACCGCCCACCCGGAGCTGCTGCGCGACCTGTTCAACCGCGGCAACCAGGCGGCCGGCCTCCAGAAGCAGGCGCTCGCCGGCTCGATCGCCATGTTCGCCACCCACCTCGTCGAGCGCCCCGACACCCGACCCGACGTCATGCTGAACCGCATCGCGCACAAGCACGCCTCGCTCGGCGTCACGCGCGAGCAGTACGCGGTCGTCCACGAGCACCTCTTCGCCGCGATCGTCGAGGTGCTCGGCGAGGCCGTCACCCCCGAGGTCGCCGAGGCGTGGGACGAGGTCTACTGGCTGATGGCGAACGCCCTGGTCGCCATCGAGGCCCGGCTCTACGCCGAGCAGCAGGTCGCCGCGGGTGACGTGTGGCGGGAGTGGCGGGTAGCCGGCCGGATCGAGGAGACCGCCGACTGCGCCACGTTCCAGCTGGTCCCGGCGGACGGCGCACCGGCCCCGGACTTCCGGGCCGGCCAGTACGTCTCCGTCCAGGTGGCACTGGCCGACGGCGCCCGGCAGATCCGCCAGTACAGCCTCTCCACCGCGCCCGGTTCCCCGGTGCGCGCCATCACCGTCAAGCGGGTCCACGGCGGCGCCACCCCGGACGGCGAGGTGTCGAACCACCTGCACGCGCACGTCCGGGCCGGCGACACCCTGCGGGTCTCCGCACCGTACGGCGACCTGGTCCTCGGCGACTCGACCGCCCCGGTGCTGCTCGCCTCCGCCGGGATCGGCTGCACCCCGATGCTGTCGATGCTGGAGCACCTCGCGGAGACCGGGCACCGGGCGCCGGTGGTCGTCGTGCACGCCGACCGCTCCCCCGCCGACCACGCACTGCGCGCCGACCACCGCCGACTGACCGGCAAGCTCGCCGACGCGGCCGCGCACTTCTTCTACGAGCAGGGCGCCGAGGAGGGCGACCGCACGGGGCTGGCCGACCTCGACGCCCTCCCGCCGCTGGCCCCGGGCACCCGGGCGTACCTGTGCGGGCCGCTGCCCTTCATGCGCGCAGTGCGAGAGCAGCTGCTGGCGCGGGGGGTCCCGGCCGCCGACATCCACTACGAGGTCTTCGGCCCTGACCTCTGGCTCGCGTCCTGACCGTGCGCCGCTGTGCCGCGCCCCCGCCCCAGGGGGCGCCGGCACCACCCCCTCATTCTCACGGAACGTGTCCGAATCGGCTCGCACGGTAACCGAACGAGGTTTGCCGGAACTTCCACTTCCGGTAGACCCGCCGTACGAGGCGGTGCGCGTCCGGCGGCCGCCACGTCGGCGAAGGAGGCCGCGATGTCCCAGCCCATGTCCGCGGACGGGTTCAAACGGGCGCTGGTCGGCGAGGGCCTGACGGTGGTGGAGGTGGGCCACTGGCGCACCCACAACCGCAACCACAAGGGCCCCTGGGGCCCGGTCCACGGGGTGATGATCCACCACACGGTCACCCGCGGCACCGCGTACACGGTCGCGCTCTGCCGCGACGGCGACAGCCGCCTGCCCGGCCCGCTCTGCCACGGCGTGATCACCAAGGACGGCCGGGTGCACCTGGTCGGCTACGGCCGCACGAACCACGCGGGCTCCGGCGACCACGACGTGCTGGCGGCGGTGATCGCCGAGAAGGGGCTGCCGCCCGACAACGAGCGCGGCACCGACGGCAACCGCTACTTCTACGGTTTCGAGTGCGAGAACCTCGGCGACGGGGAGGACCCCTGGCCGGCCGTGCAGCTCGACTCCATCGCCCGGGCCGCGGCCGCCGTCTGCCGCCACCACGGCTGGACGGAGCGCTCGGTGATCGGACACCGGGAGTGGCAGCCGGGGAAGGTCGACCCGCTGGGCTTCACGATGGCCTCGCTGCGGGCCCGGGTCCGCGAGCGCCTGAAGTGACCGGGCCCGTGAGCGGGCCCCTGAAAAGCCCCAGGGCCACGGTGTCGGACGGGACCCTCAACCCGCCCGGCACCGCAGCCCGGAGTTGCTTCGGCCGAAGGGTGTGCGGTCCCTGCGGCCGGTGGGGAGGCCACCTGCGCGGTCAGGGCAGAACGCGCGGCGTACCTCGCTCCGTCCTCCTGTGCGGGGAGGGCGGAAGCACGTCGTATCACCTTGCGACGACACGAGCATTGTGGACTAGACCATTCTGTCCTGTCCATCCAAGAACAGGGACCAGCGGCCCGTCACTTCCTCCAACATACGCGGCGCACCCCCGGTCTGGGTATTCCCCACGGCGATTCTCCCAGCGAAAGCCCAGGTACCCTCGGCCATGTGCCCTCCATGAACGACCTCGTACGCCAGCACACCGCGCTCAGTGAGACCGAGCTGGAGTGGCTGCACATGCTCGTCTCCGAGTGGCAGCTGCTCTCCGACCTCTCGTTCGCCGACCTCGTGTTGTGGGTGCCCACCCTGGACGGCACCCGGTACGTCTCCGTCGCGCAGATGCGCCCGAACACCGGGCCCACCTCCTACCAGGACGACATGGTCGGCCACCTGGTGCCGCGCGGCCGCCGCCCGCTGCTCGACGCGGCGCTCGACGAGGGCCGGATCGTGCGCGAGGGAGACCCGGAGTGGCGCGAGGAGGTGCCGGTCCGCGTGGAGTCGATCCCGGTACGGCGCGAGGGCCGGGTCCTCGGGGTGATCGCCCGCAACACGAACCTGCTGACGGTACGGACACCGAGCCGGCTGGAGCTGACCTACCTCCAGTCCGCCTCCGACCTGGCGCAGATGATCGCCGCCGGAACGTTCCCGTTCCCGGGCCAGCAGGTCGACATGGACGCCTCGCCGCGGGTCGGCGACGGGCTGATCCGCCTGGACGCCGAGGGCGTGGTCACGTACGCCTCCCCCAACGCGCTCTCCGCCTACCACCGCCTGGGCCTGGCCTCCGACCTGGTCGGCCAGCACCTGGGCACCATCACCGCCGAACTCGCCCCCTCCCGCGGACCGGTCGACGAGGCCCTGGTCAAACTGGCCAGCGGCTGGGCCCCGCGCGAGACGGAGATCGAGGCGAACGGCGGGGTGATCCAGCTCCGGGCGATTCCGCTCAAGCCCAAGGGAACCCGGATCGGTTCTCTGGTCCTGTGCCGGGACGTGACCGAACTCCGCCGCCGCGAGCGGGAGTTGATCACCAAGGACGCCACCATCCGGGAGATCCACCACCGGGTGAAGAACAACCTCCAGACGGTGGCGGCGCTGCTTCGCCTGCAGGCCCGCCGGATGGACTCCCCCCAGGGCCGCGAGGCACTCAACGAGGCGGTGCGGCGGGTCGGTTCGATCGCCATCGTCCACGAGACGCTGTCCCAGAACCTGGACGAGCGGGTGGAGTTCGACGAGATCGCCGACCGCGTGATCGCGATGGTCGCGGAGATCTCGCCGGGCAAGGTGGACTGCCGGCGGCTCGGCCGGTTCGGCATCCTCGACGCGGAGGTCGCCACCCCGCTCTCGATGGTGCTGACCGAGATCCTGCAGAACGCGCTGGAGCACGCCTTCGCCCCGGGCGAGCGCGGCACCGTCGAGGTCTCCGCGTCCCGCAGCGGCCACGGCCGCGACGACCAGCGGCTGCTGATCACCGTGCTGGACGACGGGCGCGGCCTGCCCGAGGGGTTCGACCCGCAGCGGGCGGGGAACCTGGGCCTGCAGATCGTACGGACCCTCGTCGAGGGCGAGCTGGGCGGCAGCTTCGACATGCTGCCCGGCCCCGACGGCGGCACCAAGGTGGTCCTGGACGTCCCGGCGACGTCCCAGAAGTAGCGGCGGAACCGGCCTCCCGCGGGCCGGTCACGCAGTGTGATCATGGCGGTTCCGCCGGCCGCCCCCGCACAGCACTGAGCCCCGGACCGTGGTGACGGTCCGGGGCTCAAGAGCACGTTGCTGAGCGCTACGGGTGCTACGCGCTGCGGCTCGAGGCTCGAAAGTCGATGTCAGGCGCTGGCGTTGCGCGCCCGGTTGCGAGCGGCGCGGCGCTTCATGGCGCGGCGCTCGTCCTCGCTGAGGCCGCCCCAGACGCCGGAGTCCTGGCCGGACTCGAGCGCCCACTGCAGGCACTGCTCCATGACGGGGCAGCGGCGGCAGACGGCCTTGGCTTCCTCGATCTGCAGCAGCGCAGGACCGGTGTTGCCGATGGGGAAGAACAGCTCGGGGTCTTCCTCACGACAAACGGCGTTGTGACGCCAGTCCATGGCTGCTACCTCTCTTGTGTGTCTTGCACGGTGCTTGTGAATGTGAACGCTTTCACGAATCCCTACGCGAGGGAAGGGCCGACGCCCAGGTGTTCCCTGGTGCGGTCCGATTCGTGGAGGGGTTCTGGCGGTTATGGGGGCCGGTTGTGCGGGCTGTCCCGATCGCCATGTAGAGATTCGCAAACCTCGGACGGGGATACAACCCCTTCCGGAAAGTTTTTTTTGATTCGTCGGTGTCGACTAGGTCACAGCCGTACTTCTATGGGGTGGACCCGCGCCTAAACGTTCGACTGAAAGGACTTTGGGCTCTTCTACTCACACAATCACACGCAGTGCACGGCGTACGCCTGTGAACCGCACGCTCGTACGCAGTCCGAGGTGGTCCCCGTCCATCTGGAAGGGAAGGGGTGCCTTCGAATGCAAGGTGAAGTCCGTCAGATCGTGCAGAGAGACCGCATGCTTGCCCTGCGGACCGCGCTCAGGAGTCGAGGTCAGGAGCTGCGTCGCGTACCGCGCGATCGCCGGAGTTGACAAACGGTCCAGGCCAAGCACGTCAAGTGCGGTGTCGAAGGACGCCTCCGGGGACGCATACAGGGGCTTGTTGCCCAAATAGGTCCACGGTGACGTATTGCACACTATCGACAGCACCAGGTCACGAACCGGCTCCGCGTCCGGCCGCTCCAGCGTGATCGTGCCGTGCCGCCGGTTCGGCTCCTCCAGGAACTGGCGCACGAGCTGCCGTACGTACAGGGCGTGCGTCGAGCGCTTCCCGCGCTCCCGCTGCTGCTCCACCCGGCCCACGACCCCCGCGTCGAAGCCGAAGCCCGCGCAGAAGGTGAACCAGCGCGCCGGCACCGACTCGTCCTCGCTCCCCGGCGCACCCGCCGCCAGGCCCAGCCCCACGGTCCGCTCCCGCCGCTCGCGCAGCGCGTCCAGGATCGCGCCGGTCGCCTCGACCGGGTCGTTCGGCAGCCCGAGCGCCCGCGCGAACACGTTGGTGGACCCGCCGGGCACCACGGCCAGACCGGGCAGCCGGTCGGGGTCCGGCCCCTCGTGCAGCAGTCCGTTCACGACCTCGTTGACCGTGCCGTCCCCGCCGAGCGCGACCACCAGGTCGACGTCGCCGCCCTGCGCCGCCTTCCGGCCCAGGTCGCGCGCGTGCCCCCGGTACTCGGTGGTCACCGCATCCAGCTTCATCTCGCTGGCCAGGGCGTGGATCAGGACGTCGCGCACGCGCGCACTGGTGGTGGTAGCCGCCGGATTGACCACGAGGAGTGCACGCATGAGCGCCAGATTACCCACCCGTCACCCCGGCGCACAGGCGGGTCGCCCGCCGCCCGCGGCTACCCTGCTGGGGTGAGTACGAAGCAGACCCCCACCCCCGCGGAGCCCGCCGCCCCCGGCCCGGTACCCGCCCGGCTGACCGCCGCCGCGGCACTGACGGCCTTGGAGGGCCTCGCGCTCGCGGGCCTCGGCGTCTGGATGCTGCTGGCCGGCGTCCTCGGACACGTCGACTCGGTCCAGCAGGCGGAGACCGGCGGCGTCACGCTCATCGCCCTCGCCGCACTGCCGCTCGCCGCCGCCCGCGGACTGCGGCTGCGCCGCAAGTGGAGCCGCGGACCCGCCATGATCACCCAGGTGATGGCGCTGCCGGTGGCCTGGACCCTGTACCAGACCGGCGGGGCGATGATCGCCGCCGCGGCCGCCCTGGCCGCCGCCGCCGGCACCGTCGCATGGTTGCTGGTCCATCCGGAGACCACCCTGGCCCTGACCACGACGGCGACCGCCGGGGCCGAGTAGGACCAGGAACGACGGGTCCCGGGACGGAACGACGCGACCCGGGAACGACGGATCCCCCGGGGAGGAGCAGTCCTTCCCGGGGGATCCGTCGTTCCGGGACCGTCCGGCCCCGGACGCGTACGCGTCGGCCCTCACTCCTCCACGAGGAGCTTGTCCCGCAGCTGCGCCAGCGTCCTGGCCAGCAGCCGCGAGACGTGCATCTGCGAGATCCCGACCTCCTGCGCGATCTGCGACTGGGTCATGTTGCCGAAGAACCGCAGCAGCAGGATCCGCTTCTCCCGCGGCGGCAGTCCCTCCAGCAGCGGCTTGAGGGACTCGCGGTACTCGACCCCCTCCAGCGCCTCGTCCTCCGCGCCCAGGGTGTCCGCCACCGCCGGGGACTCGTCGTCCGTGTCCGGCACGTCCAGCGACAGCGTGCTGTACGCGTTGGCCGACTCCAGACCCTCCAGCACCTCCTCCTCGGAGATGCCCAGCCGCTCCGCGAGCTCGTGCACCGTCGGGGAGCGACCGTGCTGCTGGGAGAGCTCCGCGGTGGCCGTGGTCAGCGCCAGCCGCAGCTCCTGGAGGCGCCGGGGGACCCGTACGGCCCAGCCCTTGTCGCGGAAGTGCCGCTTGATCTCGCCGACCACCGTCGGGGTGGCGTACGTGGAGAACTCGACCCCGCGGTCCGGATCGAACCGGTCCACCGACTTGATCAGGCCGATGGTCGCCACCTGGGTCAGGTCGTCCAGCGGCTCGCCGCGGTTGCGGAACCGCCGCGCCAGGTGCTCGACCAGCGGCAGGTGCATCCGCACGAGCCGGTTGCGCAGCTCCGCCCGCTCCGGGGAACCCTCGGGGAGCCCCCGCAGCTCGACGAACAGCGCCCGCGCCCCACTGCGGTCGCGGGGGTCGCTCGCCGCTGCCGCCACCTCGTTCTCGGATTGCTCGTTCTCGCTCATAGGGCCCGCCCGTCGCTCCGCCGAGTCCAAAAAGCCGTCGTCCGCGGGGTGCGGCCGGGCGTGCTGCTGCTCCGGGATGCCCCCGCCGGCGGCATGCGCCACCCGTGGCCGCCCCCGGAACCCGTCCGGAGGGACCCCCGCGCCCCGCACCGGGGCCTCCTCGCCGCTCACGCCGGACCGGGTCCCGCGCCGCGCTGTTTGTAGAGGCTGATACTGACCGTGCGGTCCTCGGCGACCGTCGACTCGACCTTGCCCGCCAGCGCGGACAGCACGGTCCAGGCGAACGTGTCGCGCTCCGGGGCGCGCCCGTCCGTGGTCGGCGCGGTCACGGTCACCTCCAGTGAGTCGTCCACCAGCCGGAAGACGCAGCTGAGGACGGAGCCGGGGACGGCCTGCTGGAGCAGGATCGCGCACGCCTCGTCGACCGCGATACGCAAATCCTCGATCTCGTCGAGGGTGAAGTCCAAACGTGCCGCGAGGCCGGCCGTGGCCGTACGCAGCACCGACAGGTATGCACCCGCGGCCGGCAGCCGGACTTCGACGAAGTCCTGGGTCCCGGGCTCGCCCGCGATCTGGGACACCCTCACCTCCAAGGTGGTACGAGCTGAAGTTCGCCGGTGACGCTATCGCGATCCGAGCGGTCGTGTCGCGGCGCCCCCATCCCGCGGACGTGACTGATGGTAAGCCCACGGGTACGCACAGTGGCTAGGGGTGTGCGGTCCCAAATCGGGGGAACCGGCGGAGGGTTGACCTACCCCGCAGCCAGGGGCCTCACACGGCCCCCGGAACACGGTCCCGGAGCACGGTCCCGGAGCACCGTCCCCGGACCGCCGGCCCGGACGTACCCGAGAAGGTCACGGCTCACACCAGGACGCAGTCCACGTAGCACCAGCGCCACGTCTCGCCCGGCTCGTGGCTGCGCATCACGGGGTGGCCGGTCTCGGCGTAGTGGGCCGTCGCGTGCCGCAGCGGCGACGAGTCGCAGCAGGCCACCTTCCCGCACTCCAGACACATCCGCAGCTGCACGGGGTCCGTCCCCGCCGCCACGCACTCGGCACAGGTCATCCCCTGCGGCACGGGCTCGGGGCGCGGCAGTACGGGAAGGTGGGGGCAGTCGCTCATGTTTGCCAGCGTACGTCGGTACGGTGGCAGCGCCGTCGCTGTACGGGGCCGGCGGGGTCGGGCGGGTGGAAGGAGAACGGAGCCGCGATGGACGCATTGCCGCTGGTGTGGCTGGTGGCGGGGAGCGCCGCGGTCGCCGGGATCGCCCGCCGGACGCCCGTACCGGCCCCGCTCCTGCTCGTGGTGGTGGGGCTGGCCGTCTCGTACCTGCCCGGGGTCCCCTCGTACGGGCTGGACCCGCACATCGTGCTGCCGCTGCTGCTGCCGCCGCTGTTGTACACGGCGGCGGTCGACTCCTCGTACCTGGACCTGCGGGCCAACGCGCGACCGGTGGCGATGCTGTCGATCGGGTACGTGCTCTTCGCGACGCTGGTCGTGGGGTGGGTGGCGTACCTGCTGGTGGCGGGGCTGCCGCTGTCGGCGGCGCTGGTGCTGGGCGCCGTGGTGGCGCCGCCGGACGCCGTGGCCGCCACCGCGATCGCCCGCCGGCTGCGGCTGCCGGGCCGCATCACGACGATCCTGCAGGGCGAGTCCCTGGTGAACGACGCCACCGCGATCACCGCGTACAAGGTGGCGCTCGCCGCGGTGGTCGGGGAGAGCGCCGGCTGGGCGGGCGGGATCGCCGAGTTCCTGCTGGCCTCGGTGGGCGGGGTGGGGGTGGGCCTGCTGCTGATGGTCCCGCTGCACTGGCTGCGCACGCATCTCCGCAGCGCCCTGCTGCAGAACACGCTGTCGCTGCTGATCCCGTTCGTGGCGTACGCGGCGGCGGAGCGGGTGCACGCGTCCGGGGTGCTGGCGGTGGTGGTGGTCGCGCTGTACCTCGGGCACCGCAACTGGCAGGTGGACTTCGCCACGCGGCTCCAGGAGGAGGCGGTGTGGAAGATGGTCGCCTTCGTACTGGAGTCCGTGGTGTTCGCGCTGATCGGCCTCCAGCTGCCGGTGGTGCTGGATGGGCTGGGCACGTACCAGGGGGCGGACGCGGCCTGGTACGCGCTGGCGGTGTTCCTGGTGGTGGTGGCCGCCCGGTTCGTGTGGGTGCTGCCGGCGGCCTTCGTGCCGCGGCTGCTGTCGCGCCGGAGCCGGACGCGGGCGCCCGCGCCGGACGACCTGTCGGGGAAGTCCGCGGTGGTCGTGGGCTGGGCGGGGATGCGCGGGGTGGTGTCGCTGGCGGTGGCCTTCTCGATCCCGCTGGCGCTGGAGGGGGGCGAGCCGTTCCCGGCCCGGAACCTGATCCTGTTCCTGACGTTCACGACGGTGATCGGCACGCTGGCGGTGCAGGGCCTGACGCTGCCGCTGCTCATCCGGGTGCTGCGGCTGCCGCCGCCCGACGCGCAGCAGCAGACCCTGATGGAGGCGCAGGCCCAGAACACGGCGTCGCTGGCGGCCGAGAGCCGGCTGGACGAGCTGCTGGAGGAGCCGCGCAACGCGCTGCCGAAGCCGCTGGCCGACCGGCTGCGCACGGTGCTGGAGCGGCGCCGGAACGCGGTGTGGGAGCGGCTGGGCGCGGTGAACGCGGAGACGGGCGAGTCGGCCGACGACACCTACCGGCGGTTGTCGCGGGAGATGATCGAGGCGGAGCGGGAGGTCTTCGTGGACCTGCGCGACAAGCGGCGGATCGACGACGAGATGCTCCGTACGCTGCTGCGCCGCCTGGACCTGGAGGAGGCCGCGGCGTACCGGGAGTCGGCGGACTGACCCGCCTGCCGGCGCGCCGGGCGAGCCCTGCGCCTCACGCGCCGGTGATCACGGCGGCGAGCCGCGTCCCCCGGGGAAACGCGCCCTCGGCCGTGAGCGCGGCGAGCCCGTACAGCAGCTTCGCGACGTAGACCCGCTCGACCCGCATCCCGTGCCGCTCCTCGAAGTCGGCGGCGAAGGCCTCGAGTTCGTCGCCGGTGCGAGCGTAGCCCCCGAAGTGGAACCGCCCCTCCAGCGCCCAGCTCCCCCGCGGCCCGCCGAAGGCCGCCGTCTGCAGGGCCCGTACCTCCGCCCCGAGGAAGTCACCCCGCAGCACGGGGACGCCGAGCGCCCGCTGGTCCGGGGCGAGGCCGGCGGCCAGGCCGGCGAGGGTCCCGCCAGTGCCGCAGGCCACGGCCGCGACGTCGACGAGGCCGCGCAGCTCCGCGCCGAGCTCCTGGCAGCCGCGGACGGCGAGGGTGTTGCTACCGCCCTCGGGGAGGACGTAGGCGTCCTCGGCACGGGCGTCCCGCAGCAGCCGCGCGAGCACGTCGGGCTCGGCCTTGCGCCGGTAGTCGCCGCGCGGCACGAAGTGCAGCCGCATGCCGTCGGCGGCGCAGCGGGCGAGGGAGGGGTTCAGGGGCCGGTCGGCGAGTTCGTCGCCGCGTACGACGCCCACGGTCGCGAGGCCGAGCAGCCAGCCGGCCGCGGCGGTGGCGCGGAGGTGGTTGGAGTACGCCCCGCCGAACGTGACGAGCGTGCGGCGGCCCTGCGCGGCGGCCTCGGCGAGGTTCAGCGAAAGCTTTCGCCACTTGTTGCCGGGCGGGTACAGGTCCATTGGCCCACGTACGTCCGTGTGCCACGGAACGGTGGTGTGGATCAGGTCGTCCCGCTTCAGCAGCAGCCGGACGCCGTACCGCTCGAACCGCTCGTCATGAATGTCCTGCAGCGGGGACGGCGGGCGCGGCTGCAGGAGCACGTCAAGGTTCGGGGGGCGGTTCACCCGTCCAAGTTACTGCGCCGACGTGGGCTCCTGGGTGGTGTGCGGTCCGGTACCGGCAGCCGCGGCTTGGGGCGCGCCCTCCGTGCGGGCCGCGGGTACGGGGCCCGGCGCGGTCGGGCCCGGGCTGCGGACCAGCAGGAACGTGAGCGCGGCGCCGAGCAGTCCGAGGACCGCGGAGGCGAGGAACGTGTCGCGCAGGCCCGTGACGAAGCCGTGGTCGATCGCGGTGGCCAGGCCGGGGTGCCCGGCCGCGACGGCGGAGCCCTGGCCGGAGGCGAGGGGGCCGGCCAGGTCGGCGGCGGGGCCGAGGCCGCGTTCCAGTCCGTTGTGGAAGATCACCCCGAGGACGGCGATGCCGAGGGCCATGCCGAGCTGTCGGGCGGTGTTCATCGCGCCGCCGGCCATGCCGGCCCGGGCCGGGGGCACGGCGGCCATGGCGGCGGAAGCGAGCTGCGGGGTGGAGGCACCGACGCCGAGACCGGTGAGGACGAGGCCGGGCAGCAGGCTGAGGGCGCCGTCGCCGGGGTCGAGGAGCAGGGCCTGGGCGGCGGCGCCGGCTCCGATGAGGAGGAGGCCGGTGCCGATGGTGACGCGGGGCGAGCGGCCGTGCAGGAAGCGGCCGGCCGCCGCCGAGACCACGAACGCGGCCAGGCTGAGGGGCATCAGCACCAGGCCGGCCGCGACCGGGCCGAGCCCGCGGGCGGACTGCAGCCAGAGGGAGACGTACAGCAGGTAGGAGAACGCGGCCACGGACAGCAGCAGGGCGGCCGCCATGATCCCGGTGAAGACGGGGTCGCGGAACAGGGAGGGGTCGACCATGGGGTGCGCGGACCGGGTCTCGACCCGGAGGAAGGCGGCGAAGGCGGCCGCGGCCACCGCGAAGCAGGTCAGCGGGAGGGTCCCGGTCCAGCCGTCCTCGGCGACCTCGATCAGGGCGTAGGTGAGGGCGGCGGAGCCGAGGGTGAAGGTGACCAGGCCCGGCAGGTCGAAGCGGCCGGCGCGGGGGGCCCTGGACTCGCGTACGGAGCGCAGGGTGACCAGGACGGCGAGGGCGGAGAGCGGCACGTTGACGAAGAAGATCCAGCGCCAGCCGACGTGCTCGCTCAGCAGGCCGCCGAGGATCGGGCCGGCGGCGGACGCGGCGCCGTTGACGGCGCCCCAGATGCCGAAGGCGACCGCCCGGTCGCGGCCCTGGTAGTGGGCGCTGAGCAGGGCCATGGTGGTCGCGAACATGGCGGCGCCGCCGATGCCCTGGACGGCGCGGAAGCCGATCAGCAGGACGGGGCCGTCGGCGAGGCCGCAGGCCAGGGAGGCCAGGGCGAAGACGACGAGGCCGCCGGTGTAGACGCGGCGGCGGCCGATCCGGTCGGCGAGGGAGCCGGCGCCGAGCAGGAGCCCGGAGAGGGCGAGGAGGTAGACGTCCATCACCCACTGCAGGTCGGCGAACCCGGTGTGGGTGTCGGCGGCGATGTCGGGCAGGGCGACGGTGACGATCGTGACGTCGACCAGCAGCATGAACGCCCCGAGGCAGACCGCGGTCAGCGGCGCCCACTTGCGCATGGCTCTCTCCTCGATGTGGTGGATGTCGTGCTTGCAGTGAAGGTCGTGCGTGTGGTGGGCGGGTCGCGGGTGGGTCGAGGGTGGTCCGCGGTGTCCCTCCCGGGGCCCGGGGGCCCGGTGCGCCGGGGTGCGCTCGTCCACCGTCGGGGGCCGGCGGCCCGCGGCCGCGCCGGGCGGGTTCCGGTGACGGATTTCGACACGACGGCGGCTGTGATGATGGATTCCATGAATCCGAAGGAGTCGGTGCGGGACGATCCGGTGCTGGACGATCTGGACCGTCGGCTGGTGCAGGCCCTGATGATCGACGGGCGGGCCTCCTTCACCCGCCTCTCCGAGGTGCTGGGGGTGTCCGACCAGACGGTGCAGCGGCGCTACCGCCGGATGCGCGGCGAGGGCCTGCTGCGGGTGGTGGGACTGCCCGTGGGCAGCCGGGTGGGGCTCTTCGAGTCCTGGCTGCGGGTGCGGTGCGCGCCGTCGGCGGCGCGGGCGGTGGCGAAGGCGCTGGCCCGGCGACCGGACATCGCCTGGGTCACGATCAGCGGCGGGGGCGGGGACGTCCATGCGATGACGCGGGCCCGGACCCGGCAGGACCGCGACACGCTGCTGCTGGACCGGCTGCCGCGGACCGAGCAGGTGCGGGAGGTCGGGGCGCACACCATCCTGCGGAAGTTCTTCGGGGGGCCCGATCCGTGGCCGGGGGTGGACTTCCTCTCCGTCGCGCAGGTCGCCGCGCTGACCCCGCCGGCCCCGGAGCCCTCCCCCGGCCGGTACGCCCTGGACGCGGCCGAGTCCCGGCTGATGGCCCTGCTCGCCCAGGACGGCCGGACGCCCCGTCCGGCGTTGGCGCGGGCCACGGGGCTGTCGGAGTCGACGGTCGGCCGGCGGGTGGACCGGCTGGTGGCGGAAGGGGCCCTGTTCTTCGACCTTGAGCTGATCCCGCGTCATTTCGGGTACGAGACGGAGGCCACGGTGCTGCTGACCGTGGACCCGGCCCGGCTGGCGGAGGTGGGGACCGCACTGGCCGGCCACGTGGAGGTGCCGTTCGCGGCGGCCGTGACGGGGTCCGCGAACCTGCTCGCGGTGGTGGTCTGCGCGGACACCCTGCACCTGTACACGTACCTGACGGAGCGCCTGGGCCCGCTGCCGGGGGTGCGGCAGCTCGAGGTGATCCCGGCCCTGCGGAGCCTGAAGCGGGCGGGGATGCTGGTGACGGACGACCGGCTGACGGACCCGCCGACCGCCGGTTCCTGGAGCGGCGCCTGAGGGCGGGGGGCGGGCGCGGTTCGGTCGTCGGCCCGGTACGCGTACGGGCCGCGGGGCCGCCGGGCCGCCGAGCGGACGCCCGCGGCCCCGGCGGCGCGGGGCGCGTACGGGTCCGGGCGCTCCGGGAGGCCGTGGCGGGCCGTGCGGAACAGGATGGAAGTCCGGGGCGGACCGGGTGCACGGGCCCCCGGCTCTGCTAAATTGTTCAGCAGATTGGTCTATACCACCAGAGCCCACCCCACTTCCTTCTCAGATCGGCAGGCCCAGCGTGGAAGTTGTCATCGTTCCGGACGCCAAGGCTGGCGGCGAGCTCATCGCGGAGGCCATGGCCGCCCTGGTCCGCCGCAAGCCCGACGCCCTGCTCGGCGTGGCGACCGGCTCGACCCCGCTGCCCGTCTACGAAGCCCTCGCCGCCAAGGTCCGGCGCGGCGAGGTGGACGCGTCCCGTGCGCGGATCTGCCAGCTCGACGAGTACGTCGGCCTGCCGGCCGGGCACCCCGAGTCCTACCGTTCCGTGGTGCTGCGCGAGGTCGTCGAGCCGCTCGGCCTGACCGAGGCCTCGTTCATGGGCCCCGACGGCTCGGCCGAGGACGTCGCGGCCGCCTGCGAGGCGTACGACCGCGCGCTGGCCGAGGCCGGCGGCGTGGACCTGCAGCTGCTGGGGATCGGCACGGACGGGCACATAGGCTTCAACGAGCCCTGCTCGTCGCTGGCCTCGCGCACCCGCATCAAGACGCTGACCGAGCAGACCCGGGTCGACAACGCCCGGTTCTTCGACGACGACATCGACCAGGTCCCGCACCACGTCATCACCCAGGGCATCGGCACGATCCTGGACGCCCGGCACCTGGTGCTGCTGGCGACGGGCGAGGGCAAGGCGGAGGCGGTCGCGCAGACCGTCGAGGGGCCGCTGTCGGCACTCGTGCCCGCGTCCGCGCTGCAGTTGCACCGGCACGCGACGGTGGTCGTGGACGAGGCGGCCGCGTCGAAGCTGAAGCTCGCGGACTACTTCCGGCACACCTACGCGAACAAGCCGGACTGGCAGGGCCTGTAGCCCCACCCGCCCCGCAGGCCGGCCCCCGCCCGGGGCCGGCCTTCGCCGTTCCCGGCCCGGCCGCAGCTGCTGCGGGCCGCTGCTCTGCGGGGCGGTTCCCCCACCTGCCCTTCCCCCGATCCCCGGAGCGGGCCCCGGGGAGGCCGGGGCGCGGCGGGTGCCGGCGGCCGCACGGGCCGGAGGCCGGGCCCCCGCAGTAAGGGTCCGGCCTCCGGGGTCGGGGGTCAGAGGGCGGCGACGGCCTCCGCGGCGGCCCGGGCACAGACCCGTGACGCCCCGTACGTGGCGACGTGCACCGCCCCCCGCGGCGCGGCCATCGGCAGGCCCATCTCGACCACGACCGCGTCGGGCCGGACCGCGAGCACGGCGTCGAGGGCCTCGCCCATCCACGGGTGCCGGTGGGCGTCGCGTACGACCACCACCAGCGCGCGGTCGCCGGCGGCGGCCAGGATCGCCGCGGCCGCGCCGGGCCCGTCGGCGTAGGTGTCGCCGGCGACGTCGCCGAGCAGCTCGGACAGCTCCCCCACCAGGCCCCACGGCGTCTCGTCACCGACGGCGATGTTCGCGACCGGCGACAGCCGGGCCACGTACGGGGCCTTGACGGTCACCTCGGCGGTACGGGTCAGCCGTACCGCCCGCCGGGCCGCGACGAGGCCGATCCCCGCCGGGCCGGACGCGCTCCCCTCCTCGCTGGGCGCGCCCGGCACGGCGGCTCCGGTGGCCCGGGCCCGCCGGGTCCACCCCGCGAGGGCGCGCACCCGGGCGGCGGCGTCGGCGAGCCGCTCCTCGGGCAGCGAGCCCTCGCGTACCGCCGCCACCAGCGCGTCGCGCAGGCGCAGGACGGTGTCCTCGTCGGCGAGGCCGCCGCCGACGCAGATGGCGTCGGCCCCGGCGGCGATCGCGAGGACGGAGCCGCGCTCGATGCCGTAGGTGCCGGCGATGGCGTTCATCTCCATGCCGTCGGTGACGATCAGCCCCCGGTAGCCGAGCTCCCCGCGCAGCAGGCCGGTGAGGATCTGCGGGCTGAGGGTGGCGGGGCGGGTCGGGTCGAGGGCGGGGAGCAGGATGTGCGCGCTCATGACGGCCTTGGTGCCGGCGGCGATCGCGGCCCGGAAGGGCACCAGCTCGCGGGCGTACAGGGTGTCGAGGTCGGCGTCGATGCGCGGCAGCGCGTGGTGCGAGTCGACGTTGGTGTCGCCGTGCCCGGGGAAGTGCTTGGTGCAGGCGGCGACGCCGGCGGCCTGGAGGCCCTCGACGTACGCGGCGGTGTGCCGGGCGGCGAGGTGGGTGTCGGCGCCGAAGGACCGTACGCCGATGACGGGGTTGTCCGGGTTGGAGTTGACGTCGGCGGACGGCGCCCAGTTGAGGTTGACCCCGCACTCGGCGAGCCGGCGGCCGAGCTCGCGGGCCACCTCGCGGGTCAGGTCGGTGTCGTCGACGGCGCCGAGGGCGAGGTTGCCGGGGAAGGACGAGCCGGCGCGGACCTCGAGGCGGGTGACGTCCCCGCCCTCCTCGTCGATGGCGACGAGGACGTCGTCCCGCTCGGCCCGCAGCTGCGCGGTGAGCGCGGCCAGCTGTCCGGGGGAGGCGATGTTGCGGCCGAAGAGGCCGACGGCGGTCAGGCCCTCGCCGACCCGGCGCAGCAGCCAGTCGGGGGCGGTGGTCCCGAGGAAGCCCGGCTGGAGCACGGCCAGGGCGTCGCGCGTGAGCGTGTCGACTCGGTGGTCGGTGAGCGTCATCGGGAGCGGTTATCCCTTCACTGCGCCTGCGGTGAGGCCCGCGGCCATCTTGCGCTGGACGATGAGGAAGAGCGCGACGATCGGCACGGCCATCATGGTGGAGCCGGCCATCATCGGGGCGAACTCGGTGCCGTTCTTGGTGATGAAGTTGCTGAGCCAGACCGTGGCGGTCTGGTTCTGCTGGCTCATGAGCATCAGGGCGTAGAGGTACTCGTTCCAGGCCTGGATGAAGCCGTACACCGACGTGGCCACCATGCCGGGGGCCAGCAGCGGGAAGACCACGCGCAGGAAGGCGCCGGTGGGGGTGCAGCCGTCGACCATGGCCGCCTCCTCCAGCTCCTTCGGGATGTTCACGATGAAGCCGCGCAGGGTCCACACGGTGAAGGGCAGGATGAAGGTCAGGTACGTGATGATCAGACCGGACAGCCTGTCGTACTGGCCGAGGTCGTTGAGCAGCAGGAAGACCGGGATGATCATCGCGACGAGCGGGACCATCTGGACGGCCAGGATGCCGACGATGACGACCTTGCGGCCGCGGAAGGCGAACCGCGAGATGGCCAGGGCGGCCAGCATGCCGACGACGATGCCGATGACGACCACGACGCCCGACACGACCAGCGACCGGCCCACCGGGCCCCAGAAGTCGGCGATGTCCAGGGCGCGCCGGAAGTTCTCCAGGGTCCAGCTCGTCGGGAAGAAGTGCGGGTTCGGGTCGATGGCGTCCTTGGCCGGCTTGAACGCCGTGTTGAGCATCCAGTAGACGGGGAAGCCGGCCGTGACGAAGACCAGCAGGCCGAGGAGGTTCCAGCCGAGCTTGGCCTTCTTGAAGCCCTTGGACGTGCGGGAGCCCGCGGACTTCGTGAGGCCCTTGCGGCCGGCTGCGCGCGGGGTCGCGGTGGTCGAGGTCACTCCACCTCTCCGATCTTGAGCATCTGGCGCATGTAGGCGGCGACGACGCCGAGCAGGAGCAGGACGGTCACGAGGGCGATCGCCGAGCCGCCGGAGTAGTCGTTGACCACGAAGGCCTGCTGGTACGAGTACGTGGTCAGGAGCTGGAACTCGGCCTCGGGGTTGCCGTTGCGCATCACGAAGACCTGCGGGAAGACGCCCATGTCCCAGATGACCGACAGGGTGGTCAGCATGACGATGACGGGCTTCAGGATGGGCAGCGTGACGTGGCGGAACACGCCCCAGGAGCCGGCGCCGTCGAGGCGGGCGGCCTCCTCCAGTTCCTTGGGCACCTGGGTGAGGCCGGCGCTGAGGGTGATGACCACGAAGGGCACGGCGCCCCAGACGACCAGGAGCATGATGACGGCCAGGCCCTGGGGGCCGCTGGCGAACCAGTTGTGGCCGACGAAGTCCACGCCCGGCAGCTTGCTGAGGAGGTAGTTCAGGACGCCGTAGTCGGCGTCGAAGAGCCATTTGAAGATGGCGGTGGACACCAGGATCGGCATGCCCCAACTGGCCACGAGCGCGACGTTGATCAGCGTCTTGACCCAGCCGGAGACCCGCTGGAGGAGCAGGGCCACCGCCATGCCGAGGACCATGGTGAGGACCACGGCGCCGACGGCGAAGAGCACGGTGCGCAGGACGACTTCCCAGAAGACGCCGTCGCCGAGGACCTTGGTGAAGTTCGCGAAGCCGACCCACTCGGCGTCCTTGAAGCCCCAGAGCTCGGACTTGCCGAAGCTCTGGAACGAGAGGGACACCAGGCGGTAGAGCGGATAGCCCATGACCAGCACGATGACGAGCAGGCAGGGGGCCAGCAGCGCCCAGGGGGTGGCCGCGGAACCCTTGCGGCGCGGCTTGCCCGGCGTACCCGCGCTCCCGGCCGCGGCGCCTGTGGAGGTCGGCTGCTTCGCCGGTGGCAGATCGGCGGTGGTTGTCTGTGCGGCACTCATCGCGCGCTCCTCGGGGGTCCCTCTCTGGTACGGGCAGCAGGGCCCCGCCGGTGAGGTGGCGGGGCCCTGCCCAGTCAGGTCACTTGGTGTTGATGACCTTGTCGATCGCGGCGTCGGCGGCCTTGGCCGCGTCCTCGACCGACTTCTTGCCGGTGCCGATCTCCTGGAGCATGGTCTGGAGCAGCTTGGCCTTCTCGACCTGGCCCCAGCCCGGAGCGGTGGGGACGAACCAGGAGGACTCCGCCGCGGTGGCCGCGACCTGCGTCTTCGGGTCGGCCTTCAGCGGGCCGAGGTCCGTCTTGTTGTTGGGGAGGTTGCCCTTGGCGATGAGGCCCTTCTGGCCCTGGGCGCCGGTGAAGGCGTTGATCCACTCGCCGGCGACGTCCTTGGCGTCGGACTTGGCCGGCACGGCCAGGTCGGAGCCGCCGAGGAAGACGGGGAGGTTCTTGCCGTTCGGGCCGGGCATCACGAAGTTCTCGAGCTTCTCGGCGAGCTTGCCCACCTTGTCGCTCTTCGGGTCGGCGGCGGTGGCGCCCTCCCAGGCGGCGGCGAAGATGGTGGCCGCGTTGCCCTGGCCGAAGACGACCGGGCGGTCGGCCTCGTCCTTGGTCTTGTCGGCGTGCATGTACTTGTCGAGGATCTCCTTGTACTGCTTGAGACCCTTGAGCGACTCGGGGGAGGACAGCGAGGCCTTCCACTGGCCGCCCTCGTTCTTGGCGATGGCGCCGCCCGCGTCGTAGACGAAGGACATGGCCGCGTACCAGTCCGGCGACGGCTGGTACCAGGCGCTGAACTTGGCGCCCTTCTTCTTCTGGACGGCGTCGAGGGCGGCGGTCAGCTCGGCCCAGGTCTTCGGGGCGGCCTTGACGCCGGCCTCGGCGGCCAGGTCCTTGCGCCAGGTGCCCACGCGGCCGCCGGCGTAGTACGGGACGCCGTAGGTCTTGCCGTCGTAGGTGACGGACTCCTTGAGGGCGTCGAGCCACGCGGCGGAGTTGTCGTACTTCGAGGCGTCGATCTCGGAGAAGGCGCCGGTCGACATGTAGCCGATCATCTCGGAGTTGCCCATCTCGACGACGTCGGGGGCCTTGTCCGTCGCGAGCACGGCGTCGAGCTTGGCGTTCTTGTCCGGCCAGCCGTAGTACTCGTGCTTGACCTTCAGACCGGGGTGCTTCGCGACGACCGCGTCGTCGGCGGCCTTCACGAGCTCGGGCCAGTTGTTCTGGGCGTCGACCGTGAGCCAGACGGTCAGCTCCTTGGCGGCCGACGGCTTGTCGCCGCCCTTCTCGCCGTCCGAACCACCGCACGCCGCGAGACCGACCACCATGCCCGCGACGCCGATCGCCGCGATGAGCTTGCGCTTCACGCCACCCTCCTCAGGGATGCCTGCACTCCCCCTGCCCGCCGCGTGAAATACGCCAAGTACTGCCGTGGGGCCGGGATCTGATCCATATTGGTTTAGACCAGTAGCCTGGAGCTTGGCCTAGACCTTTGGGGGTGTCAAGGGTCTAATAAACCAGGTGCGGCTCCGTTACCGGACCGACACCTCAGGGAGGGGCGACACCCGTGCTCCGGCCCGTGTCACGATGTGACCGCAACAAGACGGAGGAGCCGGTGACGGCGACGAGACTGGAGTCGGGAAGGCAGGCGGCCATGGCCACCGAAGGGGCGCTCACGGAGCCCGACGGCGGGGCAGCTACACGCACCGCGCGCGTGCCCAAGTACTACCGACTCAAGCGCCATTTGCTTGAAATGACCGAAACGCTCCCCCCGGGCACCCCGGTGCCCCCGGAGCGCACCCTCGCGGCCGAATTCGACACCTCCCGGACCACCGTCCGGCAGGCGCTCCAGGAGCTGGTCGTCGAGGGCCGCCTGGAGCGGATCCAGGGCAAGGGCACCTTCGTCGCGAAGCCGAAGGTCTCCCAGGCGCTGCAACTGACCTCCTACACGGAGGACATGCGGGCGCAGGGCCTGGAGCCCACCTCGCAGCTGCTCGACATCGGCTACGTCACGGCCGACGACACCCTCGCGGGCCTGCTGAAGATCGCGCCGGGCGGCCGCGTGCTGCGCATCGAGCGGCTGCGCCTGGCCAGCGGCGAGCCGATGGCCATCGAGACCACGCACCTTTCGGCCAAGCGCTTCCCGGCGCTGCGCCGCTCGCTCGTCAAGTACACGTCGCTCTACACCGCCCTCGCGGAGGTGTACGACGTCCACCTCGCCGAGGCCGAGGAGACGATCGAGACCTCGCTGGCCACCCCGCGCGAGGCCGGCCTGCTCGGCACCGACGTCGGCCTGCCGATGCTGATGCTCTCCCGGCACTCCCTCGACGCCGACGGCGAGCCGGTCGAGTGGGTGCGCTCGGTCTACCGCGGCGACCGCTACAAGTTCGTCGCCCGGCTCCAGCGGCCGGCGGTCTGACCGGGCCAAACCCCACGTCCGCCCCACCCGTTCTCCGCCGCAACGGGAGTTGACCCTCGTACCGGATTGCGGACGGGGTCTTACGTTCACCGGTCGGATCCCCGTAGATTCCCTGCGCATTGCGTAAATGATCACGAGGGGACGAGGGTCATGACGGAATCGGGACCGACCGGGTCGACGACCGGGTCGACGGGCACGGAACGGAACGGGGCGGGCGCGCCGGACGGGGCGGGCCCGCCCTCGCCGTCCGGCGGCCCGTCGCCGAAGTCCATCGCCATCTGGTCGCTGGTGGCACTGATCGGCGCGGCGGGCTGGGCCGTCCTCGCGCTCTCCCGCGGCGAGGAGATCTCCGCCGCCTGGCTGCTCGCGGCGGCCCTGGGCTCGTACGCCATCGGCTACCGCTTCTACTCGCGCTTCATCGCGCACAAGGTGCTGCGGGTCGACAAGACCCGCGCCACCCCGGCCGAGCGCCTCGACAACGGTGTCGACTTCCACCCCACCGACCGCCGGGTGCTCTTCGGCCACCACTTCGCCGCGGTCGCCGGCGCCGGACCGCTGGTCGGCCCGGTGCTGGCCGCGCAGATGGGCTACCTGCCCGGCACCATCTGGATCGTGGCCGGTGTGATCTTCGCCGGCGCCGTCCAGGACATGGTGACGCTGTTCTTCTCCACCCGCCGCGACGGCCGCTCGCTGGGCCAGATGGCCCGCGAGGAGATCGGTCCGGTGGGCGGCGCCGCCGCACTGGTCGCGGTCTTCGCCATCATGATCATCCTGCTGGCGGTGCTGGCACTGGTGATCGTCAACGCCCTGTCGCACTCGCCGTGGGGCGTCTTCTCCATCGGCATGACCATCCCGATCGCCCTCTTCATGGGCGTCTACCTACGCGTCCTGCGCCCGGGCCGGGTCACCGAGGTCTCCCTCATCGGCGTCGCCCTGCTGCTCCTCGCGCTGGTCGCGGGCGGCTGGGTGGCCGAGTCGTCCTGGGCCGACTTCTTCACCCTCAAGCCCACGACGCTGGTGCTGTGGATGGTGGCGTACGGCTTCCTCGCCTCGGTGCTGCCGGTCTGGCTGCTGCTCGCCCCGCGCGACTACCTGTCCACGTTCATGAAGGTCGGCACCATCGCCCTCCTCGCGGTCGGCGTGGTCATCGCGCTGCCCACCCTCAAGATGGACTCGGTCACCTCCTTCGCGAGCCGCGGTGACGGCCCGGTGTTCGCCGGGTCGATGTTCCCGTTCGTCTTCATCACCATCGCCTGCGGCGCGCTGTCCGGCTTCCACGCCCTGGTCTCCTCCGGCACCACCCCGAAGATGGTCCAGAAGGAGACCCAGGTCCGCATGATCGGCTACGGCGCCATGCTGACCGAGTCGTTCGTGGCCGTGATGGCGATCATCGCCGCCTGCATCATCGAGCCCGGCCTGTTCTTCGCGGTCAACTCCCCCGCGGGCGTGGTCGGCACGACCGTCCAGAGCGCCTCCGAGGCGGTGGCGCACCTCGGCTTCACCATCAGCCCCGAGGCGCTGGCGCAGGCCGCCAAGGACGTCGAGGAGGCCAGCCTGCTGTCGCGGACCGGCGGCGCCCCGACCTTCGCCCTGGGCATGTCCGAGATCTTCTCGGGCGTGCTCGGCGGGGCCGGGATGAAGGCCTTCTGGTACCACTTCGCGATCATGTTCGAGGCGCTGTTCATCCTGACCACCCTCGACGCGGGCACCCGGGTCGGCCGGTTCATGCTCCAGGACACCCTGGGCAACCTCTACAAGCCCTTCAAGCAGGTCAGCTGGAAGCCGGGCGTGTGGTTCGCCAGCGCCGTCGTGGTGGGCGCGTGGGGCTACTTCCTGTGGGTGGGCGTCAACGACCCGCTGGGCGGCATCAACCAGCTCTTCCCGCTGTTCGGCATCGCCAACCAGCTGCTGGCCGCCGTCGCCCTCGCGGTGTGCACCACGCTGCTGGTGAAGTCCGGACGCCTGAAGTGGGCCTGGGTGACGGGCGTCCCACTGGTGTGGGACGCGGCCGTGACCCTGACGGCCAGCTACCAGAAGGTGTTCTCCGACGACCCGCGGGTCGGGTTCTTCGCCCAGCGCGACAAGTACGAGGCGGGCATCGAGGCGGGCAAGGTGCTGCCGCCCGCCAAGTCGATGGACGACATGCACACCGTCATCACCAACTCCACGGTGGACGGCGTGCTCTCGGCCCTCTTCGCCGTCCTGATCGTCATCGTGCTGGCGGACGCCCTGTGGGTGTGCCTCAAGGCGGTGCGCAACCCGGACATGGTGGTGCTGCACGAGGCCCCGTACGTCGCGTCGCGGATCGTCGCGCCGGCCGGCCTGGTCGCCACCGCCGAGGAGAAGGCGGAGCTGGCCGCGGCCGGGCTGGACTCGGGCGGCGGCCGGGTCCCGGAATCGGCGTCCGTCTCCTCATGAGCGCCGCCGGCCTCCTGAGGCGCGTCCGGCACTACGTGCGCGAGTTCACCGGCGAGGCCGCGTACGAGCGGTACGTCGCCCACGCCCGCGGACACGACCCGGACGCCCCGGTACCCAGCCGCCGGGAGTTCGAGCGGGCCCGCACCGACACCCGCGAGACGGACCCGCGCGAGGGCTTCCGCTGCTGCTGAGGCGCCCGCGGGCGCCGTGCCGGACCGAGGGGGCCGCCCGGGAACGGGCGGCCCCCTCGCGGCTCCTGGGGCACACTCGTGCCATGGACATCGCGATCAGGGAAGCCCGGCCGGACGAGTACGCGGAACTCGGCGAGATCACCGCCCAGACCTACCGGGGCGACGGTCTCCTCGACCAGAACGAGACCGACTACTACTTCAACGTCCTGCGTGACGTGGCCGGCCGCGCCGCCCACGGCGAGATCCTGGTCGCCGTCCTCGACGAGCGCGTGATCGGCGGCGTGACGTTCGCCCCGCCCGGCAGCCCGCTGGCCGACATCGCGGGCGAGGGCGAGGCGGAGTTCCGGATGCTGGCCGTGGCGCGCGAGGGCCGCGGCCGGGGCGCCGGCGAGGCCCTGGTCCGCGCCTGCATCGACCGCGCCCGGGCGATCGAGGGCGTGACCCGCCTGGTGATGTCCACCCAGCCCGCCATGCAGGGCGCCCAGCGCCTCTACGAGCGCCTCGGCTTCGTCCGCTCCCCCGAACGCGACTGGTCCCCCGTCCCCGGCCTCGGGCTCCTGACGTACGGGCTGGAGTTGTAGGCCGTCTCAGAGCAGACCGAGCACCAGCTTCACGGCGTGCTCGATATCGGTCCACTCCTCCGGGTCGACCCGGCCCGCGAACTCGCCGAGACGCCCGGGGTCCACGGCCGTCATCTGCTCGACGAGCACGACCGTCGCCGTCCCGTCCATGTCCATGTCCATGTCCATGTCCAGCTTGGGGTGCAGCAGGCCCGGGGCGGCGCTGGTGGACGTCGGCGCCACGATCAGGGTGGAGGTGTTCACGGCCCCGGTCTGCAGCACCACCGCGTAGCGCGGGCCGCGCGGCTCATGACCCACCGCATCCTTGCGGGACCGGATCCGGTAGATGTCACCACGCACTGAGGTCGTTCAGCTCCTCCCGCACTTCTGCGATCTCTGCGAGGTACGCGGGGTCGTTACGCCATTGGTCCAGCTCGGCCGCAGCCTGGCGGTACTGGTCGCGCACGTACGCCTCGTGGATGGCGAGTCTTATGGCGTCCGAGGCGGTGATGTCGCGCGAGGCGGCCAGGGTCTCGAGTTCGCGGTGGGTCTCCGCGTCCGGACGGAAGCTGATCGTCTTGGGCGTCATGCGACCATCGTAATACGTTTCGCATTACGTCGCCGCACCCTGATAGCGGAGAGGCACCACACCGGGACTCCGTGTCGTCGGCGACACAACATCTAGGGGGTCACACGAGCAGGCGCCCCCACATGTATGCTCGTCCTCGCTGTCGCCGCAGGGGAATCCGGTGCGAATCCGGAACTGTCCCGCAACGGTATGAAGTGCACGCATCCGCGCACCACCAAGTCCGAGGACCTGCCGACGGCGCTCACGGTTCAGCCGAACCGGAGCCGACCACGTCCGGGCCCCGCGGTTGGGCCGGTGGACGCCATGCGGAGCACGCGTAACCCGCCACGCCCGCATGCGCCTCCCCGCGCCCGCGCCGGCCCCGGAGCCGAGCGAGGGAGAGCCCCCACCGTGACCATCGCGCCCGCCGCGCCGCGCGCCGAGTCCGACCCGTCCCAGGAGCCCCAGGGCCCCGGAGCCGCGCTGCTGCGCACCCTCACGGAGCTCACCTCGGACCTCCCCGACACCGACCCCGGCCGGGTCGCCGCCGCCGCGCTGCGCGGCCGCAGCGCCACCTCGGACGAGGCCGAACTGCGCGGGCTGGCCACCGAGGCGGCCGCGGGGCTCATCTCCGAGGACCCGGCGTACTCCAAGCTCGCCGCCCGGCTCCTGACCCTCGCCATCGCCGACGAGGCGGCCGGCCAGGGCGCGGTCTCCTTCTCCGCCTCCGTCGAGGTCGGCCACCGCGAGGGCCTGATCGCCGACCGCACCGCCGAGTTCGTCCGCACCCACGCGGTCCGCCTGGACGCGCTGGTCGACGCGGCCCTGGCGGCGGGCGCCGACGACCGGTTCGGCTTCTTCGGCCTGCGCACCCTGCACAGCCGCTACCTGCTGCGCCACCCGATCACCCGCCAGGTCGTCGAGACCCCGCAGCACTTCATGCTGCGCGTGGCCTGCGGCCTGGCCGAGGACGACAGCGTGCGCGCCGTCGAGGAGGTCGGCTCCCTCTACGGCCTGATGAGCCGGCTGGACTACCTGCCGTCCTCCCCGACGCTGTTCAACTCCGGTACGCGGCACCCGCAGATGTCCTCCTGCTACTTGCTGGACTCCCCGCTGGACGAGCTGGACTCGATCTACGGCCGCTACCACCAGGTCGCCCGCCTGTCGAAGCACGCCGGCGGCATCGGCCTGTCGTACTCCCGCATCCGCGCCCGCGGTTCGCTGATCCGCGGCACCAACGGCCACTCCAACGGCATCGTGCCGTTCCTGAAGACCCTCGACGCCTCCGTCGCCGCCGTGAACCAGGGCGGCCGCCGCAAGGGCGCCGCCGCCGTCTACCTGGAGACCTGGCACGCGGACATCGAGGAGTTCCTGGAGCTGCGCGACAACACCGGCGAGGACGCCCGGCGCACCCACAACCTCAACCTCGCCCACTGGATCCCGGACGAGTTCATGCGCCGCGTGAACTCCGACGAGGACTGGTCGCTGTTCTCCCCCTCGGACGTGCCCGAGCTGGTCGACCTGTACGGCGACGAGTTCGACGCCGCCTACCGCAAGGCCGAGGCGGCCGGCCTGGCCCGCAAGACCATGCCGGCCCGGGACCTGTACGGCCGCATGATGCGCACCCTCGCGCAGACCGGCAACGGCTGGATGACGTTCAAGGACGCCTCCAACCGCACCGCGAACCAGACCGCCCTGCCGGGCCGCGTGGTGCACTCCTCGAACCTCTGCACCGAGATCATCGAGGTCACCAACGACGACGAGACCGCGGTGTGCAACCTCGGCTCGGTCAACCTCGGCGCCTTCGTGGCCGGCGACGACATGGACTGGGAGCGGCTGGACGAGACCGTCCGCACCGCCGTGACCTTCCTCGACCGCGTCGTGGACATCAACTTCTACCCGACCGAGGAGGCCGGCCGCTCCAACTCCAAGTGGCGTCCGGTGGGTCTGGGCGCGATGGGCCTGCAGGACGTGTTCTTCAAGCTGCGGCTGCCCTTCGACTCGGCCGGGGCCAGGGCGCTGTCCACGAAGATCGCCGAGCGCATCATGCTGGCCGCGTACGAGGCCTCCTGCGACCTCGCCGAGCGCAGCGGCCCGCTGCCGGCCTGGGCCGAGACCCGCACCGCCCAGGGCGTGCTGCACCCGGACCACTTCGACACCGAGCTGTCCTGGCCGGAGCGCTGGGCGGCGCTGCGCGCCCGCGTCGCCAAGAGCGGCATGCGCAACTCGCTGCTCCTCGCGATCGCCCCGACCGCGACCATCGCCTCGATCGCGGGCGTGTACGAGTGCATCGAGCCGCAGGT
Organism: Streptomyces sp. NRRL S-87; assembly: GCF_000719335.1. Classification (GTDB taxonomy): domain Bacteria; phylum Actinomycetota; class Actinomycetes; order Streptomycetales; family Streptomycetaceae; genus Streptomyces. Next base: position 26,864 of record NZ_JOGB01000059.1, read on the forward strand.
CTCCAACCTCTTCAAGCGCGAGACCCTCAGCGGCGAGTTCCTCCAGGTGAACGGCTACCTGGTCGAGGACCTCAAGAAGCTCGGCGTGTGGGACGCCCAGACCCGCGAGGCGCTGCGCGACTCCTCCGGCTCGGTGCAGGGCTTCGGCTGGATCCCGGCCGAGGTGCGCGAGCTGTACCGCACCGCGTGGGAGATCCCGCAGCGCGGCCTGATCGACATGGCGGCGGCCCGTACCCCGTTCCTCGACCAGAGCCAGTCGCTGAACCTGTTCCTGGAGACGCCCACCATCGGCAAGCTCAGCTCGATGTACGCGTACGCGTGGAAGCAGGGCCTGAAGACCACGTACTACCTGCGCTCGCGCCCGGCGACGAAGATCGCCCGCGCCGCGTCGGCCGCTGCCGCCGTCCCGGCCGCAGCCTCCCCCGCCCAGCTCCCCCAGGCGCTCGACGCCGAGGCGCTGGCCTGCTCCCTTGAGAACCCCGAGTCCTGCGAGGCCTGCCAGTAATGACCACCACCCGTAAGCAGAACCTTCTCGACCCGGGCTTCGAGCTGACCCTGCGCCCGATGCGCTACCCGGACTTCTACGAGCGCTACCGGGACGCCATCAAGAACACGTGGACGGTGGAGGAGGTCGACCTCCACTCCGACGTGGCCGACCTCGCCAAGCTCACCCCGGCCGAGCAGCACATGATCGGCCGCCTGGTGGCGTTCTTCGCGACCGGCGACTCGATCGTGGCGAACAACCTGGTGCTGACGCTGTACAAGCACATCAACTCCCCGGAGGCGCGCCTGTACCTGTCGCGCCAGCTCTTCGAGGAGGCCGTGCACGTCCAGTTCTACCTGACGCTGCTGGACACCTACCTGCCCGATCCCGAGGACCGGTCGGCGGCCTTCGCGGCGGTGGAGAACATCCCGTCCATCCGCGAGAAGGCGCAGTTCTGCTTCAAGTGGATGGACTCGGTCGAGAAGATCGACCAGCTGGAGACGGCCGCCGACCGCCGCCGCTTCCTGCTGAACCTGATCTGCTTCGCCGCGTGCATCGAGGGCCTCTTCTTCTACGGCGCCTTCGCCTACGTGTACTGGTTCCGCAGCCGCGGCCTGCTGCACGGCCTGGCCACGGGCACCAACTGGGTGTTCCGGGACGAGACCATGCACATGAACTTCGCGTTCGAGGTCGTGGACACCGTCCGCAAGGAGGAGCCCGAGCTCTTCGACGAGGCGCTCCAGCAGCAGGTCACCGACATGCTGAAGGAGGCCGTCGAGGCGGAGCTGCAGTTCGGCCGGGACCTGTGCGGCGACGGCCTGCCGGGCATGAACACCGAGTCGATGCGCGAGTACCTGCAGTGCGTGGCCGACCAGCGCCTGGTCCGCCTCGGCTTCGCCCCGGTCTACGGCTCCGAGAACCCCTTCTCCTTCATGGAGCTCCAGGGCGTCCAGGAGCTGACCAACTTCTTCGAGCGCCGCCCCTCGGCCTACCAGGTCGCCGTCGAGGGCACGGTCGACCTCGACGAGGACTTCTGAGCCGGACGGGACGCACCCCGCCCCACCGCCACGCCGGGCCGACCGGCAGCCGCCCCGCGCAGCTGCCGGTCGGTCCGGCGTTCGCGCAGGGCGCCGTACACGGCGGGCCCGGCCAGCAGGACCGCGACGGAGAGGACGGCAAGGGCGTTCAGGATTGCGTTCATGGGTCCACTGTCGCGAGGGCGACGGAATCCCGACAGTGGCAGGACTGTCGCAAGGCAACGAATTACTGCCACACTGGGGGCATGCTGAACAACGTGGCCGTCGCCCTGGTCAACGGAGTCGCCCCCTTCGAACTCGGCATCTTCTGCGAGGTCTTCGGGATCGACCGCAGCGAGATGGGCCTGCCCGTCTACGATTTCGCGGTCTGCGGCGTGGAGGAGCCGGAGGTCTCCAGCGGTGACCGGCTGTTCACGATCAGCACCCACCACGGCGTCGAGCGGCTCGCCGAGGCCCACCTGATCTGCCTGCCCGCCGACCGGCAGGCAGCCGTACGGGACTACCCCGAGCCCCTGCTGGCCGCGCTCCGGGCCGCCGTGGACCGGGGCGCGCGCGTGCTCAGCGTGTGCAGCGGCGCCTTCGTCCTGGGGGCGGCCGGACTGCTCGACGGCCGCCGGTGCACCACCCACTGGATGCACTCCGCCGCGCTGCGGGAGAAGTACCCGCGGGCCCGGGTGGACCCCGACGTGCTGTACGTGGACGAGGGCCCGGTGATCACCGCTGCCGGCACCGCCTCCGGCATCGACGCGTGCCTGCACGTGGTGCGCCAGGAGCACGGTGCGGAGGTGGCCAACACCATCGCCCGGCGCATGGTCGTGCCGCCGCACCGGGACGGCGGCCAGGCGCAGTACATCCAGCGGCCGCTGCCCCGCAGCTCCTGCGACACGGTGGGTGAGGTCCTGGACTGGATGAACCGGCACCTCGCCGAGGACATCACCGTCGAGCAGCTGGCCGAGCGGGCGCACATGTCGCCGCGCACCTTCGCCCGCCGGTTCCTGCAGGAGACGGGCACCACGCCCTACCAGTGGGTCCTGCGCCAGCGGGTGCTGCTGGCACAGGAGTTGCTGGAGTCGACGGACGAGACGGTGGACGCGATCGCCGGACGGTCCGGGTTCGGCACCGCCGCCGCACTGCGCCACCACTTCCTGCGCGCCCTGGGCACCACGCCCAACGCGTTCCGCAGGACCTTCCGCGGCCCGCGGGCCGCCTAGTGTCCGAACCCGGTGACGGGCACTACGCGTTCGGGACGGTCTCGTAGCGCGGCGTGCCCTCTTCCATCTGGCGCAGGGCGTCCTTGCGGTCGCGCTTGGAGAGCCGGTCGATGTACAGGTAGCCGTACAGGTGGTCGGTCTCGTGCTGGAGGCAGCGGGCGAAGTAGCCGGTGCCACGCACCTTGATCGGGTTGCCCTGGGCGTCCTGGCCGGTCACCTCGGCGTAGTCGGGGCGGGCCAGGGCCGCGTACGCGGTCGGGACGGACAGGCAGCCCTCGTTGGAGTCGTCCAGGACGCGGCGGTCGGCGGGCAGGTCCACCAGCTTGGGGTTGACCACGACGCCGACGTGGCGCACGCCCTCGTCGTCCGGGCAGTCGTAGACGAAGACCTTCTGGTCCACGCCGATCTGGTTCGCGGCCAGCCCCACGCCCTCGGCGGCCCGCTGGCTGGCGAACATGTCGTCGATCAGCGCGGCGAGCTCGGGGCCGAACTCGGTGACGTCCTTGCACTCGCGGTGCAGGACGGGGTTGCCCACGACGGTGATCGGGCGGGCCGTGCCCCGCTCGCGGTAGGCCGCCTCGCGCGCCTCGCAGTCCTCGGTGTCCACGACGTACCCGTCGTTGACCTCGCCGTCGAGCTGCTCCGTGTCCTGCTGCGCCATGTCCGCCGTACGCCTTCCTCGAGTCACCGTGTGTACCCGTACAGCCTACGGGCAGGCGTCAACACACCTCTTCGAGGTCGCGCCATTCCCGGGTGTCCGGGCTGTCCGCCACCCAGCCGTCCAGCAGCCCCCGCACCAGCCCCGCGGGCGCGGCGATGCCGCACTCGCGCTCCGGCACCCACAGGGAGCCCGAGCCGGCCGTGCGGTGCCCCAGCGGGCCCGGGTGGCCCGGCTCGCTGTGGTCGTGCGGGTCGACGTGCTCCCCGTCGCCCTCACCGCTCGGCATGGCGCTCTCCGAGCAGGTCCGGCACAGCAGCCGCACCGACGAGGACCAGTCCTCCGCGGCGAACCCGGCGTCCGAGGCCAGCTGCTCCAGCGCGTCCCGGTCCGCCTCGGTGGCGGCCTCCAGCAGCACCACCCACGTCGGCACCGGCGAGGGCGCCCACAGCTCGATCTCGTCGAAGACGGGGTACGAGGGACCGGCCGCGGTCACCCGCTCGCCGTGCGGCACCCCGTCGTGCAGGACGACCTCGCCCCAGCGCCGCCCGGACGACGGCAGCGGGATCGAGAGGACCTCGATCCGGGCCGGATCGAGCCTGCGCCCCCACACGACCTCGGCCTCGCCCTCGGGCGACAGCCGGACCGCCGCGCTGCCCAGCTCCATGCCCACCGGCTCGCCCGTCCCGGACCCGCCGCGCGGGTCGCCGGGCACCTTCAGCCCGTACGCCTGCCAGGCCCGCCGGGCCAGCGGCCAGTCCTGCAGGGCGGTGGCGGCGATGCCCACGTTCCACCAGTCGGGGGCGCCCGTCTCGCGGTCCAGCAGGGCCACCGCGCGCAAGCCGGCGGCCCGCGCCTGCTCCCAGTCGTGCCGGAACTTGTGCAGCAGGGCCAGGTTGAACCACGACTCCGACAGCCAGGGTTCGAGGTCCGCGGCACGGGTCAGCAGCGCGCCGGCGTCCTCGTACCGACCGTCGCCGATCAGCGTGAACGCACGGTCGGTGGCCTGCCGCCACGAGGCGGAGGGCCGGTGCCTTACCTTTCCGAAGATCCTCACGATTCCCGCCTGCCTGGGGGCGCCCCAGCGGTGGCTGGGGGTCTACGGTGCAGCCTTGCGGACACTCTCACTTCGCATCCAACCATGCCCACTCGGACGGCCGCTCATTACCCATGGGTTACCCCCCGGGATAGGCCGTGACTCCGGCCCCCGCAGCGGCCCCCGCGGGCCGCCCGCCGCCACGCTGGAGGACCCGGGCGAGGCACTCCACGACCCGTGGCTCGTACTCGTGGCCGGTACCCAGCCGCAGCTGCTCCAATGCCGCCAGCGAGCCACCGGGGTGCCGCGCCCCGCCGACCAGGTCGTCGTACGCGTTGACGGCCCGGACGATCCGGGCGGCCACGGGCTGCTGGCGGTACGGATCGGCCTGCCGCTCCACCACGACGGCCACCTCCGCGGGCACCCCCGTCTGCCGGGCCACCTCGCCGCCCAGCCGGGCGATCCGCTGCCGCTCGGGGGCGGGGAGCGGGGCCGTGGCGCCGCTGGGGACCGGGTCGACGAGGGAGAGCTGGCCGATGTCGTGCATGAGGGCCGCGTACTCCAGCACGGTCAGGTCCCGCTCGGTCAGGCCCAGCTCGCGGCCGACGGCGCAGCTGAGGGCGGCCACCCGGCGGGCGTGCCCCTGCCGCGTGTAGCCGGCGATCTCGGTGGCCCGGGCGAGGGAGGTGATGGTCTGCCGGTACGTGGTGCGGACGGCCCAGATGCGGCGGAAGGACAGCTGGGTCAGCAGCAGGGGCACGCTGAACACCGGCAGGGCCCACGGGCCGACCACCGCGGTGCCGAGGGCCATCACCACCCCGCTGGCGCAGATCGCCGAGCCGATGCCGCGCAGGGCGCGCAGCTCGTCGCGCAGCAGGGGCCCGTACGGCCAGCCGGTCCGGGCCGCGGCCAGCGCGGCGGCGAGCACCGCGTCGCACAGGGCGGTGAGCCCGAGCAGGGCGACCAGGTAGCCGACGAGGTACGGGCTCTGGCCGAGCCACCGGTCCAGGCGGCCGGAGTTGTAGAGGGGCTGGAAGCAGGCGGCGGCGAAGGCCACGGTGAGCACGCGCCGGGCCACGTGGTCGAGGGCGGGTGCGCGGCCCGTCGCCACGTGCGGGACCACGCCGACGAGCGCCGCGGCCACCACGACGGCCACGATCTGGAGCACGCCGTGGTGGGTGGGGCGGCCGGCGTTCTGGCCGAGCAGGGCGTAGGCGAGCGCTCCCGCGGAGCCGAGCGGCGCGGGCTGGCGGCCGCCCGCCAGGGCGTGGCCGGCGGCCTCGGGGGCCTCCCTGCGGGCCAGCTCGCCGACGGTGATCAGGACGCCGAAGGCCAGGGCGGTGGCGGGTTCGACGACCCCGTGCCAGAGCGTCCAGCCGAGGGCGAGCGCGGTGAGGGCCGCGGCCGCGCCGCGGACCAGCGCCACCGCCGCCGTCCCGCCGCGACAGGGCCCGGGGCCGTCGCCGCCGGGCACCGCGGGCGTCACCGGCCCTCGCCGGGCCGCCGCCGCGGGGCGCCCGCTGCCCGCGCCCCGGCGCCGCTGCCGCCCTGGCCGGGCACCAGCCCGCCGGGCGTGGTGGCGGTACCGGGCCCGGCGACCGGCCCGTCCGCCGCGACCGGCCCCTCCGCCGCCCGCGGCCCATCCCCGGCCCGCGGACCGTCCGCCGGCCGCGGTCCGTCCGCCGCCCGCGGTGCGGCCACCGACACGGTGTCCTCGTCCGAGGTGACCGCGGGGTTCCACCCCTCCCGCTCGACCGCCCGCACCAGAGCGCCCACCATCGCCGGGTCGAAGTGCGCCCCCGCGCACCGCCGCAGCTCCGCCACGGCGGTCGCCACGGGCCGGGCCCGGCTGTAGCAGCGGGTGGAGGTCATCGCGTCGAAGGCGTCGGCCACCGCCACCACCCGGGCCAGCTCCGGGATCTGGTCCCCGGTCAGCCCGTAGGGGTAGCCGGAGCCGTCCACCCGCTCGTGGTGGTGCAGGATCGCCGCCCGGGCCTCGCCGAGGAAGCCGATGCCGCGTACCATCTCGTGCCCGTACTCGGGGTGCAGCTCGATGACGCGGCGCTCGTCGGCGGTCAGCGGCCCGTCCTTGCGCAGCAGCCGGGTCGGCACCCCGAGCTTGCCGACGTCGTGCAGGATCCCGGCGAACCGGACCACCTCCAGCCGCTCTTCCGGCATGCCCAGCTCGCGGGCGATCATCGCGGAGGCCTGGCCGACGCGCTCGCTGTGGCCGCGGGTGTAGCGGTCCTTGATGTCCACGGCCTGGACGAGGGCGCGGATCGTGGCCTGGTGGGCGGCCCGCTCCTGCTGGTACTGGGCGAACACCCAGCAGGAGATGTACATGGGCAGCAGGACGAGCAGGGCGGCGGGCGCCCCGTAGGGGCTGTGCCACAGCACGGCCATCATCAGCCCGGCCAGCCCGTGCACCCAGAAGGGCACGAGGGCCCGGAACACCAGCCCGCGCCAGGCGGCCCGGACCGGCCGCCGCTCGGCCGCGGCGAGGACCAGACCGTCGAGGGCGGTGAGCACGAGGCAGAAGGCGGCCGCCGCGACGGCGGCGGGCAGCAGCACGTACGGGAAGTGCGGCCCCTGGCCGGGGTCGGCGCCGCCGAGCGCCGCCGGCCCGCGCAGGACGGCGTACGTGTGCCCGGCGGCCCAGGCGGCCAGGGCCTGCTGGGCCGCGTGCCACCCGCGCCGGACCCCGGCGGGCCGCTGCTCGACGCGCCCGGCGAGCGCGCCGGGGACCGCGACGAGCGCGGCGGCGGCCGGGGGCAGCAGGAAGACGGCGGCCAGGACGACGGGCAGGAAGGCGCCCAGGCCCTGGGGGACGCGGGCGTCGAAGGCCCGGCAGGCACGGACCAGTTCCACGCAGAGGTAGAGGGCGGCGAGGACCGCGACGGCCGGCCAGGGCGTACCGGCGGCGGTCAGTGCGGGGGCGGCGCAGAGGGCCGCGCCGGACAGGGCGCACAGAATGAGGACGCGCGCCCCCGGCGGAAGTGCCCGCATGGCGCTCTCCTCCCCGTGCACCCGGGAGAAACCCGGTACCGAATCGGTGCGGCGGCACCGATTGGGGAGAATAGGTGGGGCCCGGTCGCTGCCGGGCCCCATTTTCGTATTGCGCCGTCCGGGTAGCCCCGGATTAGCACCTTCGGGTGAACGAAGTGATGCGTTCGGGGCGGCCGTCCGGGTGAATCGGCGGAACTCAGCCGGTGGCGGGCGGAGCGCTGACGTCCTGCTCGGGGACGGCCTGGCCGGAGCGGATCAGCTCGATCCTGCCCATGACCTTCTGGCGCAGGTCGGTCGGGACGTCGTCCGACCCGCAGCAGCGCTTCACCAGCTTCTTCACGGCCTGCTCGAGCCCGTACTTCTCGAGGCAGGGGTTGCACTCCCCGAAGTGGGTCTCGAACTTCGTGCAGTCGCTGTCCGGCATCTCGTGGTCGAGGAACTCATAAAGGTGGTCCAGGACCTCAGAGCAGTCCGTCTCGTGCGGCTCTCCGCAGCTCATGAGCCCGAGCCTTTCCGATCGTTCGACTCTCCGGCGCCAGCCGGGACCAGCCCGCGCTCACGGGCGTAGTCCTCGAGCATTCCACGGAGTTGGCGGCGGCCACGGTGCAGTCGCGACATGACCGTACCGATGGGTGTACCCATGATGTCCGCGATCTCCTTGTACGCAAAGCCCTCGACGTCGGCCAGATAGACGGCGATGCGGAACTCCTCGGGAATGGCCTGGAGCGCTTCCTTGACATCCGAATCGGGCAGGTGGTCGAGCGCCTGCGACTCGGCGGAGCGCAGACCGGTCGACATGTGCGACTCGGCCCGGGCCAGCTGCCAGTCCTCGATCTCCTCGGCCGCGCTGCGCTGCGGCTCCCGCTGCTTCTTGCGGTAGGAGTTGATGAAGGTGTTGGTCAGGATGCGGTACAGCCACGCCTTCAGGTTGGTGCCCTCGCGGAACTGGTGGAAGGACGCGTACGCCTTCGCGTACGTCTCCTGCACGAGGTCCTCGGCGTCGGCCGGATTGCGCGTCATGCGCAGCGCGGCCGAGTACATCTGGTCGAGGTAACCGAGTGCGTCCCGCTCGAAGCGCGCATTGCGCTCGGCGGTCGTCTCCTCCACGTGGCCGTCGTCGGTCCCAGAGACAGGACCCACCTCCTCCAACACCGGGGCGAGGCCGTGGGCGGACCCGCTCGAATCGGAGAATAGTCGACCATCCTGGCCGTCCGCCGCCCGAGCAGGGGCGCGCTTGGGCCCCGGCAGCACCGTCCACTCCAGGTCGGCGGCCTGCGGACGGTTCGGGCAGATGGTCGAACCCATGCGGTCCCTCTCCTCTGGCGTGCGTGCGTACGTTTACCGACGTCTGGCACAACAGAGGGGCCGGTCGGCGCATTCCCAGGCCGGGCGGCGCGGGCGGGTGTCCGTCACCACACCGCCGACGGGAATGGAACCGCGGCCTCCGCAATCAGCCGGGCAGCTTCTCCAGCCAGTCCCCGACGGCCCCGGCGATGAGCTCCAGCGCCTCGTCCTGACCGATGTCCGCCCTCTTGGGCACGGCGAACCCGTGGTCCCCAAAAGGTACCTCCACCAGGGAGAACCCGCCTTCCGGGAACTCCTCGGGCCGGCCGAAGGCGTCCCGGCCGCCCTGGACGACGAGGGTGGGCAGACCGGCCTCCGTCAGCTCCTCGGCCCGGGACTTCTCCGGCTTGCCGGGCGGGTGCAGGGGGAAGGCCAGCGCGAGGACGGCCAGCGCCCCGAGCTCCCGGCCGGTGCGGCAGGCCACCCGGGCCCCGGCGCTGCGGCCGCCCGCGACCACGGGAAGGCCGGGCGCGGCCAGCGCGGGCCACAGACCCCGCCACCCCTGATCGAGGACCTTGGGCGCGGACGCGACCTTCTTTCCGGCGACCCTCCAGGGCTGCTCGACCAGCGCCACGGTCACGCCGCGGCCGGGCAGCGCCGCGGCGAGGGCCTGGAGGTCGCGGGCCTCGATGCCGCCGCCGGCGCCGTGGCCCACGGCCAGCACCAGGCGGGCGTCCGCGGCGGTGTGCCAGGTGATCCGGGCCTCGCCCGCGGGCGTCTCGACGGATTGCGTGCGGGTGCGCGTCATGGCGCCATCCTGCCCCGTCACCACAGGGTGCCGAGCTCAGGCGCGTCGAGCTCGGTCATCAACTCGGGGCCGTTGTTGCGCACGTTCGACACGGCCGTCGGCACCGGGTAGGCCCGCATGAGCCCCTCGGGCGGCGGGGCGAGCAGTTCGCGCAGCCCGTCGGTGTCGGTGCGGCGGGGGTCCAGCCAGGCGTCCCAGCGGTCGGGGGTGAGCATGAGGGGCATCCGGGGGTGGATCTCGGCCAGGGACCGCGGCCCCTCGGCCGGGGCCACGCCCAGCGGGGCGGCCTCGGCGTCGGTGGTGATCACCGAGCAGGTCGCCCACCAGGCCTGCGGGTGCTCGCCGGGCAGCGTGCGGTCCCGCCAGAACTCGTATATGCCGGCCATCGCGAAGACCGAGCCGTCGGCGGGGAGCACGAAGTACGGCTGCTTGCGGGGCCGCTTCCGCTTCCCCTCCACCTCCAGCTCGCGCTCGTCGCTGCCGGTGACCCACTCGTAGTAGCCGTCGGCGGGGACGATGCAGCGGCGCTGCGCGAAGGGCCTCCGGAAGGACGGCTTCTCGTGGAGCGACTCGGCCCGCGCGTTGATCATCCGGGCGGCGCCGTCGGGGTTCTCGGCCCAGGACGGGACGAGGCCCCAGCGCAGGACGCGCAGCTGGCGAACCGGGCGCGGGTCCCGCGCGTCTTTCAGGGGGCGGTCGAGGACGACGTACACCTGCTTGGTGGGCGCCACGTTGTAGTCGGGTGCCAGTGCCTCCGCGGGCTCCCACCTCTCGATCCCGAAGCGCTCCACCAGCTCTTCGGGCCCACGACTCGATGCATACCGTCCGCACATGCCTGCAACACTGCCACGGCACGCGAGACCTACCGCAAGGAGACGGCCACATCATGGACAGCAGCGCACTGGGCGGGCTCTGGGATCGGGTCACGGGACTGCAGGCCGCGCCCGAGCCGTGGCTGGTCGTGGCCACGGGCCTGGTCGCGCTGGCCGCCGTGGTACCGCGGCCGGCCTGGCGGATATCCCGCAACGCGATCACCATCGCGCACGAGGGCGGGCACGGCCTGGTCGCGGTGCTCACCGGCCGCCGGCTGTCCGGGATCCGGTTGCACTCCGACACCAGCGGCCTGACCGTCAGCCGCGGCCGCCCGTCCGGCCCGGGCATGATCCTGACCGCCGCCGCCGGCTACACCGCCCCGTCCCTGCTCGGCCTGGGCGGGGCCGCACTGCTCGGCGCGCACCGCGTGACGCTGCTGCTGTGGGCGGCGACCGCGCTGCTGCTCCTGATGCTGGTGATGATCCGCAATGCGTACGGGGTGCTGACCACCGTCCTGACCGGGGGCGCGTTCCTGCTGGTGTCGTGGCTGGCTCCGACGCAGGTACAGGCGCTGTTCGCGTACGGGGTGGTGTGGTTCCTGCTGCTGGGCGGGGTGCGGCCGGTGTTCGAGCTGCAGCGCAAGCGGCGGCACGGCGGTGCGCCGGACTCGGACGCCGACCAGCTCGCCCGGCTCACCCACGTGCACCCGGCAATGTGGCTGTTCCTCTTCCACGCGGTCTCGCTATGCTCCCTGATCGGCGGCGGGCGCTGGCTGCTGGCCCCGCTGCTCGAGGGCTAGGGAGCGCGCTTTCGATCATGAAGGTGCCCGCCCGGGGCGGGGGCCTTCCGACCCCTGAGACGGGCCCGGTTCCGGGCAAGGGGGCGGGGTCCCGAGCATCTAGAGTGAGGGCATGACCCAGACCCCCGCGCTCCCCGCCCTCTGGCCCGCCCCGCTCGCCGACGGGCCCGTCCGTGCCACCGTCACGGTGCCGGGGTCCAAATCGGTCACCAACCGCGCCCTCGTGCTGGCCGCGCTGGCCGCGGAGCCGGGCTGGGTGCGCCGTCCGCTGCGCTCGCGCGACTCGCAGCTGATGTCGGACGCGCTGCGCGCCCTGGGCGTGGGCATCGAGGAGACGGTCTCCTCCAGTTCGGGCGGTGCGGGGGACACCGGCGAGGCCTGGCGGATCATCCCGGCCGGCCTGCACGGCCCGGCCACCGTGGACGTCGGCAACGCGGGCACGGTCATGCGCTTCCTGCCTCCGGTCGCGGCCCTGGCGGACGGCCCGGTCCGGTTCGACGGCGACCCCCGCTCGTACGAGCGCCCGCTCGGCCAGGTCATCACGGCACTGCGCGCGCTGGGCGCCCGGATCGACGACGGCGGTCGCGGCGCGCTGCCGCTGACCGTGCACGGCGGGGGCGCCCTGGAGGGCGGCACCGTCGAGATCGACGCCTCCTCGTCCTCCCAGTTCGTCTCCGCGCTGCTGCTGTCGGCGCCGCGCTTCAACCAGGGCGTGGAGGTGCGGCACGTGGGCGACACGCTGCCGTCGCTGCCGCACATCCGCATGACGGTGGAGATGCTGCGCGCGGCCGGCGCCCAGGTCGACACCCCCGAGGCCGGCGGCGAGAAGAACGTGTGGCGGGTCTCGCCGAGCGCCCTGCTCGGCCGCGACCTGGTGGTGGAGCCGGACCTGTCGAACGCCCAGCCGTTCCTGGCGGCGGCCCTGATCACCGGCGGTACGGTCACCGTCCGCGACTGGCCGCGCCGCACGACCCAGCCGGGTGACGAGCTGCGCCGCATCTTCACGGAGATGGGCGGTTCCTGCGAGCTCACGGACGAGGGCCTGGTGTTCACCGGCTCCGGCCGGATCCACGGCATCGACGTGGACCTCGGCGAGGTGGGCGAGCTGACCCCGGGCATCGCGGCGGTGGCCGCCCTGGCCGATTCCCCCTCGACCCTGCGGGGCGTGGCGCACCTGCGGCTGCACGAGACGGACCGGCTGGCGGCGCTGACCAAGGAGATCAACGAGCTGGGCGGCGACGTGACCGAGACCGCCGACGGCCTGCACATCCGCCCGCGCGCGCTGCACGGCGGGGTGTTCCACACCTACGACGACCACCGGATGGCCACCGCGGGCGCGATCATCGGCCTGGCCGTACCGGGGGTGGAGATCGAGAACGTGGCGACGACGGCGAAGACGCTGCCCGACTTCCCGAACATGTGGACCGGCATGCTCGCGGGCTCGGAGGCCTGAGCGATGCGCCGGTACGGCAAGCACACCGACGAGGACGACATCCGGTCCCGCCCCAACCCCAAGGGCAACCGGCCCCGGACCAACATCCGGCCCAAGCACGAGGACGCGGCCGACGGCTTCGTCCTGACCGTGGACCGCGGCCGGCTCACCTGCCTGGTCGAGGACCGCGAGGTGCTGGCCATGAAGGCCCGCGAGCTGGGCCGCAAGGCCGCGGTCGTGGGCGACACCGTCTCCCTCGTCGGGGACCTGTCCGGCAAGAAGGACACGCTGGCCCGCATCGTGCGGATCGGTGAGCGGAAGTCCGTGCTGCGCCGTACCGCCGACGACGACGACCCGTACGAGCGCGTGGTGGTCGCCAACGCCGACCAGCTGGCGATCGTGACGGCCCTGGCCGACCCGGAGCCCCGGCCCCGGATGATCGACCGCTGCCTGGTGGCCGCGTACGACGCCGGCCTGGAGCCGCTGCTGGTGCTGACGAAGTCGGACCTGGCGCCGGCGGAGAAGATCCTCGACACCTACGCCACGCTGGGCCTGGCCCACGTGGTGGTCAACCGGGACGAGCTGGAGACCGGGGACGCCGCCGACCGGGTCCGCGAGCACCTGACGGACCGGGTCACCGCGTTCGTCGGCCACTCCGGCGTCGGCAAGACCACGCTGGTCAACGCCCTGGTCGCCAAGGGCCGCCAGCGCGCGACCGGGCACGTCAACAAGGTGACCGGACGCGGCCGGCACACCACCACGTCGGCGCTGGCGCTGCCGCTGCCGGACGGCGACGGCTGGGTCATCGACACCCCGGGCGTGCGCTCCTTCGGCCTGCACCACGTCGACCCGGCCCGGGTCATCCTGGCCTTCCCCGACCTGGTGGACGGCACGGAGGGCTGCCCGCGCGCGTGCAGCCACGACGAGCCGGACTGCGCGCTGGACCAGTGGGTCGAGGAGGGCCGTGCGGACCCGGCGCGGCTGTACTCGCTGCGGCGGCTGCTGGCCACGCGGGAGCGCCGCGAGGGCGACTGACCGGCCCTTTCCGTGACGCTGCGGGGTTTGGCGGGCGGGAGGTCTGGTAAATGCATAATCGCACCAAGTGAGACGAAGCAGTCACCGAGTGTGCGGGAGGCAGGTGCGTCATGGCGTGGCTGCTGGTCGTGGTCGCGGGGATCCTGGAAACCGGCTTCGCCGTCTGCCTGAAGCTCTCGCACGGCTTCACCCGGCTGTGGCCGACGATCGCGTTCGCGAGCTTCGCCCTGGGCAGCTTCGGTCTGCTGACCCTCGCCCTGAAGAAGCTCGACGTCGGGCCCGCGTACGCGGTGTGGACCGGGATCGGGGCGGCCGGCACCGCCATCTACGGCATGGTCTTCCTCGGCGACCTGGTCTCCACCCTGAAGATCGTCTCGATCACGCTGGTGATCCTCGGGGTCATCGGTCTCCAGCTCTCCGGCTCCGCCCACTGAACCGCCGCGGGTCCGGGACGCGCCGGCCGAGCGGGCCCGGCCGGTCGGGCGCGGGGGCGGACGGGCCGGGCGGGAGTCCGAGCAGCTCGCGCAGGGCCTCGCCGCCCTCCTCGGCGGGGGCGATCACGTAGGAGAGCGCGAGGCGCACGGCCAGTTCGCTGCGCCGCCGGGCGGCCTCCCCGGGTTCGAGGGCGGCCGCGGTGCGGTCCCGTACCGCGCGGGCCAGGTCGGCGGGACCGGGGACCCCCGCGTCGGCCCTGCGCTGGGCCGGCACGGCCGAGGACCGGCGGTCCGGGTGGGGCCGCGGGGCGGGCAGGGCCGGGTCCCAGCAACCGGTCAGCAGGGCCCGCAACAGCGGGTGCGCGCGCGCCGCCCGTACGGTCCACTCGGCGACCGCCGCCAGCCGCTCGCGTCCGCCGGATGCCGCGTACAGCACCCGGTCGACCCCGTCGAGGTACCAGTCGGCCTCGCGCCGCAGGAGGGCGCGGGCCAGGCCCTCCTTGCCCCCGAACTCGTTGTAGAGCGTCTGCCGCGAGACGCCCGCGGCGGCGGCCACCTCGACCATGCGCACGGTGGGCCAGGGCCGTATCGCGAGGGCCGCTCCGGCGGCGTCCAGCAGGGCTTCCCGAGCCGTCGGCATCTTCGCCTCCCCTCCCCCGACGCGGCCGGGGGACGCCTTCCCGGTCAGGGTTGACGGGCCCGGCGGAGGTGTCAAGGGGGTGCGCGGCGCGACCCGCCGGGGCGCGTGCCCGTCCGCATCGTGGGCCGATACTGTTTCGGCCATGCCCGCTTATGACGATGATCTGCGCCTTGCCCACCGCCTCGCGGACGCCGCCGACGAGGTCACGATGGCCCGCTTCCGGGCCCTGGACCTGAAGGTGGAGACCAAGCCGGACATGACGCCGGTGAGCGAGGCCGACACCGCGACGGAGGCCGAGGTCCGGCGGCTGATCCAGGAGGCCCGGCCGGCCGACGCGATCCTCGGCGAGGAGTACGGGCTGGTCGGCGAGGGCCCCCGGCGCTGGGTGGTGGACCCGATCGACGGGACCAAGAACTACGTGCGGGGCGTCCCGGTGTGGGCCACGCTGATCTCCCTCATGGAGGAGGACGCGACCGGCGAGTTCCGCCCCGTGGTCGGCGTGGTCTCGGCGCCGGCACTGGGACGCCGCTGGTGGGCGTCCGAGGGCGCGGGGGCGTTCACGGGTGGCGCGCTGGGCGCGGAGGGCCGGATCGGGGTGTCGAAGGTGGCCTCGCTGGCCGACGCCTCGTTCGCGTACTCCTCGCTGACCGGCTGGGAGGAGCGGGACCGGCTGGCGGGCTTCCTGGACCTGACCCGGGCCTGCTGGCGCACGCGCGGGTACGGGGACTTCTGGCCGTACATGATGGTGGCCGAGGGCTCGCTGGACCTGTGCGCGGAGCCGGAGCTGAACCTGTGGGACATGGCCGCCATCGCGGTCGTGGTGCAGGAGGCCGGCGGCCGCTTCACCAGCATCGACGGGGTCGACGGCGTGCACGGCGGCAACGCGGCGGCGTCCAACGGCCTGCTCCACGACCAGATGCTGGGGTACCTGCGCCCCCGCGGCTGACACGTGCGTCCCCGCGCGCCGTGCGGTACGCCGCGTGCGGTAACGACCGCGTGCGCCCTCTTGATGACACTCAGTGGTCGTGGGAATCTGAGAATCCTCCACTTGTGCGCTTGTGAATCCCTTCTCTAAGCGCTCCGCCGAGCGGAGGACCTCACCCCAGGAGGTGGCTGACTCCATGCTCGTCCGCGACGCCATGAGCACCCTGATCCTCACCCTCGGGCCCGCCCACACCCTTCGACAGGCCGCGTGCCTGATGTCCGGCCGCCGCGTCGGCGCGGCGGTGGTCCTCGACCCCGAGACCAGCGGCATCGGCATCCTCACCGAGCGCGACATCCTCAACTCGGTGGGCGCGGGGCACGACCCCGACCGCGAACTCGTCTCCGCCCACACCACCAACAACGTCGTGTTCTGCACGCCCGAGGCCACCCTGCAGGAGGCCGCGGAAGCCATGGCGCACGGCGGTTTCCGGCACCTGATCGTGCTGGCCGACGGCGGGCCGGTGGGCATCGTCTCGGTCCGCGACGTCATCCGCTGCTGGGCCCCGGCCCGGCGGACCGTGGCGGCCTGACGCCGGACGCACGGGGCGGCGGGCCGGTCCTGGGGTAGGGTTCCGGCCCACCGTCGCATTTCAGCCCACACTGGAAGCCATCCAAGTCGAGTGCCCATCCAATTCCGTAACCGTTCGGGATCTACACCGGGTCACCCTCGCTGTTAGGCTGGTGTTCATGAGTGACCTGCTGGAACGGCTCCGCGGACGCGGCTGGCGCATGACCGCGCAGCGGCGCGTCGTGGCCGAGGTGCTCGACGGTGACCACGTGCACCTGACGGCCGACGAAGTACACGCCCGCGCGGTGGAGAGGCTCCCCGAGATCTCCCGCGCCACGGTCTACAACACCCTGGGCGAGCTGGTCTCCCTCGGCGAGATCCTGGAGGTCTCGACCGACCGCCGCGCCAAGCGGTACGACCCCAACGCGCACCGGCCGCACCAGCACCTGGTCTGCGCCGGCTGCGGCGCGATCCGCGACGTGCACCCGGCGGGCAACCCGCTGGCCGACCTCCCCGACTCGGAGCGCTTCGGCTTCGTCGTCTCGGACGTCGAGGTCACCTACCGGGGCCTGTGCCCCAACTGCCGGTAGGGAGGAGCCGAACCGCGGGGCCCCCGGGCCCCGCTCCCTCCGCGGCAGAGGGCGAACACGACGAACACGGCGAACAACACGACGAAGGCCCGGATCCTGAGGATCCGGGCCTTCGTCTTCAGTAGCGGGGACAGGATTTGAACCTGCGACCTCTGGGTTATGAGCCCAGCGAGCTTACGCGCTGACCTCCTCCGCCAGCGCCTCCCGCAGCTTCCCGGCCCGCTCCGCGACCGACTCGGGCCCCAGCTCCATGGCCCGGGCGCACCACTTCTGCCCCTCGGTGAGGTCCCCGTGCCGCGCCGCCAGCAGCGCGAGCCGCAGCGCGGCCCGGCCGTGCCCGGCCACGGCAGCCCGGGTCCACCACAGGGCGGCCTCCGGCTCGCTGCCCTCCCGGGCCAGCAGCAGCCCGAGGTTGAAGGCTCCGTTGCGGGAGCCCGCCTCGGCGGCCTCCCGGTACCAGCGGGCGGCCTTGCCCAGCTCGCCGCGGGTGGCCGCGAGCATGCCCACGCGCACCTGGGCCCGGCGGTGACCCTGCTCGGCGGCCCGCTCGTACCACTCCTCGCTCTCGGTCCGCTCGGCCCGCTCCCCCAGGCCGACGGGCCCGGGAGGGGGCTGGAGGGACTCCAGCAGGGAGGCCAGTCGGAACGCCGCCTCGGCGCTGCCGCCGCCCGCCGCGCACCGCAGGTGGCGCTCGGCGGCCCGCTCCTCGCCGTCACGCACCAGGGCGATGCCGACCTGGAGCGCCGCGTCGGTGTGGCCGGCGGCGGCGGCCCGCTCGTACCACTTCAGGGCAGAGCGGTCCTCGTCCCGGCTGGCGAAGAGGATGCCCAGGTTGAAGGCGGCGTCGACGCTGCCCGCCTCGGCGGCCTTGGAGAACCACGGCTCGGCCCCCGCGGCGTCGCCGGCCTGGAGCAGCAGGATCGCGAGGGCGTTGGCGGCCTCGCGGTGGCCCGCGTAGGCGGCGCGCCGGTACCACTGCTCGGCCTGCGGCACCCGGTCCTGGGCGGCGCAGAGCAGCCCGAGGTTGTACGCGCCGTTGTGGTCGCCCGCGTCCATGGCGGCGCGGTACCAGCGCTCGGCGGTCTCGGTCTCGCCGCGGGCGGCGTGCAGTGCGCCCAGGGCGTTCGCCGCGTTGCCGTCGCCGTCCTCGGCGGCCCGCAGCCACCAGGTGGCCGCGCCCTCCTCGTCGCCGGCGTCGCGCAGCAGGAAGCCCAGCGCGCAGGCAGCCCGGGCCTCGCCCTGCTTGGCCGCGGACAGGTACCAGCGCCCGGCCTCCTTGAGCTCGCCGCGGGCCTCCAGGAGGGAGCCCAGGTGGAGGGCGGCCCGGCGGTGGCCGCGGGCGGCGGACTGCCGGAACCACTGCTCGGCCTCGGTGGGGCGCTTGGCGCGCAGCCGTCGGGCCAGGCGGTACGCGGCCTCGCGGTGGCCCTGCTCCGCCGCGGCCCGCAGCCAGCGCTCGGCGCCCGCGTCGCCGCGGTGCTCCAGGAGGTCGGCGAGGGCGTACGCGCCGAGGGCGTGGCCGGACTCCGCGGCCTGGCGCAGCCAGTACTCGGCGGCGGGCTCGTCGCCGCGCTCGCGGTAGTGGCGGCCGAGGGCGTGCGCGGCGGGGGACGAGCCGGCGACGGCGGCGACCCGCCACCAGCCGGCCGCTTCCTCGGGGTAGCCGCGCTGGAGGAGCAGGACGCCGAGGTTGTTGGCGGCGGCGCGGTCGCCCTCGCCGGTGGCCGCGCGCAGGAACGGCTCGGCGCCGTCGAGGTCGCCGCGGCGCAGGAGGAGGGCGCCGAGCACGCTCATGGCACCCGGGTCGCCGGACTCGGCGGCGGGGCGGTACCGGGCCTCCAACTCGGCGTCGGACACGGCCTCGTCCGTGACGGCCTCGTTGACGGCGTCGGCCAGTGCGGCCTCGGCCGCGGCGCCGGTCGGTGCGCCGTCGGCCGGTCGCGCGTCAGGCCCCTGGCCCGCCACGTCCACCGCCTTCACTTCGTCGGAATCCGCCCGCACAAACCGCCCTGTCTCCAGCAGAGTTGACCTGTCCCCCATAAATCCCATCGTCGCATCACCTGCTACCCGCGTACACCGGGAACGTCGCAGCCAGTGAGGTCCCTACAGCGTTTTGTCGACATGCCCACAGAGAGACAAGTCAAACACGACCATGCCCCAACTCACCCCACACGGGGGACAGATCGCGGATACGGCATATGACGGGTGCCGAACCGTGACAAACCGATGCCGGGACGGTGGCAGAAGAGACCGTACGACGACGGTCTGACAGCGGACCGGGTACGGCACGACGAAGGCCCGGATCCTTCAGGATCCGGGCCTTCGTCTTCAGTAGCGGGGACAGGATTTGAACCTGCGACCTCTGGGTTATGAGCCCAGCGAGCTACCGAGCTGCTCCACCCCGCGTC
>NZ_JOGB01000060.1 GCF_000719335.1 Streptomyces sp. NRRL S-87
GGGCTTCGCCCTGGCCTGCGGCCACCCCTGGCCCGGGCCTGCCTCCGGACCAGCCTGCCACCCCTGTCAAGCGCCTCCCCCACACACCACGGGACCCACGGGCGTCGGGATGTCGGCCGGTACCGAGCGTGGACCCGGTCAGGAGGCGAAACGGCCGAACCTGCCCTTGTGGAACAGCAGCGGCTCGCCCTCCTGGGCGGCGCCCATGGCCTCCACGCGGCCCACGACGATGAGGTGGTCGCCGCCGGTGTGCACGGCGTGGATGCGGCAGTCGATCCAGGCGGGTACGTCCGCCAGTTGGGGCGACCCCGTCACGGGGGCCGGGGTGTGCGCGACGCCGGCGAACTTGTCGGCGCCGCTGACGGCGAAGGACCGGCAGAGGCCGCCCTGTTCGGCGCCGAGGATGTTCACGCAGAACACCCCGGCCCGGGCGATGCGGGGCCACGTGGTCGACGTGCGGCCCACCATGAACGTCACCAGCGGCGGGTCGAGGGAGAGCGAGGCGAAGGACTGGCAGGCGAAGCCGGCCGGGCCGTCCCCGTCGCCGTCCGCCGCGGGGGCGGTGATTACCGTGACCCCACTGGCGAAGTTGCCCAGCACGGACCGGAATTCGCCGCTGCCGATGGGCGCGCGCTCGTCGTCCCGGACGGCGCGCAGCTCGGGGCGCGGATGGGGGTCGACGGGGGTCGGCGCGGCGGTGGGCGCGCCCGTGGTCCTGAGGTATCGGATGACGGTGGCCGCCATCCCTGCGTGTCCCATCATGGCTCGATTGAACCTGACGGCTCGTCAGATGGGAAGGGAGGCGGGGCCGCGACCGGGGCGTCTTCCGCGTGTGGAGGGGGCGGGGTCTCGCGTGCGGGCGCGGCGTAATACGTGGTGTTACGTTGTGGTGATGGCGACCGAGCGCTTGTCGATCAGCATGCCGTCCGAGGTCCGCGCCCGGATCAGGGAGTACGCGGCCGCGGCGGGTCTCGACGTGTCGACCTACCTCGTCATCGCGGCGCAGGCGCAGATGGACGAGCAGGATCGGATAAGGCGGGTCTTCGAGACCTTCGAAGGGGCCCGCGTGGACGCCGAGGTCAGGGCCGCCCCCGAGGTGTGGCCCGGCGACGAGATCGAGCTGACCGCCGAGGAGCAGTCCGAAGTGGACGCGATCCTCGGCCGGACGCGCCCCGGCGAGGCCGCCGCGTGAGGATGGCCGTCTATCACACCGGCATGCTGATCGGCGTGGTGGGCAAGAAGCGACGGGCCGCCGTCCTCGACGTCTGAGCGGCGCCGTCACAGGCCCCGGTACTTGGGGGTGCGGCGTTCCTTGAAGCTGGCGACGCCCTCGGTGGCGTCGGCGGTGGTCATGTTCAGCTCCTGGGCCACCGCCTCGGCGGCCAGCGCGGTCGCGCGGTCGGTGTCCAGGGAGGCGTTGACCAGCGCCTTGGTCAGGGCCAGGGCCCGGGTCGGGCCCTGCGCGAGCCGTTCGGCCCAGGTGCGGGCGAGGCCCGCCAGGTCGGCGTCGGGGACCACCCGGTTCACCAGTCCCAGCCGCAGCGCGTCGGCGGCCGGCAGCGCGTCGCCGAAGAACATCAGCTCCTTCGCCCGCTGCGGGCCCACCAGCCGGGGCAGCAGGTACGCCCCCGCCCCGTCCGGCACCAGCCCGCGGCGTACGAACACCTCGATGAACTTCGCCGACTCGGCCGCCAGCACCAGGTCGCAGGCGAGGGCGAGGTGTGCCCCGATGCCGGCTGCCGTGCCGTTGACGGCGGCGATCACCGGCTTCTCGCAGTCCATCACGGCCGTGACGAAGCGCTGCGCACCCTGTCGGATCAGCCGGGCGACGTCGCCGACGACCCGGTCGCCGGCGGCCGCGGGGCCGCCGCGCAGGTCGGCGCCCGCGCAGAAGCCCTTGCCGGTGGCGGTCACCACGACGGCCCGGACGGAGGGGTCGGCCGACGCCTCGGCGAGCAGCGCCATGATCCGCTCGCGCTGGTCCCAGGTGAGGGCGTTGAGGGCGGCGGGGCGGTTGAGGGTGATCCACGAGACGCCGTTCTCCAGGCGGTGGAGGACGTCGTCCGGCGGTTCGGGCCCGTCCGTGGCGGGCGGTGCCTCTGCTGCGGGGCCTGCCGCCGCCTTCGGGGCCGGGTCCGGCTGGGCCCCGGCGGCCCCCGTCGGGCCCGGTGCGTCGGCGTTCCGTACGTCGTCCATGGCGGCCTCCGGCCTCGTCATCGGCAGATCGCGAGTGCGTCCAGCGCCACCGCGCCCTGGCCCCGCGGGAGCACCATCAAGGGGTTGATGTCCAGCTCCGACAGTTCGCCGCCCAGCTCCAGCGCCATCCGCTGGATCCGCAGCACCACCTCGACCAGCGCGTCCACGTCCGCCGGCGGCGCCCCGCGCACGCCCTCCAGCAGGGCGTGCCCGCGCAGTTCGCGCAGCATCGCGCGGGCCTGCTGCTCGCCGAACGGCGGCACCCGCACGGCCGCGTCCTGGAGCACCTCCACCAGCACCCCGCCCAGCCCCACGGTCACCGTCGGGCCGAACAGCGGGTCCTGGGTGACCCCCACGACCATCTCCACGCCCCGTTCCACCATCTGGCAGACCAGGATCCCGTCCAGCGGGACGCCCTCGTAGCGCGCGATGTCCGTCAGCTCCCGGTACGCGTCCCGGATCTGGCTCGCGGAGGTCAGCCCGACCTTCACCAGCCCGAGCTCCGTCTTGTGGGCCAGCTGCGGCCCGGAGGCCTTCATGACCACCGGGTACCCGACCAGCCCCGCGGCCCGGACCGCCGCGGCCGCGCTGGTCACCAGCTGCTCGCGCGGCACCCGGATCCCGTACGCCCGCAGCAGCTGCTTGGCCGCGTGCTCGCTGAGCTGCTGGCCGGGCCGCATCAGCCCCTGCGCCTTGCGGTACGAGGGGGAGGGGGTGCGGGGCGCGTCCTCGAACGGCGAGCGGTACCCGGCCGTGAAGCGGTGGTGGTCGAGGTAGGCCTTGACCGCGGTGATGCAGTTGCCGAACGTGCGGAACGTCGCCACCCGCGAGGAGCCGAGCAGGGTCGTGCGGTACGCGTCCTCGGTCCCGACCGGCGACCCCCACACCACGCAGACCAGCTTGTCGGTCTCCTCGGCCGCGTCGGCGAGGTCCTGTGCGAGCTTGTCGCTCATGGGCGGGAACGGTCCGGTGATCGGGCAGATCAGCACGCCCACCGACGGGTCGGCCAGGATCGCGTCGATGATCTTCCGGCCGCGCCAGTCGCCGACCGGGTGGCCGCCGTTGTCGACGGGGTTCGCGACGTCGAGGAACTCGGGTATCCACTGGTGGAGTTCGTCCTGCTTGGCCTGCGGGAGGGTGGGCAGGGACAGGCCCGCCTGGGTGGCCAGGTCGGAGAAGTGGGCGCCCGTCCCTCCGGAGATGGAGTACACGACGACCCCGTCCGCCCGCGGCGGCCGGGCGCGTGCGAGCAGCGCGGCGGTGTCCTGGAGCTCGTCCAGCCCGTCGACCCGGATCACCCCGAACTGCCGCATCGCCGCGTCCACGACGGTGTCCGCCCCCGTCAGCTTGCCGGTGTGCGAGGCGGCCGTGCGGGCGCCGGCCTCGGTCCGGCCGACCTTGACGGCGACGACCGGTACGCCGTTGCGGGCGGCGCGGTCGGCGGCGAGCAGGAACGAGCGGCCGTCCTTGAGGCCCTCGACGTAGCAGGCGATCGCGCCGACCTCGGGGCGCTCGGCGAAGTACGAGATGAAGTCGGCGGTCTCCAGGTCGGCCTCGTTGCCGGTCGGGGCCCAGTGGGAGAGCCGGATGCCGAGCTCCTGGAGGGCGTGGACGGGCCGGCCCTGGTGACCGGACTGGGTGATGAGGGCGATCGCGGGCCCGTCGAGGTCGTCCCGGAAGCGCTCGAAGGCGTTGAGGTTGGTGTTGGGGCCGAGCAGGCGCAGCCCCGAGCGCTGCACGGCGGCCGCGAGCCGCTCCTGGGCCCGGGCACCCGCTTCGCCCGTCTCGGCGAAGCCCGAGGCGAAGGCGACCGCGAACTTCACCTTGGCCTCGGCCAGCTCCTCGATCACCGGCAGCGGGTCCGCGACCAGCAGCACGGCCAGGTCGACCTGCTCGGGCAGGTCGGCCACCGAGGCCACGCAGGGCAGGCCGAAGACGGTCGTGCGGGTGGGGTGGACCGGGTGCAGGCGCGCGCCCACCCGCTCGGCCCAGGCGAGCAGCTGCCGTGTGATGCCGGTGTTGGGTCTGCCCTCGGCGTCGGACGCGCCGACGACGGCCACCGACCCGGGCCGGAAGAACCGGTCCAGGTCGGGCACGTCGGCGTGCAGCGGGCGCCCGCTGACGTCCAGGTCCGCGGCCGCGCCGGCGGAAGCCGGGGCCGTGGAATGGACGGCCTGGCGGGGGGTTTCCCCGCAGGCCTCGACACGGGCGCGGAAGTCGGTGGTGAGGGTGCCGTGAGTAGATCCAAGCATCGTTCCGCCCGCTCCTGCTCGATGACGCTCCAAGGACTGACGCCGTACGGCTGCACGCGGCCGCGTCCTGCCGGCCGAGCGGGCAGGAGCAGCGGTCGCGATTACTGACGTGTAGTCAGATTACTGTCAGATTACTGAACTGACGAGCAGTCAGGAAGCGGGAGTGTGCAGGCGGGTTCGGGCCGGCTCCCGGCGGGCGCCGCGCTACGCGGGGTCGACCGCGCCCGGGCGGGCCTCGCCGGGGGGCGCCGTACGGGCCCCGGGGGCCCCGGCCGCCCGTACGTCGGACCCGGCCGCCGCGCGCGGCCCGGTCCTGGCCGCGGCGCGGGAGCGGGCCTTGGCCTCGGCGCGGGAGCTGGCCTTGCCCGCCGCCCGGTCGCGGGCCCGCTCGGCCTTGCGGGCCGCTGCCCGCGCCCGGGCGACGGCGCGGGCGATCCGCTCCGCGTCCAGGGCCAGCTCGCGGAACATGCCGCTGATCGGGTTCGTGTAGCCCGTGAAGTACAGCCCCGGCGCCGCCGCGTCGCCGGCCGGGTGCGGCCCGTGGGCCCGCGGCCGGCCCCGCTCGTCCAGCACGCCCAGATGTCCGACCAGGCCCTCCAGCCCGCGCCGGTACCCGGTGGCCGCGACCACCGCGTCCGGAGTGATCCGGCTGCCGTCCGCCAGCACCACCTCGGCGCCGTCGAAGGACTCCACCGCCGCCACCGGTACGACCTTCCCGGCGCGCACCGCGTCGATGAGGCCCACGTCCTGCACCGGGATCGCGCCTTCCCGGACCCGGCTGTACAGGCCGGTCTCCGGGCGCGGCAGCCCGTGCTCCGAGAGGTCGGGCACCGAGACCTTCGCGACCCAGGCCCCGAGCCGGTCCACGAGCCGCACCGGCAGCCGGCGGACCAGGATGCCGGTCCGCTGGGCGGGCCAGCCCAGCGTCGAGCGGCGCACGATGTGGGGGGCGGTGCGCACCGCCAGCCGCACCCGCGCCGCGCCGCCCTCGACCAGGTCGACGGCTATCTCGGCGCCGGTGTTGCCGGTGCCGACGACGAGCACGTCGAGGCCCGCGTACGGCTCGGCGTTGCGGTACTCGCCCGCGTGCCGGAGGGTGCCGGTGAACGTCCCGCGGCCCGGCCAGTCCGGCAGGTGCGGGGTGTGGTTGAAGCCGGTGGCGACCACCACGGCGGTGGCGGCGAGCTCCCGCCCGCCGGTGCCGTGCAGCACCCAGCCGGGGCCGTCGGGTCCGTCCGGCGCCGGGTCGATCCGGGTCACCTCGACGCCGGTGATCAGCTCCAGGTCGTGGTGCTCGGCGTACCCCTCCAGGTACCGGACGACGTCGTCGCGGCCCACCCAGCGCCCGAACCGGCGGGGTATCGCGAGGCCCGGGAGGGCCGACAGGCGGCGGGTGGTGTGCAGGTGCAGCCGGTCGTAGTGGCGGCGCCAGGAGGCCCCGACCTCCCCGGACTTCTCGACCACCACCGCCCGGACCCCGCGGGCGCGCAGGGCCGCGGCGGCGGCCAGGCCGCCGGGGCCGGCGCCGATGACGTAGACGGGGCGGGGCTCGGTGCAGTCGCCGAGGTCGGCGGGGTCGGCGTTTTCCAGCATGGGCCGTGAGCGTATCGGCACGCAGCGTTGATGGGTCTCGGTCAAGCCGGGAATCGGTTGCGAATCGATCACGGGGTGGGTCGCGGCGGCGGTCGGGGTGCGGTCGCGGGTGGCCGAAGGGGAGGGCGCGGGTGTGCGAGGTGGTGTCGGGGGGCTTGTGCGGCGGCCTCGGGATCCGCTGAACTGACATACCGTCAGATAGGTGGGGGTGCGGGAGCGCGAGGGAGGTGGTGGGCCGGTGCGGAGCATCGCGCTGAGCGGGGCGGAGTGGGTCGCCGTCCTGCGGATGGGCCTCGGCCTGTGGTGGCTGGAGAGCTGGCGGCACAAGGACAAGAAGGGCTGGTTCGAGCGCGGCACGGGCATCGCGTGGGCGGCGGACGTCGCGGGGAAGCACCGCTGGCCGCTCGTGCGGACCGGCTTCGCGCAGGTCGTGCAACCCCGGCCCAGGCTGATGGCGTACGTCGTGGTGTACGCCGAGCTGGCCGTCGGCCTCGGCCTGGTGGTGGGCCTCCTGACGCCGGTCGCGCTGGTGGGCGGGCTGCTGCTGAACCTGCTCTACCTGGTGCTGATGATCCACGACTGGGCCGAGCAGGGGCAGAACGCGATGATGGCGCTGATCTCGGTGGTCGCGCTGGTCGCGATGAGCTGGCAGGTGTGGTCGGCGGACCGGGCGATGGGACTGTTCCTTTGAGCGCCTCCACGAGCGCCGCGGGCGCATCCGCGGGTACGCCGCCGGGAGCTGCGGGGGCTGGGGGGGCTACGGGGGCTACGGGAGCTGCGGCCGCCGCGGCCGGTACGTCCCCGACCGCCGCGGTCGGCTCCGCCGCCGCGTCCCCCGGTCCCGCCGCGCGGGCCGCCGGCCCGCGGTTCGACCTGCCGGAGGTCGACGCCTTCACACGGCCGTGGTGGGAGGCCGCCGGGGCGGGGCGGCTGCTGGTGCGCCGGTGCGGGGGGTGCGGGCGGGCCCACCACTACCCGCGCGAGTTCTGCCCGTACTGCTGGAGCGAGGAGACGGGGTGGGAGGAGGCGAGCGGTCGCGCGACGCTCTACACGTGGTCCGTCGTGCACCGCAACGACCTGCCGCCCTTCGGCGGCCGGGTGCCCTACGTCGCCGCCGTCGTGGACCTCGCGGAGGGGCCGCGGATGATGACCGAGGTCGTCGACTGCCCCGGGGCGGAGCTGCGGATCGGGATGCCCCTGGAGGTGGCGTTCCGCCGCGGGGGTGGGGGTGAGGGCGGGGGTGAGGCGCCTGCGGTCCCGGTGTTCCGGCCCTCCTCGGGGACCGCGGACGCCGCGGCAAAGGGGTCCCTGGCCTGAGGGGCGTGGGCGCGCCGGGGGCCGCCCCGCCCCCTGGCGGCGCGGGCCGGGGGTCTCCGGCGATCAGGGCCGGGCCCGGCCCTGACGCGCCGGCACCCTAGGGCCAGAGCAGTTCCCGGACCCAGGTGGCCGCGTCGGCGGGGTCGCGGCGGTAGCGGAGCCGGACGTGGCGGCGCTCCGGGTCGCCCTGGAAGAACTCGACCTCGCGCGGCCGCAGTAGGTACAGCGTCCAGGTCGGCGCCGGGGCGTCCGGCTCCCGCCCGGCCCGCTCCCACGCCTGCGACGAGGCCGCCGCCAGCTCCTCGCGGGAGCCCAGCACCTCGCTCTGGTGGCCCGTCAGGGCGGCCGCGAGCGCGCCCCGCGAGCGTACGGCCAGGTCGGCGCGGCTCTCCTGGGGCGTGGCCGCGTGCACCTCGCCCCGTACCCGGACCTGGCGGCCGACCGCGGGCCAGTAGAACCCGAGAGCGGCCTCGGGGCGGGCGGCGAGCTGCCGGCCCTTCGCGCTGCCCGAGTGCGAGGCGAAGTGCCAGCCGTGCTCGTCCGCCTCGTGCAGCATCACGGTGCGGACGTCCGGCCGCCCGTCGGGGTCCGCGGTCGCGAGCGCCATGGTGTGCGGCTCGGTCTGGCCGGCCTTGGCCGCGTGCGCGAACCAGTCCCGGAACAGCGGCAGCGGGGCCTCGGGGGCGGAGTCCGGGTCGAACGAGGGCAGGTCGGTGTCCCAGACGCGCAGGGCGTGCAGGACGGCGTGGAAGTCCTCGGGCGTGGTCGTCATGGGGCCATCGAAGCAGAGCGGCGGGGGCGTGAGACGGACGAACAGGCCCCGGAGCGTCTGAAGCATGTCTTCCGCGCCGAGATCCCGATGTGATGGGGACATGGAAAACAAGGTCTCGTTCTCGCTGGTCCTCGCCTCCGCCCTGGCCGCCGGGCTCGTCGCCGGGGTCTTCTACGCCTTCTCCACCGGCGTGATGAGCGCGCTCTCCGCGCTCTCGCCCAAGGAGGGGATCACCGCGATGCAGTCGATCAACGTCGCGGTGATCAACCCGGCCTTCCTGGGTGCGTTCATGGGCGCCGCCGCCCTCGCGCTGGCCTCCGGGATCTACGCCGTCACCCACTGGAAGGCGCCGGGGGCGGGCTGGATGCTCGCGGGGGCGCTGCTCTACCTCATCGGCTCGTTCCTGTGGACGATGGGCTTCCACATCCCGCGCAACGACGCGCTGGCCGCGCTGGACCCGGCCGCGCCGGGCAGCGTGCAGCCGTGGCTGGACTACGTACGCGTGTGGACGGCGGGCAACCACGTCCGGGCCCTCGCCTCGCTGGCCTCCTCGGCCTGCTTCATCGTGGCGCTGGTGAGCCGGCGGGCGGGGTGAGGGGCGTGAGCCCGGCCAGGCGCAGTTCGACGTACGCGACGGTGTCGCCGGGCAGGACGTACCGGTCGAACTCCACGAAGCCCCGGGCGCCGGCGAACCGCAGGCCCTCGGGGTTCGAGGCCAGGACCACGGTCTCGACGGCCTCGGCGCCCAGTTCCCGGGCCGTGGCCAGGCCGCGGGCGTAGAGCTCGGTGCCGAAGCCCCGGCCGCGGTGGGCGGGGAGCACCCGCGCGATGACCGTGGCGGTGGGGCGGGCCGGCGGCGCGAGGCCGTCCGCCGCGGCGGCCGCGGCGACGGCGGCCGGCGGCCGGACGGTGGTGCAGCCGACGGGTACGTCCCCCAGGTACGCCACCTCGAGGTGGTGGCGGACGGACCGGTCCCGGACCTGCTCTGGGGAGAGGGCGTCCGGGGGGACGATCTCGTTGTGCACGTACCGCCAGTGCTCCAGGGCGGTGTCCCCGGTCGGTGTGGTGATGCGCAGCCCGCTCATCCCCGCACCCAATCCGGCCGGGCCGCGCCGGTCAACCGCCTTTTCCCGACGCCCGTTCCGACCCGGCCGGGCCCGGTCCTCAGCCGCGGCCGAGGACCAGCGTGCCCGAGGAGCAGAACCAGCCGCCGGTGCCCGAGGCGACGGCCAGTTCCGGCAGTCGCCCGCCGGCCTTGCGGACCTGGCCCGCGCCGGCCTCGCCGCGCAGTTGGCGGACGGCCTCCACGATCAGGAACAGCCCGCGCATGCCGGGGTGGCAGGCGGACAGCCCGCCGCCGTCGGTGTTCACCGGCAGCTCGCCGTCGCGCAGCAGCCGGCCCTTCTCCACGAACGCACCGCCCTCGCCCTTCGCGCAGAACCCCAGGTCCTCCAGGGTCACGAGGGTCATGTACGTGAAGGCGTCGTAGATCTCGGCGAGGTCGACGTCGGCCGGCCGCACCCCCGCCCGCTCGAAGGCGAGCCGCCCCGACACGGCGGCGGGGGAGACGGTGAAGTCCTGCCACTCCGACATGGTGGTGTGGGACACCGAGGTGCCGGCTCCGAGGATCCAGACCGGCTCCTTGGCGGTGTCGGGGACGTGGTCCTCGGCGGCCAGCAGCACCGCGCAGCCGCCGTCCGAGCGGATGCAGCAGTGCAGCTTCGTGAACGGGTCCGCGATCATCTCGCCCGACAGGACCTCGTCCACGGTGATCGGGGTCCGGAACATCGCGTCGGGGTTGGTGGCGGCGTTCGCCCGCGCCTGGACGGCGACCGAGGCGAGCTGCTCCAGGGTGGTGCCGTACTCGTGCATGTGGCGGCGGGCGGCCATGGCGTACTTGGCGATCAGCGTGTGGCCGTACGGGACTTCGAACTGGAGCGGGCCGCGGGCGCCGAAGGAGAGGTTCGAGGTGCGCCGCCGGGCCTTGATGTCGGCGCGGGCCGTGGAGCCGTAGACCAGCAGGACGGCGTTGGCCGTGCCGGCGGCGATGGCCTCCGCCGCGTGCGCGGCCATCACCTCCCACGTCGAGCCGCCCACCCCGGTCGAGTCCACCCAGGTGGGCCGCAGGCCCAGGTACTCGGCCACCTCGACCGGGGCCAGGGTGCCCAGGCCGGCCGAGCCGAAGCCGTCGATGACCGAGCGGTCGAGGCCGGAGTCGGCGAGGGCGCGCCGCGCGGCCTGGGCGTGCAGGGCGTACGGGGTGGCCTCGTCGACCCGGCCGCAGTCGGAGAGCGCGACGCCGACGACCGCGACCCGGCGGCGGGGGCCGGACCGGGCCGGGGAGGGGGCGTGGAGGGTGGCTGCTGACATGGATCTGACGGTACGTCAGGCGTGGCGGGCGCGAAAGGGGGTGGCGGCCGGCCCCCGCCGGCCGCCGCCGGCGGGGCGCTCCGGTCGGGCGTCGCGTGACGCTGGGCATTCCCGCCCGCCCGGCCTAATATGACGCGCCGTCAGATACGGGAGGAGCCCGCCGATGGACGCCGCCTTCACAGCGGAGCAGGACGAGATCCGGCGCACGCTGAGGGAACTGCTGGGCAAACGCAGCGGCCCGGACGAGGTCAAGGCCGCCGTACGCACCGCACCCGGATACGACCGCGAGCTCTGGCAGCTGCTCGCCCACCGGCTCGGACTGCCCGGGCTCGCGCTGCCCGAGGAGGCCGGCGGGGTCGGCTGCGGCCTCACCGAGCTGGTCCTCGCCTGCGAGGAGACCGGGCGCACACTGACCCCCTCGCCCCTGCTGGCCACGTCCCTGCTGGCCGCCCCGCTGATCGCGGCGCTCGGCACCACCGAGCAGCGGGCCCGACTGCTGCCGGCCCTCGCCGCCGGGGCGCTCACCGCCGCCCTCGTGGTGCCGGGCACGGCCCTGTCCACCGCCCTCGACCTGACCGCCGACAGCGCCCCCGGGGCCTGGGCCGGCGGCGGCCGCGCGGGCGGCGTGCAGGCCCGGCCGACGCCCGCGGAGCAGGCCGGGGGCGGGGAGCCGGACCGGCCCGGGGCGCGGGACGGCGCCGCGGTGGGGGACGGCGCCGGGGCGCGGGACGGCGCCGGGGCCTGGCGGCTGTACGGCGAGGCGGCCCAGGTCCTGGACGGGCACAGCGCCGACCTCCTCGTCGTCGCCGCACACACCGGCGGCTTCGCGCGCGGCCGCGCGCAGCTGTTCCTCGTACGGGCCGACGCCGCCGGCGTGGTCCGCGCCCGCCAGACCGCCCTGGACGAGACGCGCCCGCAGGGCCGGGTCCAGCTGCGCGACGTACCCGCCGAGCTGCTCGGGTCGGACGACGAGGCGGACGTGTGCGCCGCGCTCGCCGGGACGGGGCGGGGCGCGGCCGCGGCGCTGGCCGCCGAGGCCGCCGGGGCCGCCGGACAGGCCCTGGCCAGGACCGTGGAGTACGTCCGCACCCGCGAGCAGTTCGGCCGGCCCGTCGGCTCGTTCCAGGCGGTCAAGCACCGGCTGGCCGACGTCTACGTCCAGGTGCAGGCGGCCCGCTCCGCGGCGTACTACGCGGCCTGGGACCCGGGACAGGGCGGCCTCGCCCTCGCGCAGGCGCTGGAGGCGCTGCGCACGGCCGCGTCGGAGGCGGTGCAGCTGCACGGCGGCATCGGCTTCACCTGGGAGCACGACGCGCACCTGTACTTCAAGCGGGCGGCGGCCGACGAGCTGCTCTTCGGGCCCGTGCACCGGCTCCGCGCGCACGCCGCCGACCGGGCCGGGCTGTTCGCCGCGGCTCCCGGCTCGCCTCCGACCACGGTTCCGGCCACGGTTCCGACCACGGTCCCCGCCACGGTCCCCACGGCCGGCCCCGCCGGCTCCGGAGAAGAAAGGGTGGCCGTCTGATGCCTCCCGGTGTCCGCCTGATGCAGAAGGTCTCCTCGACCCGTACGTTCGCCAGGATCGCCCCGCACTTCATCCCGGCCATGGACCGCGCGGTCCACCGGCTCACCCGCGGCAAGGTCATCCTCAGCGCCAGGATGCTGCCCGGGGTGATCCTCACCGCCAAGGGCGCCAGGTCCGGCCTGCCGCGGGCGACGCCGCTGGCGTGCATGCCGGAGGAGGGTGCCGGCACGTGGATCCTGATCGGCTCCAACTTCGGCCGCCCCGGGCACCCCGCCTGGACCGCCAACCTGCTCAAACACCCCGACGCGGAGGTGAGTTGGAAGGGGCAGGACATCCCGGTCCGGGCCCGGCTGCTGACGGGGGAGGAGCGGGCGGCGGCGTGGCGGGCGGTACTGGGCTTCTGGCCGCCGTACGCGACGTACCAGGCCCGCATCGAGCGGGAGATCCGCCTCTTCCGCCTGGAGCGGCGCTGAGGGCTCGGGCGCGCGGCGCGACGCTGGCCGCCGCCCGTATGCGGTCCACGGCCGCGCTGCGGCCGCCGGTACGGACCGCGGCGGCGCTGCGGCCGCCGGTACGGGGCGCTGCGGCCGGCCGGTACGGAATGCGGGGCGCCGCGACCGGCTTACGGACCGCGACCGCGCTGTGGCCGCCCGTACGCGCACCGCGGCGGCGGACCCCCGAGTGGCCCGCCGCCGCGCAGACAGGATGTGCCGGGGTCGGCGGCCGCGCGGGATCTCCCCCGAGACCCGCTGCGGCCGTCCGGTGCCCGGTCGTCAGTGGGCGTCGCCCGGCCTCACCGGGCGCCGCCCGGGGTCACCTGGTCGGCTTCTTGCCGGTGACGCCCAGGTGCACCAGGAGCGCCAGGTTCGGCTTGAGCTCCGCCTGCTTGACGCCCCAGGTCTGGAAGCCCTTCTGGTGCGAGGCGACCGCCGCGAGCATCGCGACGAGCGAGCCGGCCATGGCGGCGGCGCTGACGTCCTTGTCGAGCTTGTTCTTGGCCTGGAGCTCCTTCATCGACTCCGTGAGGGAGTTGGTGACGGAGTTCAGGATCTTCATGCGGATCTTGTAGAAGCGCTTGTCGCCCTCGGCCGCGCCGAGGTCGACCACGCGCAGGATCGCGTCGTTCTTGCGCCAGAAGTCCAGGAATCCCTCGACGAGTTCCTCGGCCGCCTGCCAGCCGGACTTGCCGACCCAGGTGCGGCCCTCGACCAGGGAGGTCAACTGGGCGCCCTCGGTGGCCATTTCCTCGGCGATCTCCAGTACCGCGCCCTCGACGTCGGGGAAGTACTGGTAGAAGGTCGCCGGCGAGGTCCCGGCCTTGCGGGCGACGTCGATGACCTTGACGTCGCGGTACGGCGAGGAGCTGAGCATCTCGCTGAGGCAGTCGAGCAGCTTCTGCCGCGTCGCCTGTCCACGCCGACCGGCCACGCGGCCGTCGACGGTGCGCACTTGTCCTGTCATGCCGTCAGCTTACCGAGGGGTGATCTGCGCGCGATTCGGCCGCCTGCAAATGGGGTTACCGGCTCCCGGCGGGGCCTTCGCGGCCCCGTTCCGGGGCTGTTCCGGGGCTGTTCCGGCCCCGTTCCCGGCCGGTTTCCCGCCCCGCTGCCGCCCCAGGCGCCTGCTCGCCACCACCCCTCACCGACCCCGTTTCCGCCATGCTTCCGGTCGACCGCGCAGCGTGACCGGCGGGGCGGCGGGGGCGGCGGGGCCGGCGGTCCGGCGCACCGGGCGGGACCGCGCTCACCCGAATAGTCTTATCAACAGGCTGTGGACAACTCTGGTGGACAAGCGGCCCGCGGCCCGGCCGCCCGCCCCGCGGTGGCGGACCCCGCCCCGGCGGCCGCGGAACGCGACCCCGGCGGCGGTCCGCTCTCGGTGCGTGACGGGCGCGGGCCGATTAGTTTGACAGCACGGGCAGGGGGGACCCCCGCGCAAGGGAAGGACCGGTCCATGGCCGCATTCGCAGAGGGCACGCCCTGCTGGGTCGACGCCTCGCTCCCCGACGTCGAGGCGGGCAAGCGGTTCTACGGCGAGCTCTTCGAGTGGACCTTCGGCGACAGCGCGGGCCCCGAGTACGGCGGCTACACCCAGGCCTACTGCGAGGGCCGCAACGTCGCCGCCCTCGCCCCCAAACCCGACGGCCGCATGCCCACCGTGTGGAACGTCTACCTCGCGGCCAAGGACGCGCGCGCCACCGCCGCCCGGATCCGCGGCGCGGGCGGCCAGGTGATCATGGATCCGATGCCCGTGGGCCCGTACGGCAGCGTGGCCCTGGCCGCCGACCCGGGCGGGGCCGTCTTCGGCCTCTGGGAGCCCGGCACGCACCACGGCTTCGAACGCCACGGCGAGCCGTTCTCGTACTGCTGGACCGAGCTCTACACCCGCGACCGGGACGCCGTGGACACCTTCTACGCCCAGGTCTTCGGGTACGTGCCCCAGGACCGGGACGACGCGGGCATCGAGTACCGCACCTGGTCGCCGCCGGGCGCCGAACCGGGGCCCGACACGGCGATCGTCGGACGCAGCGTGATCACGGACGCGTTCCCCGAGGCGATGCCGGCGCATTTCCTGGCGTATTTCGCGGTGCCGGACTGCGACCGCTCGGTGGCCACCGTCCGCCGGCTCGGCGGCCGGGTCAGCGCCGACCCGTTCGACACCCCGTACGGGCGGGTGGCGGTCGTCGCGGACAACCAGGGCGCGGCGTTCGCCCTGCTCAGCGAGGCCGTCTGAGCCCCGGAGCGACGCCGGCGGGCGCCCAGGACCACGCTCTTCCGGCCCCCGCCCGGCCCGCTCCGGGGGCGTCCGGCGGGCTCCCGTACCGGCCGTGCGCGGCCCCCTTACGCCGTCCGAGTCGTCCGGAACGCGGTGAGACACCCCGAGACGCCCCCGGGTTCGCCCATCCGGCCCCGGACCGACAGAATCGGGACCGGCAGAATCAGAGAGCAGGACGACCGACAGAGTCAGGACCGACGGAGTCGGGGAGCACCTCCCCGGGCCGGACACCACGGGCCGCGGGCCGGGGTGAGACGCTGCACGGGGCTGTTTGGAGCGGGTCCGGACGATGGCCCGTACGGGGAGGTGGCAGGCGAGTAATGGAGCAGCTGACGCAGCACGACCCGCGACGGATCGGTCCGTTCGAGGTGCTGGGCAGACTCGGCGCGGGCGGCATGGGTCTGGTGTACCTGGCGCGCTCGGCGTCCGGACGGCGCGTGGCGATCAAGACGGTGCGCACCGAGCTCGCCGAGGACCAGCTCTTCAGGGTGCGCTTCACGCGCGAGGTGGAGGCGGCGCGCGCGGTCAGCGGCTTCTACACCGCCGCGGTCGTGGACGCCGACCCGCGGGCCGCGGTCCCGTGGCTGGCCACGGCGTACGTGCCCGCGCCCTCCCTGGAGGAGATCGTCAACGAGTGCGGGCCGATGCCCGCGCAGGCGGTGCGCTGGCTGGCGGCCGGCATCGCCGAGGCGCTGCAGTCCATCCACGGGGCCGGGCTGGTCCACCGCGACCTGAAGCCGTCGAACGTACTGGTCGTCGAGGACGGCCCGCGCGTGATCGACTTCGGTATCGCGAGCGGCGTCTCCAACACCCGTCTGACCATGACGAACGTCGCGGTCGGCACCCCCGCCTACATGTCGCCCGAGCAGGCGAAGGACTCGCGCAGCGTGAAGGGCGCGAGCGACGTCTTCTCGCTCGGCTCGACGCTGGTCTTCGCCGCCACCGGCCATCCGCCGTTCCACGGCGCGAACCCGGTCGAGACGGTGTTCATGCTGCTGCGCGAGGGCCCGAACCTGGAGGGGCTGCCCGAGGAGCTGCGGCCGCTCATCGAGTCCTGCATGCAGATGGACGCCACGCTCCGGCCCACCCCGGCCGACCTGCAGGCCCAGCTGGCCCCGCACCTGTTCGCGGCCGGCGACGACAGCGGCACGGCCTCGGCGTGGCTGCCGGCCCGGGCGGTGGAGCTGATCGAGCAGCGCCGCGCGGGAGCCTCCGGGCGTACGACCACCACGCCGGGCGCGGCGGGCGCGGCCCGGCCCGGTCCGGCCCGGAACGCCCCGGAACCCCACGGCGGCCCCGCCGCGGGGCCGGCCACCCACCGCCGCGAGCGGCCGGAGCCGGCCTGGGCGAACGACCCGCGGACCGGCCAGGCGACGCCGCCGCGGCCGCCGCACCCGCCGGGCGCCGGCCGCGGCCCGGGGGCCGCACCGGTGCCGGCGGGGCCCGCCCTGCCCGCTTCCTCCGGAGAACCGGTCCGCCTGGGTGCCGCGCCCGTGCCGATCGGTCCCGGCCCGCGGGCCGGCCGGGCCGCCGCCGCCTCGGCCGTGGCCGAGCCGGGGCCGGCCACCGGCTGGATCCGCCCGCCGGCCGGTGTGGACGCGCCGCCGGCCCCCGCGACCTCCTCCGCCCCCTCGGCGCTGTCCATCGCCGCCGACGGCGGCGCCGCCGCGTCGTCCACCGTGCCGCGCCCCGGCCCCGCTCCGGACAGCGGGCGCTGGCGGCCGTGGCGGTTCCGGATGTCCAACGAGGTCTGGGGCACGCCCAGCGTCGACGGGGACCTGCTGTACGTCACCTCCTTCGAGGTGCACGCCCTCGACGTGGCCAGCGGCCGCCGCCAGTTCAAGACCCGCGAGGTCGCCTGGGCGATGCAGGTGGCGGACGGCCGGATCCACGCCTCCGACGGCCCGTCCCTGTACGCGCTGGACGCCAAGGACGGCACCGAGCGGTGGCGGCTCCAGACCGACGCCTGGGTGTACGCCCTCAAGGCCGACCGGGGCACGGTCGTCACCGCCACCCGCGGCGGCGGCGTACAGGCCTGGGAGGCCGCGAACGGCCAGCAGCTGTGGGAGACCTCCGGCGCCCAGACCGACTTCGAGACGCCCGAGGCGGCGCCGGTCATCCACGACGGCACGGTGTACGTCTGGCAGAACGCGCGGCTGCGCGCGCTGGACGCCCGTACCGGCGCCGAGCAGTGGTCGTACCCCGTCGGGGACGCGGCCTCCTGCGGGAACGTCCCGGTGCGCGTCACCCCCGCCCCGGACGGCTACGTGTACATCGCCGCCGGCACCCGGGTCATCGCGGCCGACACCGCCACCGGGCGGGTCCGCTGGCACTTCGAGGCGCCGGCCGTCTTCCTGGCGCCGCCGGCCTTCGCGCCGGGGCCGGCGGTCACGGGCGGCGGGGTGTACCTGGCCGACTACCTGGGCACGGTGTACGCGCTCGACGCGACCACGGGCAAGGACCGCTGGCGGATCGCGACCGAGCCGCGCCAGTCGGCCGAGCCGGTGATCGTGGCGGGCGGCAGCATCCACCTGGGCGCCGGCTCGGCGCTCTACACGCTGGACGCGGTCACGGGCACGCCGAAGTGGCGCTTCGCCGCGGGCGGCGAGATCACCGGCGCTCCGGCCGTGGCCGAGGGGCGCGTCCACTTCGGCTCCGCCGACCACTGCCTGTACACGCTGGACGCGGCCGGCGGGCAGCTCCGGTGGAAGCTCGCCACCGGCGGCGAGATCACCGGTTCGCCGGTCGCCAAGGCGGGCGTGGTCTACGCGTGCAGCAAGGACCGCTGCGTGTACGCGCTGGACGCGGCCAAGGGGACGGGGACCCGTACGGCGGGGTGATCGCCTCCGACGCCGGCGGGGCTGGAAGATCCAGCGCCGCCGGGCGTCGGAGGCGCGGGGGTCCCGGGTCGGGCCAGGGGCCGGTTGCGGGGCAGCCGCAGCCCTCAGGGGCTGTTCAAGGGCGGGCCCAGCGGGGGACCGTGGTCCGGGCCGTCGGGGCGGGGTTCCGTCTCGTGCAGCGGTGCGCCGAGTGCCGGGCCGTGTTCGTCGTCCTGGGCGGTCGTGGGGCCGGGGGGCCCGCCGTGCGACGGGGGCCCGAGCGGGGGGCCGTGGTCCGCGGCGTCGGGGCCCGGTTCGGTCTCGTGCAGCGGTGCGCCGAGTGCCGGGCCGTGGTCGGCCCCGGCGTCCGGTGCGCGGTGCCGGCCCTGGCCGCCGGGGTCGTACGCGCGCGGGATGCGGGCGGTCGCGGTGTCGCGGCCCGGCGGGGCGCCGCGGGCGGTGTCGGCCTCGTAGCCGCCGACCCGCTGCCGGGGCCGCCGGCCGCTCATGACGGCCGCGCCGATCAGCAGGAAGAGGCCGCCGCCGAGCGCGTTCGCGACGCCCGGGCCGAGGCCCTGTGCACCGTTCCCCACGGCCAGTTCGCCCGCGGCCTGGCCCTGCCGGACCATCCACAGGACGGTGAAGCCGAGCACCACGACGCCCGCGAGGGCCATCAGGATCCGGGACCGCAGGACCACGGCGACCAGCGTCAGCACGGCCGCGCACGCGAAGGGCAGGAACAGCGACCACATCACGGTGGCGTGCGCGTCGCTGATCCCCTCGGCGGAGAAGAGCTCCCCGAGACGGTAGTCGCGTCCGAGACGGCCGTCGTACCAGGCACGGAAGGGGCTGAGGACGGCGGCCGTCGCTCCCACGAGCCCCACCACGGAACCGAGGACGTTGCGGACCATCTCGGCCTCCTGGGTGCGGGCTCTCGTTCCCGACGCTACGCCCGCCGGGGACCCGGCGCACTCCCACCCCGACGGGGTCCGGGACCGCCTCTCCGCGGCTACCCGGGAGGCCCTCCGGCATGCGCGGTGCCGGGGGCTCCGGACCCGTTCCCGCGCCTCCTGGTAGCGTGCCCCGGGTTCGCCCAGGGGAGGGAATTCGGCCATGCTGCGCCGCCGCGTCAGGTTCGCGTCCGTGACCACCGCCGTCGTGCTCGGTCTGACCGGGTTCTCCGGCCACGGCCACGGCTCGGGCGGCGGCTCCGTCCACAAGGACGGCGGGTCCGGCGGCGGTTGCTCCAGCTCGAAGAAGCACAACGGGACGCACTCCGACACCGACTACGACGGCACGGACGGCACCGACGGCACCAGCGGCAGCAGCAGCGGTCAGGGCGGCAGTACTTCTGCCCCCGCCCCCACCGCCTCCGCCGAGCCGGGCTACGCCTACGTCCTGACCTGCGCCGGCTCCCGGGGGACGACCCGGACCCCGGGCGGGAAGAAGGCCGGACCGGCCACCGCCTCCACCGTCCAGGTCCACTCGCGGCTCTCCACGACGCAGACGTTCGAGGTCACCGTCGCCTTCCGGGGCGACACGGGCACCGCGGCCGACGTCGAGACCGACCGCAACACCGTCGCCGTCACCCTCGACGCCCTCGACAGCCGGCCGCTCACCGTGCCCATGACGAAGCCCGCGCGGGCCGGGGACGTCACCAGCTGCGTGGTCCTGTCCGTCACGCCGGTCAGCGGAGCCGGAACCCCGGACCCGGGCTCCCCGAGCCCGTCGCCCGCCGCGAGCTGAACAGCTCGGCCTGCCGCTCCGGTGCCAGGTTGCCCAGCGTGACCAGGTGCGGGGCCTGCGCCAGGGCCGCGGCCCTGGCCGCCTCCTTGGCGGACCAGAGGGCCCGTACGGTGCCCTGCACGGCCGTCGCCGGATACCCGGCCAGGGTCTGCGCGCACCGCACGGCGGCGGCCAGCTCCGCGCCCGGCTCGGTGAGCTCGGAGACCAGGCCGATCTCGTACGCGCGGCGGGCCGAGAGCCGTTCCGCCGTGCCCATCAGGGACATCCGGGCGACCTCGCCGAACGGCATCCGCTGGGCCATGTAGACCGCCTCGTAGGCGCTCACCATGCCGTAGGTCGTGTGCGGGTCGAAGAAGGTCGCGGACGTCGAGGCCACGACGAACTCCGTCTCGCCCAGCAGGTAGAAGGCCCCGCCGCAGGCCATGCCGTTCACGGCGGCGACCACCGGGGTCCACAGCCCGGCGGCCTTCGGGCCGATGCCGATCATCGGGTCCTCGATGCCGAACGGGGTCGGCGGCTGGGCCACCTCCACCGAGCGGTCGATGCCGGTGCAGAACGCGGCGTCGCCCGCGCCCGTCACGACCACCGCCCGGACGGTGTCGTCGAAGCGGAACGCCCGCCAGGTGGCGGCCAGCTCGGCGGCCATGGCGAGGTCCACGGCGTTGTGCCGGGCCGGCCGGTCGAGGGTGACCACCGCGACGCCGGTGGCCTTGTCCCGCTCGACCCGGACCCCGCCGGAGCCCGAGCCGGCACCACCCGGGTCGGCACCACCCGGGTCGGCACCACCCGAGCCGGGGCCGGGGCCGGAGCCGGCGCTCACGCCCGCTCCAGCAGCCAGCGCGGCACGCTCACGCCCCCGACCTCGGTGAACGCCACCTGCACCCGCGCCCCGATGCGCAGCCGCGCCGGGTCCACGGAGTCCAGCGGGGCGTCCGGCGCGGCCACCAGGTTCCCGGCCAGCCGGATCTGCGGGGCCTCGGCGAGCTCCACGAGGACGACGTTGTACGGGGCCTGGGCGGCGTACGCGGGCAGCAGCGGGGGGTGCGGCAGCACGTACGACCAGATCCGCCCGCGTCCGCTCATCAGCCGCCACTCGCTCGTGAACGACTGGCAGTGCGGGCAGCAGGGACGCGGCGGGAAGCGCAGCCGCCCGCAGTCGGCGCAGGCCTGGACGCGCAGTTCGCCGCGGGCCGCGTACTCCCAGAACGGGGCCCCGTCCTCGTCGGGCACCGGCAGCAGCAGGCCGTCCGCCGTCATCGTGTCGGTCATTCGCTCCGGCTCCTCGCTCACGTCGTCGGATCGGGGGTGGGCCGCGGCGGTCACGCGCGCAGCAGGATCGCGGACGTCGGCACGCCCTCGCCCGCCGTGACCAGGCAGGTGGTGGCGTCCGGCACCTGGGCGGTGGAGGTGCCGCGCAGCTGCTTGACGCCCTCGTTGATCAGGTTGAAGCCGTGGACGTACGCCTCGGACAGGCCGCCGCCCCCGGTGTTGAGGGGCAGCCGGCCGCCGATCTCCAGCGCGCCGCCCTCGGTGAAGGCCGCGCCCTCGCCGCGGCCGCAGAAGCCGTAGCCCTCCAGGGAGAGCGGGATGAGCGGGGTGAAGGCGTCGTAGATCTGGGCCACGTCCACGTCCTGCGGACCGAAGTCGGCCTGCTTCCACAGGTGGCGGGCGGCCGTCCAGGCGGGGCCGGACAGCGGGTCGTCGTTCCAGTAGTTGACCATGCCGTGGTGCTGGGCGGGCAGGCCCTGGGCGGCGGAGTGCACGTACACCGGTCTCTGCCGGCAGTCGCGGGCCCGCTCGGCGGAGACGATGACGCAGGCCAGCGCCCCGTCCGTCTCCAGGCAGTTGTCGAAGAGGCAGAGCGGCTCGCTGATCCAGCGGGCGGTCATGTACATCTCGCGGGTCAGCGGACGCTCGTACATCATCGCGGCGGGGTTCTGGTTGGCGCGGTTGCGGCAGGCCAGGGCCACGTTGAAGAGGTGGTCGCGGGTGGCGCCGTACTCGTGCATGTAGCGGCGCGCGAGGATGCCGATCTCGTCGGCCGGCCGCAGCAGGCCGAAGGGCCGGGTCCACTGGCCGGGGGTGGGCAGCTGCACGGCCGTGTTCTTCCACGGGCGGGGGCCCGAGCCGCGCTTGCGGGACCGCCAGGCGACCCCGACCGTGGCCTGGCCGGTGGCGACCGCGGCGGCGAGGTGGCCGACCGTCGCGCACGAACCGCCGCCCCCGTAGCCGACCTTGGAGAAGAAGGTGACGTCGCCGGCGCCGATCGCCTTGGCGACCTCGACCTCGTCGGTCTCCTCCATCGTGTACGAGGCGAACGCGTCGACCTCGGCGGGCGCGATGCCGGCGTCGTCGAGCGCGGCCAGGATCGCCCGGCAGGCCAACTCCTTCTCGGTCTGCGGGAGCCGTTTGGCGAAGGCGGTCTGCCCGATCCCGACTATCGCCGTGGCGTCCTTCAGGGTTGCCGCCATCGCCACCTCCGTGGGGGTGCGCCGGTGCGCCGCATCAGTGCTGACAGCGGGGAAGGCTACAGCTAATCTGACGGTTAGTCAGCTACTGGGAACGGGGCGGGTGGGGAGGCCTTGATGAACGACAGCCGGCACGGTGGCGAGGACCCGGGCACGGACGACGTCGACCCGCGCGGCGACCTGCGCTGGGGCAGCGTCCCGCGCCTGGTGCGCGAGGCCGCCGCCCGCTACGCCGACCGCGAGGCCGTGGTCGACGGCCGGGTCCGCGTCACGTACGCCGAACTCGGCGAGCGCGTCGAACGCGCCGCGGCCGCCTGCCTCGCGGCCGGCACCGAACCCGGCGACCGGGTCGCCGTCTGGGCACCCAACTCCCTCGACTGGATCGTCGCCGCCCTCGGCGCGGTCTCCGCGGGCGCCGTGCTGGTCCCGCTCAACACCCGCTTCAAGGGTGCCGAGGCCGCGTACGTCCTCGACAGCAGCCGCGCCCGCCTGCTCTTCGTCACCGGCACCTTCCTCGGCACCTCGTACGTCGCCTCGCTGCGCCGCGCCGCCGGGGACGGGCCGGGCACCGGTCCGCTGCCGGGCCTGCCGCACCTCGAGGAGGCCGTGGTGCTCGCCGAGGACGCGCCCGCGGGATTCCGCACGTGGAAGGACTTCCTCGCCGGCGGGGACGCGGTGGCCGCCGACGCCGTCCGCCGCCGGGCCGAAGCGGTGCCCGCCGACGCCCCCTCGGACATCGTCTTCACCTCCGGCACCACCGGACGCCCCAAGGGCGCGGTGATCACCCACGCCCAGTCGCTGCGCTGCTACCAGGTCTGGAGCGAACTCGCGGGGCTGCGGGAGGGCGACCGCTACCTGATCGTGAACCCCTTCTTCCACACCTTCGGCTACAAGGCGGGCATCATCGCGTGCCTGATGCGCGGGGCGACGATGGTCCCGCAGCCGGTGTTCGACGTCGACACCGTGCTCGCCAACATCGCCGCCGAGCGGATCTCCGTCCTGCCCGGACCGCCCACCCTGCACCAGTCGATCCTCGACCACCCCGCCCGCGACCACCACGACCTGTCCGCCCTGCGGCTGGTGGTCACCGGAGCGGCCGTGGTCCCGCTGCGGCTCGTCGAGCGGCTGCGCGGCGAGCTGCGCATCCGGACCGTGCTCACCGCGTACGGGCTGTCCGAGGCCAGCGGCATCGTGACCATGTGCCGGCGGGGCGACCCGGCGGAGACCGTCGCCGAGACCTCGGGGCGGGCGATCCCGGGGACCGAGGTGCGCGTGGTGGCGGGGGAGGACCCGGGCCGGGCGCTGCCGCCGGGGGAACCGGGGGAGGTGTGGGTGCGCGGGCACCACGTGATGTCCGGGTACTTCGAGGACCCGGAGGCGACCGCCGCGGCCGTCACGCCGGACGGCTGGCTGCGCACCGGCGACGTCGGGGTGCTGGACGCCCGCGGCAACCTGCGCATCACCGACCGGATCAAGGACATGTTCATCGTGGGCGGGTTCAACGCCTACCCGGCGGAGATCGAGCAGCTGCTGGGCCTGCACCCGGACGTCGCGGACGTGGCGGTGGTGGGCGTGCCCGACCCGCGACTGGGGGAGGTGGGCAAGGCCTACGTGGTCCGCCGCCCCGGCGCGACCCTGACCGCGGACGACCTCGTCGCCTGGTCCCGGCGCGAGATGGCGAACTACAAGGTGCCGCGCACCGTCGAGTTCGTCGCCGAGCTCCCCCGCAACGCGAGCGGCAAGGTCCTCAAGCGCGAGCTCCGCTCCCGGACGGCCTAGGCGGGGCGCCCTTGCGGGCCACGACGAGGCGGGCCCGGGGACTGCCGTCCGGGCGGCGGCCGAAGTGCTCCAGGGGGAGCAGCCCGACGCGGAACCCGGCCCGGGCCAGGTCCGTCCGTACGCCGCCCAGCGGGAAGGTCCGGTAGTACATCACGAACCGGGGCCGCCACAGTGCGTTGCGCACCCGCATCCCGGCGTCGAAGCCGAGCGCCGCCCAGTAGAGCGGCGAGGACGGGCGCGGTGGTGCCCCGACGGGGAAGGCGAAGACCCCGCCGGGCCGCAGCGCGCGGTGCACCCCGGCGAACAGGGCGGGGCGCTCCGCGGGCAGGAAGTGCCCGAAGGCGCCGAAGGAGACGGCCAGGTCGTACGCGGCGTCGAAGGGCAGCGCGCGGGCGTCGGCCCGGACGAGGTCCACGGCCGGGGTACGGGCCCCCGCGTGCGCCCGCCGGGCCCCGGCCAGCATCCCGGCGCTGACGTCGGTACCGGTCACCCGCTCGCGGCACAGCTGACGCAGGACGCCGATGCCCGCGCCGGTGCCGCAGCAGACGTCGAGCCCGGCGTCGAAGGGCCCGAGCCCGGCGAGCGCCTCCGCGGTGGCGTCGAGCACCCGGTCGGGGGTGCGGAAGGGGGTGTGGTCGAACGTGGGGGCGAGCAGGTCGTAGCCGCGCTCGACGGACGAGAGCGCCTGGACGGCGAGCTCGCGGAAG
This sequence comes from Streptomyces sp. NRRL S-87, assembly GCF_000719335.1. Taxonomy (GTDB): domain Bacteria; phylum Actinomycetota; class Actinomycetes; order Streptomycetales; family Streptomycetaceae; genus Streptomyces. The sequence continues at coordinate 24,320 of NZ_JOGB01000060.1, forward strand.
GTGGGTCCCTCGGCGGTGAACACCCCTTGAGCGTACGCAGAAACACGACGGTCGCGGTGGTCCCCCCTCCGGGCCACCGCGACCGTCCCCCCGTTGCCGTGCACCGCGGGGTTTCCCCCGATCCCCCGCGGCCGGTCCCCCGTGGTCTTTCCCCCCGTGGTCCCCCGTGCTTTCCCCCGTGGTCCCCGTTGCCGTGCGCCGCGGGGTTTCCCCCGAACCCCCGCGGCCGTTCCCCCGTGGTCCCCCGTGGTTCCCCCGTGCCCCCGTGGGTACCCCCGTGGCCCCGCGCGGGTCGTCGGAGCGTGCCGCCGGTTACTTCGGCAGCGGGTTGGACGCGTGGCTGTCCATCGTGGCCAGGGGCTCGTCGGACGCGTGGCTGTCCTGGAGCTTCAGCGGCTCGCCGGACGCGTGGCTGTCCTGGAGCTTCAGGGGCTCGCTGGACGCGTGGCTGTCCATGGTGGCCAGCGGCTCGGCACCAGCGTGGCTGTCCAGCGGCTTGGCCGGCTCGTTGGGCTTGGTGGCGTCGGTCATGGCGAACACTCCTGTCACGTCTGTCGTCTGTCGACGGTCCGTCCGGCGACTCCCCCGAGGGCCGCCGGACGGTGTGTCTGGGGCCCGCACCCTAACGGGTGACCCCAACTGCCGGGCCGCCTGCCCCCCGATGCGGCGGATCGACACCATCAGAGTGCCGAACGGCGATAAACGAACGATGAACGGTTCGTCCGCGCCGTGCATCGGTGCAGGTGGCCCCCCGGACCGGGCGGCCGGCGCGGTTCAGACGGGGGTCGACATGGCCAGGAGCAGCCGTACCTCGGCCGCCTCCGCCGAGCCCAACTCCTCGTAGATCGCCAGGGCTTCCCGCCAGCACGCCCGGGCCCGGTCCGGCTGCCCGAGCTCCATGAGCGCCCGGCCCAGGACCTGGAGCACGGTGCCCCGGCGCCAGATCCCGCCGATGCCGCGCAGTGCGATGGCCTGTTCGGCGTGGGCCGCGGCGCGCGCGGCCTCACCGGCGGCCAGGTGGACCTCGGCGATGCGGAAGTGCGTCACGCCCTCCCACAGCCGGTGCCGGTTGTTGTGGAAGATGTCCAGGGCCTGCGTGAACTCGGCCAGCGCCTGGGTGGTCAGGCCGCCCTGGGCCAGGGCGAGCCCCAGGGCGTAGCGGCCGTTCGCCAGCCGCAGTTCCAGGCCGAGCCGGTCGTAGATCTCGATGCCCTGGCGGGCCAGTTCGACGGCGCTCGCGGTGCGGTCCAGGGCCAGGTGGATGCGCGACAGGTTGCACAGCGCGCTCGCCTCGCCGGGACGGTTCCCGTCCTCCCGGAAGGCGTCGATCGCCTGTTGGAGGTAGCGCTCGCCGTCGGTGTGGTCCTTGCGGTAGATCGCGATGATCCCGCGCTCGTTGGGCGCGTTCGCACTGGTCCACGGGTCCTGGGCGGCCCGTCCCAGCTCCATGGCGACCCGGGCCTCGGCGTCGGCGTCGTCGAAGCGGCCGGCCGTCAGGTGCGTCTGGGTGAGCGTCGTGCGGGCGCGCCCCTCCGCGCGGGCGTTGCCCAGCCGGCGCGCCGCGTCGCGGGCGGCGCCGGCGGCCCGCTCGTACGCGCGGGAGCTGGCCCCGGACTCGGCGAGGTCCTTGGCCGCGAGGAGCAGGTCGACCGCCCGGTCGATCTGCTCCTCCCCGAGGGACTGCCGGGCGCACGCCAGCAGGCAGTCGGCCTCGCGGTGCAGCCAGTCCAGGGCGGTGGCGCTGTCGGGGAACACGATGCCCGCGTGCCGGGTCGCGGCGAGGTGGTCGACGGTGCGGTCGCCCGGCCGCTCCAGCGCGTAGACGCCCGAGGCGGTGGCGAGGTAGAAGTCCAGGAGGCGGGACATGGCCGCGCCGCGCTCGCTCGGCGGCTGCTCGTCCCGCTCGGCGCAGGCACGCGCGTAGAGGCGTACGAGGTCGTGGAAGCGGTAGCGTCCCGGGGCGGCCGACTCCAGCAGGGAGCAGTCGACGAGGGCCTCCAGCTGGTCCTCGGCGTCGTGCTCGGCCAGGTCCAGGACGGCGGCCGCGGCGGCCAGCGAGATGTCGGGCCCGTCCGCCAGCCCGAGCAGCCGGAACGCGCGGGCCTGGGCCGGCTCCAGCTGCCCGTAGCCGAGCTCGAAGGTGGCCTTGACGGCCAGGTCGCCGGTCTGGAGCTCGTCCAGCCGGCGCCGCTCGTCGGCGAGCTTGGCCGCCAGGACCGACACCGTCCAGGTGCGGCGGGCGGCCAGCCGGGAGGCGGCGATCCGGATGGCCAGCGGCAGGAAGCCGCAGGCCGCGACCACGTCGAGGGCGGCCTGCCGCTCCGCGGCCACCCGCTCCTCGCCCACGATCCGGGTGAAGAGCTGCAGGGCCTCCTCCGGGCTCATCACGTCGAGGTCGACCAGGTGAGCCCCGGCCAGCCCGGCCATCCGCACCCGGCTGGTGACCAGGGCCGCGCAGCCCGCGGTGCCGGGCAGCAGGGGGCGTACCTGGGCGGCGTCCTTGGCGTTGTCCAGCAGGACGAGGACCCGCCGGCCGTCGAGCGTGGAGCGGTAGAGCGCGGCCCGCTCCTCGGGGGTGTCGGGGATCGCCGAGTCGGCGGTGCCGAGGGCGCGCAGGAAGGCCCCCAGCACCGCCTCGGGCTCGGCGGCCCGCGCGTCGGTGCCCTGGAGGTCGACGTACAGCTGGCCGTCGGGGAAGTGGGGGCGGGCGGCGTGCGCCACGTGCACGGCGAGGGTGGTCTTGCCGACGCCGCCGATGCCGGCGAGGGCGGAGACCGCCATGACGGTGCCGTCCGTGCTCGCGGCCGAGAGGATCTCGGACAGCTCCGAGACGAACGCGGCCCGTCCGGTGAAGTCCGGGACGGTGGCGGGCAGCTGGGCCGGGCGCACGGTGGCCGGCGCGGCGGCCGGGGCGGGTTCGGCGGCGCGGGCGAGTTCGGCGTCGGCGCGCAGGATGCGCTGCTGGAGCTCCGCCAGTTCCGGGCGCGGGTCGACGCCGAGCTCCTCGGACAGCAGGCGGCGGGTGTCGGCGTACACGGCCAGCGCCTCGGCCTGCCGGCCGGAGCGGTACAGGGCGAGCATGAGCAGCTCGCGCAGCCGCTCGCGCAGCGGGTGCGCGGCCGTGAGGGCGGTGAGCTCGGAGACGGCCTCGGCGTGGTTGCCGACCTCGAGGTCGAGGTCGAGGCGGGTCTCCAGGAGGGAGAGCCGCCACTCGGCGAGGCGGGTGCGCTCGGTCTCGGCGTACGGGCCGGGCACGCCGGCCAGCGGTTCGCCGTCCCACAGGTCCAGGGCGTGGTTGAGGAACGTCCGGGCCCGCGTGCGGTCGCCCGCCGTACGGGCCTTGTCGGCGTCGGCGGCGAAGCCGCGCGCGAGGCCGACGTCCAGGGCGGCGGCCGGGGTGCGGATGGCGTAGCCGCCGGACTCGCTGACGAGGGTGCCGGGGGCGAGGACCTTGCGCAGCCGGGAGGCGTACGTGCGGACCGCCGCCAGCGCCTGGGAGGGCGGGTCCTCGCCCCAGATGGCGTCGATCAGCTCGGGGGCGGTGGCGGTCCGGCCCTCGCGCAGCAGCAGTGCCGCGAGCAGGGCGCGCTGCTGCGGCGAGCCGGAGGCGAGCGGCTCGCCGCCGCGCCAGGCCCGGACGGGTCCGAGGACGGCGAAGCGGGCGGCGTCGGGGGGCCCGGGGGATGGGGTGGCGGGAGTGGCGCCGGCGGGTCCGGGGGGCGGGGTGGCGGGCGTGGCGCCGGCGGGAGCGGGGGACGGGGTGGCGGGAGTGGCGCCGGCGGGTGTCGCGGGGTGCTTCCGCTGCTGCGGAACGGGCGGAGTGCCGTCCATCTGATCCCCCTTGCCTTCCGGAGCGGCGAAGTTCGCATTGGTCAGTCTGCCTTGTCCCGGGCTGGTGCGTCAGCCCGGGAGTGGTGTGCTGCGCACCGGTGAACGGACACCGGAACGGGGGTCGGCGGTTCCCGCGACCCCGGTCGCGCCTTCCCGATGGACAGAGGAGCTGACGGTTCGTCAGATCAACGCTACCGTGGAGGGCATGGAGACCTTCCCGAAGATCATCTCGGTGGACGACCACACGGTTGAGCCTCCCCACGTCTGGCGGGACCGGCTCCCGTCGAAGTACGCCGACGTCGGCCCCCGCGTCGTGCGCGCCCCTCTGAAGGAAATGACCTTCATGGGCGGCAGGTTCGCCCCGGTCATGGGGGCCAGGGGGGACGAGGGGCCGATCGGCGACTGGTGGGTGTACGAGGACCTGCACCGGCCGCTGACCCGCCTCGACACGGCCGTCGGCTACGACCGCGACGAGATACGCCTGGAAGTCATCACGTACGAGCAGATGCGCCCCGGCTCCTTCTCCGTGCCCGAGCGGCTGGCGGACATGGACGTCAACCACGTCCAGTCGGCGCTGTGCTTCCCGACCTTCCCGCGCTTCTGCGGCCAGACTTTCACCGAGGCCAAGGACCGCGAGCTCGGACTGCTCGGCGTACGGGCGTACAACGACTGGATGGTCGAGGAGTGGTGCGGCCCCGAGGCGCACGGCCGGCTCATCCCGCTCACCCTCGTCCCGCTGTGGGACGCCCGGCTGGCCGCGGCGGAGGTGCGCCGCAACGCCGCCCGCGGGGTCCGGGCGGTCGCCTTCTCGGAGATCCCGCCGCACCTGGGGCTGCCGTCGGTCCACACGGACGAGTGGGACCCGTTCCTGGAGGCCTGCGACGAGACCGGCACGGTCATCGCCATGCACATCGGCTCCTCGTCGAAGATGCCGTCGACCTCGGCCGACGCCCCGCCCGCCGTCGGCTCCACCATCACGTTCGCCAACTGCTGCTTCTCGATGGTGGACTGGCTGATGAGCGGCAAGTTCGAGCGCTTCCCCCGTCTGAGGATCATGTACGCGGAGGGCCAGATCGGCTGGATCCCGTACATCCTGGAGCGCGCGGACGTGGTCTGGGAGGAGAACCGCGGCTGGGGCGGCGTGGCCGACAAGGTCACCCGGCCGCCGTCGGAGCTCTTCGCCGAGCACGTCTACGGCTGCTTCTTCGACGACGCCTTCGGGCTGCGCAACCTCGACGCGATCGGCGTCGGGAACGTGCTCTACGAGACGGACTACCCCCACTCGGACTCCACGTGGCCGAAGTCGCGCGAGGTCGGCGAGGCGCAGATGGGGCACCTGCCGCCGGACGTGGTCGACCGGCTCGTGCGCGGCAATGCCATCGACCTGCTCGGCCTGACCCCGGACGGCCTCTGGGCGGGGGCCTGACCTGGTGTTGCGTCGGGTCGGCTCGACGTGTCCGGCCTGGTGTTGCGTCTGGTCGGCTCGACGTGTCCGGCCTGGTGTTACGTCTGGTTGGTTCGACCTGTCTGACCTGGTGTTACGTCACGATCGCCGGCTTGCTCGGCCGCGTGGCCGGGCGGGCACCACCCGGGCGGGGGTAGAAGACAGGAGGAACGGAACGGACCTTGGGTACGGTTGGGGCGATGAGCGAACATGCCCGGACAAAAGCCACCCGCTCCCGCCCGCGTGACCGCCGGCGCGGCGGCGGATGGTGGTGGGCCGCCGCCGCGGCCGGGATCGCCGCCCTGCTCGGCCTCGGCGGCTGGGCCTACGTGGCCCACGACGGGCCCGTACCGCACCGAGCGGCAGCCGGCCGCCCGGACGGCGGAGGAACGGCTCCCGGTGGCGGGCCCGCCTCCCCGCCCCCCGCACCCGGCGGCCGGGGAGCGGCCGGCCCCCCGGGGCGGGCCGCCCCGCCCCACCCCGGTCCGCCGCGCGCCGCCACGCCCGGCCGCATCCCCGGCATCAGCCCCGCCACCCGGGGCCGGATCCCGGCCGACTCGCTCCAGGCGGTCGTGGTCAGGGGGGACGGCGAGGACTCCTCGTACAACACCGTCACCCTCTACACCCGGACCCCCGGCTCCCCCGACTGGACCCCGGGTCCCAGCTGGAACGGCCGCAACGGGGCGAACGGCTGGTCCGTCGACCGCAGGGGCGGCGACCTGACCTCGCCCGTCGGGGTGTTCCGCCTGACGGACGCCGGCGGCCTGCTGCCCCCGCCGCCCGGCACCAGGCTGCCGTACGACGAGAACGAGGGCTTCGTCGCGTCCGGGCTCGGGGTCGAGGGGGAGTCGCTGGAGGGCTCCTTCGACCACGTCGTGGCCATCGACTTCAACCGCGTGCCCGGCACGTCCCCCCTGGACCCCGAGAAGCCCGAGGGTGAGGACAAGGGCGGCAACATCTGGCTGCACGTCGACCACGACGGCCCTTCCCAGGGCTGCGTCGGCATCCCGAAGCAGGCCATGGAGACCCTCCTGCGGACCCTGGACCCCGCCCGGCGCCCGGTCATCGTCATGGGTCCCGCGGGCGCCTGATCTCCACGGGGCGGGGCGATCTGGGCCTGCCCGGTGGGGGTGGGGGGTGGGCTCGCTTCGGGGGCGGCCGCCCCGTGGTTTCGGGTGCGCAGCTCGTGCGCGCCCGGGTCTTGCCTGACGGGGCGTCAGCTACCAGCATGGGCACCGCACGCACTGATGTGACGAATCGTCAGGTGAGGCGGAAGGCGGGGCGGAGCCCATGGCGCGCGTGTTTCCGGAAGGCCGGCTGGTGTACGGGATGCAGCTCCCGATCCAGTCGCAGAGCACCATCTACGCCGAACCCTGGGAGGCCGCCGCCACCCCGGGTGACCTCCTGGAGATCGCCCGGGCCGCCGACCGGTCCGGTTTCGGCTACCTCGCCTCGTGCGACCACGTGGCCATCCCGCGCCGGCTCGCGGGGGCGATGAGCACGGTCTGGTACGACCCGGTGGCGACGTTGGCGTTCCTCGCCGCCGCCACCGAGCGGGTCCGGCTGCTCAGCCATGTCGCGATCGTCGCCCTGCGCCACCCGCTGGCGACGGCCAAGCAGTACGCGACCCTCGACCACCTCTCCGGCGGCCGGCTGGTCCTCGGGGTCGGCGCGGGCCACGTGCAGGAGGAGTTCGAGGCGCTGGGCGTGGACTTCGCCCGCCGCGGACCCCTGCTGGACGAGACCGTCGACGCGCTCTGGGCTGCGCTCGGTCCGGCCGAGTACCCGGAGTTCGAGGGGCCGAGCCTGTCCTTCCGGGACCTGGGCCAGCTGCCCCGGCCCGCGCAGGAGCGGGTGCCGGTGTGGGTCGGCGGGTCCTCGCCGGCGGCCGTCCGGCGTGCGGCCGTGCGCGGCGACGGGTGGCTCCCGCAGGGCGACCCGCGCGAGGCCCTGCCGGCGCAGATCGGCCGCATCCGGCAGCTGCGCGAGGCCGCCGGGATCGCGGACCCGATCGAGATCGGTGCGATCACCGAGCCGTTGTACGTCGGCGAGCCGGCCTGGGCGACGGGCCGCCGCACCCGCACCGGCAAGCCGGAGGAGCTGGCCGAGTCGCTGCGGGAGTACCGGGCCCTGGGCGTGGACCAGATCCAGGTCCGGTTCCGCAGTCGCGACCGGGCCGAACTCGTGGACCAGATCACGTCCTTCGGCGCCGAGGTCGGCCCGCTCCTCAATGCCTGAGCCGCTCTCTTCCATCCCTCGTCAAGGAGTACCCATGGGCAAGCTGGACGGACGCGTCGTCATCGTCACCGGAGCCGCCCGCGGTCAGGGCGAGCAGGAGGCGCGGCTGTTCGCCGCCGAGGGCGCCCGCGTGCTGCTCGGGGACGTGCTGGACGACCAGGGCCGGGCGGTGGCCGGGGAGCTGGCCGCGGACCTGGGTTCCGACCGGGTCCGGTACGTCCACCTCGACGTGGGCAGCGAGGGGGACTGGACGGCCGCGGTCGCCGCCGCGAAGGACGCGTTCGGGGGCCGGATCGACGGCCTGGTCAACAACGCCGGCATCCTGCGCTTCAACGAGCTGACCGCGACCCCGCTGGCCGAGTTCCAGCAGATCGTCCAGGTCAACCAGATCGGCGCCTTCCTCGGCATCAAGCACGTCGCCCCCGAGATCGCGGCCGCGGGCGGCGGCACGATCGTCAACACCTCCTCCTACACGGGTCTGACGGGCATGGCGTTCGTCGGCGCGTACGCCGCGACGAAGGCGGCCGTCGTCGGCCTGACCCGGGTGGCCGCCCTGGAGCTCGCCGCCAGGAACATCCGCGTCAACGCCATGTGTCCCGGCGCGGTGGACACCCCCATGGCCAACCCGGCCCTGCTGGACCCCGACGGGCCCTCCGCGGAGGCCACCGAGGCCATGGCGGAGCTGTACAAGCGGGTGGTGCCGCTGGGGCGGGCCGGGCGGCCCGAGGAGGTGGCCCGGCTGGCGCTGTTCCTGACGGCCGAGGACTCGTCGTACATCACCGGCCAGCCGTTCGTCATCGACGGCGGCTGGACGGCCGGCGTCAGCGTGCTCTGAGGGGCACTCCCGCAGACCTATCTGATGGATCGTCAGGTATTGACGGTCCCCGCCCGCAGTGGAACAGTCGACTGCATCGTTATCTGACGGACAGTCAGAAACCAAAGGACGGTGAACCCCCTTGGAATTCGGTCTCTTCGTGCAGGGATACGTGCCTGAGGCGCGGTCCAAGGTCGACCCCGAAGCAGAGCACAAGGCGCTGATCGAGGAGACCGAGTACGTCATCCAGGCCGACAGGTCCGGCTTCAAGTACGCCTGGGCCTCGGAGCACCACTTCCTGGAGGAGTACTCGCACCTGTCGGCGAACGAGGTCTTCCTCGCCTACCTCGCCCATGCCACCGAGCGCATCCACCTCGGCTCCGGCATCTTCAACCCGCTCGCGCCGGTGAACCACCCGGTGAAGGTGGCCGAGAAGGTCGCGATGCTCGACCACCTCTCCAGGGGCCGCTTCGAGTTCGGCACCGGCCGCGGCGCCGGCAGCCACGAGATCCTCGGCTTCCTCCCCGGTGTGACGGACATGAACCACACCAAGGAGATCTGGGAGGAGACCATCGCGGAGTTCCCCAAGATGTTCCTCCAGGAGGAGTACGAGGGGTTCCGGGGCAAGCACTGGTCGCTGCCGCCGCGCAAGATCTTCCCGAAGCCGTACGGCAAGGCCCACCCGGCCATGTGGTACGCCGCGGGCTCGCCGTCCTCGTACGCCATGGCCGCCAGGAAGGGCCTGGGCGTCCTCGGCTTCAGCGTCCAGAAGGTCTCCGACATGGAGTGGGTGCTGGAGCAGTACAAGACCGCGATCCAGGAGGCCAAGGCGATCGGCGCCTTCGTCAACGACAACGTCATGGTGACCTCGACCGCGATCTGCGCCGAGACCCACGACAAGGCCGTCGAGATCGCGGTCAACGCGAACATGAACCGCTTCCAGTCGCTGGTCTTCCGCTACCACGACACCTTCCCGCGGCCCGAGGCGATCCCGCAGTGGCCCGAGATCCTGCCCGAGTACAACGCGGAGATCATCGAGCTGCTGATCGCCGAGGAGCTGCTGATCTGCGGCGACCCGGGCGAGGTGCTCGCGCAGTGCAAGCGCTGGGAGCAGGCCGGCGCCGACCAGCTGTCCTTCGGTCTGCCGACGGGCGTCTCGTACGAGGACACGATGAACACCATCAGGCTCATCGGCGAGCACGTCATCCCGAAGATCGACACGGACCCGGTGCACCGCACCACGCGCTTCCGCGAGGCCGCCGGGGCGTGACGGCGTAGCCCCGTACCGGGGCCCCGTACCGGGGCGGTGTCTTCCCGGACCACCGCCCCGCAACCGGCCGGGGCGCGTGCGGCAGCGGCCTGCCGTACGCGCCCCGGCCCGCTCACGCCCCGGCCGCCCGCTCACGCCCGGCCGGCCCCCGGCCGCCCGCTCACGCCCGGCCGGCGGTCGCTCCCGCCCCGGCCGCACTGCCAGGAAGGACGCCATGCTCGACCACCTGATCAGGGGCGCCACCGTCGTGGACGGCACCGGCGCCCCCGCCTTCACCGCGGACGTCGGCCTGCGCGACGGCCGCATCGCCGTCATAGCCGAGCCCGGCACGGTCACCGAACCGGCCCGCACCACCGAGGACGCCGCCGGCCTGGTGCTCTGCCCCGGCTTCGTCGACCCGCACACGCACTACGACGCCCAGCTCTTCTGGGACCCGTACGCCACCCCGTCCCTCAACCACGGCGTCACCACCGTCGCCGGCGGCAACTGCGGCTTCACCCTCGCCCCGCTCAACCCGGACCGGCCCGAGGACGCCGACTACACCCGCCGCATGATGAGCAAGGTCGAGGGCATGTCCCTGACCGCCCTCGAAGAGGGCGTCGACTGGAGCTGGCACACCTTCGGCGAGTACCTGGACGCCCTGGAGGGCCGGATCGCCGTCAACGCCGGCTTCATGGTCGGCCACTGCGCCCTGCGCCGCCACGTCATGGGCGCCGACGCGGTCGGGGGGCAGCCCACCCCGGCCCAGCTCGACGAGATGCTGCGGCTCTTCCACGACGCGATGGACGCCGGTGCCTGGGGCCTGTCCACCACCCAGTCCGCCACCCACTCCGACGGCGACGGGCAACCGGTCGCCTCCCGCCACGCCCGCCCCGACGAGCTCCTCGCCCTCTCCCGGGCCGTGGCCGACCACGAGGGCACCCAGCTGGAGGCGATCGTCGCGGGCTGCCTCGACCAGTTCTCGGACGACGAGATCGACCTCCTCGTCGAGATGTCCGCGGCCGCCGGCCGCCCCCTCAACTGGAACGTCCTCACCGTCGACGCCGCCGTCCCCGAGCGCGTGCCCCGCCAGCTGGTGCCCAGCGAGCGGGCCCGCAAGGCCGGCGGCCGGATCGTCGCCCTCACCATGCCGATCCTCACCCCCATGAACATGTCGCTGGGCACCTTCTGCGCCCTCAACCTCATCCCCGGCTGGGGCGAGGTGCTGGGCCTGCCCGTGCCCGAGCGGATCGCGAAGCTGCGCGACCCCGACGTCCGGGCCGAGCTGCTGCGCCGCGCCGACAGCAAGGAGGCGGGGGTGTTCCGGCGGCTGGCGAACTTCGGCCGCTACGTCATCGGCGACACCTACAGCCCCGCCAACGAGGGCCTGAGCGGCCGCGTCGTGAAGGACATCGCCGCCGAACGCGGCCAGGACGCCTTCCACTGCCTGGTGGAGATCTGCGCCGCCGACGACCTGCGCACGGTGCTGTGGCCCATGCCCACCGACAACGACCCGGACAGCTGGGCCCTGCGCGCCGAGACCTGGCAGCACGAGGACGTCCTGCTCGGCGGCTCCGACGCCGGCGCGCACCTCGACCGCATGTGCGGGGCCCCGTACACCACCCGCTTCCTCGGCGACTGCCTGCGCGGGCGCCGGCTGGTCCCGCTCGAGCAGGCGGTGCGGATGCTCACCGACGACCCGGCCCGGCTCTTCGGACTGCGCGAGCGCGGCCGCGTCGCCGAGGGGTACCACGCCGACCTGGTGCTCTTCGACCCCGAGCGGATCGAGGCCGGCCCGGCGACCCTCGTGCACGACCTGCCCGGCGACAGCCCGCGGCTGGACTCCAAGGCCGTCGGCGTGGTCTCCGTACGCGTCAACGGCGTGGAGGCTATCCGCGACGACGTGGTCACCGGCGCACTGCCCGGCACCGTCCTGCGCTCGGGCCGCGACACGAGGACGGTGAGCACGCGATGACCGCGGACGCGCAGGCGCTGTACATCGGAGGCGCGTGGGTGGCCCCCGACCACGGCCACTACGACGTCGTGGACCCCGGCGACGAGAGCGTGGTCGGCCGTGCCCCCGAGGCCTCCCCGGACCAGGTGCGCGCGGCCGCGGCCGCCGCCCGCGAGGCGTTCGAGAGCTGGTCGCGCACCCGCCCCGAGGAGCGGGCCGCGATCCTCGACCGGGCCGCCGACCTGATCCAGCAGCGCTACGAGCCGCTGGTCCGGCTCGCGCGGGCGGAGACCGGCGCCCCCACGGGCATCGCCCGCGGCATGCAGGTCGGGGTCGGCGTCTCCCGCTTCCGCCGGTACGCGCGCGGAGCCCTCGAACCCGTCGAGCGCGGTCTGCCGCCGCAGGTCACCGACGCCGGCCCGATGGGTCCGGCGGCGGCCCTGGGCGCCTTGGAGGTGCGCCAGCCGGTCGGCGTGGTCACCTGCATCACCTCGTACAACAACCCGTGGGCCAATCCGGCCGGCAAGGTGGCCCCCGCGCTGGCCATGGGCAACACGGTGGTCGTCAAGCCCGCGCCGCAGGACCCGCTGTCGGTGTTCGCGATGGCCGAGGCGCTGCACGAGGCCGGCGCCCCGCCCGGGGTCGTCAACGTCGTGAACGGGCAGTCGGTGGCCGTCGGCGAGGCGGCCGTCGACTCCCCGGACGTGGACATGGTCTCCTTCACCGGCTCCACCGCCGTCGGGCAGCGGATCGCGGAGGTCTGCGGGCGCGGGATGAAGCGGCAGCTGATGGAGCTCGGCGGCAAGGGCGCGGCGGTGGTCTTCGACGACGCCGACCTCGACGCGGCCGTCATGGGCATCGGCACCACCTTCTCCTTCTACAGCGGGCAGATCTGCACCGCCCCGACCCGGGTCATCGCCCAGCGCGGCGTGTACGAGCAGCTGATCGAGAAGCTCACCGGCTACCTCGCCTTCATGAAGGTCGGGGAGCCGGCCGCGCAGGGCACGGTCGTCGGCCCGGTGATCTCCGCCGCGCACCGCGACCGCGTCGAGTCGTACGTCGAGCTGGGCCGCAAGGAGGGCGCCCGGCTGGTCGCGGGCGGCACCCGACCGACGGTCCGCGAGGACGGCAAGGGCTTCTACGTCGCCCCGGCGCTGCTCGCGGACTGCACCGCGGACATGCGGGTGGTGCGGGAGGAGGTCTTCGGGCCGGTGGTGGTGGTCCTGCCCTTCGACGCGGAGGAGGACGCGGTACGGCTGGCCAACGACAGCGACTTCGGGCTGCTGAGCTACGTGTGGTCGGGGGACGTTGCCCGGGCGTTCCGGGTGGCGCGCCGGCTGCGGGCCGGCGGGGTGGGCGTCAACACGATCGGCCGCAACATGGAGGCCCCCTTCGGCGGCTTCAAGCGCAGCGGGGTCGGGCGGGACGTCGGCTCGTACGCCCTGCACGCGTACAGCGAGGTGCAGTCGATCGTCTGGTAGCCGGCGCGGAGCCACCGGCCCGGGCGGGGGCCGGCCGGGCCCGGGTAGCCGGTGCGGAGTCCCAGGCCCGGGCTGGGGCCGCCCGGCGTCCGCGGGCGTGGGGTCCGGGGCGGGGTCCCGGATAACGGGGGAAGGGCGGGTGGGGACCGACGCCGCAGGGCGACGGCCCGCAGCCGACACGCGGCGGCAAGCCGAGGGGTAAAGCCCGCACAGCGAACCCGACCCGGTAGTGGCACGGGTACGCCCAATGGTGGGACCTCGACCGCCACCCCCGGTGACCGCGCCGACCCCGCTTCGTTGTCCGGGGCATGGACCTCAAGAACCACAAGACCCTCAGCACCGTGAAGCGCGCCGCCGCCGCGATCACCCTCGCCGGCGCCGCCCTGGGCCTGGCCTCCACCGCCGCCCAGGCCGCCCCGCTGCCGGACCTCCCGGACGTCCCGCTGGCCGGCATGCCCGACGTCCTCGACGTCCCCACGGCCGGCGTGCCGGACCTCACGGGTGCGAAGCTCCCGCAGCTGCCCGCCGCCGAGGTGACCTCCCAGGTCCTGGACCTCGCGGAGAACCCGGACGAGGCCGTCGAGCAGGCCGAGTTCGCGAGCGTCGCCGCCGACGAGGCCCTCGGCGCCACCCTGGGCGGGGCCGCCCCCGCGCTCACCCCGCCGCTGAAGGCGGCCGGCGGCTGGGCGGGCGACAGCATCGACGGCCTGTAACCCCGGGCCGGTCCCGGCCCGCACGCCACGCCCCACGCGCTGTACGGTCCGGCGGGTTCCCCGGCAGCGCCCGGTCCCCGGGGCCCTGTCCCGCCGACGTGACCCCGCGAGCAGCGCGGCCGAGCCTTCCCCGAGCCCCGGCCGCCCTCGCGGGGTCACGCCCTGTGTTCCGCCCCCCCTCGGCCCCCCCTCGACCCCGCCCGGCCCCGCCTCCGTCTCAGGCCCCCGGGGCCGCCAGGACCGCGAAGACGCCCCGGAACTCCGCCGGCCCGGACGGCAGGCGCCAGGCCGTGGCCACGTGGCCGCGCCGCTCCTCGGTGTCGGAGCCCGCCCGCAGGACGCGTACGACCTGCGGCTCGACGCCGTCGCCCGAGCCGGCTCCCGGGTCGGCTCCCGGGTCGGCCAACTCGATGCCCACCTCCCCCTCGGGCTCGTCGAGCCGGAACCCGCCCACACGGGTCAGCAGCGGGTCGAGGGCGGGGTCGCCGGCTTACCAGGGCTGCGCGGGCAGCCATGCGGCCAGCAGCTCCGTCTTGGTGGGACTCATGGTGGTGTGGTGGATGACAGCCATGCCCTCATCCTGCCGCCCGGGGGACCTCGGAAGCCCGGGAGCCCGGTAGCCCGGGAGCCCGGGAATTCGGCCGCCGCGCCGGGTCCCTACGGCCAGAACTGGGCCAGCGCCCCCTCCTTGTACGGGTTCGGACTGACGCTCAGCTCCCCCGCGAACGGCCGGTCCAGGACCAGGACCAGCAGCAGGCTGAAGCCGATCAGCGCCGCCACCGCCGAAACGAACAGCAGCTGCATGCGCAGGCTGCGCAGCCCGAAGAGGAAGGTGAGCGGCAGGATGACCAGTGCCCCGCCGTAGACCAGCACCTGCAGCAGGCCCGGCAGTTGGCGCTCGGCCATGGTCACGCGGGCCCGCCGCTGGGCGGCGGCGTCGTTGAGGCGGGCGGCGGCCTCCTCGTAGAAGGTCTGGGTGCGCGACGTGGTCGGCTCGTACGCCTGCAGCGCCCGGTACATGGCCTGCACCTGGCCGGCGGTGGCCTCGTAACTGGGGGTTCCGTCCTGCATCTTGGGCCACTGGACGGTGACCACGGCGTGGACGTAGTCGCTGACGGAGCGGTTGATGCGGGCCCCGTCGGCCGGCGGGAAGGATTCGGCGCTGCGGACGATCAGTGCCAGGTCGGTGGACTCGCTCGCGATGACGTTCTCGGCGGTCTCCAGCTGCGTCCACAGGTTCACGACGACGAAGGCCAGGATGATGCCGTAGATCGCGCCGAACATGCCGAGCGCGACCCCGACCATCTCGTTGTGCTCGCCCTGGGCCAGGTGCGGGAAGCGGCGCCGGGCGGCGAGGCTTCCCGCGACGGCCAGGAGGACGAGACCGCCGACCATCAGGACGGCGAGGAAGAACGTACCGACGTTGTTGAGCAGCCAGAGCACCATGCCCTGGTCAACGACGGGCTGGGCTCGGGGTACGGGTGGGGAGCGGCCGGATTGTCGGTCGGGCTTCTGGAGGCCGTCCGGAGGTTCCGGGTCGGGGCTTCTGGGGTGGGTTCTGGGGTGGGTTCTGCGGTGTTCTGGGCTGTGGGCCGGGCTGGGCTGGGCTGCGGGCTGGGCTGGGCCGCCTCACTCCAGGGTTCCGTTGAGGAGGGCCGCGGCGGAGCACTTGGTCGGTGCGGGGGCGGCCGGGGGACGGCCCACGGTGCGGCACGTGAGGGTGATCGTGACCTCCTGCTTCTCGGCCGCCAGGAGCCCGGAGCCCCAGTGGAAGTCCTGCTCGCGGAAGTTCTCCAGGGCCGGCGCGAGGAGCGGCTTGCCGCCGACCGAGAAGACGACCGTGCCGTTGTCGCCCTGCGGGTTCTCCAGGATGAGGCCGGTCAGGCGCAGCACCTTGCCCTCCGGGACCGTGTACGTCGCCGTGTCCGAGCCGCCCGCGGCCGCGGCGGCCGTCAGACGGGCCGAGAAGAGGGCGGCCTGCGGCTGCGGACCGGGACCCTCGCCCGGCTTCTTCGGTGACGGGGAGGGGGAGGGGGAGGGGGAGCTGCCCGGGCCGCCTGGCTTGCCGCCCGGCTTGCCGTCCGAGCCGCCGTCGCCGCCGCCCGCCTTCTTCGCGTCCTCGGCGGCCTTCTTGGCCTCCTCCGCCTTCGCCTGGGCCGCCTTGACCGGCTCCTTGACGGCCTCCTTGGCCGCCGACCGGACCACCGGCCGCAGCACCCCGAACCACAGCCCGGCCAGTACGGCCGCCAGCGCCACCACCGCCAGCACGGCCTTCAGCAGCCCGGGCGAGAGCACCGGGCGCTGGAGGAGGCTGCCGTCCAGCGCGACGGGCGCGACCTCGGGGGCGCCTTCCGGGCCGGCCGCGGGAACGGCGTGCAGCTGGAACGCGTGCGGGACGGGCGTGCCGCGCCACAACCACCGCTTGGGCTTCACCGGCACCTTGACGAACGCCGCCCGGCCCGGCTCCACGAGCGTGGGCCCGGAGGGCAGCCCGAACTTCAGCAGGTCACCGGTGTCCTTGCCCGAAAGGGCAACCGAGAGCGGGTAGTTGCCGCGGTTGTCGAGCGCGACGCGGTAGCCGGCGCCGGTGCGCCCCGTTCCCATGCGCGGCGTGAGCTCCGCCGCGAACTCGGCGTACGGGCGGACGTGCAGCACGCCCTCGGGCACGGTGGCGTGCTGCGGCTGCTCCTGCGGAAGCACCCGCACCCCGTACGTGAGCTCGCCCGGTGCGACGGTCGTATCGCGCGGCGGGCGGACGACCAGTTCCACCTGACCTGCCGTGTTGGGGTACAGCGAAATCGTCGCCGGCTCCACCACCGACCACCGGGCGGCGGGCCCGAGCACCTCGAAGCTGTACGCCTCGACGACGTTCCCGCTGTTGCGCAGCTCCAGCGGGATCCGGACCTCCTCCCCGGGCAGCACCGAGGTCGGGGAGGCGTCCAGGTGAGCGGAAGTGGTCATGGTCAGGACGTTAGGGACGGGTGTGTGGGGGCGCCGGATCCGGACGGACACACGCGAGGGCATGCTGCGTTGCCCGTTGAGTCCTCGTTAAGTGCCTGCTGACTGCCCGGGTGTTCACTGGACGCCGCAGAGGGGACAGGTGGGGATCTCGCGCGGGCGCGGGGCGCCGAGCAAGGGGGGTACGTGCCATGCGGTACCAGGGTGAGAGCGGTGCGGAGCGGGTTCCGGTGCGGCTGACCGCGCAGGACCCGATCTCGCAGGCGGGGCTGGCCGGGCAGCTGCGCACCTGCCCGGAGCTGCGGCTGCTGGGCGAGGAGGACGGGGCGGGGGACGACCGGCCGTACGTGGCGGTGGTCTCCGCCGACCGCGTCGGGGAGGCCGAGCTGCAGACGCTGCGCCGGTTCCAGCGGGCGGGCCAGGGGCGGATCGTGCTGGTCGTGACGGAGATCGACGACGGCGGGCTGGTGGCCGCGGTCGAATGCGGGGTGGTCGGGGTCGTCCGGCGGGCCGAGGCGTCGGCGGAGCGGCTGGTACAGGTCATCACCGCGGCGGCGCGGGGCGAGGGCAGCGTGCCGGCGGACCTGCTGGGCCGGCTGCTGGACCAGGTGGGGCGGTTGCAGCGGCAGGTGCTCGACCCCCGGGGGCTGGCTTTCACGGGGCTCGCGCCGCGCGAGATCGACGTCCTGCGGCTGGTCGCGGAGGGCAGCGACACGGCGGAGATCGCGCGGGCGCTGGCCTTCTCGGAGCGGACGGTGAAGAACATCCTCCACGACGTCACCACGCGGCTGCAGCTGCGGAACCGCTCGCACGCGGTGGCTTATGCGATGCGGCAGGGGTTCATCTAGGGGACTGGGGGGGTTCGGGTGGGTGTGGGG
>NZ_JOGB01000061.1 GCF_000719335.1 Streptomyces sp. NRRL S-87
AAACGCCCGGTTACATTCCGAACCCGGAAGCTAAGCCTTTCAGCGCCGATGGTACTGCAGGGGGGACCCTGTGGGAGAGTAGGACGCCGCCGAACAATCTTTCAAAAGGACCCTTGGTCCCAGCGTTCACGCTGGGACCAAGGGTCCTTTTTTGTTTTTGCCCCACCCAGATTTGCCGAAGCGCGGCCGGGGGCCGGCTGCGCGAGAATGACAGCGGTACCCCGAAGACAGGAGTCTGACCCATGTCCACCAACTCTCCCGACGATCGTCCGGAGCGCGAGCCGCGTCGACGCGACGGCGGTGACAGGGGCGGCTACCGCGGGGGCTTCCGCCGCGACGACCGTGGTGGCGACCGGCGTGACGACCGCGGCGGCGACCGCGGCGGCGACCGTGGCGGCTTCCGCCGCGACGACGACCGGGGCGGCTACCGCCGTGACGACCGTGGGCCGCGCCGGGACGACGACCGTGGTGGCGACCGCGGTGGCTTCCGCCGTGACGACCGTCCGCACGGGGGCGGGTTCCGTCGGGATGACCGCCCCTCGGGTGGTTTCCGCCGTGACGACCGCGCCCCCCGCCGGGACGACGAGCGTGGGGGCGAGCGCGGCTACGAGCGCCGTGACGACCGCGGCGGCGACCGTGGCGGCTTCCGCCGTGACGACCGCCAGGGCGGCGGCGGTGGCTTCCGCCGTGACGACCGCGGCCCGCGCCGGGACGACGACCGTGGCGGCTTCCGCCGTGACGACCGTGGGGGCGAGCGCGGCTACGAGCGCCGTGACGACCGTGGTGGCGACCGTGGCGGCTTCCGCCGTGACGACCGCCAGGGCGGCGGCGGCGGCTTCCGTCGCGAGGACCGTCCGTACGGTGGCGGTGGCGGTGGGTTCCGCCGTGACGACCGTGCGCCGCGTCGCGACGACGACCGCGGCGGCGACCGCGGTGGGTTCCGCCGTGACGACCGTGGTGGTGAGCGCGGCTACGAGCGCCGTGACGACCGGGGCGGCGACCGCGGCGGCTTCCGTCGCGAGGACCGTCCGTACGGTGGCGGTGGCGGTGGGTTCCGCCGTGACGACCGTGCGCCGCGCCGGGACGACGACCGCGGCGGCGACCGCGGTGGCTTCCGCCGTGACGACCGGGGTGGCGAGCGCGGCTACGAGCGCCGTGACGACCGTGGTGGCGACCGTGGCGGCTTCCGCCGTGACGACCGCCAGGGCGGCGGCGGTGGCTTCCGCCGTGACGACCGCGGCCCGCGTCGCGACGACGACCGCGGTGGTTTCCGCCGTGACGACCGTGGCGGCGACCGGGGCGGCTTCCGCCGCGACGACCGCGGCCCGCGCCGTGACGACGACCGCGGCGGCGACCGCGGTGGGTTCCGCCGCGACGACCGTGGTGGCGACCGCGGTGGCTACCGCGGCCGTGACGACCGTGGCGGCGACCGCGGGGGCTACCGGGGTCGTGACGACCGTGGCGGTTACGGCCGCCGCGACGACCGCGACTTCCGCGACCGCGACCGCGAGCCGATCAAGCGCCTGCCGATCGACGAGGACGTCACCGGCAACGAGATCGACGCGGACGTGCACCAGGAGCTCCTGAGCCTGCCCAAGACGCTGGCCGAGGACGTCGCCCGCAACCTCGTCATGGTCGCCCGCCTCATCGACGAGGACCCCGAGCAGGCGTACGCGTACTCGCGCATCGCCCTGCGGCTCGCCTCCCGCGTCGCCGCCGTCCGCGAGGCCGCCGGCTTCGCCGCGTACGCCAGCCAGAAGTACAGCGAGGCGCTCGCGGAGTTCCGCGCCGCCCGCCGTATGACCGGCTCCGTCGAGCTGTGGCCCGTCATGGCCGACTGCGAGCGCGGCCTCGGCCGCCCCGAGCGCGCGCTGGCGATGGCCGGCGAGCCCGAGGTACAGAAGCTGGACAAGGCCGGCCAGGTCGAGATGCGCCTGGTCGCGGCCGGTGCCCGCCGGGACATGGGGCAGCTGGACGCCGCCATCGTGACCCTGCAGAGCCCGGAGCTCGCCTCCAACTCCGTCCAGGCCTGGACGCCCCGCCTGCGCTACGCGTACGCGGACGCCCTGCTGGCCGCCGGCCGCGAGGACGAGGCCCGCGAGTGGTTCGCCAAGGCGCTCGAGGCGGACAAGGACGGCACGACCGACGCGTCCGACCGGCTCGCCGAGATGGACGGCGTCGAGTTCGTCGACGCGCTCGACGACGACGCCGACGAGACCGAGGGCGAGTCGTACGAGAACGCCGACGACCCGGAGGTCCGCAACGCCCTGCGCGCCTCGGACCAGGCCGAGTACTACGACGAGGACGACGAGGACTACGAGCCGCTCGAGCAGTCCGATGCCGATGCCGACGTCGACGTCGACCTGACCGACGAGGACGCCGGCACCGAGGAGACGGGCGACCGGGACGCGGACCGCCGCGCCTGATCCCCGCAGCACGACGAGACGGGCGGCACCCCCGGCAGGGGTGCCGCCCTTCGGCGTTCCGGAGGCCGACTCGGCCGGTCCCGGCGGGGGAGCGCGGGCGCGCCGGGGCGTCAGTCCAGGGCGCGCAGCACCAGCCCGGTGGCCGGCTTCGGGCCGAACGAGGTGGACTTGCGGGGCATGGTGACGCCCTGGCGGGCGAGGTCGCGTACGACCTCCTCGCGGACCGGGTGCATCAGGACCGCCGTGCCGCCGTGCCGCTCGGCCATCTCCACGGTCGCCGCCGTGTCGTGGATGTACGCGATGTGGTCGGGCTCGTCGGGCACCTGCCAGAGGTGGTCGAGCAGCGCGGCGTGCAGGACCGTCGCGTCGAGCCGGCGCCAGGCCTCGGGCCGGTCGCGGCGGATCGTGCGGTCGAGCAGCTCCGGGTCGGGGTCGGTGACGAGGTGGAAGGAGCCGTCGCCGGTGAGGAGCAGGGCGTTGCCCCGCTCGGCCGCCTCGGCGAGGGCCGCCATGGCGCGCGGCAGCGGGCCCTCGACGGTCCGGACGCGGAAGGAGCCGTCCAGGGCGGCCAGCGCCTCGGACACCGGCAGGCGCCGCAGCATGCGGTGGATCGCGCGGACCTGGAGGGGGTAGCGGGCGGTGTCGACCAGGAGGACCAGGCCGTAGTCCCAGGCACCGGGCTCGGAGTGCTCGGACTGCAGGCGCAGGTACGTGGCCCAGCGGTGGTGGCCGTCGGCGATGAGCGCCTGGCGGTGGTCGAGGTCGGCGGTGACCACGGCCAGCTCGGCCGGGTCGGTGATGGACCACAGGCGGTGCTGGAAGCCGTCCTCGGTGGTCGTGGCGAGCAGCGGCTCACGGGCCACGGTGGCCTCGACGACCCCGGCCGCCCCGGTGCGGGTCCCCTCGCCGAGGTAGGTGAGGAGCAGCGGTTCCAGGTTGGCCGCGGTGGCACGCATGAGGCCGGCGCGGTCGGCGACCACGTGCGGCATGACGTCCTCGTGGGGCAGCACGATGCCCTCGGCGGCGGGGGACAGCGCGAGGGCGCCGATCAGACCGCGCTGGAGGAGGTCGCCCTTGCGCTGCTCGTACACGTACAGGGCGGGCCGCGGGTCCGGGCTGAGGACGCCCTCGGCGAGCCAGTCGCGCAGGGTGCGGGCGGCCTGGGCGCCGCGGGCCTCGGGGGTGTCGGCCTGCGGGAGGATCAGCCGGACGATGTTGTGGGGGTCCGCGGACTCGAGGTGGTTGAGGCCGTCGGGGCGTACGACCACGTCGTAGGGCGGGGAGGTGACGGCGGCCAGACTGCCGACGCGCTCCGGGACATAGCGCAGGCCGTGGAAGGGGATCAGGCGCAGTCCGTGCTCCGCGGTACCGGTTGTGGTCATTGGTGCATCGTAAAGCGCGTCTCGCCATGCGGGATGATCGGGGGAGACGGATTCGGTCGAGATCGGACGAGGGAGCTGGGCGATGAGCCGGGAGACCAGAACCAGGCCTGCGGGCAGCGGGCGGAGCCTGCACCGGGCCTACGACACGGCTCTGCTGGACCTCGACGGGGTGGTGTACGCGGGCGGGCAGGCGATCGCGCACGCGGTCGATTCGCTGGGCGTGGCCCGGGCGGACGGGATGCACCTGGCGTACGTCACCAACAACGCGCTGCGCACCCCGGACGCGGTGGCCGAGCACCTGACGGAGCTGGGCATCGCCACCGCGGCCGGGGACGTCATCACCTCGGCGCAGGCGGTCGCGCGGCTGATCGCCGAGCAGGTGCCGGCCGGGTCGCGGGTGCTCGTGGTCGGCGGCGAGGGGCTGCGGGTCGCGCTGCGGGAGCGGGGGCTCGTACCGGTGGACTCGGCGGACGAGCCGGAGCTGGCGGCGGTGGTGCAGGGGTACGGCGGGCCGGACCTGCCGTGGAGCCGGTTCGCGGAGGCCTCGTACGCGATCGCGCGCGGGGTGCCCTGGTACGCGTCCAACACCGACCTGACGATCCCCAGCGCGCGGGGCATCGCGCCGGGCAACGGGGCGGCGGTGGAGGTGGTGCGCATCGCGACCGGTGCCGAGCCGCAGGTGGCGGGCAAGCCGCTGACGCCGATGCACCGGGAGACGATCCTGCGGACCGGGGCCGAGCGGCCGCTGGTGGTCGGGGACCGGTTGGACACGGACATCGAGGGGGCCGTCAACGGCGGCGTGGACTCGCTGCTGGTGCTCACCGGCGTGACGGACGCGGCGCAGCTGCTGGCGGCGGAGCCGAAGTACCGGCCGACGTACGTGGACGCGGACCTGCGGGGGCTGTTGACGGGGCAGCCCGAGGTGGAGGCGGTCGGTGCCGGGGCCGGCACCGGCATGGCCGGTTTCCGGTGCGGCGGTTGGACGGCGGTGGCCGGCGACGGGGTGCTGGAGCTGCACGGCGCCGGGGACGGGGGGCCGATGGACGGGCTGCGGGCGCTGTGCGCGGCGGCCTGGACGCAGGCGGGCGAGGGGGCGTGCGGGCTGGACGCGGGCAAGGCCCTTTCGCTGCTGGGGTTGTAGGGGCCGCGCGGCCGGGGCGGGGCGGGGCAGCGGGGGCGCTCGACAGCGCTCGGGGGGCTCGTGGGCGTCCACCGGGCCTGCGTTTTCCGAGGGTAGGCTAACCTAACCACGTGTTGGTCGAGAGCCCCCCTGAAACGAGCGCGCCGCCGGGCGCCGCCGTGCCCCGGTCCGGGTCCGCGGTGCGCGCCGCCGGCCTGCTGGCCGCGGTCGCCGTCCTCGTCCTGGTCGCGGCGGCGAGCATCGCCGTCGGTTCCAAGTCGGTGTCCCCGGCCGAGGTCTGGCACGGCCTCTTCCACTACTCCGGCACCGTCACCGACGTGGTCGTGCGCGATTCCCGGGTGCCCCGCACGGTGCTCGGCCTGCTGGTGGGGATCTCCCTCGGGCTGGCCGGCGCGGTCATGCAGGCGCTGACCCGCAACCCGCTGGCGGAGCCGGGCATCCTCGGCGTCAACGCCGGCGCCGCGGCGGCGGTGGTGTCGGCGGTCAGCTTCCTCGGGGCCTCCACGCTGCGGGAGTTCGTCTGGTACGCCTTCGCCGGCGCGGCCCTGGTCTCGGTGCTGGTGTACGTACTGGGCGGGAGTCGCAGCGCCACGCCCGTACGGCTGGCCCTTGCGGGTACGGCGGCCAGCGCGGCCCTGGTCGGCTACATCAACGCCGTCGTCCTGATGGACAGCAAGGCGCTGGACCGGCTGCGGTTCTGGACGGTCGGCTCGCTCACCTCGGCCAACGCCGACACGGTGTGGCAGGTGCTGCCGTTCGTGGCGGTCGGCGCGGTGCTGGCGCTGGCGCTGGGCCGGCCGCTGAACGCGATGGCCATGGGCGACGACACGGCGCGGGCGCTCGGCGCGCACCTGACGCGGACCCGGGTGGCCGCCATGCTGGCCGTCACCCTGCTGTGCGGCGCGGCCACGGCCGCGTGCGGCCCCATCGTGTTCGTCGGCCTGATGGTCCCGCACCTGGCGCGCGTGCTCACCGGCCCGGACATGCGCTGGACCCTCGCCTACTCCGCGGTGCTCTCGCCGGTGCTGCTGCTCGGCGCCGACGTCGTGGGACGGGTCGTCACCAGGCCCGCGGAGCTCCAGGTCGGCATCGTCACCGCGCTCATCGGCGGACCGGTCTTCATCTACCTCGTACGACGCCGGAGGATGGCCCAGCTGTGAGCGTGACTTCACGTGTGGCACCGGGCGGCGGGGCCCCCGGTGCGAAGGGGGCGCGTCCGCGGACCCGGGTGCTGCGGGCACCGGGCGGGACGTCGCTGCGGGTCGAACCCCGCGCGCTGCTGGTCGGCACCGGCCTGGTGGGTCTGGCGCTGGCGGCCGCCGTCGTGCTGATCGGCACCGGCGACTACCCGATCGGGCCGCTGGACGTGGTCCGGACCCTGCTCGGCGCGGGCGCGCCGGCCGACGAGTTCATCGTCAACGACCTGCGGCTGCCGCGGGTGCTGGTGGGCCTGCTGGTCGGCGCCTCGCTGGGGATGGCGGGCGCGGTGTTCCAGTCCGTCACCCGCAATCCGCTGGGCTCGCCCGACGTGCTGGGCTTCGGCTACGGCTCGGCGGTCGGCGCGCTGACGGCGATCGTGCTCTTCCACGCCGGGGCCACCGCCGTCGCGGCCGGCGCGCTGGTCGGCGGCCTGGTCACCGGCGTGGTGATCTACCTGCTGGCCTGGAAGCGGGGCGTGCACGGCTACCGGCTCGTCCTGGTCGGCATCGGTGCCGCCGCGATGCTGCTGGCCGCCGTCAACTACCTCCTGACCAAGGCGCAGATGGTGGACGCCACCCGGGCCATGGTGTGGCTGACCGGTTCGCTCGGCGGCCGCGACTGGGCACAGGTGTGGCCGCTGCTGGCGACCTGCGCCGTGCTGTTCCCGCTCGCCCTCGGCCGCAGCCGGGCGCTGCGGATGATGGAGATGGGTGACGACGCGGCGTACGCGCTGGGCGTCCCGGTCGAGCGCACGCGGATGCTGCTGATGCTGGTGGCGGTGCTGCTCACCACGGCCGCCAGCGCGGCGGCCGGGCCGATCAGCTTCGTCGCCCTGGCCGCGCCCCAGCTGGCCCGCCGGCTGACCCGGTCGCCGGGGGCGAACCTGCTGACGTCCGCGCTGATGGGCGCGGTGCTGCTGCTGGTCTCCGACTGGGCCTCGCAGCGGGCCTTCGGCTCCGACCAGCTGCCGGTGGGCGTGGTCACGGGCCTGGTCGGCGGCGTGTACCTGCTGTGGCTGCTGGTCGGCGAGCGCAGGGCGGGGCGGATATGAACGAGAAGGCAAGGGGTACCCAAGTGCAGCGGCTGACCGCGGAGAACGTCACCCTCGGCTACGACCAGCGGGTCATCGCCGAGAACCTGTCGGTGGAGATCCCCGACCGCTCCTTCACCGTCATCGTCGGGCCCAACGCCTGCGGCAAGTCCACGCTGCTGCGCGCGCTGTCGCGGATGCTCAGGCCGAGTGCCGGGCGGGTGCTGCTGGACGGCCAGGCGATCTCCTCGCTGCCGGCCAAGAAGGTGGCGAAGACGCTGGGGCTGCTGCCGCAGTCCTCCATCGCCCCGGACGGGATCACCGTCACGGACCTGGTCGCCCGCGGCCGCTACCCGCACCAGGGCCTGCTGCGGCAGTGGTCTCCGGAGGACGAGCGGATCGTCCGGGAGTCCATGGCCGCGACCGGGGTGGCCGGCGTGGCCGAGCGGTCCGTGGACGAGCTGTCCGGCGGCCAGCGGCAGCGGGTGTGGATCGCGATGGCGCTGGCCCAGCAGACGCCACTGCTGCTGCTCGACGAGCCGACCACGTACCTCGACATCCAGCACCAGATCGACGTGCTGGACCTGTGCGCGGAGCTGCACGAGGAGCAGGGGCGGACGCTGGTGGCCGTCCTGCACGACCTCAACCACGCCGCCCGGTACGCGACGCACCTGATCGCCATGCGCGACGGCCGGATCGTGGCCGAGGGGGCGCCCGGCGACATCGTGACGGCCGAGCTGGTGGAGGAGGTCTTCGGCCTGCGCTGCCAGGTCATCGACGACCCGGAGACGGGCACCCCGCTGGTCGTCCCGGCGGCGCGGGCGGCGCGGGCGGCGCGGGGGGCGAAGCGGGGCGCGGGCGTCTAGAGGAGGGCGCGCAGGCGGAGCAGGTCGCGGAAGCCCGCCTCCAGGCGGATCCGGCCGGCGGCCCAGGCCTTCGCGAAGTTCAGCCGGCCGGCCACCATGGCCACCAGGTCGTCGCCGGTCATCGCCAGCCGGATGTCCGCCTTCTCGCGGGGCGGTCCGGGCACGGTGGAGCGCACCTCGATCCGGCCGGCCTGGAGCCGGCCGGTGAAGGTGGTGTCCAGGTCGGTGAGGTGGCAGCTCAGGGAGCGGTCGAGCGCGGCCGCGCCGCGCACGTCGCCGTCGGCCCGGGCGAGGTTGTCGGACAGCTGGTCGAGTGCGGCTCGGCACTCCTCGATGGTCGCCATGGTCCGTCGACCGTACCGCAGCGGTGGTGCGGCGCGGTGGGCGCCGGTCGCCGGGCCCGGCCCGGCACGCGGTAGCGTCGGGGTATGACCCAGTCCGAGGCCCCCGAGCAGTACGGGATCCACGCGGCGTCCGCGGCCTCCGCGGCCTCCGCGGCGTCCGAGGCGTCCGAGGCGTCCGCGGCCTCCGAGGCGCTCGACGCCCGCGAGGCGTCGGAGGGCTCCGCCGCTCCGCCGGCGTCCGGGGCCCCCGAGCCGTCCGGGGCCCCCGGCGCCCTCGACGGGGATGCCGTCACTCCCGGCGCCCTCGACGAGCCCGCCGCCCCCGCGCCGCTCGGCGTGCCGCGGGCCCCCACCGGCCGCCCCGAGGTCGACGCCCTCCTGGAGCGGCTGGCCGATGCGGACCACCTCCCGGCGGACGGCCACGTCGAGGTGTACGAGGATGTGCACAGGGGCCTGCGCGACGCGCTGACCGCGCTCGACGCGCGCCCCGCCCCAGGACCGTACGACCACAGGAGCTGAACCGAACGTGGCAGGAGTGGCACGCCGCCGCCTGGACGCCGAACTGGTACGCCGCAAGCTGGCGCGCTCGCGCGAGCACGCGGCCCAGCTGATCGCCGCCGGCCGGGTCACCGTCGCCGGCACCACGGCGACCAAGGCAGCCACCCAGGTCGAGACGAGCGCCGCACTCGTCGTCCGCCAGGACGACAGCGACCCCGACTACGTCTCCCGCGGCGGCCACAAGCTCGCCGGCGCCCTCGAGGCCTTCGTCCCGCGCGGCCTGAAGGTCGAGGGCCGCCGCGCCCTCGACGCCGGCGCCTCCACGGGCGGCTTCACCGACGTCCTGCTGCGCGCGGGCGTCGCGCACGTCGTCGCCGTCGACGTCGGCTACGGCCAGCTGGCCTGGTCGCTGCAGAGCGACGAGCGCGTCACCGTGAAGGACCGGACCAACGTCCGCGAGCTCACCCTGGAGCAGATCGACGACGTACCGGTCGACCTCGTCGTCGGCGACCTGTCCTTCATCTCCATCGGCCTCGTCCTGCCCGCGCTGGTCCGCTGCACCGCCCCGGACGCCGACCTGGTCCTGATGGTCAAGCCCCAGTTCGAGGTCGGAAAGGAGCGGCTCGGCAGCGGCGGCGTGGTCCGCAGCCCCGAGCTGCGCGCCGAGGCCGTGCGCGAGGTCGCCCGCCAGGCCGGCGAACTCGGCCTGGGAGTCCTGGGGGTGACGGCGAGCCCGCTCCCCGGACCGTCGGGTAATGTCGAGTACTTCCTGTGGCTGAGGGCGGGGGCACCGGCGCTCGACCCGGCGGATGTTGACCGTGCAGTGGCGGAGGGGCCGCGGTGACGACTTCTGTGGGACCTGTGGGACGGACCGTGTTCCTGCTCGCGCACACCGGCCGGCCGGCCGCGCTGCGCAGCGCCGAACTCGTGGTGCAGGGGCTGCTGCGCTGCGGCCTCGGCGTGCGGGTGTTCGCGCACGAGGCGGTCAACCTCCCGCTCCCACCGGAGGTCGAGCTCGTCACCGAGCACGCCCCGGGCGTGCTCGACGGCTGCGAGCTGCTGATCGTGCTCGGCGGAGACGGCACCCTGCTGCGCGGGGCCGAGCTGGCCCGCGGCTCCGGCGTGCCGATGCTGGGCGTCAACCTCGGGCGCGTCGGCTTCCTCGCCGAGGCCGAACGCGACGACCTCGACAAGGTCGTCGACCGGGTCGTGACCAAGGCCTACGAGGTCGAGGAGCGCATGACCCTCGATGTGGTCGTGCGCACCAACGGAGACGTCGTCCACACGGACTGGGCGCTCAACGAGGCCGCCGTCCAGAAGGTGTCCCCGGAGCGGATGCTCGAGGTCGTCATCGAGATCGACGGCCGGCCCGTCTCCGGGTTCGGCTGCGACGGGGTGGTGTGCGCGACCCCGACCGGCTCCACGGCGTACGCCTTCTCCGCCGGGGGCCCGGTGGTGTGGCCCGAGGTCGAGGCCCTGCTGATGGTCCCGATCAGCGCGCACGCGCTGTTCGCGAAGCCGCTGGTCACCTCGCCGACCTCGGTCCTGGCGGTGGAGGTGCAGAACGGCACCCCGCACGGCGTGCTGTGGTGCGACGGCCGCCGCACCCTGGAGCTGCCCGCCGGGGCGCGCATCGAGGTGCGGCGCGGACGGGTGCCGGTACGGCTGGCCCGCCTGCACCACGCCTCGTTCGCCGACCGCCTGGTCGCCAAGTTCGCCCTGCCGGTCTCGGGCTGGCGGGGCGCCCCGCACTGACGCGGAGCTCGGGACGGCCACCGAAGCGGTGCTCACCCCGCCTCCGCTCCCCCCGCCTCCGGCTCACCCCGGCACCGGTCCGCTCCCGGCCGCGTCCCGTACTGACGCGCGGGACGGGTCGGCGGCCGGGGTGTGGCATCGCCCGGCCGAAACCTCGGTATGGTCGGGTCCGTGCTGGAAGAGATGCGGATACGGGCCCTCGGAGTCATCGACGACGCTGTGGTCGAGCTGTCGCCCGGGTTCACGGCCGTGACCGGCGAGACCGGCGCGGGAAAGACGATGGTCGTCACGAGCCTAGGCCTGCTGCTCGGCGGCCGGGCCGACCCGGCCCTGGTGCGGATCGGCTCCAAAGCCGCGGTCGTGGAGGGCCGGATCACCCTCGCGCCGGGTGCGGCCGCCGCCGTACGGGCCGAGGAGGCCGGCGCCGAGCTGGACGACGGAGCCCTGCTCATCAGCCGGACCGTCTCCGCCGAGGGGCGCTCGCGCGCCCACGTCGGCGGCCGGGCGGTTCCGGTGGGGCTGCTCGGGGAACTGGCCGAGGACCTGGTCGCCGTACACGGGCAGACCGATCAGCAGGGGCTGCTGCGGCCCGCCCGGCAGCGGCAGGCCCTGGACCGGTACGCCGGTGACGCCGTCGCCGTCCCCCTGGAGAAGTACACCGCCGCCTACCGCCGGCTGCGTGCGGTGGCCACGGAGCTGGAGGAGCTGACCACCCGGGCCCGGGAGCGGGCCCAGGAGGCGGACCTGCTGCGCTTCGGGCTGGACGAGATCGCGGCCGTGGAGCCGGTGGCCGGCGAGGACGTGGAGCTCGCGGCGGAGGCGGAGCGGCTCGGCCACGCCGAGTCCCTGGCCTCGGCCGCCGCACAGGCCCACGTCGCGCTCGCGGGCAACCCGGAGGACCCGGAGGGCGTGGACGCGAACATGCTGGTCGCGGGTGCGCACCGGGCCCTGGAGGCCGTACGGTCGCACGACCCGGCGCTGGCCGCGCTCGCCGACCGGATCTCCGAGATCGGCATCCTCATGGCGGACGTCGCGGGGGAACTCGCGGGGTACGCGGACGACCTCGACGCCGATCCGCTGCGGCTGGCGGCCGTGGAGGAGCGTCGGGCGGCCCTCACCCAGCTCACCCGGAAGTACGGGGAGTCGATCGACGAGGTGCTGGCGTGGGCCGAGCAGAGCGCGGCGCGCCTGACCGAGCTCGACGGCGACGACGACCGCATCGCGGAGCTGACCGCCGAGCGGGACGGGCTGCGCGCCGAACTGTCCGGCCTGGCGCAGGGGTTGACCGCCGCCCGGACCGAGGCGGCCGACCGGTTCGCCTCAGCGGTGACGGCGGAGCTGGCCTCGCTGGCGATGCCGCACGCGCGGGTCAGCATCGACATCCGGCAGACCGAGGACCCCTCGGGCGACGGGGTCGAGGTCGGCGGGCGGCCGGTGCTGTACGGGCCGACGGGCGCGGACGAGGTGGAGCTGCTCCTCGCCCCGCACCCCGGCGCCCAGCCGCGGCCGATCGCCAAGGGCGCCTCCGGCGGTGAGCTGTCCCGGGTGATGCTCGCGGTGGAGGTGGTCTTCGCCGGGTCCGACCCCGTGCCGACGTACCTCTTCGACGAGGTCGACGCGGGCGTCGGCGGCAAGGCGGCGGTCGAGGTCGGCCGCCGGCTGGCGAAGCTCGCGAAGTCGGCGCAGGTGGTCGTGGTCACGCACCTGCCGCAGGTGGCCGCCTTCGCGGACCGCCAGCTGCTGGTGGAGAAGACCAACGACGGGTCGGTCACGCGCAGCGGCGTGACGGTCCTGGAGGGCGAGGACCGGGTGCGGGAGCTGTCCCGGATGCTGGCCGGCCAGGAGGACTCGGAGACCGCGCGCGCCCATGCGGAGGAACTGCTGGCGGCGGCCCGCGCGGACGGGTGACGGGCCGGACGGACCGAACGGACTGATCTGACTGATCTGACTGAACGGGCCGGACGCCGGGCCGTACCCGACGGACTGAACGGGCCGGACGCCGGGCCGTTCCCCACGGGGACTGGACGGACCGGGTCGGACGGACCTGACGGACCGGGTCGGGGCAGCGGGGGACCCGACTCCCTGCCCCGCCGCCGGGCGGGATCCGGGGCAAGGGTCCCGGTTTGTCGCCCATGTGGGTGATCCCGCGGTGAAGATGACGTTTCCTCACACGGGATCCGCACACGGAACGTCCCGCAACGCCGGTGCGGACTGGCATTCTGGGCGGCGGCGCGCGGCCGTGCGTGCCGTCGCCGCCCCTTTTTCTCGCCCTCTTGCATACAGGAGCCCCGGCACGTGAGCAGTACCCCGGCCCCGCCCCCCGCCTTCGGGCGCACCCCGCTGCGCACCGTGCAGGTGCTGGGCGGCGGCAGCGCCGGGAGCTGCGCGCACGTGCGGTCGCTGGCCACCGGCCTCGCGGCGCGCGGGGTGCGGGTCACCGTGTGCGCCCCCGCCGAGACCGAGGACGAGTACGACTTCACGGGCGCGGGCGCCCGCTTCGAGCCGGCGGCGGTCAGCGCGCTGCGGGTCGCGTGCGCCGGCGCGGACATCGTGCACGCGCACGGGCTGCACGCCGGCATGCGGGCGGCCCTGGCCGTCCGCGGACAGCACGTCCCGTTGGTGGTGACCTGGCACTCCGGACCTGCCGGCGAGGGGCCCTTGGGCCAGCTGACCCGGCTGCTGGAGCGCCGGGTGGCGCGGGCGGCCGCGGTGGTGCTGGGCGCCTCCTCCGCCCAGGTGGACCACGCGCGCCGACGCGGTGCGCGGGACGCCCGGCTGGCGGCGGTCTCGGTGCCCGGGGGCGCGGTGCGTGCGGACCCGGGCAAGGTGCGGGCGGAACTGGGCGCGGTGGAGCGGCCGCTGCTGATCGCGGTGGGCAGCCTCGTGCCGCACCGCGGGTACCAGCTGCTGCTGGACGCGGCGCGGGCGTGGCGGGCGCTGGACCCCGTACCGCTGCTGGTGATCGCGGGGGAGGGGCCGCAGCGAGCGGCCCTGGCCCGGCGCATCGAGACGGAGGTCCTTCCGGTACGGCTGCTGGGGCGGCGGCCGGACGTGGCGGAGCTGCTGGCGGCGGCGGACGTGGCGGTCCTGCCGTCCGACTGGGAGGGGCGGTCGCTGCTGGCGCAGGAGGCGCTGCGGCTGGGCGTTCCGTTGGTGGCCACGGCGGTGGGGGGCGTGCCGGAGCTCGTCGGGGACGCGGCCGTGCTCGTGCCCCGCGGTGACGCCGCCGCGCTGTCGGCGGCGGTCGCGTCCCTGCTCGACGACCCCGGTCGGCGGGGTGTCCTGTCCGTCGCCGGGCCGCGGCAGGCGGCGACGTGGCCGACCGAGGACGACACGGTCGCGCAGGTCCTCGCGGTCTACGACGAACTCATGGACCGCCGGCGTCCCTGACCCGGGCCCCCGCGTGTCCGACCCCGGCCCCGGCCTCGACCGGCTGAGGCCCGGACCGTGCGGTCGCCGACCGGGCGCGCGGTCCTAGCGGACACGGTCCGTCCGGCGCGGTCCGTCGCCTCGCGGGACTGGTCCCCTACCCGCCCTTGCCTGAGGCGCGCCCCGGCAGCTCCCAACACACCGCCGGTACCCGTCAGTTCGGCAGTCCCGGGCTTTGTCAGTGGCGCGGCGTACTCTGCACGGAAGGAAGCGGGGGACCGTTCACGCACGGACGCGTGATTCCGGGCACACGACGCGACGCGTGCCCGGCTGCGCCCCCGCGGTTCGATCCTCAGGGGGGATCTTGACCACACCGAACCGCGGACGCCTGCGCATGCTGGCAGCCGGGGGCGTACTCGCCCTGGCCGCCGGCGCCCTGGCGGCCGCCCCGAGCAGCGCCGTCCCGAAGCACCACGCGCCCGGCGCGGCCTTCGCGCGGCCCGTGACCGCCTCGGCCCCGGGGCCGGCCTCCGACGCCGCGCCGCGCCGCCCGGGCGGGCACCCGACCGTCGTCATGCCCGCGCAGGTCGCGCCCACCGCACGGGCGACCACCGCTGCCAAGCCGCGGCACGACGTCGACGGCGACGGCCGCAGCGACCTGATGGACATGGAGTACGACCAGGTCACAGCCGTGTACCTCTCCTCGATCCACGAGTGGAGCGAGTACACGATCTCCAAGACCGACCCCCAGGCCTCGTTCACGGACCTGCTGCCGGTGGGTGACGTCGGCGGCACGACCAAGCCCGAGCTGCTCTCCCTCTCCTTCGACGGGGTCCTCACGCTCTACGAGGCCGGGGTGAAGGCCACGTCCGCACCGCTGTGGACGGGCCGCGGGTGGCAGATCTACAACCGCGTCGTCGCCACCGGCGACCTGACCGGCGACCACCACCCCGACCTGCTGGCCCGGGACTTCGCCGGCGACCTGTGGCTGTACACCGGCACCGGCAGCACCACCAGGCCCTTCAACTCCCGGGTCAAGGTCGCCTCCGGCTGGGGGATCTACGACCAGATCGTCGGCGCCAGCGACGTCGACGGCGACGGCATCGGCGACGTCTACACCCGCACCCTGACCGGCGACCTGTGGTTCCACAAGGGCGCCGCCAGCGCCTCGGCCCCGCTCAAGGCCCGCGTCAAGATCAGCTCCGGCTGGAACACGTACAACGTCATCACCGGCTCGGACGACGGCGACGGCGACGGCAGGAGCGACCTGCTCGCCCGCAACCACGACGGCGTCCAGTACTGGTTCAAGTCGACCGGGAGCGGCAAGCTCGCGGCGCCGTCGTACTTCGGCGACGGCTACGAGAAGAGCAAGTTCCTCGTCGGCGCGGGCACCACGCAGCTGTACGGCAAGGGCGCGAACCTCATGACCCAGTCGTCCGACAACGTCCTGGCCAAGTGGTACGTCCTGGCCAACGACGACTACCTCTCGCCGCCGACCGCCGCCGGCAAGGAGACGCCCGGGTCGCGCAATGCCTTCGCCACCGGGCTCAACAGCCACAACCACGGCAGCTACGTGCAGAACATCGGCACCGACCTGTACATCCGCGGCGTGAAGGTCAGCTCGACGTGGAGCTGCAACCTGATGGTCGGCCCCGGCGACCTCACCGGCGACGGCAAGGGAGACCTGCTCAGCCGCGACTCCGCCGGCGTCCTGTGGCTGCACCCCGGTGACGGCGCGGTCGACACCAAGCTCGGCACCCGCATCAAGGTCGGTACCGGCTGGAACGGCTACAACGCGCTGGTCGGCGCCGGAGACTTCTCCGGCGACGGACGGCCCGACCTGCTCGCCCGGGACACCACCGGCCGGCTGTACCTCTTCAAGGGCACCGGCACCTCCACCGCGCCGTTCGCCGCCCGGGAGCAGATCGCGACCGGGTGGGGCACGTACGACGGCCTGGTCGCGCCCGGTGACATCACCGGGGACGCCAAGGGCGACATCCTCGCCCGCACCGCCAACGGCGACATGTACCTGTACGCCTCGACGGGCAACGCCGGCACCGCGACCTTCTCCGCCCGCGTGAAGTTCGGCACCGGCTGGAACATCTACAAGACCATGCTCTGAGCCGTAACCGCCAGCAGCGGGCCCGTCCACCGGCACCAGTCGGCGGGCGGGCCCGCACCCGTACACCGCCGCACCGTCGACCGGGGCGGGGCGACGGGGTCAGCCGGTGCGGTCCTCCGCGCGCGCCTGGGACACCTGGGTGGCCCGGGGCGGAAGGAGCGGGCGGCCGCCGGAGGCTAGAGGTGGCGGCGGGCCCTGAGGGCGAGGCTGAGGGACAGGACCGTCTCGGGGTCGTCGAGGTCCGTACCGAGCAGCTCGGAGATGCGTGCCAGCCGGTTGTAGAGCGTCTGGCGGTTGAGGTGGAGCTCCCGCGCCGTCTCGGCCTTGCGCCCGGCATGGGCGAGGTACGTCTCCAGGGTGGGGAGGAGCGGCGGTCGGGAGGCGGTGTCGTGGGCCTGCAGCGCGCCGATCGCACGGTCGACGAAGGCCGACAGGTCGGGGTGGCCCCGCAGCCGCCACAGCAGCAGGTCGATGTCCAGACGCCGGGCGTCGTGCCAGGGCCGGTCCGGCAGGCCCTGCGCCGCCGCGGCGGTCTCGGCCGCGTGCCGCAGGCCCGAGGAGGCCGCCGCCCAACCACCCGCCACGCCCACCACGACCACCGGCGGCGCCCCCGCCCGGTCCAGCCCGGCCCGCTCCACGCCCGCCCGCAGGGCCGCGGCCACCCGGTCGGCGACGGCGGTGCGCTCGGTGTCCGAACGGAGCGCGAGCAGCAGCGGGACGCGGCCCTCGATGGGCCGGACGCCGAGGAGGACCGGCACGCCGACGGAGGACAGCTCCTCGGCCACCGCCCGGGCGAGGACGGCCCAGTTGCCGGAGGGCCCGAGGTCCGAGGAGAGCCGCATGACCACCGGCAGCAGCGGCCCCGACCCCGGCTTGAAGCCGAGGACCCGGGCCTGCGCGGGCGCGGCCTCCGCGGAGATCCGGCCCTCGGCGAGGTCGGTCAGGAAGTCGCCCCGGCCGCGGGCCGCCAGCTCCTCCTCCTGGCGGGCCTGCATGAGGACCACGGCGAGCACCCCGGCCGTCCGCTCCGCAGCCATCCGGTGGACCGGCAGGAGCGGGGCGGACACGCCGAGCAGCACCAGGCGGGCGCGGACGGACGCACTGCCCGGACCGCCGCCGGGCACGTCGACCAGGGCGCCGTTCGCCGGCGGCCCCTCCTCGCGCTGGCCGCGCAGTCCCTCCCAGATCTGCAGCGGGTCGGCGACCACCTCCTCGGAGCCGCCGCCGGCCGCGTACAGCAGCTGCCCGTCGGGGGTCTCCAGGAAGACGGGGTTGCCGGTGAAGTCCGCGAGGATGTGCAGCACCTGGGGGATCCCGCCGCCCCCCAGCAGCGCCTCGGTGCAGCGCCGGTGGACCTCCTCGGCGCGCTGGAGCAGCGCGTAGTGGCCGTTGACGATCTCGGTGTGGACCTCCTCCGTGACCGCCACGAAGGGCACCTCGCGGTGCAGTTGGACCAGCGGCAGCCCGGCCGCGCGGGCGGTCTCGACGATCGTCGCGGGCAGCCTGGTGAACCGCGGGCCGAGCTCCACGACCAGGGCCGCGATGCCCCGTTCGGCCAGTCGCCGCACGAACGCGCGCTGTTCGGCCGGGCGGGTGCCGAGGCCGAGGCCGGTGGTCAGCAGCAGCTCGCCGCCCTTGAGGAGCGAGGCGATGTTCGGGACCTCGCCCGCGTGCACCCAGCGCACCGTCCGGCCCAGCCGGTCGGCGCCGGCCACCACCTCCGGCAGTCCGCTGCGCAGACCCGGCAGCTCCAGTGCCCGCTGAACCGTGATCCCGGCGCCGCTCGCGCCCTGGTTGTCCATGTCGTCGGACGCTACCCCGCGCTGTGTTCCAAGAACATCACCCGGCGGTTACGAGCCACCCTCTCCGCTCTGATGGCCCGACAACTCGTCGGCCGGAAGAGGTGATTACCGGACCCCGTGCCGATTGTGGTCTGCGTCACCTGCCATCAGAGTGGCCGCCTCATGTCGGGCACGCAGTGCAAACGGAAGAGGAAGCCCATGTCGAACGGCTCCACCGGCGCCCCCCGATCCACCGGCGAGGTCCAACGCCTCAAGGCCGATTCCGTCGGCCTCGTCGGCGTCGTCTTCATGGCCGTCGCCACCGCCGCTCCCATCACCGCGATGACCGGGAACCTCCCCATCGCGGTCGGCTTCGGCAACGGCACCGGTGCCCCCGCCGGCTACCTCTTCGCCACGGTCGTGCTCACCGTCTTCTCGGTCGGCTACGTGGCCATGGCCAAGCGCATCACCGCCGCCGGCGCCTTCTACGGCTACATCTCCCACGGGCTCGGCCGCATCGCCGGCATGGCCTCCGGGATGCTCGCGGTCCTGGCGTACGTCGTCTTCGAGGCCTCGATCGTCGGTGTCTTCTCGTACTTCGCCAAGACCACCGTCCTCGACCAGCTCGGGGTCGACCTGCCCTGGACCCTGTACGCGGCCGGGATGCTCGCGGTGACCGCCGTCCTGGCGCACTTCGACATCAACCTGACGGCCAAGGCCCTCGGCGTCATGCTGGTCGCCGAGATCGCCGTCCTTTTCGCCGTCGCCACCGCCGTGCTGGTCGCCGGGGGCGGCCCCGACGGGATCCCCGTCGAACCGGTCAACCCCAAGAACGCGTTCACCGGCACGTCCGCCGGGCTCGGCCTCTTCTTCGCCTTCTGGTCCTGGGTCGGCTTCGAGTCCACCGCCATGTACGGCGAGGAGTCCCGCGACCCCAAGCGCGTCATCCCCAAGGCCACCCTGATCTCCGTCGTCGGCGTCGGCCTCTTCTACATCTACGTCTCCTGGATGACCATCGCCGGCAACGGCCTCGCCGGATCCGTGAAGCTGTCCGCCTCCAGCAGCCCGCTGGACCTCTTCTTCGCCCCCACGGACCACTTCATCGGCGCCTGGGCCGTCGACGCCTTCCAGTGGCTGCTGCTCACGGGTTCCTTCGCCTGCGGCATGGCCTTCCACCAGTGCGCCGCCCGCTACCTGTACGCCATCGGCCGTGAGGGCTTCCTGCACCCGGCACTCGGCCGCACCCACCGGCGGCACGGCTCCCCGTACGTCGCGTCCGTCGTGCAGACCGCCGTCGCCGTGCTCCTGGTGGCCGGCTTCGCACTCACCGGCCAGGACCCGTACCTCCACCTGTACACCCTGCTCGCGATCCTCGGCACGATGGCCATCCTGATCGTCCAGACGCTCTGTTCCTTCGCGGTCATCGGCTACTTCCGCCGCAACCACCCCGAGGACCGGCACTGGTTCAGGACCTTCCTCGCACCCCTGCTCGGTGGGATCGGCATGACCGCGGTGGTGGTCCTGCTCGTCCTCAACATGGAGACCGCGGCCGGCGCCGCCGCCGACTCCGTCTTCTTCAAGCTGATCCCCTGGATCGTCGGGGCCGTCTTCTTCGGCGGCCTCGCCCTGGGCCTCTGGCTCAGGGCCAAGGCTCCCGAGCGCTACGACCTCATCGGCCGGATCGTCCTGGAGGACGCCACCGAGCGCACCGACGACGGCCCGCATCCCGGCACCGACGGCAACCCCGACCTGTCCCCGTCCACCGCCAGCGCCTGAGACGTAGAAGGAGCCACTGCCATGGCCCGTACGCCCCTCATGCACGCCCTCCGCCGGCTCGCCGCCGAACACGCCGCCGCCCACCGGCTGCGCCTGCCCGTCGCCGACGTCCGCGGCCTCGGCCGCCGCGAGCTGCTCCGCCGCGCCGCCGCCATCGGCCTCGGCACGGCGGCGGCGGGCGCCGCCGCCACCGTGCCCGCCCGCGCCGCCCAGAGCCCCGTCCCCGACGGCAGGAGGCCGGCGGCCGCCCGCGTCGCCGTGGTCGGGGCGGGCATCGCCGGCCTGACCGCCGCCCTCACCCTCCAGGACGCCGGCATCCCCTGCACCGTCTACGAGGCGGACCCGGCCCGCGTCGGCGGCCGCATGTGGACCCAGCGCGACCACTGGGCGTACGGGCAGACCTCCGAGATCGGCGGGGAGCTGATCGACACCGGCCACAAGAAGATGCTGGAGCTGTGCCGCCGCTTCGGGCTGCAGACCGAGGACTTCCTCGGCGGCGGGCCCAACGGTGCCGAGGAAGTCCTCTGGTTCAACGGCGGGTACTACTCCCGGACGCAGGCCGACGAGGACTTCAAGGCCGTGTACCAGCAGCTCCGCCGCGACCTCCAGGAGTCCGGCGAGGTCGCCTGGAACGCCACCACCCCGGCCGGCACCGCCCTCGACGAGATGACGCTGTACGAGTGGATCGAGAGCCGGGTGCCCGGCGGGCACGGCTCGCCGCTGGGCCGGTTCATGGACGTGGCGTACAACGTCGAGTACGGGGCCGACACCGTCGACCAGTCGGCGCTCGCACTGGTCCTGCTGATGGGCTACCAGCCCAATCCCGGCAACTTCAACGTCTGGGGCCTGTCCAACGAGCGCTACCACATCACCGGCGGCAACGACCGGCTGCCGCGCGCCATCGCCGCCGCCCTGCCGGCCGGTTCGATCGTCATGGGCCGCGAACTGCTCGCCGTACGGGCGAACCCGGACGGCACCCAGACCCTCACCTTCGCCGACTCCGGAGCCACCCGCACCGTCGTCGCCGACCACACCGTCCTGTGCCTGCCGCTGCCGGTCCTCCAGCGCCTGGACACCACCGGCGCCGGCTTCGACCCGCTCATGAGGAACCTCCTCCGGGACGCCCGCATGGGCGCCTGCACCAAGCTCAACATGCAGTTCACCCGCCGCCCGTGGCGCGGCACCGGCCCCTGGCCCGGCGTCTCCTCCGGCGACTGCTTCACCGACTCCGACGTCCAGCAGACCTGGGACACCACCAAGGTCCAGCCCGGCACCGGCGGCATCCTCCTCCAGTACGGCGGCGGCACCCTGGCCCGCTCCCTGAGGCCCGGCACGCCCTTCGCCACCGAGTCCGACCCGTACGTGCGGGCCCTCGCGAGCCGCGTGCTCACCGGCGTCGACGCCTTCTTCCCCGGCACGGGGGCGGCCTGGACCGGGCGCGCCCAGCTCTCCGCCTGGCACCGCAACCCGTACTCCCTCGGCGCCTACTCCTACTGGCCGGTGGGCTACCTGCACCGCTACGCCAAGTACGAGGGCACGGCGCAGGGCAACGTCCACATCGCCGGCGAGCACTGCTCGTACGACTTCCAGGGCTTCATGGAGGGCGGGGCCACCGAGGGCGAGCGGGCGGCGCGGGAGGTGGTCGCGGCCCTGACCTGACACCCCGGGACGGAGTCGTGCCGCACGCGCCCCGGGCCCGGCCGGCCCGGGGCGCCTCCCCGCTGCTGCTCAGAGCGGCTTGACGTTGTGGTTGAAGCGGAAGACGTTGTCCGGGTCGTACTCCCGCTTCACCCGGCCCAGGCGCTGCATGTTCTCCGGCCCCAGGCCGGCCGCGACCCGGTCCGTGCCCTCGTCGCCGATGAAGTTGAGGTACGTCGCCCCCGTGCTCCACGGCGCCACCCCGGCCCGTACGTCCCGCACCCACTCCCGGACCCGCCCGTCGTCGGCCGGGTCCTCCCACAGCCCGAACGGGTGCACCGACCAGGGCGCGTCCCGGTGCGCCAGCGGCCAGTCGCCCGCGCCCTCGGCGATCGCCCCGCCGCCCGGCCACACCACGTGCTGGGTGCCCGTCGGCACCGGCATCGCCTCGCCCAGGGCGCAGAACGCGTCCACGAAGGCGTCGGGGACGCCCGTCAGGTACTCCGCGGACCAGTAGTTCCGCAACCCGGGCGGATCGTCGAGCATGCACTGGAGCTCCGCGTAGGGGAGTTGCATGACCATCTCCACCTCGTGCGGGATCGCCAGCAGCGGCTCGGCCAGCTTGCGCAGCCGGTCCTCGGGGCCGGCGTACGTCAGCAGCGCCCCGCACAGCCGCTGTCCCACCAGGTGCTCGGGGACGAACTCCTCCGGCGGCCCGGTCAGGTAGATCACCCCGCCGGCGGCCTCGACCGGGCCCGCCTCGATGAGGTCGCGGAAGGTGGCGACCAGTTGGGGCCCGTACTCCGGCGTGCTCAGCGTCATCGAGATCGACACGGCCGGCAGCTCGTGCAGGCGCAGCGTCAGGGCCGTGGCGATGCCGAAGTTCCCGCCGCCGCCGTGCAGGGCCCAGAACAGCTCCGGGTTCTCCTCGGCGGTGGCCTCCACCACCCGGCCGTCGGCGGTGACGAGTTCGACGCCGAGCAGGTTGTCCGAGGCCAGGCCGAAGGCGCGGGAGAACCAGCCGTCGCCGCCGCCCAGCACGAAGCCGCCCACGCCGGTGCTGGAGACCCGGCCGCCCGGGGTGGCCAGGCCGTGCGGCTCGCAGGCCCGGTCCAGGTGGCTCATGGTCGCCCCGCCCTGGACCCGCGCGGCCTTCGCGGCCGGGTGGACCGTGACCTCGTGCATCCGGCGCAGGTCCACGACCAGGCCGTTGTCGCACAGGGCCATGCCCGCCACGCTGTGGCCGCCGCCGCGCACCGCGACGGGCAGGTCCAGGTCGCGCGCGAAGCGCACGGCGCGCACCACGTCCTCGGCGTCCGCGCACTGGGCGATCGCGGCGGGCCGGCGGTCGATCATCGCGTTGAAGACCTTCCGGGCCTCGTCGTAGCCGGGGTCGTCGGGCGCGAACACCTCGCCCGTCAGATCCTCGCGGAGTTCCGTGAGCGCCGTCCGGGCCTTGGAGTGGGGAGCCATGACCGCCCCCTTCGGAGAGGTGAACGGGGGAAGGGACCCTTTCAGGCTAGGCGCGCACCGGGGTACGCGCCCCTCAGCCCCCGGGCCCCCCTCAGCCCCCGGGCCCCTCTCAGCCCCCGTACGCCCCGCCCGCCGTCAGCCGCAGCGCCGTGTCGATCAGCGGGACGTGGCTGAAGGCCTGCGGGAAGTTGCCCACCTGCCGCTGCAGCCGCGGGTCCCACTCCTCCGCGAGCAGCCCCAGGTCGTTGCGCAGCGACAGCAGCTTCTCGAACAGCTTGCGGGCCTCGTCCACCCGCCCGATCATCGCCAGGTCGTCGGCCATCCAGAACGAGCAGGCCAGGAAGGCGCCCTCGTCGCCCTCGAGCCCGTCGACGCCCGCCTCCTCGCCGGCCGTCGGGTAGCGCAGGATGAACCCGTCCGGGGTGGACAGCTCCCGCTGGATCGCCTCGATCGTGCCGATGACCCGCTTGTCGTCCGGCGGCAGGAAGCCCATCTGCGGGATCAGCAGCAGGGAGGCGTCCAGCTCCTTGGACCCGTACGACTGCGTGAAGGTGTTGCGCTCGGGGTCGTAGCCCTTCTCGCAGACGTCCCGGTGGATCTCCTCGCGCAGGTCGCGCCAGCGCTCCAGGGGCCCGTCCGCGTCCCCGGACTCGATCAGCTTGATCGTCCGGTCGACCGCCACCCAGGCCATGACCTTGGAGTGCACGAAGTGCCGGCGCGGGCCGCGCACCTCCCAGATGCCCTCGTCCGGCTGGTCCCAGTGGGTCTCCAGGTAGCGGATCAGCTTCAGCTGGAGGAGCGAGGCGTAGTCGCTGCGGGCCAGGCCGGTCATGTGGCCCAGGTGCAGGGCCTCGGTGACCTCGCCGTACACGTCGAGCTGGAGCTGGTGGGCGGCGCCGTTGCCGACCCGGACCGGGGCGGAGTTCTCGTACCCGGGCAGCCAGTCCAGCTCGGTCTCGCCGAGCTCGCGCTCGCCGGCGATGCCGTACATGATCTGCAGGTTCTCGGGGTCGCCGGCCACCGCGCGCAGCAGCCACTCGCGCCAGGCGCGGGCCTCCTCGCGGTAGCCCGTGCGCAGCAGCGAGGACAGGGTGATGGCGGCGTCGCGCAGCCACGTGTAGCGGTAGTCCCAGTTGCGGACGCCGCCGATCTCCTCGGGCAGCGAGGTCGTGGGGGCGGCGACGATGCCGCCGGTGGGGCCGTAGGTGAGCGCCTTGAGGGTGATCAGCGAGCGGACCACGGCCTCGCGGTACGGCCCGTGGTACGTGCAGTGGCCGACCCACTCGCGCCAGAACTCCTCGGTGGCCTCCAGGGCCGCCTCGGGCTCGGGGAGGGCCGGCGGCTCCTTGTGCGAGGGCTGCCAGCTGATGGTGAACGCGATCCGGTCCCCGGGGGCGACGGTGAAGTCGGCGTACGTCGTCAGGTCCTTGCCGTACGTCTGCGTCTCGGCGTCCAGCCACACCGAGTCGGGCCCGGCGACGGCGACCGTACGGCCCTCCGCCCGGTGCACCCACGGGACGACCCGGCCGTAGCTGAACCGCATGCGCAGCGCCGAGCGGACCGGCACGCGGCCGCTGACGCCCTCGACGACCCGGATCAGCTGCGGGGCGTGGTCCTCGCGGGGCGGCATGAAGTCGATCACCCGGACGGTGCCGCGCGGCGTGTCGTACTCGGACTCCAGGATGAGCGAGTCCCCGCGGTAGCGGCGGCGGGTGGCGCGCGGCGGCTCGGCGCCGGCCGGGTAGGCCGGTCCGAGCCGCCAGAACCCGTGTTCCTCGGTGCCCAGGAGCGAAGCGAAGACGGCGTGGGAATCGAACCGTGGCAGGCAGAGCCAGTCCACCGAGCCGTCCCGGCAGACGAGTGCGGCCGTCTGCATGTCGCCGATGAGTGCGTAGTCCTCGATGCGCCCGGACACGTGGTCTCCAGTCGAAACAGCCGTGTCCGCCCGTGCGGGGGCGGCCACTTCGCGGTCTTGGTCGTTTGGCTGGGTCTTGACGAGTTCAAGCTTGCCGGAACGGGCGGGGGTGGTGCCGGTTGCCGGGCCCGCTCGTCAGGGATATCCGAGCAGGATACGTCCAGCACCCTAGTGATCTCCTGGGGGCGGACGGGAAATGCCGTTGGGCCGAACGGGTGAGGGCGGCGTGACGTGGGGGAAACGTGCAGGCGGCGCGGGGGTGACGGGCGGGGAGCGCGGTGAGCCGGGCGGCCCGACCCCGTGGAGGGGCCGCGGCCGCGTGGCCGGAGGCACACCCCGCCGGTCGCTGATAGGCTGGTACCCCGTGGACCGGGAGTCCGCCTGTGCGAATCAGGCGCCCCGAAACCGCAGCTTCGGCACCCCCGGAAACCTGGGGACGCGGCCGGACGCACCTCACTTCGCGACCACGGGAGCCCCCTCTTGGCGATGCCGCCCAAATCCATGACGACCAAGCACATCTTCGTCACCGGGGGTGTCGCTTCGTCCCTCGGCAAGGGCCTGACGGCCTCCAGCCTGGGCGCCCTGCTCAAGGCGCGCGGCCTGCGGGTCACGATGCAGAAGCTCGACCCGTACCTCAACGTCGACCCGGGCACGATGAACCCGTTCCAGCACGGCGAGGTGTTCGTCACCAACGACGGCGCCGAGACCGACCTGGACATCGGCCACTACGAGCGCTTCCTCGACGTCGACCTGGACGGCTCGGCCAACGTCACCACCGGCCAGGTCTACTCGCAGGTCATCGCCAAGGAGCGGCGCGGCGAGTACCTGGGCGACACCGTCCAGGTCATCCCGCACATCACCAACGAGATCAAGCACCGCATCCGGCGCATGGCGACCGAGGACGTCGACGTCGTCATCACCGAGGTCGGCGGCACGGTCGGCGACATCGAGTCCCTGCCGTTCCTGGAGACCGTCCGCCAGGTCCGGCACGAGGTCGGCCGCGACAACGTCTTCGT
Source organism: Streptomyces sp. NRRL S-87 (assembly GCF_000719335.1). Classification (GTDB taxonomy): domain Bacteria; phylum Actinomycetota; class Actinomycetes; order Streptomycetales; family Streptomycetaceae; genus Streptomyces. Next base: position 25,733 of record NZ_JOGB01000061.1, read on the forward strand.
CGTGCACATCTCGCTGCTGCCCTACATCGGCCCCTCCGGCGAGCTGAAGACCAAGCCGACCCAGCACTCGGTCGCCGCCCTGCGCAACATCGGCATCCAGCCCGACGCGATCGTGCTGCGCGCCGACCGCGACGTGCCGACCTCCATCAAGCGCAAGATCTCGCTGATGTGCGACGTCGACGAGGCCGCGGTCGTGGCCGCCATCGACGCCAAGTCGATCTACGACATCCCGAAGGTGCTGCACACCGAGGGCCTGGACGCCTACGTCGTGCGCAAGCTCGACCTGCCGTTCCGCGACGTGGACTGGACCGTCTGGGAGGACCTGCTCGACCGGGTCCACAACCCCGACCACGAGGTCACCGTCGCCCTCGTCGGCAAGTACATCGACCTGCCCGACGCCTACCTGTCGGTGACCGAGGCGCTGCGCGCCGGCGGCTTCGCCAACAAGGCCCGCGTCAAGATCAAGTGGGTCACCTCCGACGACTGCAAGACCGCCGCCGGCGCCGCCAAGCAGCTCGCCGACGTGGACGGCATCTGCGTCCCCGGCGGCTTCGGCGACCGCGGCGTGAACGGCAAGGTCGGCGCGATCACCTACGCCCGCGAGAACAAGATCCCGCTGCTCGGCCTGTGCCTGGGCCTGCAGTGCGTGGTCATCGAGGCGGCCCGCAACCTGGCCGGCATCGAGGACGCGAACTCCACCGAGTTCGACCCCTCCACCTCCCACCCGGTCATCTCGACCATGGAGGAGCAGCTGGCCTTCGTCGAGGGCGCCGGCGACCTGGGCGGAACGATGCGCCTGGGCATGTACCCGGCCAAGCTGGCCGAGGGCTCCATCGTGCGCGAGGTGTACGACGGCAAGGAGTACGTCGAGGAGCGCCACCGCCACCGCTACGAGGTGAACAACTCCTACCGCTCCGAGCTGGAGAAGAAGGCCGGCCTCCTGTTCTCCGGCACCTCCCCGGACAACAAGCTGGTCGAGTACGTCGAGTACCCGCGCGAGGTGCACCCCTACCTGGTCGCCACCCAGGCCCACCCGGAGCTGCGGTCCCGCCCGACCCGCCCGCACCCGCTCTTCGCGGGCCTGGTCAAGGCCGCCGTCGCCCGCCAGCAGGCCGGGGCCAAGTAAAGGTCCCGCACGGCGATACCGTGGACGGCCGGGGCGCGCACCGCGCGCCCCGGCCGTCGCGCTTCCGCGCGCCACCGCTCACCGGGAGGGACCCCCATGGACATCAAGGACACCGCCGAGGCCTGGCCGGTCCGCGAGCGCCGCACCCCGTTCCGGGGCGCCAAGACCAGCGTCAGCTCCGACGACGTGGTCATGCCCGACGGCTCCGTCGCGCGCCGCGACTACCAGGTGCACCCGGGTTCCGTCTGCGTCCTCGCGCTGGACGGCGAGGGCCGGGTCCTGGTGCTGCGCCAGTACCGGCACCCGGTGCGGCAGAAGCTGTGGGAGCTGCCGGCCGGGCTGCTCGACGTACCCGGTGAGAACCCGCTGCACGCCGCCCAGCGGGAGCTGTACGAAGAGGCGCACGCCAAGGCCGAGGACTGGCGGGTGCTGATCGACCTGTACGCCACCCCCGGCGGCTCCGACGAGGCGATCCGGATCTTCCTCGCGCGGGACCTCTCGGAGGCGGAGGGCGAGCGCTTCGAGGTCTCCGAGGAGGAGGCCGACATGGAGTTCGCGCGGGTGCCCCTGGCCGAGTTGGTCCGGGGGGTGCTGGCGGGTGAGCTGCACAACGTCGCGCTCGTGACCGGTGTCCTCGCGCTGTCCGCCGTGCTCGCGGGCGACGGGGTCGAGTCCCTCCGTCCGGCACTCGCACCGTGGCCGGCGAGGCCGTACGAGGGTTGAGCCGGGCAGCGGTCGGAGCGGCGCCGCCCCCGACCTCTTGCCCGGTCCCGCTTCACCCCCTGACACGGGCCCGTCCGGCTTCACCCCCGACACGGGCCCGTCCGGCTCACCCCTGACTCGGGCCCGCCCCTCAAGGTCGACATGATCACATCGATGTGATCATTTGCTGATCCGATCGGGCGATTTGTCGGCATCGCCCCCGCCGCGCTCCGCCGGGGCCGTAGCGCTGCGTGAACTACGCTCGGACTCCCCGATCTCGGTCCCGCGCGGGACCCTTGGCGGACGCGCCCGCCACCCCCAGGGGAGAGGAGCGGATCCCGTGACGGACGAGGCGCTGCACACCAACGGCCCTGCGGGCGACGCCCCGGCACCCCGGTTCGTCGGCCGGCGGCGGGAACTGAAGGAGCTGCGCGACGACATCGCGCGCACCGGACTCGACACCCTGTCGGGACGCAAGGCCAAGGCCCCCCGCGCCCGCGTCCTGCTCGTGGCCGGCCGCCCCGGCTCCGGCCGCACCGCCCTCGCCGAGGAGTTCGCCCGGCAGATCGCCGAGGACTACCCCGGCGGCCTGCTGCGCACCCGCCTCACCGCCCCCGGCGGCGAGCGCGTCCCCACCGGGCGCACCGCGCGCGAGCTGCTGGAGGCCCTCGGTGAGACCACCCCGCCCGGCGCGGGGGAGGACGAGCTCACCTCCCTGCTGCGCCAGGCCCTGGCCGGCCGCCGCGCCCTGCTGCTGCTCGACGACGCCGCCGACGCCCACCAGGTCGACCCGCTGCTCCCGGACGATCCCGACTGCCTGGTCGTCGCCACCTCCCAGGGACCCCTGACCGGCATCCCCGACGTCCGCCCGTGCACCCTCGGCGGACTCGACACCCCCGCCGCCGTGGAGCTGCTCACCGCGCGGATCGGCAGCGTCCGGGTCACCGTCGACCCGCGGGCCGCCGAGACCCTCGCCGAGGCGTGCGGGGGCCAGCCCGCCGCGCTGGCCCTGGCCGGCGGCTGGCTCGCCGCCCATCCCAAGGCCGCCGTGGCCGACCTGGCCAAGCAGCTGCACGACACCCCGACCGACCGCGGCCCGGTGGCCCGGGCCTTCCGGCTGCTCTACGAGGCCCTCCCGCAGCCCGCCCAGCGGACCCTGCGGCTGCTGCCGCTGGCCCCCGCCGGGGTGGTCGACGCCCACACCGCCTCCGCCCTGGCCGGCTGCTCGGTCGCCGCCGCCCAGTCCACCCTCGACGACTTCGCCGGGCTGGCCCTGCTGCGCCCGGCCGCCGACGGCCAGTACCTGGTGCCCGGCTGCCTGGCCCCGCTGCTGCGCGGCCTGATGGAGGCCAGGGAGCGCACCGCCGAGCTGCAGCTGGCCCGGGCCCGCATGCTCGAGCGCACCGTGCGGCTGCTGACCTCCTGCCGGACCGTGACCGAACCGGAGGGTTCCCCGGCCCGCGGCAGGCTCGCCGGCCTGCCCCGGGCGCTGCGCTTCGCCGACGCGGAGGCCGCCGCGGCCTGGCTGGAGAGCCGGCTGCCCGTCCTGACCGCGGCCGCCCGCATGGCGGTGGCCGACGGGGAGCTCGACACCCTGGCCCGGCGCCTGGTCGCCGCCCTCGTACGCGCCCTGCTCGCGCACCGCGGCACCGAGGCCGCCGCCCCCGAGCTGTACGGGCTGCACGGCCTGGTCCTCGACGTGGCCGAGCGGCGCGGGCTGCACCGGGAGCGGGCCGCGGCCCTGCTGAACCTGGGTGACCTGGACCACGGCACGGGTCGCACCCGGGAGGCCCTGGACCGCTACCGGGCCGCGCTGGACGCGGGACGGGCGGCGGGGGACCCGTACGCGACCGGCCGCGCGATGGAATCCGTAGGGGGTGCGTACCAGGAACTGGAGGACTGGCACCGGGCCGCCGACTGGTACGGCCGGGCCCTGTCCCAGACCCTCGCGCGCGGGGAGCGGGCGGACGAGGCGCGGCTGTACGGACGGCTGGGCAGCGTGCACACCTACGCCGCCCGCTACGGCGAGGCGCTGCGCTGCTGGCGCGCGGCCGCGGCGGGCTACCGGCGGCTGGCCGATGTCCCCGGCCAGGCGCGGGCCTTGAGCGAGATGGCGCGGGTCCAGGAGTACGCCGGCCGCCCCGAGGAGTCGCTGCACACCTGCCGCGCGGCGGTCGACCTCGCGCGCCGGGCCGGCGACCAGCGGCTGCAGGCCGCCCTCCAGGTGAGGATGGCCGACACCCTCGACCGGCTCGGTGATCCGGCGGCCGCCCGGCTGCACCGGGCGACAGCCGACAGACTGCTGGGAGAAGACCCCGCGGCCTACGAAATCCGCAGTGGTTCCGGCTGAGATATTTGCTTTGTAAGGCTAGACAGCGCCTCATCCTTCATTAGACTGGCTCTGCCGCGTTCTTCCGCGGTGCATCCCGTGCGCACTCTTTTTGCCGGGTATGTATGGATTGCCCCCGTTTTATCCCCTGAGTCAAGGACCGTGATCGACGATGAAGGTCGGCATCCCCCGCGAGGTCAAGAACAACGAGTTCCGCGTGGCCATCACCCCCGCCGGTGTCCACGAGCTCGTCCGCAACGGCCACCAGGTCTTCGTCGAGCAGAACGCCGGAGTCGGCTCCTCGATCACGGACGCTGAGTACGTCGCCGCCGGCGCCGAGATCCTCCCTTCCGCGGACGAGGTCTGGGCCACCGCCGACCTGCTGCTGAAGGTCAAGGAGCCCATCGCGGAGGAGTACCACCGCCTCCGCAAGGACCAGACCCTCTTCACCTACCTGCACCTGGCCGCCTCCAAGGAGTGCACCGACGCGCTCCTGGAGTCCGGCACCACCGCCATCGCCTACGAGACGGTCGAGCTCGCCAACCGCGCGCTCCCGCTGCTCGCCCCGATGTCCGAGGTCGCGGGCCGGCTGGCCCCGCAGGTCGGCGCCTACCACCTGATGCGCTCGGTCGGCGGCCGCGGCATCCTGCCCGGCGGTGTCCCGGGCACCCAGGCCGCCAAGGCCGTCGTCATCGGCGGTGGCGTCTCCGGCTGGAACGCCGCGCAGATCGCCATCGGCATGGGCTTCCACGTGACCCTGCTCGACCGCGACATCAACAAGCTGCGCGAGGCCGACAAGATCTTCGGCACGAAGATCCAGACGATCGTCTCCAACGCCTTCGAGCTGGAGAAGGCCGTCCTCGAGGCCGACCTCGTCATCGGTGCCGTGCTGATCCCGGGTGCGAAGGCCCCGAAGCTGGTCACCAACGAGCTCGTCTCCCGGATGAAGCCCGGAAGTGTCCTTGTCGACATTGCGATCGACCAGGGCGGCTGCTTCGAGGACTCCCGTCCGACCACCCACGCCGAGCCGACCTTCGAGGTCCACAACTCGGTCTTCTACTGCGTCGCCAACATGCCGGGCGCGGTGCCGAACACCTCCACCTACGCCCTCACCAACGCCACGCTGCCCTACATCGTGTCGCTGGCGAACAACGGCTGGGTCGAGGCGCTGCGCCGCGACGCCGCCCTGGCGCTGGGCCTCAACACCCATGACGGCCAGGTCGTTTACGGCCCGGTCGCCGAGGCGCACGGCTACGAGCACGTGGAGCTGGACGCCCTCATCGGCTGAGTTTCCGCACCCCGCGTCAACCGTTTGACGCCAATCTCACGCGTCCGGCCGGACCTTGCCCGCAAGGTCCGGCCGGACGCGTTTGGGACCGCCGGAGGACGGGGTACCTCCCGCCCGCACGGGTTGCTGAGAGTGATCTTCAACTCACGCTCAACTCGCCTCGAACGTAACCCTTTAACCGTTTCGCACACCCGCGAAACTTCACAGTGACAGCCCGTACGCCCTTGACAGAGTGGTGTTCGGATGCCGACACATCGTGCCGCGTCCGGCCGATTGTGTTGCTGCGGACCGGTGACACGCCATAGAGTCGCCAACCGTCGGCATGGTGCCACGCTGACCTATCGATAAGTTTCCTGGTCACGTCCGAGGAGGTAAGACGACTTGTGAATGAGTCGACATTTACTCCTGGGGGTGGTCAAGCAGAGCAGTCTGCGCGGGGCCAAGGTCCTGCCGGGCTCGAGGCTGTCGGCTCCGTCGCGGTCCGCACCTTCGCAAACCACCAGCACATGACGACGCCCCAGAAGAGCATGGACGGCCTAGACGTGAACTCCAAGGCCGGCGACCTGAGCGGCCGCGAGCCCACCGGTTTCGCCGACTACGACGAGGTGCCCGAGGGGCACTTCTACGACCCCGACGCCGAGTACGAGCCCGACCCCGAGTACGCGGCCACCCTCGCACCGGACGCTGCGAGACAGCGCCGCGAGCGGATCGGCCCGACCGGACGGCCGCTGCCGTACTTCCCGATCCCGGGTCCCCTGACCGACCACGGTCCCGCGAAGATCATCGCGATGTGCAACCAGAAGGGCGGCGTCGGCAAGACCACGTCGACCATCAACCTGGGTGCCGCGCTCGCCGAGTACGGGCGGCGCGTGCTGCTCGTCGACTTCGACCCGCAGGGCGCCCTGTCGGTCGGCCTCGGCGTGAACCCGATGGAGCTGGACCTCACCGTCTACAACCTGCTCATGGAGCGGGGCATGTCGGCGGACGAGGTGCTCCTGAAGACCGCGGTCCCCAACATGGACCTGCTGCCCAGCAATATCGATTTGTCTGCCGCCGAAGTGCAGTTGGTGAGCGAGGTGGCGCGCGAGTCGACGCTGCAGCGCGCGCTGAAGCCGCTGATGGACGACTACGACTACATCGTGATCGACTGCCAGCCCTCGCTCGGCCTGCTGACCGTGAACGCCCTGACGGCCGCTCACAAGGTCATCGTGCCGCTGGAGTGCGAGTTCTTCGCGCTGCGCGGTGTCGCGCTGCTGACGGAGACGATCGAGAAGGTCCAGGAGCGGCTCAACCCCGAGCTGGAGCTCGACGGCATCCTCGCCACCATGTACGACTCCCGTACCGTGCACAGCCGCGAGGTGCTCGCGCGCGTCGTCGAGGCCTTCGACGACCACGTCTACCACACGGTCATCGGACGGACCGTGCGCTTCCCGGAGACCACGGTCGCCGGCGAGCCGATCACGACGTACGCCTCCAACTCCGTCGGCGCCGCCGCGTATCGCCAGCTCGCCAGGGAGGTGCTCGCCCGGTGTCACGCCGAGTGAGTCTGCCCGGAGCCGACGAACTCTTCCGTACGACAGGGGGGATGGCGCTGCAGGCGTCCTCGCCCCGGCGCCAGGCGGACCCCGTGCACGAGGACGCCGCCGCGGACGACGCGGCGGAGGGGCGTGCGCGGGAGGGCGAGACCGCGGTGACCGCGGCGGTCGAAGCCGTGGTGACACCGCAGCGGCGATCGCAGGAAGGTTCTGCCACCCCGGCCGCGGCCTCCTCGGGCTCGTCCCGGCGCAAGGGGGGCAGCCGCAGCCGCCGCCCCAGCGGGCGCGAGCGGCACGACGAGAAGATCACGGTCTACGTCTCCGCCGAGGAGCTGATGGACCTGGAGCACGCCCGCCTGGTGCTCCGCGGGGAGCACGGGCTGGCCGTGGACCGCGGCCGCATCGTCCGCGAGGCGGTGGCGGTGGTCCTGGCCGACCTCGAGTCGCGGGGCGACGCGAGCATCCTGGTCCGCCGCCTCAGAGGGCGCTGACCCTCCCCACAACCCCCGAGGGTGCACCGCCCGGGGCGCCGGGCCGCGGTGCGGGGCCGCACGAGCGGCCGGGCCGGTAGCCTGCCCGCTGACGCCCGAGCCCCCGGTACCCTGCTCCTCGCCCCTGGACCGCCATGCCCCCGACCGACCCCGTACCGCCCGCCCGCGGCCCGCGACGCCCGCTCGGCCGCGGCCCGGGAGCAGCGCCGGCACCGGCGGCGACTGCGGCGACGCCACCGGCGCCGGGCCCCCGCGAGCGGGAGGAGCTGCCGGTGCCCCCGGGGGCCACCGATCCCGACGGGGCCGAGGTGCGGGTGGAGGCGCCTGAGGGCGCCGTGGAGCGCCTGGCGGCCCCCGGGGGCACCGGGGCGCCGGTCGCGCCGCAGCGGGCCGTCAGCGGGCCCGCAGGGGCCGTAGCGGCCGCTGGGGCCGCAGGGGCCGCAGAGGGTGTCGGGGAGGCCGAGGAGCCCGGTGCCGAACGCGGTTCGGACACGGGAGCGGGCACCGGGGTAGGCACTGGTGCAGGCACCGGAGCGGGAGCCGCGGCGGCCGACGGCACGGGCGACGGTCGGTTCACCGTGCGGCTCGCGAACTTCGAGGGGCCCTTCGACCTCCTCCTCCAGCTCATCGCCCGCCACAAGATGGACGTCACCGAGGTCGCCCTGTCGAAGGTGACCGACGAGTTCATGGCCCACATCCGCGCCATGGGCACCGACTGGGACCTCGACCAGACCACCGAGTTCCTCGTCGTCGCCGCCACCCTCCTGGACCTCAAGGCGGCCCGGCTGCTGCCCGCGGCCGAGGTCGAGGACGAGGCCGACCTGGCCCTGCTCGAAGCGCGGGACCTGCTCTTCGCGCGCCTGCTGCAGTACCGCGCGTACAAGCAGATCGCCGACATCTTCGAGCGCCGCGCCGAGGCCGAGGGCCGGCGCTACCCGCGCACCGTCGGCCTGGAGGAGCAGCACGCGGAACTGCTTCCCGAGGTCGTCATCAGCATCGGCGCGGAGGGCTTCGCCAGGTTGGCCGTCAAGGCCATGCAGCCCAAGGCCAAGCCCCAGGTGTACGTCGACCACATCCACGCCCCGCTGGTCAGCGTCCGCGAACAGGGCGCGTTCCTCGTGGCCCGGCTGCGGGAACTCGGCTCGGCCGGCTTCCGCGAGCTCACCGCCGACGCCCCCGACACCCTGACGGTCGTCGCCCGGTTCCTGGCCCTGCTGGAGCTGTACCGCGAGAAGGCCGTGGCCCTGGACCAGGACGAGGCCCTCGGCGAGCTCACCGTGCGCTGGACCGGCGAGGGCGCGGGCGTGCCCGTGATGACCGACGAGTTCGACCAGGCCGACCGGCCGCAGGAGGAGGCCACCCGATGAGCGTCGCGGAACTGGAGCTGAAGCCGGCCCTGGAGGCCGTACTGATGGTCGTGGACGAACCCGCAACCGAGGCGCACCTGGCCAAGGTGCTCGACCGGCCGGTGCGCGAGGTGGCGCTCGCGCTGCGCGAGCTGGCCGACGAGTACACCGCCCAGCGGCGCGGCTTCGAGCTGCGCGTGGTGGCCGGCGGCTGGCGCTTCTACACCCGGCCGGAGTACGCCGCAGCCGTGGAGGGGTTCGTACTGGACGGCCAGCAGGCCCGGCTCACCCAGGCGGCGCTGGAGACGCTCGCCGTCGTCGCGTACCGCCAGCCGGTGAGCCGTTCGCGCGTCTCGGCCGTGCGCGGCGTGAACTGTGACGGGGTCATGCGCACCCTCCTCCAGCGCGGTCTGGTCGAGGAGGCGGGCACGGAACCCGAAACAGGTGCGATCCTGTACAGGACGACGAACTACTTCTTGGAGCGGATGGGCCTGCGCGGCCTGGACGAGCTCCCGGAGCTCGCGCCCTTCCTCCCGGAGGCGGAGGCGATCGAGGCGGAGACGCAGGAAGGTGTCCCGTCGTTCGATCCGGACGCTCCGGACACAGACGAAGACGACAAGACGACGGACATTTGATGCGAAGCAGCGGCGGCAACGGCGGCAACAGGAACAGCGGCGGCGGTGGCGGCGGGCGTGGGAACGCCCGCGGCGGCAGCTCCGGCGGTGGCGGCGGCTACCGCGGTGGCGGCTCTGGCGGTGGCGGCGGCTACCGCGGCGGCTCCGGCGGTGGCAGCGGCTCCGGCCGCGGAGGCTCCGGCGGCGGTTCCCGCGGCGGCAGCTCCGGTGGCGGGTACGGCCGTGGCGGCAGCTCCGGTGGCGGCTCCCGCGGTGGGTCCGGTGGCGGTTACGGCCGCGGTGGCGGCTCCGGCGGCTCCGGCGGCTACCAGGGCGGCTCGGACTCGCGCGACCGCGCGCAGGCGCCCCGCATCCGCAACCCCCGCCCCGAGGAGCGTCGCTACGACGTGGGCCCCGAGGGCGAGCGCAGCGGTCGCAGCGGCCCGAAGGCGGGCGGCGGCGGTGCCCGCGGTGCGGCCGCACGCGGTGGCGCCAAGGGCGGCCCCCGCAGCAGCTCCAAGACCCCCGGCATCGGAGGGGCGGGCGGCCCGCGCAGCGGCCCCGGCAGCCGCAGCGGCCAGTCGCGCCCCCGCGAGCTGGACGCGCGGATCGAGGAGCGCGTGCGCGAGCGGTACGCCGACAAGCCCGTGATCAAGACCCCGAAGACCTTCCCGGGCGCCGAGCAGGAGGGCGAGCGGCTGCAGAAGGTCCTCGCCCGAGCCGGCATGGGTTCGCGGCGCGCGTGCGAGGAGCTCATCGAGCAGGCCCGCGTCGAGGTCAACGGCGAGATCGTCACGGAGCAGGGCAAGCGCGTCCAGCCGAAGGACGAGATCAAGGTCGACGGCCTGACCGTGGCGACCCAGTCGTACCTGTTCTTCGCGCTGAACAAGCCCGCCGGCGTCGTCTCCACCATGGAGGACCCGGACGGCCGCCAGTGCCTCGGCGACTACGTCAACAACCGTGAGACCCGGCTCTTCCACGTCGGCCGGCTCGACACGGAGACCGAGGGCATCATCCTGCTCACCAACCACGGCGAGCTGGCCCACCGCCTGACCCACCCCAAGTACGGCGTGACCAAGACGTACCTGGCCGCCATCACCGGCCCGCTGCCGCGCGAGATCGGCAAGCGGCTGCAGTCCGGCATCCAGCTGGAGGACGGGTACGCGAAGGCCGACCACTTCCGCGTGGTCGACCAGGTCGGCAAGAACTACCTCGTCGAGGTCACCCTGCACGAGGGCCGCAAGCACATCGTCCGCCGGATGCTGGCCGAGGCCGGCTTCCCGGTCGAGAAGCTGGTCCGTACGGCCTTCGGGCCGATCGAGCTGGGCGACCAGAAGTCCGGCTGGCTGCGCCGCCTGACCAACACCGAGGTCGGCATGCTGATGCGCGAGGTCGGTCTGTAGGCCCGCACGGCTCCCGGCGTCCCGGAGGGCCCCCGCACGTGGTGCGGGGGCCCTCCGGCGTACCCGGGCCCTCCGGCGTACCCGGGCCCTCCGGCGTACCCGGGCCCTCCGGCGTACCCGGGCCCTCCGGCGTACCCGGGCCCGCCGGGCCCGGGGCTTGCCGACAGCACGCGACCCTCTTTATAGTCGGTATGACTATTAAGGGGGTCGGTGCCTGTGGACGGTCGTGATGCGGGAGGTCGCGGGGTCGACGGCTACGACCCGGGTGCGTTCGCGCCCTTCGCGGTCACCGTCGACCTGGCCGTGTTCACCGTGCGCGGTGGTCGCCTGCACGTGCTGCTGATCCGGCGCGGCCAGGAGCCGTACGCGGGCGCCTGGGCGCTGCCGGGCGGCTTCGTGCTGCCGGCCGAGTCCGCCGAGACGGCGGCCCGGCGGGAACTCGCGGAGGAGACGGGGTTGCCGGAGGCGCTGGTCGCCGCCCTGCACCTGGAGCAGCTGCGCACGTACAGCGAGCCCGGTCGGGACCCTCGGATGCGGGTGGTGTCGGTCGCGTTCACCGCTCTGGTGCCGGACCTGCCGGAGCCGGCCGCGGGGGGCGGCGGGGACGCGGAGGGGGCCTGCTGGGTGCCGGTGGGCCCCGGGGGCTCCGCGGACCTGCCGGCGGACTCGGTCGGGACTGCCGGGTCGGTGGGGCCGGTCGGTTCGGGCGGCTCCGTCGGTCCGGTGGGTTCGGTCGGCTCCGTCGGTTCGGGTGGTTCGGGTGGTCGGGGCGTCCTCGCCTTCGATCACGAGCGGATCCTCGCCGACGCCCGCGACCGGGTCGGTGCCAAGCTGGAGTACACCTGCCTGGCGACGGCCTTCTGCGGGCCGGAGTTCACGCTGGGGGAGCTCCGGGCGGTGTACGAGACGGTCTGGGGAACACCACTGGACCGGCCCAACTTCCGGCGCAAGGTGCTGGCCACGCCCGGCTTCGTCGAACCGGTCCCGGGCGCCGCCCGCCTGACCGGCGGCCGCGGCAAACCCGCCGCGCTCTACCGGGCCGGGGCGGCCACGTCCCTCCACCCGCCGCTGCTGCGGCCGGCGGGGGCGCGGGGATAGGCCCAGCCCGCCGCCTCTCGACTCCTCCCCGCACTTCTCGGCGCTTCTCGCGTCTCCCGACGCCCCCCGGCCGCCCGACGGCCGCCCGACGACCGCCTCCGCACGACCCCGGCCCGCGCCCGTGCCTGCACCCGCGCGCGCCCGAGCCCGGACCCGAGCCAGAGTCAGAGCCCGGACCCCAGCCAGAGCCCGAAAGGACGACGCCATGACCGCCACCAACGCCGCCGCCACCCCCCGCACCAAGGGTGCGGCGACCGGCTCGCTCATCGGGCTGGCGCTCGGGGACGCGCTCGGGTTCCCGACCGAGTTCAACGACGTGCCCGGCATCCTCGCCAAGTTCGGCCCGTGGCGGGAGCTGGAGCTGCCCGCGCGGGCGACCGTCTCCGACGACACGCAGATGACCCTCGCCCTCGGGCGGGCCCTGCGCACCGCGATGGAGCGCGGGTACCTCGCGCCGCTGCGGCTGGTGCGCCCGCTGCGCGAGGAGTTCGTGGACTGGTACCACTCGCCGGAGAACAACCGCGCCCCGGGGCGGACCTGCATGGTCGCCTGCCAGTTGCTGGACGGCGACCGGGACTGGCGGCAGGCCAGCCAGATCGGCTCCAAGGGCTGCGGTGCCAACATGAGGGTGGCCCCCGTCGGCCTGGCCCCCGGCCTGACGGCGGACCAGCGGGCCGGCGCGGCCCAGCTCCAGTCGGCCCTGACACACGGCCACCCGACCGCGCTGGCGGCCTCGGACCTCACGGCCCGGGCGGTGTTCCTGCTCGCGCAGGGCACCGAGCCGACCGGTCTGGTCGGGCAGTTGCGCTCGTACGCCCTGGACAACCGCACCCGCTACCAGGAGCGGTGGCTCGGCGACCTGTGGACCCGTTCGCACGACGCCTCGCCCGAGTCCTTCATCGCGCGCGGTTGGGACGAGTGCCTGGGCGTGCTCGACCGGCTCGCGGCGGCCCTGCGTGCGCCCTCCCCCGAGACCGACCCGTGCCTGACCACGGGGGAGGGCTGGATCGCCGAGGAGGCGCTGGCCACGGCCCTGCACTGCTTCCTGCTGTTCCCCGAGCAGCCGCTGCTCGCCCTGCGCCGGGCCGCGGTGACCGCCGGCGACTCCGACTCGATCGCCTGCCTCACCGGCGCCTTCGCCGGCGCCCACCTCGGTGCCGAGGCCTGGCCGGCGCAGTGGGAGGAGCGCATCGAGTACCGCGACGAACTCCTGGCCCTCGGCGCCCTCTGGGACGCGTGAGGTGTACGGGGGCGGCGGAGCCGTGCGGAGCCGGCAGGGCCCCGACGGGCTCGGGGCGCGGAGGGAAGGGCCCCGACGGGCTCGGGGCGCGGAGCGGCTGGCATGATCGGCGCGTGCCGGACCTCCTGAACCTCGACCCCGCCCCGCTCGCCCCCGTCGTCGCCGAGGAGCCCCACCCGGTGCTGTTCGCCACGGTCTCCGGGGCGCACCTGTACGGGTTCCCCTCGCGGGACTCTGACGTGGACCTGAGGGGCGTCCACCTGCTGCCGCTGGAGTCCCTGATCGGGCTGCGCGAGCCGGAGGAGACCCGCGGGCGGATGTGGGACCGCGACGGGGTCGAGATGGACCTGGTGACGCACGACCTGCGCAAGTTCGTCCGGCTCATGCTGCGGCGCAACGGCTACGTGCTGGAGCAGTTGCTCTCCCCGCTGGTGGTGCACACCACGCCCGCGCACGCGGAGCTGCGGGAGCTGGTGCCGGGTGTGCTCACCCGCCACCACGCCCACCACTACCGGGGGTTCGCCGGCACGCAGTGGCGGCTGTTCGCGCGCACCGGCGAGCTGAAGCCCCTGCTGTACGCGTTCCGGGCGCTGCTGACGGGGATCCACCTGATGCGCTCCGGCGAGGTGCAGGCGCACCTGCCGACGCTGCTCGGGGAGGTGCCGGAGGCGCCCGCGTACCTGGCCGGCCTGATCGAGGCCAAGGCCGCGGCGGAGCACGGGGCTGCCGAGGGGCTGGACGCCGCGGGGCTCGAGGCGGACGCGGAGGCGCTGCACACCGTGCTGGACGAGGCGCAGGCGGGCAGCGGGCTGCCGACGGAGCCGACCGGGTACGACGCCCTGCACGACCTGGTCGTCCGTATCCGCACGGCGGGCTAGGAGCCTTCCACCGCCCCGGGTGTTCCGCGGCCGAGCTGGTGCCGCGTCGGACCGCGCGGGCGGGGGGCAAGGGCGGGAGCGGGGGCCGGAACGGGGGCGGGCGGGGACGCCCGGGGCGGCGGACAATGGGCCCATGGCCCGCGATCCTGCCCCGGGCGTGCCGGTTTCCGTCCCGGTCGTTCTCGTTTCTGCCGCGGCCGTGCTGGTTCCCGTTCGGGTTGTGCTCGTTCCCGTTCGGGTTGTGCTGGTTTCCGTCCGGGTTGTGGTGATTTTCGCCCGGGCTGTGCTGGCTCCTGTTCGGGCTGTGCCGGTTCCCGCTCCGGCCGTGCTGGTTCCCGCCGGGGCAGCGCTTCCCGCCGGGGCCGAGCGCGTCTTCGGGCCGTGGCGGCCCGGAGGCCCGTCGTGACGCCGCCGGGGGCCGGTGACGTCGACGGGCTCGGCGTGCTCGACGCCACTGCCCAGGCCGCCCTCGTGCGGACGGGGGAGGTCACCGCCCGGGAGCTCGTCGAGGCCGCCGTCGCCCGCGTCGAGGCGCTCAACCCGCGGCTGAACGCCGTCGTCACCGCCACCTACGACCGCGCGCTGGCACAGGTGGCAGCCGGCCTGCCGGACGGCCCGTTCACCGGAGTCCCCTACCTGCTGAAGGACCTCGTCACGGAGCAGGCGGGGGTCCGCTTCTGCGAAGGCTCGGTCTTCCTGCGCGACCACGTCTCGCTCCGCGACCAGCTGCTCGTACGACGGCTGCGCGCGGCGGGCCTGGTGCTGCTGGGGAAGACGAGCACGTCCGAGTTCGGGATGAGCCCGACCTGCGAGTCCGCGCTGTACGGGGCGACCCGCAACCCCTGGGACCCCGCCCGTACCACCGGGGGGTCCAGCGGGGGATCGGCCGCGGCCGTCGCGGCGCGGATGGTGCCGGCCGCCCACGGCAACGACGTCGGCGGCTCGATCCGTTTCCCCGCCTCCTGCTGCGGGGTGTTCGGCCTCAAACCCACCCGCGGCCGGGTGCCGCTGGGCCCGGAGTACGGCGACGCCTTCGGCGGGTGGGCCGTCGAGCACGCCCTGACCCGTTCGGTACGGGACTCCGCCGGGCTCCTCGACGCGGTCGCGGGCCCCGCGCTCGGCGACCCGTACCCCGCTCCGGCCACCGCGGGGACGTTCGCCGAGCAGGTCGAACGCGACCCGGGGCGGTTGCGGATCGCCTTCACCCCGCGCCCGGCGGACGGGCATCCCGTGCACCCCGACTGCGTTGCCGCCCTGGACGACGCCGTCCGACTGCTGTCCGACCAGGGCCACGAGCTCACGGAGGCGGACCTGCCCGGGCTGACGGAGGAGGTCGGTCGGGCGATCGGCACCGTGTACGGGGCCGGGGTGTGCTGGATCGTGGGCTACTGGATCCGGGTACGCGGACGCGAGCCGGGCACGGGGGAGCTGGAGCCGCTGACCCGGGCGTACTGGGACCTCGGACGGGGCGTCACCGGCGGCGACTACCTGCTCGCCGTCACGACCCTGCAGTCCTTCGCCCGTACGGTGGCCCGCTTCCTCACGCGGTTCGACGCCTGGCTCACCCCCACGCTGGCCCAGCCGCCGCTCCTGCTGGGCGAGATGACGTCGACGCCGGACGACCCGCTGCGCGCGGCCCGGCACAGTGCGCCCTTCGTCGCCTTCCCGGCGGTGGTCGCCAACATCACCGGCGCGCCCGCCATGTCCGTACCGCTGTACTGGAGCGCGGCCGGGCTGCCCATCGGCGTGCACTTCCTGGGGAGGGTGGGGGAGGAGGGCACGCTGCTGCGGCTGGCCGGGCAGTTGGAGCGGGTCAGGCCCTGGGAGGGGCGGCGGCCTGGGGTGGGGTGAGGGGAGTGGGTGAGGGG
>NZ_JOGB01000062.1 GCF_000719335.1 Streptomyces sp. NRRL S-87
CCGCCCGCCCACCCCCTCACACCTATGCTGGCGACACACGGACCTTCGACCACGTGACCGAGCGAACCCGCGACCGCACGTGACCGAGCGCAGCACGCGAACCACCCACCGAGGAGTACGCATGACCACCCGCACGGCCGTCGTCACCGGAGCCAGCAGCGGAATCGGCGCCGCCACCGCCCGGCAGCTCGCCGCCGCCGGGTACCACGTCGTCCTCACCGCCCGGCGCAAGGACCGCATCGAGGCCCTCGCCGCCGAGCTCACCGCCGCCGGGCAGCAGGCCACCGCCCACGCCCTCGACGTCACCGACCGCGCCGCCGTCGACGCCTTCGCGGCCTCCCTCGACCGGTGCGACGTCCTCGTCAACAACGCCGGCGGCGCCCTCGGCGCCGACCCCGTCGCCACCGGCGACCCCGCCGACTGGCGCACGATGTACGAGGTCAACGTCATCGGCACGCTGCACGTGACCCAGGCCCTGCTGCCCGCCCTGGTCGCCTCCGGCGACGGCACGGTGGTCGTGCTGTCCTCCACCGCCGGCCACGCCACGTACGAGGGCGGCGCCGGCTACGTGGCCGCCAAGAACGGCGCCCGCGTCCTGGCCGAGACCCTGCGCCTGGAGATCGTCGGCCAGCCCGTCCGCGTCATCGAGGTCGCCCCCGGCATGGTCCGGACCGAGGAGTTCGCCACCACCCGCTTCCGGGGCGACGCCGAGAAGGCCGCCAAGGTGTACGCGGGAGTGGCCGAGCCCCTGACCGCCGACGACGTCGCCGACACGATCACCTGGGCCGTCACCCGCCCCTCCCACGTCAACATCGACCTCCTGGTGGTCCGCCCCCGCGCCCAGGCCTCGAACACGAAGGTCCACCGCGAGCTCTGACCGCCGCAGCCGGCACCCCGGCGCCTGGGACGGCAGCACCCCGGAAGACCTCACGTCTCAGGAAGGCAGCACCCGGGAAGACCTCAGGTACGGCATGAGGGCCGCGGGCCTCAGCCCCGCGGCCCTCGCCGCGTCCAGCGCCCGCCGCAGGTCGGCCCCGAGCCCGGGAGTGAAGTGCAGCAGCACGATGTCACCGGACCGCAGCGCCGGCGTCGCCGGCGGGGTGTCCCCCCAGGTCGTGAAGTCGTACGTCCACGTCACCAGGGCCTTCGCCCCGCACGCCTTCGCCGCCAGCCGCACGGTGTCGTCGTACGCCCCGTACGGCGGCCGCACCAGCTTCGGCGACCGCCCGAAAGCCGCCGCCACCTGCTCCTCCGCACCGCACAGCTCGGCGTCCTTCCCGGCCGCGTCCAGGGCCGTCAGGTCCGGGTGGTTCACGGTGTGGTTCTCCACCTGCACCCGCCCCTCGGCCACCAGGCCCGTGAAGTAGCCGGCGTCGTACGAGAAGGCCCCCGGCAACAGGAACAGCGATGCCGGCACCCGCCCCTCGACCAGCGTCCGCGCCACCTCCGGGTCGTGGTACCAGCCGTCGTCGATCGTGATGAACACGACCTTGTCCGCGGTCGGCACGTGCGACACCACCGGCGGCAGCCCGGCGGGCCGCGCACCGGCCGACCCGACCGCCCCGAGGCTCAACCCCACCGCCGCGAGCAGGCCCACGACAACCCGAGATCTCCACATGCCGCACACCTTGGTCTAGACCAAGAGGTGCGGTCAATACCCGTACCCCAAAGGGAAGTTGCCGCTCCCCTCAATCAGACCGCGCCCGCGCCCGCCGCGCCAGCAGCTTCCCCAGCTCCCACAGCCCCAGCAGCGCGAGCGCGGCCAGCAGTGCCCAGCCGAACTGCCGCGCGTCGATCTCGGTCGTCCCGAGGAGGCGGCGGAAGCCGTCCATCTGGGTCACCAGCACCGCGAGCACGAACTGGGCCAGCGCCACCCAGTTCATCTGCCTGCTGTCGAAGGTGGACGGCGACAGCACCGAGTCCGTCTCGCTGCGGCACTCGAACGCGGCAACGATCAGGCACAGCGCGAAGGCGGTGAACGCGATCGACTGGCCCGTCCCCGTGCTGTCGTAGCGGGCCTCGCCGAGCTTGATCAGCCCCAGCAGCATCACGGTGATCGCCAACCCCGCCAGCCCGACCGTGACCAGCACGGGCCGGGTCAGCACCGACTCCCCGCGCGGCCGCGGCCTGCGCCGCATCAGCCCGGGGCTCTCCTGGTCGAAGCCGAGCGCGAACCCGAACGACGCGTTGACGACGAAGTGGATCCACAGCACCTGCGGCGGGGTGAAGGGCTCGCCCGCGGCGATGTTGAAGACGGTGGCACCGAGGAAGGTCAGGACGAAGGTGACCAGCAACAGGAGCACGAACCGGATGTACTTCGTGAGGTTGTCGTAGATCCTCCGGCCCTGCTCGACGGCGTAGACGATGGTGGCGAACCTGTCGTCGGAGAGGATCATGCGTCCGGCGTTCTTCGCCACGTCCGTGCCGCTGCCCATGGCGATGCCGATGTCGGCGGCCTTGATGGCGGGGGCGTCGTTGACGCCGTCCCCGGTCATCGCCACCACGTCGCCCTTCTTCTTGAGCGTGTCGGCGAGCAGCACCTTGTGCTCCGGCGCGACGCGCCCCACCACCCCGATGCCGTCGATGCGGGCGAGTTGCTCCTCCTCGCTCATGGCGGCGAAGTCGGCCCCCAGGATCGCCTCGCCCGGGATGCCGAGCTGCCGCGCGATCGCCGCGCCGGTGGTGACGTCGTCACCGGTCACCATGCGGACCCGGATGTGCCCCGCCTGCGCCCCGGCCACGGCGGTCTTCGCGTCCTCGCGGGGCGGGTCGACCATGCCGACGAGACTGGTCATCCGCAGCTCCGTCACGTACCCCAGCAGGTCGCCACCGGGATCGAAGTCGGCCGGGTCCAGATCGCGCGTGGCCGCGGCCATCACACGGCGGCCCTCGCCACCCATCCGCTCGGTCTGCGCCTCGGCGCGCGCGGACAGTCCGGCGTCCCACGGGACGGTCTCGCCCGCCGCGAGCGCGGTGGCGGCCCGCGCCACCACCGCCGGCACCGCACCCTTGACGAAGCACCGGACGACCTGCCGGCCGGAGGCGTCGACCGCCGAGTTGAAGGTGGCCATGAGCTTGTAGTTCGGGTCGAACGGCAGCGTGGCGAGCCGGGGGAGGCCCTCCCTGGTGGTGTCGACGTCCAGCCCCGCCTTGTGCGCGAGCACGAGCAGCGCGCCCTCGGTGGGATCGCCCACCACCTTGCCGTCGACCAGCTTCGCGTCGCTGGCCACCACGTACGGCAGGATCGCGTCCTCGATGCCGGCGGAGGAGCCCGCGGCGTGGTGGACCTTCCCGTCGAGCCCGTAGCCCGTGCCCGAGACGGTGTACCGGTCGGTGGGACTGACGACTTCGACGGCGGTCATCTGGTTCATCGTCAGGGTGCCGGTCTTGTCCGAGTTGATCGCCGACGTGAACGCCAGCGTCTCGACCGACGGCAGCTCCTTGACGATGGCGTTCCGCCTCGCCAGGTTGAGGCTGCCGACGGACAGGATCGCCTGGGTCACGGTCGGCAGGGCCTCGGGGATCGCGGCGATCGCCAGCGACACCGCGCTGACGAACAGCACGTCCCACGCCTGGTCGCGCTGCCGCCCCAGCACGAACATCACGATCATGGTCAGGCCCGCCGCCCCGGTGATCCACAGCGTCAGGGTGTCGAGCTCCCTGGTGAGCGGCGGCACCTCCTTCTCCGTGGTCGCCAGCATCCCGGAGATCTTGCCGACCTCGGTCGCGGCACCGGTCGCGGTCACGACGAGCACGCCGCTGCCGTGGGTGACCGGGGTGTTCATGAACGCCATGTTCGTCCGGTCACCGGGCGCCGGCCGGGCTCCCCGGAGCACGTCGACGTCCTTCGAGGCGGGAACGCTCTCACCGGTGAGCGCCGACTCGTCGATCTGCAGGGCGTTGGCCTCGATGATGCGCCCGTCCGCCGCCACCTGGTCCCCGGCGGCGATGAGCACGACGTCACCGACGACGAGCTCCTCGGCGGGGATCTCGGCCTCCGTGCCGTCCCTGCGGACCCGCGCCGTCGCCTTCATCATCGACTGCAGCGCGTTCATCGCGCTCTCGGCCTTGCCCTCCTGGCGCAGGCCCACGACCGCGTTGAGCAGGGTCAGGACGATCAGCAGGATCGCGGTGGTCCACTCCTGGATGAGCAGCGAGACGACCGCCGCGGCCACCAGCACGATCTGCATGTAACTGCGGTACTGCCGGAGGAAGCGGCGCCAGGTCGGCAGCCCCTTCTCCTCGGGCAGCGCGTTCGGGCCGTGCGCGGCCAGGAGCTCCGCGGCCCGTCCTGCGGAGAGGCCGACCGCCGGATCGACGGCGAACGCCGCCACGACCTCTTCGGCCGTGTGCGCGTACCAGCCGTCGTCCCCGGGGGCCGGGGGCCGTTCCCCCGCGGAATCCGAACGCACCGTCATCGTCCTGCCTCCGATCCGCGGCCGCGGGTGCGGTGGCCCCCGGGCCGATCACGCCACTCCGAAAGCCCTAGCCCCGCCTCTTGCCGGACCGACCCTTCCCCGACCGACCCTTCCCCGACCGCCCCTTCCCCGACCGACGCTTCCCCGACCGACCCGCCTCTGACCGACCCGCCTCTGACCGGCCCTGCTCGGGCCGGCCCTGCTCCGACCTGCCCTGCTCCGCCCGGTCCTCGTACGGATCGGCGGCGGCCCCCGCCGGAGCCTCCCGCTCCAGGTCCCGCTTGGTGGCGAGCAGGTCCTTGCGCGCCGCCTCCCCGACGTCGGGGTACTGCGGATCGATCTCCATCAGGGTGTGCGCGAGGATCGCCGCCGCGCAGATCCGCGCGAACCACTTCCGGTCGGCCGGCACGACGTACCAGGGCGCCCACGTCGTACTCGTGGCCGACAGCATGTCGGAGAACGCGTGCTGGTAGTGGTCCCAGTGGCGCCGCTCCCGGACGTCGGCCGCGGAGAACTTCCAGTTCTTCTCCGGCCGGTCGATCCGCTTCAGGAAGCGGATGCGCTGCTCCTCCTTGGACAGGTTCAGGAAGATCTTCACCACCGAGAACCCGTTGTCCGTGAGGTACCGCTCCCAGCGGTTGATCTCCCGGTAGCGCCGGTCCCACACGTCCCGGCCGTCCTCGACCTCCGGCAGCCGCTGCCGGACGAGGTTCTCGGGGTGGACGCGCACGACGAGGACCTCCTCGTAGTGCGAGCGGTTGAAGATGGCGATCTCGCCGCGCGCGGGCAGGCGTTGCGCGTAGCGCCACAGGTAGTCGTGGTCGAGTTCCTCGGCGGAGGGCACCTTGAAGCTGCTGACCCGTACGCCCTGGGGGTTCACGCCGCTCATCACGTGGCGGATCGTGCCGTCCTTGCCGCCGGCGTCGAGCGCCTGGAGGCAGAGCAGCACGCCGTGGGTGTCCTGGGCCGCCAGCCGCTCCTGGTACTCGGCCAGCAGCGACACCCCGGCCTGCAGCAGCTCGACCCCGTCCTGCTTCTTCAGGCCCGCCTTGTAGCGGGGGTCGAAGTCCCGCCCCAGGCGCACGTCCGACCCCGGTTCCACCCGCAGGGGCGCGATGAAGTCCGCGATGCGCTGGGCTGTCTCGTCCGACATCACCTATCAGCCCCTCGCTGGTCAGGGGAGAGTACGGGGCGGCCGGGCCGCCACGCCCTACGCAGACGGCCCAGGGACCGGGACGGTCCCGCCGCGGACGCGACGGGACACCCTCGCGCTCAATTGTGTGCTCGCCCGTGCAAGATCGCCCGCTCAGCGATCGGAGGAGCGGATTCCGCCGCTCGTTCGAGCGAAGTACGCGCGAGCGCCCTTCCGACCCCCGAACCCGGCCCTAGCGTCGGCCCAAGACCCGAAACGGCCCCCGACCGGGACGGCCATCCCGGACCGAGGGCCTCACCACCAGGAAGTTGGCTTCCCATGGCTGAGCAGGACCCTAGCGCCCCCGTGCGCTTCATGGACCTCCAAGACTCCCACTACGCCTACATGTTCGGCTTCCTCCAAGCCGATGGACACCTGGCCCGGGGGACGGGTCAGAAGGGCAGGCTGACCGCCGAGATCAACGCGCGGGACATCCACATCCTCCACGAGTTCCAGCGGCTGACCCCGTACTACAGCTCCGTCACGGAGCGGGTCCGCACCACCAACTTCGCCGAGCAGCACCCCTCGGCCACGTGGACCCTGTGCGCACTCGAAGCCAGGACCGTCGTCAACGAGCTCGGGATCCCCTACGGCAAGAAGTCACGGATCGTCCGGCCGCCCCGCATCGAGTTCTCCCGCCCGGACTACCTCCGCGGCCTCATCGACGCCGACGGATCGGTCGGCTGGCCGCTGACGGCTGGCCGTTCCTCTCGTTCTCGTCCGCGAGCACGGCCACGGCCGCGTACCTGTGCCATTACGGCAAGAGGATCACCGGCGTGGAGCGCACCATCAAGCGCAACACGCGCGACGGGGTCTACAACGTCGTCTACTTCAAGGAGCAGGCACAGCAGCTGGCCGAGCACCTCTACTACCCCGGCTGCCTCGGGCTGGAGCACAAGAAGGCCAACGCGGCGGCCATCCAGACCTGGGTGCGGCCCGCCGAGATGAGGATCGCGCCGCCCCGCCGGCGCTGGACCCCCGCCGACGACCGCGAGCTCCTGCGGCTCGACGACCCCGCCGCCGCAGCCGTCGCGCTCGACCGCACCGAGCAGAGCTGTCACATGCGCCTGTGGCGCCTCCGCACCGGTCAGGCCCCCGCGCCCGCCGACTAGCCCGGACCGAAGACCGGAAACGGGGTTGCCGCGAGCGCGGCAACCCCGTTTCGGTTTCGGTTCCTGCGCTCAGCCCTTGACGCAGATGATCTGCTTGATCCTCGCCACGACCTCCACGAGGTCGCGCTGCTGCTCCATGACCTGCTCGATCGGCTTGTAGGCCGCCGGGATCTCGTCGAGGACACCGGCGTCCTTACGGCACTCGACGCCCCTCGTCTGATCCTCGAGATCCCTCACCGTGAAGCGCCGCTTCGCCGCAGTGCGGCTCATGCGCCGGCCGGCGCCGTGGGAGGCCGAGTTGAACGCGTCCTCGTTGCCGAGCCCCTTCACGATGTACGAGCTCGTGCCCATCGATCCCGGGATGATCCCGAAGTCCCCCCGGCCGGCCCGGATCGCGCCCTTGCGGGTGACCAGGAGGTCCATGCCGTCGTACCGCTCCTCCGCCACGTAGTTGTGGTGGCAGCTGACCTCCATGTCGAAGGTCACCTTCGCCTTGCGGAACTCCCGGCGGACGACCTCCTTGAGCAGGCTCATCATGATCGCGCGGTTGTACTTCGCGTACTCCTGCGCCCAGTACAGATCGTTCCGGTACGCCTCCATCTGCGGGGTCTCCGCGATGAACACGGCGAGGTCGCGATCGACCAGGTTCTGGTTGTGCGGAAGGCTCCTCGCCACGCCGATGTGGTGGTCGGCGAGCTCCTTGCCGATGTTCCGCGAGCCGGAGTGCAGCATGAGCCAGACCGAGCCCGCATCATCGAGACAGACTTCGATCAGGTGGTTCCCGGATCCAAGCGTCCCGAGCTGCTTCCCAGCCCTCTCACGACGGAATTTGACCGCCTCGGCAACGTAGTCGAAGCGCTCCCAGAGGTCGTCCAGGCCCCCCGCCCGGAACCCGTACAACCGCCCCGGGTCCACCGGGTCGCGGTGCATGCCCGCGCCGACCGGGATGGCCTGCTCGATCTTGGAGCGCAGGCGCGAGAGGTCGCCCGGGAGGTCGTTCGCCGTCAGGGAGGTACGGACGGCGGACATGCCGCAGCCGATGTCCACGCCGACCGCCGCCGGGCAGACGGCGTCCTTCATGGCGATGACGGAGCCGACGGTCGCGCCCTTGCCGAAGTGGACGTCCGGCATGACGGCCAGGCCCTTGATCCAGGGGAGGGTCGCGACGTTGCGGAGCTGCTGCATCGCGACGTCCTCCACCGTGGCGGGATCCGTCCACATGCGGATGGGGACGTTCGCCCCCGGCACCTCTACATACGACATACCGTGCTCATTCCCCCGGAATTGATCAGAAGTCTAGAAAACGCAAAAACCTCGCTCTTGGGCCCGAAAGAGACATCGGACCAGCGTCGGCGCGTGTGCGTGCGATAGACATTGTGTCCAGCCGCCGCCGGAGGGCGGCAACCGCTTTTCCGCCCGAAGGGAGCCCCCCGAGTGCCTCGCGAGACGCAGCGCGACCGGCGACGACGGAAGGCCGTGCTGCCCGGCCTCGCGGTGCTCGCGGCCCTGGCCGCCGGGTGCAGCGCGGGCGCGGGCGCCGACGGCACCGGGACCGACCCCAAGCCCGGCGAGACCCCCGTCACGCAGGCCGCGCCCGGCAAGTACAGCGTGCTGCCCGAGCCCTGCTCGTCCGTCGGGTCGCGCCGGCTGAAGTCGATGCTGCCGAGCATGTCGTCCCTCACTTCCGAGCAGCGCGAGGAGCTGTACGCGGGCACGGCGGACGTCTCGTACGACGGCGACCGCCGCGTCGGCTGCCGCTGGAAGGCGGAGGCCGAGGACGCGACGCGACTGCTGTCCGTGGGGTACGAGCGGGTGGTCGCCTACGACCCGTCGACCAGCGACGACGACAAGGCGCAGGAGGTGTACGTACGCCAGCTGCAGGCCGCGCACCTGACCCTGCCGACCCCGACCACCGCGGCCACCGCTTCGGCGACCGCGTCCGCCCCCACCTCGGTCACCGCCCCGACGGCAAAGGCGTCCGGCGCCCCCGGCGCGGCCGGTACGCCCGCCACGTCGGCCGGCACGGCCTCCGGCAAGCCGCCCGGCACCGGCCAGGCAGCGGGGACAGCCCCCGGGACCTCGGCCGCGCCGGGCAAGGGCTCCCCGAGCGGCACGCCGTCGGCCCCCACCAGCACGGGCCCCGGCACCGGCGAGGACGAGGGCGACGACGAGTTCCTGGGCTCGCGCGTGCTGGAGGACCTGGGCGACGAGGCGTTCCTGGAGGACCGGCTCAACCCGGCCGGCCCGACGTCCCAGGCGCGGACCGTCCGCATCGTCTTCCGCTCGTCCAACGTGATCGTGACGCTCGAGTACGCGGTCCAGCCGATCCTGCCCGGCGCGGTCCCGGACGCGAAGCAGACCCAGCAGCGTGCGCTCCAGCTGGCCTCGCAGCTCGCCGACGAGCTGACCGACTGACCGGCTGACCGGCTGGCCGACTGACCGGCTGGCCGACTTGATGGCTGGCCGACTTGATGGCTGGCCGACTGACCCCCTGACCCACTGACTCCCTGACCCACTGCCGACCCACCACCCGACCGGCCTGCAACCGTCCGCGGTTGCAGGGGCGTGACCTCACGCACACGCGTCCGTGGCCCGCTCGGGCTACCGTTGCCGGGTCCCCGCAGACCACTGAGTGAAGGAACCATGCACCGATCAGCCTCGCGCCTCACCCGCCTCATCGCCTGTGCAGCCGTCCCGGTGATCCTGGCCGTCTCCGGCTGCTCCTCGGACTCCGACTCGGGTACGGGCTCCGGCGCTGACGGCGGCAGCAAGTCCGACGGGGGCTCGGCCTCGGCCCCCACCGCCAAGCCCACGCCCACCCTGGAGAAGGTGGCGTTCGCCAAGCTGCCCGAGCCGTGCAAGACGCTCGCCGCGAAGACGATCGGCGCGCTCGTGCCCGAGGCGAAGGACGCGGACGGTACGGCCGCCAAGTCCAACGACCTCTCCAGCCGTGCCACCTGCTCCTGGAACGGCCTCGACGAGGACGGCCTGAAGGGTTCCTCGTACCGCTGGCTGGCGGTGTCGATGGCCCGCTACGACTCGCACGAGTCCCTGGGCGGCGGCAACAAGCGCGCCGCCGAGCAGTACGCGAAGCAGGTCGAGGCGGCGAAGACCGCCGAGGGCGCGACGGGCGTCCAGGCGCAGCCGGCCTCGGGCATCGGCGACGAGGCGACGACGGTGGTGTCGAGGGCGAAGAAGCAGGTTGACTTCTTCAACCAGACCGTCGTCGTGCGCACCGAGAACGTCGTGATCACGCTGGACTACAACGGCGCCTCCTACGAGGGCCAGAAGGCGCCCGACACGGCGAAGCTCCTCCAGGACGCCGTCGCGGCGGCCAAGGAGGCGGTGGCCTCGGTGGCCGGTGCCAACAAGCAGTGACCTGTCGGTAGTCGTCCGTAAGCAGCTGTGTTCCTTGTGGGGCCTGGCGGTGTGACGTACGGCGGGCATGTGCCAGGCTGTGCCCGCCAGGCTCGAAGGTGGGGAGGGGATCGCGGGTGGCCGCGATGCAGCTGACACGGACGCACCGGATTCTCATCGGTGTCGTCATCGCCGGTGCCGTGGTGATCGCGGGCATCGGTTTCGCGGGCTCGTACGCCGCGGTGCGCGCCCTCGCGATCAAGAAGGGCTTCGGGGACTTCTCCCTCGTCTTTCCCATCGGCATCGACGCGGGCATCTGCGTGCTGCTCGCGCTGGACCTGCTGCTGACGTGGATCCGGATCCCGTTCCCGCTGCTGCGGCAGACGGCGTGGCTGCTGACGGCGGCCACGATCGCGTTCAACGGTGCGGCGGCGTGGCCGGACCCGCTCGGCGTGGGCATGCACGCGGTCATCCCGGTGCTGTTCGTGGTCACGGTGGAGGCGGCCCGGCACGCGGTCGGGCGGATCGCGGACATCACCGCGGACCGGCACATGGAGGGCGTGCGCCTGACGCGCTGGATGCTCTCGCCGTTCCCGACGTTCAAGCTGTGGCGGCGGATGAAGCTGTGGGAGCTGCGCTCGTACGAGCAGGCGGTCGGCATGGAGCAGGACCGGCTGATCTACCAGGCGCGGCTCCAGGCGCGGTACGGGCGGGCCTGGCGCCGGAAGGCGCCGGTGGAGGCGCTCATGCCGCTCCGGCTGGCCCGGATCGGCGTCCCGCTCGCGCAGACCGCGCCGGAGGGCCTGGCCGCGGCGGGCATCGACCCGGTGCTGCTGCCCCCGGCGAAGCCCGCGGTCGCCGCGGGCGAGCCGGCCGCCGTGGCGGGCCCCGCCGCGGCCGCGGCCCCGGTCGGGGCCGCCGACGGCTCGCGGCCGGCGCTCGCGGCGGGCGCGGCGGCACAGCTGCCCGCGCTGGACCTCGCGCAGCTGGCCCAGCTGGCTCAGCTCGCTCAGATCCAGGCACTGGCCGCGCAGCAGGCCGAGCAGCAGGCCGAGCAGCCGCAGGCCGACCAGCAGGTCCAGCCGCCGCAGGCCGCACCGCAGACCCGGCAGCCGCAGGCCGCACCGCAGGGCCGGCCGCAGCCGGCCCAGGCGGGACAGCCCGGCCCGCACCCGCAGGACGCCCGGCAGCCGCAGGCACCGGTCCGGCCGCAGCAGCCGCAGCAGGCGCAGCAGGCCGGTGGCCGCCCGGGCATACCCGTGCAGGGCGCCCCGCAGCAGGGCGTGCCCCAGCAGCAGGCCGCGCCCCAGCCCGCGACCGGCCACCAGCAGTCCGCCGGTCCGCTCCCCCAGCCCGCACCGCAGGGCGGCCCCGTCGCCCCGCAGGGTCCGCAGGGTCCGCAGGGTCCGCAGGGTCTGCAGGCACCGCAGCCCGGTGCCGAGCAGGGCGTCTGGGCCGGGCCGCCGTTCTCGATCCCGGCCGACCAGCTGGACCCGACGCAGATGCCGGCCGCGCACGGCAGCTCGTGGTTCGCCGGCCCGACGGCGCCGAAGGGCGCGTACCAGGGCGGCTACAACCCGCAGTTCGTCGAGGGTCTCGAGCCGCACCCGGTGGCGCCCCCGATGGGGCCGGAGGCCGCACCGGAGCAGGCCCCGGTTCCGCTGCCCACCCCGAGCGGTGCCGAGCCGGACCGGGCCGCTCCCGCCCCCGAGCAGGGGCGCGCGGAGAACCTCCAGGGCGTCCTGGACATGGACCTGTCCGACGAGTCCGGGGCCGGCGCCGAGGACTCCGTCCAGGCCGGTGACGCCGAGTTCCAGGAGCTGGCGTACAAGGCGTTCAAGGCGTTCGTGGACGAGTACAACAACTACCCGTCCACCGAGGTCCTGGAGATACACCTCGCGGACATCCACGGGGTGACCCACCCCCGTGCGGCGAGCATGCTGCGCCGGATGCTGCCCTACATGAAGCAGCGCCACCAGACGGAGCTGGAGAACGAGCACATCGCCTGAGCCGCACCGGCTCCGGGAACGGCCGAGGGCCCGCACCCCAGGGGGTGCGGGCCCTCGGCCGTCGTGCGTAGCGATCAGGCGGCCAGCAGCTTGCGCACCCGGTCGGCGCCCACCGCCAGGAGCAGCGTGGGCAGGCGCGGGCCGGTCTCGCGGGTGACGAGCAGGCGGTAGAGCAGCGCGAAGAACTGCCGCTGCGCGACCTTCAGCTCGGGCGTCGGCTTGGCCTCCGGGTCGAGCCCGGCCATGACCTTCGGCACGCCGTAGACCAGCGTCGTCAGGCCGTCCAGCGACCAGTGCGTGTCGAGGCCCTCCAGCAGGAGCGCCAGCGAGCGGCGTCCCTCCTCGTCGAGCGAGCCGAGCAGTTCGGCGTCGGGCTCGTCGCGGACCAGGGTGCGCTGGTCGGCCGGAACCTGGGTGGTGATCCAGTTCTCGGCGCGGTCCAGGCGGGGGCGGACCTCGTCGAGGGAGGCCAGCGGGTTCGCCGGGTCCAGGTCGGACAGGATCCGCAGCGTCTGCTCGTCGTGGCCGGCGGTGATGTCGACGACGGACGCGAGGGTCCGGTACGGCATCGGGCGCGGGGTGCGCGGCAGCTCGTGGGAGGCGACGCGCACGGCACGGGAGTGGGCGGCGGCGTCGGCGGGCAGCACGGAGCCGTCGGCGACCTTGGCCTCCAGCTTGTCCCACTCGTCGTACAGCCGCTGGATCTCCTGGTCGAAGGCGATCTTGAAGGACTGGTTCGGGCGGCGGCGGGCGTAGAGCCAGCGCAGGAGCTGCGGCTCCATGATCTTCAGGGCGTCGGCCGCGGTCGGGACGCCGCCCTTCGACGACGACATCTTGGCCATGCCGCTGATGCCCACGAACGCGTACATCGGGCCGATGGGCTGCTGCCCGTCGAAGATGTGCACGATCTGGCCGCCGACCTGGAACGAGGAGCCCGGCGAGGAGTGGTCCACGCCCGAGGGCTCGAACACGACGCCCTCGAAGGCCCAGCGCATCGGCCAGTCGACCTTCCAGACCAGCTTGCCGCGGTTGAACTCGGTCAGCTTGACCGTCTCGGTGAACTCGTCCTCCGTGCAGACGTACGTCAGCTCGGTGGTCTCGTCGTTGTAGGAGAGGACCTTGGTGAAGTCCTTGTTGCAGGCGCCGCAGTAGGGCTTGTACGGGAAGTACTCCGCGCCCTCGGCGCTGCCGTCGTCCTCGTTCGCGGCGCCCGAGCCCTCGGCGGCCTCCAGCTCGGCCTCGTCGACCGGCTTCTGGCCCTGCTTCTTCGCGGCCTTGGGCTTGGTGCGGTACTGGGCGAGCACGGCGTCGATGTCGCCGCGGTGCTTCATCGCGTGCAGGATCTGCTCGCGGTAGACGCCGGTCGTGTACTGCTCGGTCTGGCTGATCGGGTCGTACTCGACGCCCAGCTCGGCCAGGGACTCGACCATGGCGGCCTTGAAGTGCTCGGCCCAGTTCGGGTACGGGGAGCCGGCCGGGGCCGGGACCGAGGTCAGCGGGCGCCCGATGTGCTGGGCGTGCGACTCCTCGGTGACGCCGGGGATGCCCGCGGGGACCTTGCGGTAGCGGTCGTAGTCGTCCCACGAGATGAGGTGGCGGACCTCGTACCCGCGGCGGCGGATCTCGTCCGCGACCAGGTGCGGGGTCATGACCTCGCGCAGGTTGCCCAGGTGGATGGGGCCGGAGGGGGACAGACCGGACGCGACGACGATCGGTTTGCCCGGCGCACGGCGCTCCGCCTCGGCGATGACCTCGTCCGCGAAACGGGAGACCCAGTCGGTCTCGGTGCTGCTCTGGGCGCTCTGAGCCACGACACGTCCTTCTATCTCGTACTGCTCGTACTGCTTGGCTGGGAACCATTCTCCCAGACGGAGTCCCCGCCCCCGGGGTTGCTTTATATGCCGCGATGGGGTCGATGCCCCCGTGGGATACTCGTGAGGCCCGGCGTATACGTACGCGCACCCTGCGTGCCGTACGGGCGTCCGGGCGTACGGACGCTCACCCGCACTCTCACAGGAACGGCAGCCCATGGCCTCGGTCCCTTCCCTCGCCTCGATCGTCAACCAGCGCGTCGCGGACGCCCTCGCCTCCGCCCTGCCGGAGGCCGGTGCGGCCGACCCGCTGCTGCGACGAAGCGACCGGGCCGACTTCCAGGCCAACGGCATCCTGGCGCTCGCGAAGAAGGCGAAGGCCAACCCGCGCGAGCTGGCGACCACGGTCGTCGACGGCCTGGACAAGGGCGACGTGCTGGCCGAGGTCGAGGTCTCCGGCCCCGGCTTCCTCAACATCACCGTCTCCGACAAGGCGATCGTCGAGACGCTCGCGGCGCGCGCCGCGGACGCCCGGCTCGGCGTGCCCCTCAACGAGAACGCCGGCACGACGGTGATCGACTACGCGCAGCCGAACGTCGCCAAGGAGATGCACGTCGGCCACCTGCGGTCGGCCGTCATCGGCGCCGCGATGGTGGAGATCCTGCAGTTCACGGGCGAGAACGTGGTCCGGCGCCACCACATCGGCGACTGGGGCACGCAGTTCGGCATGCTCATCCAGTACCTGATGGAGCACCCGCACGAGCTGGACCACAAGGAGGGCGGCGCCGCGGACGCGGCGGACGCGGCGGTCACCGACGCCTCGGACGAGGCCGGCGAAGAGGCCATGTCCAACCTGAACCGCCTCTACAAGGCCTCGCGGGCCCTGTTCGACGCCGACGAGGAGTTCAAGACCCGGGCCCGGGCCCGGGTGGTGGACCTCCAGGCGGGCGACCCGGAGACCCTCGCCCTGTGGCAGCGGTTCGTGGACGAGTCGAAGATCTACTTCTACTCGGTCTTCAACAAGCTGGACATGGACATCCAGGACGAGGACATCGTCGGCGAGTCCGGCTACAACGACATGCTGGTGGAGACCTGCCGCCTGCTGGAGGAGTCGGGCGTCGCGGTCCGCTCCAACGGCGCGCTGTGCGTGTTCTTCGACGAGTACAAGGGCGTGGACGGCCAGCCGACCCCGCTGATCGTGCAGAAGTCGGACGGCGGCTTCGGCTACGCGGCCACCGACCTGTCGGCGATCCGCGACCGGGTGGGCAACCTGAAGGCGAACAGCCTGATCTACGTCGTGGACGCCCGGCAGTCCCTGCACTTCAAGATGGTCTTCGAGACCGCCCGCCGGGCCGGCTGGCTGAACGAGGACACCAAGGCCGTGCAGCTCGCCTTCGGCACCGTCCTCGGCGCCGACGGCAAGCCGTTCAAGACCCGTGAGGGCGAGACGGTGCGGCTGGTGGACCTGCTGGACGAGGCGATCGACCGCGCCTCGGCCGTGGTGCGGGAGAAGGCCCAGGACCTGACCGAGGCCGAGATCGCCGAGCGCGGCGCCCAGGTGGGCATCGGCGCGGTGAAGTACGCCGACCTGTCGACGTCCGCGGCCCGCGACTACAAGTTCGACCTGGACCAGATGGTGTCGCTGAACGGCGACACGTCCGTGTACCTCCAGTACGCGTACGCCCGTATCCAGTCGATCCTGCGCAAGGCGGGCGACGCCAAGCCGGTCGCGCACCCGGAGCTGGCGCTGGCGCCGACCGAGCGCGCGCTGGGCCTGCACCTGGACGCCTTCGGCGAGCTGATCGCGGAGGCGGCGGCGGACTACGCCCCGCACAAGCTGGCGGCGTACCTGTACCAGCTGGCGTCGCTGTACACGTCGTTCTACTCGGAGTGCCCGGTCCTCAAGGCCGACACCGCCGAGCAGGTCGAGAACCGCCTGTTCCTGTGCGAGCTGACGGCCCGCACGCTGCACCAGGGCGTGTCCCTCCTCGGCATCCGCACCCCCGAGCGCCTCTGACCACTCGGACCGGACGACGGCCTGACGACTGGACGACGACCGGTCACCAGGAGCCCGCGGCACCCGTGCCGCGGGCTCCCGCGCGTTCTGCCGCGACGCGCCCCGAAGGCCGGATGTGACAGGACCCGGTCATTGCGGCCATCCGCGTCCCGGCGGAATGATCGACGCATGCGCCCACCCCACCGCGTCGTGATCGTCGCCTTCCCCGGTGTCGAGCTGCTCGACGTCACCGGGCCGGCCGAGGTGTTCTCGGTCGCCACCCGGGTCGCCGCCGAGGGCCATCCGGGCTACGAGGTGCGGATCGCGACGCCCGACGGGCAGCCGGTGGTCACCTCCAGCGGCGTACGGCTGGTGGCCGACCTGGCGCTGGACGACGTGGCGCCCGGCGACGTGGACACCCTGCTGGTCTCCGGCGCCGTCCGGGTGGACGGCGCCGGCGTCGAGCCGGTCCTCGACGAGGCCGTCGTCGACTGGCTCCGCAGGTCGGCGGCCGGCCCCGAGCGCGTCGGCTCGATCTGCGCGGGGGCCCACCTCCTGGCCGCCGCCGGCCTGCTGGACGGCCTGCGGGCCACCACCCACTGGCTCACGGCGCCCCGCCTCGCCGCCGACCACCCCCGCGTGCACGTCGACCCGGACCCGATCTTCGTCCGAGCCGGCCGGGTGTGGACCTGCGCGGGCATCACGGCCGGGATGGACATGGCGCTCGCCATGGTCGCCGCCGACCACGGGCCCGAACTCGCCCTCGCCACCGCCCGGATGATGGTCATGTACGTCAAACGGTCCGGGGGACAGAGCCAGTTCAGCGTCCCCCTGACGGCCGCACCCGCTACCCCCGCCGACGCCGGGGCCACCCCCGCCGGCGACCGCATCGACGAGCTGCGCGGCTGGATCGGCGAGCACCTCACCGACGACCTCTCCGCCGACGCCCTGGCCGCCCGGCTGCACCTGAGCGTGCGCCACTTCTCCCGGCTCTTCCGCCGCCGTACGTCCACCACGCCGGCCGCCTACGTCGAGTCGGCCCGCCTGGAGGCGGCCCGCCGGCTCCTCCAGGACAGCGACCACGGCCTGCCGGAGGTCGCGGCCCTCAGCGGCCTCGGTTCGGTGGAGAGCCTGCACCGCTCCTTCCGGCGCCGCCTGGGCACGACCCCCGCCGAGTACCGCCGCCGCTTCCGCTAGCCGGACGCGCCGGGCGGCCCCGCCGCCACCCGTCCTCCTCCCCCGTCCCCCTCACCCGCCGCCCCGGACCGCCGCCCGCGCACGCACCGCCGCCGGGCGGACCTCCGCCGTGCCCGCGTAGCCCGTCCCCCTGTACCCCCGGCCGGCCGCGCGGCCGGCCCCGACTCCCCTCCGAGGAGCAGCACATGCCCCCGACCAAGGTCGTCCCCATCCCCGTCATGGGCCGCCACAACATCAACGCCTACCTGCTCCTGGGTCGCCGCCCCGTCCTCGTCGACGCGGGCACCCCCGGCAGCGGGCGCCTGATCCGCGACCGGATCGCGGCGCACGGCGTCGACCCCGCCGACCTCGCCCTGATCGTCCTCACCCACGGCCACATCGACCACTTCGGCTCCGCCGCCGAACTGCACCGGCTGACCGGCGCGCCGGTCGCGGGGCACGTCGCCGACCTGGGCCCGTACCGCACCGGCCGGGTCCGGGAACCGTACCTGCCGACCGGGCCGATGGGCCGCCTGATGGCCCGCAACCCCAAGCTGCACGTGCGAGCCGAGCCGATCGAACCCCAGGTGCTCGTCCGCGGCGAGAGCGACCTGGCGGACTTCGGCGTCGCGGCACGCATCGTGCCGACCCCGGGCCACACGGCGGGTTCCGTGTCCGTCCTCACCGACGGGGGCGACCTCGTGGCGGGCGACCTGATCGCCAACTCCTTCTTCGGCCTCGTCCGTGGCCGCCCGGCCAACCCGCCCTTCCACGACGACCCGCTGGCCAACCTCACCAGCCTGCGCGCGATGCTCGCCCTGGGCCCGACCGCCCTGCACGTCGGCCACGGCACCGCCCTGGACCCCGACCCGGTCCGCCGCTGGGCCGACCGCGAGCAGCGCCGTCTGACCCGCCGCGCGGCCTCGGGCCGCCTCCGCACCCGGACCGCGGCCGAGGCCGGGACCGGGACCGAAACCGGATCCGGGACCGGGACCGAGGCCGGGGCCGGGGCTGGGACCGGGACCGAGGCCGGGGCCGGGGCTGGGACCGGGACCGGGACCGGGGCTGGTTAGGGCTGGGGCCGGGACCTGACCACGACGCCGACCGCGCCGCCCTACGAGCCGCCCGCCCCACCTCCTCAGGCCGCCGCGCCCGCCGGGCGGCCCGCCCGGTGACGGCGTACCGCGTCGCGGTTGGCGCACCGGTGCGAGCAGTATCGGCGGCGCCCGGTGCGCGTCGTGTCCGCGAAGACCACGGCGCACTCGGCGACGGCGCACCGGCCGAGCCGGTGCATCCCGCGCCCGACCAGGTGCAGCGCGGTGCCGACGGAGATCAGCGTGGCCAGCAGCGCGGCGAGCGGCTGGTCGTCGTCGCGGTAGTGCAGGTGCCAGCCGTCGCCCGCGTGGTCGGTGAGCCGGGGGTATGCGGCGCCGGCGGCCAGCAGCAGGTTCAGCCGCCCGGCCCGCTCCGCCTCGTCGGCGGCGTCGACCACGCCCTCCCAGGCGTCCAGCAGCGCGAGCGTGCGGGCCAGGTCCCCGGGCCCGGCCGGGCCGTCCACGGCCAGGCCGGCGGCCCGGCAGCGGTCGAGCAGTTCCGCGGGGCTCGTCGGCCGCCGGTTGGCGAGTTCGGCGGCCAGGTTCACGGCATCCTCGCCGTAAGGGTTGAGGTGCATAAGACCATTACAGCAGTCTCGTGGTCATGAGTCACCCCACCGACGCACCACCCGCGAGCGACGGCACCACGACCCATGTACGGGCCTCCGCGCCCCCGTTGGCCCCCGCACCCGGCCCCACCGCCCCGCCCCCGTACCGCTGGGTGGTCCTCGGGGCCGCCACCTTCACCCAGGCCGCCTCCTGCTTCTTCGTCCAGGGCATCGGGCCCATGGCGGTCCCCCTCCAGCAGGCCCTCGACCTCACCGCCACCCAACTCGGCCTGCTCCTCTCCGCCACCCAACTGGTACCGCTGGTCGGGCTGTTGGCGGTCGGCGAGCTGCTGGACCGGTACGGCGAACGGTGGGTCGTCGGCATCGGCACCGGCGTGGTCGCCGCAGCGCTGCTCGCCGGCGGCCTGGCGCAGGGGTACGCGTCCCTGCTCGTGGTCCTCCTGGTGGTGGGCGCCGGGTACAGCACGGCCCAGCCCGGCGGCAGCAAGTCGGTGGCGGTGTGGTTCGGCCCGGAGCAGCGCGGCCTGGCCATGGGCGTCCGGCAGGCGGGCCTGCCCCTGGGCGGCGCGCTGGCGGCCGCGGTCCTGCCCGCCGTCGCCACGGCGTACGGCTGGCGGTCCGCACTGGTGGTCGGCGGCCTGACCGCCCTCGCGGGGGCCACCGCCTTCACCGCGCTCTACCGCCGACCGCCCGCCGCCCCACCCCTGGCGGCCGCCCCGCTCCCGGCCACCGCCCCGCCCTCCGGCACCATCCCGTCGACCCCCGCGACCCCCGCGACCGAACCTTCCGGCGTCCCCCCGACCCCGCCGCCGCGCCCGGCCGTCCACAGGCTGGGGATGCTGCGCGAGCCGGCGGTGCGGCGGGCCGTGCTCTCCGGCACCAGCATGGTCTCGGTGCACAGCGGCATCGGCGTGCTGGGTGCGCTGTACCTGCACGAGGTGACGTCCCTCGGGGCCGGCCCGGCGGCGGCGGTCCTCGTGGCGTCCCAAGGGGCGGGCGCGCTCGGCCGGATCGCCCTGGCGGCCTGGAGCGACCGCAGCCGCGCCGGCCGCTTCCGCCCCGTACGGACCTCGATGATCGCGGCGCTGGCCGGACTCGCGGCCCTGGCCACACCGCTCGGGCACTCCCCCTGGGTGGCCGCCGCCGCCCTCACCTGGCTCGGCTTCTTCGGGATCGGTTGGTACGGCCCCTGGGTGGCGTACCTCGCCGAGGCCGCCCCACCGGGCCGGACCGGCTTCGCCCTCGGCCTGGTGATGGCCGTGAACCAGGTGGCCGTCATCCTGGTCCCGCCCGCCCTCGGCCTCCTGCTCGACGCCACCGGCGGCTTCACCCCCGCGTGGGCGGCCCTCGCCGCCGTGACGGCGGCGGCCCTGGCCGCCACCGCCCGCGACGGCCGGGCCGGGGCCGGGAGCCCGTAGGCGAAGCCCCGTACGCCCGGCCGACGAGTCAGGCCGCTTCTACGGGGGGATCGGGGCCTACCGGTTCCGGCACCGCCACGTGGCGATCCTGCTCGCCGGCGCCCCCGACCCCGACCAGGCCGCCCACGCCCTGCTCGCCCCGCTGGCGGCCGACCACGTCGCCGCGCTCCTGCCGGAGCTCGGCGAGCAGCGGATGCGCGCCGGCCTGCTCCGCCTCGCCCGATCGACGGGGTGAGCCGGCCCGCCCCCGAGGGGCCGGGCCGGCTCACCCGCGGAGCGCGGAACCGGTCACCCGTTGATCGGGTACGAGTGCTTGCCCGTCGCCTCGTCGATCTCCGTGTGCGCCTTCTCCAGGAGCTGCGACGCGAGATCCATCAGCGCCCGCGCGCCCGCGATCTCCTCCCCGACCCTCAGCTGCTCCGGGTCGGAGGGGTGGCGCAGGGCGTAGCCGCGCGCCTTGAGTTCCGTGCCGTCGCCGAGCCTGAGGAGGCAGGCCGCGCTGGTGCGGTGCCCCTCGTCCACGAACTCGGTCTCGACGTGCCATCCGATGTGCTGGTGCTCAGACATGCCACATCACCTCCACCGCTCCCCCCTCCCAGGGTGCGGCCGCCCCCGCCGTTCCGCCATCCCCGGCCGTCACACGTCGAACTCGCACCAGACCGCCTTCCCCGGCGACCTCGGCACCGCCCCCCACCGGTCGGCGACCCCCGCGACGACCACCAGCCCCCTCCCGGCCCCCACCCGCAGCCGCGACAGCCCGGGCCCGCTGTCGTGGACCTCGACGCGGACGACGCCCTCGAAGCGCAGCATCCGCAGCCGGTACCCCCGCCCCGGCGGCACCCCGTGCCGCAGCGCGTTGGTCGCCAGCTCGCTCACGCAGAGCGACACGTCGTGCCTGCGCCGCCCGACTCCCCACGCGTCGAGCGTCTCCACGGCGAAGTCCCGCGCAGCCCGCACGGTTTGGCGGGAGCGGGGGTAGAACCGGTCCCTCATCAGGGCGGGTTGAGTCTCAAGGTTCACGAGGCGATCGTCGCGGTGCGTGACTAGCGTTGTGCAGTGCGCCGACCCGTACCACTTGGTTGGTACGGGTCAGTACGGGTACATCGCCGGTGCAGGTGGGGAGTTCCGATTCATGCCGCCGAGGAAACGTGTAGCTAAGAACGGCACCGCTCTCAAGATGATCGGAGCGCAGGTGGCCATTCTCCGCAAGAAGAAGAACCTGACCCAGAAAGCGCTGGGTCACGAGGTCTCCCTGGACGGAGAAACGGTCGCCTCCATCGAACAAGGCAGACGCCCCCTGATGCCGGACGCTGCGGAACGGATGGACCTGGTCCTGGAGACGGGCGGGCTCTTGGCGGCGGCCGTTGCCTTCCTTCCCGCGGTGGATCAAATCCCGGTATGGGCCGAGGCGTTCATCGACCTCGAACGCGAGGCCGTCAGCATGTCGTCGTACGAGAACCAAGTCATTCCGGGCCTGCTGCAGACAGCGGAGTACGCCCGCGCCGTCTTCACCAACGAGATTCCGGCGCTCAGCCAGCGGAAGATCGATGAGCGCGTCGAAACCCGCTTGGAGCGTCAGGCGATCCTGTATCGCGAGGATCCACCCGGCCTCAGCTACGTTATCGCCGAAGCCGCGCTGCTCGACCAGCTCGGCGGCCGCGACGTGTACCGGGCGGCGCTCCGCCATCTACGCTCATGCGCCGACCTCCACGGCATCTCCATCCAGATCATGCCGCTCGGACGCCGGACACACGCCGGACTCTCCGGCCCCTTCGTTCTGATCGAGACGCCGGATCTCCAGCAACTTGCATACGCCGAGACGCAACGCGGCAGTCAGCTCATCTCCGACCGCAACGAGGTCAGCATCCTGTCCCGCAAGTATGCGATGCTGCGAACTCAGGCCTTCAACCCGGAAGAGACGAAGGGCCTGTTGGACAGGTTGCTAGGAGAGCGATGAGCACCGCACTGACGTGGTTCAAGTCCAGCTACAGCACCGAACAGGGCGGCAACTGCGTCGAAGTGGCCACCACCCCCACCACCATCCACGTCCGGGACTCGAAGGCCGCCGACGGCCCCGTCATCGACCTCGCCCCCGCCGCCTGGGCGGCGCTGACCGGCTGGGTCGGCCGGTAGCGCACCCCGAGGGGGCCCGCTGCCTGGTCTTCCGCGGAGACGGCGACGGCCCGGGCCGTCGGCCCCGGGCCGTCGTCTTCGGACACCCGCTTCCGCCGCTACCGGCTGATCGGGTACGAGGTCCGCCCCGACGCGCCGTCGATCTCGTCGTGCGCCTTCGTGAGCAGCTGCTCCTTCAGGTCGTTCAACGCACGCGCCGCCGCGATCTCCTCACCCACCCGCGGCTGATTGCCGTCCGACGGGTGGCGGCTCGCGTAGCCGCGCGAGCGCAACTCGCTGCCGTCGGGCAGCCGGACCAGGGCCGCCGCGCGGGTGTGCTTGCTGTCCTCCTGGAACTCCATGTCGACGTGCCATCCCACGGCATCCTTCATGGCGATCACCTCCGGGCCACCACGGATCCTGGCCGGGCCCCGGGCCCGGCCGCTGATTCCAGCGTGCACCCGCGACCGCACGCCCGCACGGCACGCGCTTCCCGGCTCAGCGCTCCCGGCGCAGCCAGCCCGCGACCTCGGTCGCCCAGTAGGTGAGGATCGTGTCCGCACCGGCGCGCTTGATGCCGGTCAGCGTCTCCAGGATGGCCCGGTCGCGCTCGACCCAGCCCTTCTCCGCGGCGGCCTCGATCATCGCGTACTCGCCGCTGATCTGGTACGCCGAGACCGGCACGTCCACGGCCTGTGCCACCCGGTAGAGGATGTCGAGGTACGGGCCCGCCGGCTTGACCATGACCATGTCCGCGCCCTCCTCCAGGTCGAGGGCGAGCTCGCGCAGGGACTCCTTGGCGTTGGCCGGGTCCTGCTGGTAGGTCTTGCGGTCGCCCTGCAGCGAGGAGGCGACCGCCTCGCGGAAGGGGCCGTAGAAGGCGGAGGAGTACTTGGCCGTGTAGGCGAGGATCGACACGTCCTCGTGGCCGGTCTCGTCGAGGGCGTCGCGGATGACGCCGACCTGGCCGTCCATCATGCCGCTCGGGCCCACCACGTGGACGCCCGCGTCGGCCTGGACCTGGGCCATCTCGGCGTACCGCTCCAGGGTGGCGTCGTTGTCGACCCGGCCGTCCGCGTCCAGGACGCCGCAGTGACCGTGGTCGGTGTACTCGTCCAGGCACAGGTCCGACATGATCACCAGGTCGTCGCCGACCTCGGCCTTCACGTCGCGGATGGCGAGCTGGAGGATGCCGTCCGGCTCGGTGCCGGCGGTGCCCAGGGCGTCCTTGTTCTCGTCCGCCGGGACGCCGAAGAGCATGATGCCGGCGACGCCCGCCTCGACCGCCTCGGCGGCGGCCTTGCGGAGGGTGTCGCGGGTGTGCTGGACCACACCCGGCATGGCCTTGATCGCCAGCGGCTCGCTGATGCCCTCGCGCACGAAGGCCGGGAGGATCAGGTCGGCCGGGTGCAGGCGGGTCTCGGCGACCATCCGCCGCATCGCGGGGGTGGTGCGCAGGCGGCGGGGCCGCGAGCCGGGGAAGGATCCGTACACGCTCATGTTCAGTTCGCCTCTGGGTGGATTCGAAGCTGGCGCTTCAAGCGTAGGGCCCGGGAGGCTGCCGCCAGCCTCCCGGGCCCTTCTCGAACTCGCCATGCGGCGCCGTCACGCGCCGTGCGCGGCCCTAAGCAGCCGGCAGCCGTCACGTGGTCCGCCGCCGCCGCGCGCCGGGGCGCCGCTCGCTCGGCCGGGCGACCGTCTCGCCGGCCTCCTTGGCCGCCTCGCGGCGGGCCGCACCGTACTCGGCCAGCGCCTCCGCCAGCTTCGAGACCGAGGGCTCGGGCGACAGGACGTCCACCCGCAGGCCGTGCTCCTCGGCGGTCTTCGCCGTGGCCGGGCCGATGCAGGCGATGACGGTGACGTTGTGCGGCTTGCCGGCGATGCCGACCAGGTTCCGCACGGTCGAGGACGACGTGAAGAGAACGGCGTCGAAGCCACCGCCCTTGATCGCCTCGCGCGTCTCCGCCGGCGGCGGCGAGGCCCGCACGGTGCGGTACGCCGTGACGTCGTCGACCTCCCAGCCCAGCTCGATCAGGCCCGCCACCAGCGTCTCCGTGGCGATGTCGGCGCGCGGCAGGAAGACGCGGTCGATCGGGTCGAAGACCGGGTCGTACGGCGGCCAGTCCTCCAGCAGCCCGGCCGCGGACTGCTCGCCGCTCGGCACCAGGTCCGGCTTGACGCCGAATTCGACCAGGGCGGCGGCGGTCTGCTCGCCCACCGCGGCGACCTTGATGCCCGCGAAGGCGCGCGCGTCGAGCCCGTACTCCTCGAACTTCTCGCGCACCGCCTTCACCGCGTTGACCGAGGTGAAGGCGATCCACTCGTAGCGGCCGGTGACCAGGCCCTTGACCGCCCGCTCCATCTGCTGCGGCGTGCGCGGCGGCTCGACGGCGATGGTCGGCACCTCGTGCGGCACCGCGCCGTAGCTGCGCAGCTGGTCGGAGAGCGAGGCGGCCTGCTCCTTGGTGCGCGGCACCAGCACCCGCCAGCCGAACAGCGGCTTCGACTCGAACCAGGCGAGCTCGTCGCGGCGGGCGGTCGTGGAGTGCTCCCCGACCACGGCTATGACGGGCTGGTGGCCCTCGGGCGAAGGCAGCACCTTGCCCTGCTTGAAGACCTGCGCGATCGAACCCAGCGTGGCGGTCCAGGTGCGCTGCCGGGTCGTCGTACCGGCCACCGTGACGGTCAGCGGGGTGTCGGGCTTGCGGCCGGCCGTGACCAGCTCGGTCGCGGCCGCCGCCACGGTCTCCAGCGTCGCGGACACGACGAGGGTGCCGTCGCTGGCGCCCACCTCGGTCCAGCAGCGGGCCGAGGCGGTACGGGCGTCCACGAAGCGGACGTCCGCACCGTGCCCGTCGCGCAGCGGCACACCCGCGTACGCCGGCACGCCGACGGCGGTCGCGACACCGGGCACCACCTCGAAGGGGATGCCCGCGGTCGCGCAGGCGAGCATCTCCTCGGCGGCGTTGCCGTCGAGACCGGGGTCGCCGGTGACGGCACGGACGACCCGCCTGCCGGTCCGCGCGGCCTCCATGACAAGATTGGCGGCATCGCGGATCACCGGGACTCCGGCGGCTGCTGACGTCTCGTCAGCGACCGTCAGCTGCGGCGTGTCGACCGCTGCCCGCGCGTGCGTGCGTACGACGTCGAGCACCTCGGGCTCCGCGATCAGTACGTCCGCGGCGGCGAGGGCCTCGACCGCCCGCAGCGTGAGCAGTCCCGGGTCGCCGGGGCCGGCACCGAGGAAGGTGACGTGCCCGTGGGCCGCGACCGCCGGAAAAGCGGAGGTGGTGGAAGGTGTGGGGCTCAAAGTGCTCGCTCCCCCATCAGACCGGCCGCGCCCTTGGCCAGCATCTCGTCCGCGAGTTCGCGGCCGAGCGCCATCGCCTCGTCGTACGACTGGGGCACGGGACCGGTGGTGGA
The DNA here is from genome assembly GCF_000719335.1 of Streptomyces sp. NRRL S-87. Lineage (GTDB taxonomy): Bacteria > Actinomycetota > Actinomycetes > Streptomycetales > Streptomycetaceae > Streptomyces. Next base: position 25,688 of record NZ_JOGB01000062.1, read on the forward strand.
CAGCTGCACCAGCGTCGAGCCGTCGGTGGTGCCGACGACGCCGCGCAGGCGCATTTCGGTGACATCCCCGCCGTTCCCGTGGGGCAGCAGGTCCGCGAGCGCGCCCACGGGTGCGCTGCAGCCTGCCTCCAGGGCGGCGAGCAGGGAACGCTCGGCGGTGACGGCGGCCCGGGTGTGCGGGTCGTCGAGCTGCGCGAGCGTGGCGGCGAGGTCCGCGTTGGCCGCGGTGCACTCGATCGCCAGGGCGCCCTGACCGGGCGCGGGCAGGACGTTGTCGACCGACAGGTGGTCGGTCGCCTCGGCACTGCGGCCGATGCGGTTCAGGCCGGCGGCGGCCAGCACGACCGCGTCCAGCTCGCCGTCCCGCACGTATCCGATGCGGGTGTCGACGTTGCCGCGGATCGCGACGGTCTCGATCGACTTGCCGAGCTGGCGGGCGTAGTGGTTGAGCTGCGCCATGCGGCGCGGCGACCCGGTGCCCACACGGGCGCCGTCGGGCAGCTGCTCGAAGGTCAGGCCGTCGCGGGCGACCAGCACGTCGCGCGGGTCCTCGCGGCGCGGCATGGCGGCGATGACCAGCTCGGCGGGCTGCGCGGTCGGCAGGTCCTTGAGGGAGTGCACCGCGAAGTCCACCTCGTCGCGCAGCAGGGCGTCGCGCAGGGCGGTCACGAAGACGCCGGTGCCGCCGATCTGCGCGAGGTTCTCGCGGGAGACGTCCCCGTACGTGGTGATCTCGACGAGCTCGACCGGCCGGCCGGTGAGGGCGCGCACGGCATCGGCGACGTGCCCGGACTGGGCCATGGCCAGCTTGCTGCGCCGCGTCCCGAGACGCAGCGGCCGCTGCTCCCCGGCCGCGGCCCCGACGTCCTGGGCGGGATTCGCTGACTTCGCTGAGTTCATGATGCTGCCGGTCCTGTGTTCTTGACGCGGCTGACGGCGGCGACCGTCTCCGGGTCGAGGTCGAAGAGTTCCCGCAGGGCGTCGGCGTACCCGGCGCCGCCGGGCTCGCTGGCGAGCTGCTTGACCCGCACGGTGGGCGCGTGCAGGAGCTTGTCGACGACGCGGCGGACGGTCTGGGTGACCTCGGCCCGCTGCCGCTCGTCGAGTTCGGGAAGCCGCCCGTCGAGCCGGGCCACTTCACTGGCGACCACCTCGGCCGCCATCGCGCGCAGCGCGACGACGGTGGGGGTGATGTGCGCGGCCCGCTGGGCCGCTCCGAAGGCGGCCACCTCGGCGGCCACGATCGCCTTGACCTGGTCGACGTCGGCCGCCATGGGCGCGTCGGCGGAGGCCTCGGCGAGCGACTCGATGTCCACCAGCCGTACGCCGGCCAGGCGGTGCACGGCGGCGTCCACGTCGCGGGGCATGGCGAGGTCGAGCAGCGCGATCCGCACCGCCCCACCGCCCTGGCCGCCCTGCTGCGGGACGGTGGCCCGCCGGACGGCCTGCCGCCCGGTGGCCTCGGCCCGGTCGGCCCAGGCGCCGTGCAGCTCCAGCGAGGTGGCGTCCACCCCGGCGATCGCGGCCCGGCCGCTGGCGCCGGGCGCCAGGTCCACGGGGCAGGCGTCGACGTCGGCGCTCGCGCCCGTACCGGCCGCCAGCGTCCGCGCCGCACCCGCGTCGGCGAGCCGCCCGAGCCGCGCCGCGGCCTCGGCGAGCCGCGCGACGACCTGCGGGTCGGCGTCGACGGTGACCCCCGCGGAGGGGGTCCGGGGCGCACGGTCGGCGCCCGGGACGGCCGGGAGGGACTGGACGGACACGGTTCCCGCGGGGCTTCCGGCACCGGCCGCGCCGGCCGCACCGGCCGCACCGGGCGCCACCGCGCCGACGGAATCGCGCTCCGCCAGGGCGGCGGCGATGTCGTCGGCGGTCAGCACCAGACCGGTCGCCCCTGTGCAGGAGACGGCCACGTCGACTCGTGTCAGTTCGCGCGCGACGGCGTCCATGGCGACCGCCCGCGCGGCCACCTTCTCGCCCAGGATCTCCACCAGCCGCTCCGCGCGCTCCAGCGTGCGGTTGGCGACCACGACCTCGGCCACGCCCGCCCGCGCGAGCGTCGCCGCGGCCAGCGAGGACATCGAGCCGGCGCCGATGACCAGCGCCCGCTTGCCCGCGGCCCAGGCCTCGACCGGCACGCCCGTGGAGAGCTGCTCCAGGCCGAACGTGACCAGCGACTGGCCCGCCCGGTCGATGCCGGTCTCGGAGTGCGCGCGCTTGCCGACCCGCAGGGCCTGCTGGAAGAGGTCGTTGATCAGGCGCCCGGCGGTGTGGAGTTCCTGCCCCAGCGCGAGCGCGTCCTTGATCTGGCCGAGGATCTGGCCCTCGCCCACGACCATCGAGTCCAGGCCGCACGCCACCGAGAACAGGTGGTGCACCGCCCGGTCCTCGTAGTGCACGTACAGGTAAGGGGTGAGCTCCTCCAGCGCCACGCCGCTGTGCTGGGCGAGCAGCGTGGACAGCTCGGCGACGCCGGCGTGGAACTTGTCCACGTCCGCGTACAGCTCGATGCGGTTGCAGGTGGCGAGGACCGCCGCCTCCGTCGCCGGCTCGGCGGCCAGCGTGTCGTGCAGCAGCTTCGCCTTCGCGTCCACGGACAGCGAGGCCCGCTCCAGCACGCTCACGGGCGCGCTGCGGTGGCTCAGCCCTACGACGAGCAGACTCATGCCGGCATCACCGCCGGGACGTCGCCCTCGGGGCCGCCGGAGGCGGCGGAGGCCGAGGCCTTGCGGGCACCGGCGCGCGCCGCACCGGCCGCGGCCTCCACGGCCGCGGCGCCGGAACCGGCAGCGGCGCCGGAACCGGCAACCGGGCCGGCGGCCGCCGCCGGCTCCTCGCCGGCCTTGCGCTGCTCGTGGAACGCGAGGATCTGCAGCTCGATGGAGAGGTCGACCTTGCGCACGTCCACGCCCTCGGGCACGGACAGCACGGTCGGCGCGAAGTTCAGGATGGAGGTCACACCCGCGGCGACGAGCCGGTCGCAGACCTGCTGCGCCGCGCCGGCGGGGGTGGCGATGACACCGATGGAGACGCCGTTCTCCTCGATGATCTTCTCCAGCTCGTCGGTGTGCTGCACCGCGATGCCGGCCACCGGCTTCCCGGCCATCGCCGGGTCCGCGTCGATGAGCGCGGCCACGCGGAAGCCGCGGGAGGCGAACCCGCCGTAATTGGCCAGGGCCGCGCCGAGGTTACCGATACCGACGATCACGACCGGCCAGTCCTGGGTCAGGCCGAGCTCGCGGGAGATCTGGTAGACGAGGTACTCGACGTCGTAGCCGACACCGCGGGTGCCGTAGGAGCCGAGGTACGAGAAGTCCTTGCGCAGCTTCGCGGAATTGACGCCCGCGGCGGCCGCGAGCTCCTCCGAGGAGACCGTGGGCACCGAGCGCTCGGAGAGCGCGGTGAGGGCCCGCAGATACAGCGGGAGCCGGGCGACGGTGGCCTCGGGAATGCCTCGGCTGCGGGTCGCCGGTCGGTGATTTCGGCCAGTTGCCACGATGCTCCTGCGGGATGAGCGGGGCTGTGGGCGGTCGCTTGTCCCATGACCGCCCCGTCGACAGCAGGCTATGTCTTTGTGAACGCGTGCACAAAGATTGTGTCCAATTTGTCCGACCAAAGTGATGGGGGTCACGCGCTCCGGGCGCACGCGCCGGGAACTGCGCGCCACCCCCAGGCGTCCTGGTCCGGGTGGGGTCACCCCCCGGCGGACGCGACCGGCCCGGCCCCCGTCCACGCCCCGCCCGGACAGCCGTCCCCCGCCCGGGTCGGCCCGCTCAGCCCACCAGGGCCTTGCGCAGCCGCTCCGGGTTCACCCGCCAGAAGGTGTGCTGCTCGCCGTCGACGAGCACCACCGGGATCTGCTCCCAGTGCTTGCGGTACAGCTCCTCGTCCTGGGTGATGTCCTTCTTCTCCCAGGAGGCGCCGGTCTCCGCGCACACCTCCTCCACCACCGCCTGTGCCTCGTCACACAGGTGGCAGCCCGGCTTCCCGACGAGCGTGACCATCCGCTCCCCGGGGGCCTTCTTTTCCTTACGGCGCAGCAAAGGGCTCATACGGCCATTCTCGCCCGGCGTCTCCCGTCCACGCCTCGAAGCCCCCGCAGGGCCGTCCCGTGGTGTGTGGGGGCCCACACACCACGGGACGGCCCCACGAAGCGAGCCGACCCCCCACCCCCTCCCCGCCCCCCGTAACACCGCCGCCCCGCACTGTTCACGCCCCCGCATCCGGACCGTTCGGGGAGACCCGAACACAGTGGCTATCCTCACCTCATGGCCGCTCTGGACTGGCTCACCCCTCGTAAGCGCCCCGCGACCGCACGGAGCGTGCTCGCAGGCGAGGCCTCTGCCGAGGCCGCGCGCAAGACCTCGCGCGAACTGGCGCGGGAAGAGGAGAGAGAAGCGCAGGAAACGGAGGGGGGCGCCGAGGAACCCGAGTTCCCCGTCGTCGGCGACGAACACGCCGCCGCCTTCTTCGACCTCGACAACACCGTCATGCAGGGCGCGGCGATCTTCCACCTGGGCCGCGGCCTCTACAAGCGCGAGTTCTTCCGCCGCCGCGAACTGGCCCGCTTCGCCTGGCAGCAGGCCTGGTTCCGGGTCGCCGGCGTCGAGGACCCCGACCACATGCAGGACGCGCGCGACAGCGCCCTGTCCATCGTCAAGGGCCACCGGGTCAGCGAACTGACGGACATCGGCGAGGAGATCTACGACGAGTACATGGCCGAGCGGATCTGGCCGGGCACCCGCGCCCTGGCGCAGGCCCACCTCGACGCCGGCCAGCGGGTCTGGCTCGTGACCGCGGCCCCCGTCGAGACGGCCACGATCATCGCCCGCCGCCTGGGCCTGACCGGCGCGCTGGGCACGGTCGCCGAGTCCGTCGACGGGGTCTACACGGGCCGCCTGGTGGGCGAACCGCTGCACGGGCCCGCGAAGGCCGAGGCGGTACGCGCGCTCGCCGCCGCCGAGGGCCTCGACCTCGCGCGCTGCGCCGCGTACAGCGATTCGCACAACGACATCCCGATGCTGTCGCTGGTCGGACATCCGTACGCGATCAATCCCGACACAAAACTGCGCAAGCATGCCCGGGCCCACGACTGGCGCCTGCGCGACTATCGGACCGGCCGCAAGGCGGCCAAGGTCGGCATCCCCGCGGCCGCCGGCGTCGGCGCGCTGGCGGGCGGCACGGCGGCCGCGGTCGCCCTGCACCGCCGCCGCAAGTAGCGCTCCGCGCCGCCCCGGAGGGCGAACGCGCCCGCCCAGAACGGCGAACCGGCCCGTCCCGGGCCTGCGACCCCGCGCGCCCCGGCCCCCCACCGCGAGGGGCCGGGGCGCGCTGCGCATTCCCCCACCACTACCCCCACACCCCCCGCAGGACACGCGGGGCACACGGGTGCTTTCCCCACGGCCACAACACGCCCTGGAAGCAGCCATTCCGCGCGCAGAAGCGATCACCAATCGATCATCAACAGCGACTGAATATGCCCTGGACACGCAACAGAAATGTCGGAATCGATGATTTGAGCAACTGGGTGTAGCGCTGCCTGTACGAAGCGTTATTCTCCTCAAACGCATACGGGCACCCCTGCGTCACCACCCGCCGGTCGGCGCGGTGGCCGGTCAACGGAACAGGCCCGCACTGCACGTGATGGAAGCTCTGCCTCTGGGAGTCCCGTGTACCCACCTGTCGGGGTTGACGCCTCGGGCCTGGCTACGCTGCGCGCAACGGTCCTCGGCCACCTGCGCGGCTTCGTCCCCACCGCGTACGCCGTCCCCGCCCTCGCCGCCGCGGTTCCTGCGGGAGCCGGCCTCGCCGGCCCCTGCTACGCCCTGGCCGACGGCGGGGCGACCGTGGGCAGACGAGGCCGGTCCGGTGCCGGCACGACCACGTCGGCCGCCCGCCGCCCCACCGCGGACAGCGACAGCGCCCGCATGATGGACCTGGTCGAGCGCGCCCAGAACGGCGAGGCCGAGGCCTTCGGCCGCCTCTACGACCAGTACAGCGACACGGTGTACCGCTACATCTACTACCGGGTCGGCGGGAAGGCGACGGCGGAGGACCTCACCAGCGAGACCTTCCTGCGCGCCCTGCGCCGCATCTCCACCTTCACCTGGCAGGGCCGTGACTTCGGCGCATGGCTCGTGACGATCGCGCGCAACCTGGTGGCCGACCACTTCAAGTCCAGCCGGTTCCGGCTGGAGGTCACCACCGGCGAGATGCTCGACGCCAACGAGGTCGAGCGCTCCCCCGAGGACTCCGTCCTGGAGTCGCTCTCCAACGCGGCCTTGCTGGAGGCCGTACGCAAACTGAATCCGCAGCAGCAGGAATGCGTGACCCTGCGCTTCCTGCAGGGCCTGTCGGTCGCCGAGACGGCCCGGGTGATGGGCAAGAACGAGGGGGCCATCAAGACCCTCCAGTACCGAGCGGTGCGCACCCTGGCCCGACTGCTCCCGGACGACGCCCGCTGATCCCAACTCCCTACCGGTGACCTCTGTATGACGTTGTGGTCCGATCATCCTTCGTCCGTAACCCAAGTGCCGCGCCGCTCGTTGTGCGGAATGCAGGCTCCCTGTGGACAGGCCGTATCCGGGGATCCTCACTCGAAAGAGTGGGTTTCCACTGGACACGCAACCTTCCCGACCCTCACGGGAGTCGATCGTCATGACGAGAGGAGGTGCCGCCAGTGATCGCGAACGTTTCGGCGCACCGGCGGGCGAACGCCTTCGCCCAGGCCCTGGAGGATCAGGCTCCGGCCGATCCCGCGGAGGCGGCGGCCGAGCAGCCCGAAGCGCCTGCCGACACGGCTGAACCGGCCGATTACGCCCGGATGTTGGCCTTGGCGGACGCACTCGGCACACTGCCGCGCCCGCAGTTGGACGCGGAGGTCAAGGTGGTGCAGCGAGCGCAGCTCATTGCCGCCATGGAGACCATGGTCATGGAGGGGACGGTCGGAGCCGGTGCTTCGGCGGACCCTCACGTGCCCGAACAGCGGACCGGCCGTGGGGCCCACCGGGCCACCCCGCTCCGGAAGTTGCGGCCCCGCTCCCGCTGGTCGAAGGGCATCGCTGCGGGCGGACTCACCGTCGGTGTGGCCGCCGGGGCCTTCAGCGGAGTGGCCGCTGCCAGTACCGACGCACTGCCGGGTGACTCGCTCTACCCGGTCAAGCGCGGCATGGAGGACCTCAGACTCGGGATGGCCGACGGCGACGCCGACCGCGGCGAGCTCTACCTCGACCAGGCCTCGACCCGGCTCTCCGAGGCCCGCCGGCTCATGGAGCGCGGCCGCTCCGGGACGCTCGACCACGAGCACCTCGGCGAGGTCCGGCGGGCGCTGGCGGACGTGAAGCACGACGCCGAGGAAGGCCACCGGCTGCTGCACGCCGAGTACGAGCGGGACGGCAAACTCGGCCCGATCCAGGCGCTGTCCTCGTTCTCCCGGCAGCACCGCGAGGCGTGGGGGCAGCTCCGCGAGAAGCTCCCGCCCCAGCTCACCGACGTGGGCGACGAGGTGAACTCGGTCTTCGACGCCATAGACGACGAGGTCGAGCCGCTGCAGTCCATGCTGCCGCGGCCCCCGGAGCAACCCCGCTCCGCCAAGTCCGGAGGCGGTGGTACGGCGGACAAGGGCACGTCCCGGACCGGTACGGACACCCGCCCGGGCCCGGCCGCCAGCGCCCCGCCCGGCGAGAACGGCCGGCCGGCCTCGCCGCACCCCGGCGGCGGGGACGGCGGCACCGACGGCGACGACGGCAGCCCCGAGGACCCGATCACCGGGGGCGTCGGCGACCTGCTCGACCCGCCCGACGACGGGACCACGCCCAGCCCGACGAACCCGGCGACCACCAAGCCGGAGATCACCCTCCCGCCCATCCTGCCCGGCATCCTCCCGGGCCTGGGCATCAGCGGCGAGGACGCGAGGTAGCACCACCCCCGGAGGCCGGGACCGCCCCACGGCGGCCCCGGCCTCCGGCACGCTCCGCGCAGCGGCCCCGGAGACGGGGCCACGGCCCGTCAGAAGAAGACCGACCTCCGCTGCACCAGCAGCTTGTACAGCGTGTGCTGGATCTGCTCCCGCACCTGGTCCGTCAGGTTGAACATCAGCATCGGATCCTCCGCCGCGTCCCGCGGATACCCGTCCGTGGCGATCGGCTCCCCGAACTGGATCGTCCACTTCGTCGGCAGCGGCACCGCCCCCAGCGGCCCCAGCCACGGGAACGTCGGCGTCACCGGGAAGTACGGCAGCCCCAGCAGCCGCGCCAGCGTCTTCGCGTTCCCGATCATGGGGTAGATCTCCTCCGCCCCCACGATCGAGCACGGCACGATCGGCGTCCCGGCCCGCAGCGCCGTCGAGACGAACCCGCCCCGCCCGAACCGCTGCAGCTTGTACCGGTCCCCGAACGGCTTCCCTATCCCCTTGAAGCCCTCGGGCATCACGCCCACCAGCTCCCCCGCCTCCAGCAGCCGCTGCGCGTCCTCCGCGCACGCCAGCGTGTGCCCCGCCTTCCGGGCCAGCTCGTTCACCACCGGCAGCATGAACACCAGGTCCGCCGCCAGCAGCCGCAGGTGCCGCTGCTCCGGATGCCGGTCGTGCACCGCGACCTGGAGCATCAGCCCGTCCAGCGGCAGCGTCCCCGAGTGGTTCGCGACGATCAGCGCCCCGCCCTTCGCGGGGACGTTCTCGATGCCCTTCACCTCGACCCGGAAGTACGTGTCGTACAACGGCCGCAGGAGCGACATCAGCACCGAGTCCGTGAGCTCCTTGTCGTACCCGAACTCGTCGACCTCGTACTCGCCCGTGACCCGGCGCCGCAGGAACGCCAGCCCGCTCGCCAGCCGCCGCTCCCACTCCGGCCCCGCCCCCGCCCCGCCAGGAGCCCGGGAGGCCGTCTCCGGGGCTTCGGGCGCCTCGCCCTGGGCGGGCAACTCCGGCGCCACCGCGACGGACTGCGCCTCCCGCTCCGCGGCCCCCCGGCGCGGCGCGGACGCGGTCGCGCCACGCCGTCGCTGCGCGCGCCCGCGCGGCCGCTCCCGGTCCTCGTCGAACGGGATCACCTTGGCATCGGCCATGACTACAGCGCCCCTCTCAGGCGGTCGACCGTACGTCCCAGCGCCTCCGGCGGCAGCAGCCCCGGCCCGCGGCTCCGCGCGAAGTCCGCGAAGGTCTCGGCCGTCGTGTAGGCGGGCTGGAACCCCAACACGTCCCGCATCTGCGTGGTCTGCACGACCCGCCCGTGCGTGAGCAGCCGGATCTGCTCCGCGGAGAAGTCCGTCATCCCCACCGTGCGCAGCGCCTGGCCGACCCAGGTCACCGCGGGCAGCAGCAGCGGCACCGTGGGCCGCCCGAGCCGCCGCGAGCACTGCGACAGCAGCAGCACCCCGTCCCCCGCGATGTTGAACGTGCCGCTGTTGAGGCTGCCGCGCCGCGGCTCGCCGGCGGCCAGTTCCAGGACGTCCACCACGTCGTCCTCGTGGACGAACTGCAGCCGCGGGTCGTAGCCCAGCACGGTCGGCAGCACCGGCATCGAGAAGTACTCGGCCAGCGGCGAGTCCGCGCGCGGCCCCAGGATGTTCGCGAACCGCAGCATGCACACCGCCACGTCCGGGCGCCGCCGGGCGAAGCCCCGTACGTACCCCTCGACCTCGACGGTGTCCTTGGCGAAGCCGCCGCCGGGCAGCGCCTTGGGCTGCGTGGTCTCCGTGAAGACCGCCGGGTCGCGCGGCGCGGCCCCGTACACGTTCGTGCTCGACTTCACGACCAGCCGGCGTACCGTCGGGGACTTCTGGCAGGCGCCCAGCAGCTGCATCGTCCCGATGACGTTGGCCTCCTTCACCGCGGTGCGGCCGCCGCCGCCCAGCGGGGTGGCCGTGACCGCCAGGTGGACGACCGTGTCGACCGCGTGCTCGGCGAGGATCCGGGCGATCGCCGGCTGCCTGATGTCGGCCTGCACGAACTCCGCCGAGCCGAGCCGCTGGCGCGGTGGCACGGCGTCCACCGCGATCACCCGGGACACCCCGGGGTCCCGTTGCACCCGTCTGACGAAGCGGCTCCCGAGCTGCCGGGCAGCCCCGGTCACCAGCACGACCTTCCCCAAAGTCAGCGCCTCCCCATCGTTGCCGTACCCGGCTGCGTACGCGGCGTACAGGGGCCCTTATACACCCGGAAACACACCGGGGCCCCTCCACCACAGGATGGCGGAGGGGCCCCGGAGAACACGTACAGACGCCGTTTACTTCTTGTTACGACGCTGGACGCGGGTGCGCTTGAGCAGCTTGCGGTGCTTCTTCTTGGCCATCCGCTTGCGCCGCTTCTTGATAACAGAGCCCACGACTACCCTCGCTCACTTCTTCTCACTCGGTGCGGGGCGTCTGGGCCCACACGACCTACGTCGGCCTAGCCTACCCGCCTGAGCGTCGAGCTTGTAATCCGAGGGTCACCCGGGGGTCTCCGTCAGGCCGTCTCCACCCCCACGTAGGACTCCCTGAGGTACTCGTGGACCGCGTTTTCGGGCACCCGGAAGGACCGGCCGACCCTGATCGCGGGCAGATGGCCGTTGTGCACCAGGCGGTACACGGTCATCTTCGACACTCGCATCACCGAGGCGACCTCCGCCACGGTCAGGAACTGAACCTCACTGAGAGGCCTCTCGCCAGCAGCCATGACACACCTGAACCTTCCGCGCATGACGGGCACCGGCTTCCCCTCCGGTTACTCCTCGTCGCCGCGCGCTCACTCCCAGGGTAGGGGCGGATGATACGAGTGGGGAAGAGGAGTAGCGGCCACGGGATCAGGCCGACAGACTCGCCCGATTGAGTACATAGCGAGCGAGCGGACGGTAGTAGTCCGAGCGCACGGCGTCATCAAGCGGAACCGTGACCGACACCCTCCCCTCGGCCTCCCCCACGAACAGCGCCGGATCATCCGTATCGGCCAGCCCGAGCGTCTCGAAACCCAGCTGACCTGCACCGCAGACCCAGCCGTGATCTCCCACCACGAGCGCCGGCAGCGGCCCGCCGGCCTCCGCCAACGCCCCCAGCGCGTACCGAACCGGGAGCGGCGAGTGGGTGTGCGCGCCGGGCGCACTTCCGGCCGTGCGCGATCCCGGCTCGCGCACGAGACCTACGCCGCGTACGTAATCGAGGGTGTGCCCGCGTACGCCGAAACGGGTGGTGACGTCGACGGGCGCGCCCTGCGCGGGGGTGAGGACAACACATCCCGCCGCCGACAGGGCCTCCGCCAAACTGCCGTAGAACGCCAGGAGACGGTGCGGGTGACCGGTTCCGAACAGCACGGGCGCCCGCGCCGCCGCAGCCTGCCGTAACCGCCTCGCGAACGCGTCGAGTCCGGCCAACGTCAGCTCCGGATCGATCACGTCCGGCCCGCTGACCAGGCCGGGGTCCGCCGAGACCCCGCACTTGTCGGCCATCAGCCGCAGCAGGTCGCCCTCGCCCCAGCCCCACTCCGGGTCGAGCCCCAGCAGCGCCCGCGGATCCCGTGCCGCGAACAGCCGGTAACTGCGCAGGCTGTCCTCACGGGAGGTCGCCACGGGCCCGGCCAACCGGGCGGCCAGCAGATGCGCACGCAGCGCGCCGGTGCTCAACACCCCTCCGATGCTGCCGCGCCCCCACCGGTGTCAGGGCCAAAACCCCGGATACTCCCCACACTTGGGCTAAAAAACGGCGGGCCTCAGGCGGGCCTCAGGCCAGCAGCCCCCGCAGCGGGAACACGGCGCGCCGCGTGGCGAGCACCGCCTGGTCGATCCGGTCCGCCGGGTCGTAACCGGCCTCCCAGTCACGCCAGCTGACGGACCGCCCGTCCGTCATCCGCGCCGGTGCGAGCTGCCGCGTCCGCGCGTACACCTCGTCGCGCCACGACGCCGGCACGGCGGTCGCCGGATCGACGGGCCGGTGCGCCGCGATCCCCACCAGGTGCGTCCACGACCGCGGTACGACCTCCACGACCGCGTACCCGCCGCCGCCCAGCGCCACCCACCGCCCGCCGGCGTGCTCGTGCGCCAGCCGGTGGCAGGCCTCCTGGACCTCCCGCTGCGCGTCCAGGGACACCGCCAGGTGCGCCAACGGGTCCTCGAAGTGCGTGTCGGCCCCGTGCTGGGTCACCAGCACCTGCGGCCGGAACTCCGCCAGCAGCTCCGGCACCACCGCGTGGAAGGCCCGTACCCAGCCCTCGTCACCGGTCCCGGCCGGCAGCGCCACGTTCACCGCCGTGCCCTCGGCCGCACCCGGCCCGCCCGTCTCCTGGGGCCAGCCGGTCTGCGGGAACAGCGTCCGCGGGTGCTCGTGCAGGGAGACGGTCATGACCCGGGGGTCGTCCCAGAAGGCCGCCTGGACCCCGTCCCCGTGGTGGACGTCCACGTCCACGTACGCCACCCGCTCCGCGCCCAGCTCCAGCAGCCGGGCGATCGCGAGCGCCGCGTCGTTGTAGATGCAGAAGCCGGCCGCCCCGCCCGGCATCGCGTGGTGCAGCCCGCCGGCGAAGTTCACGGCGTGCTCGGCCTCACCGCGCCACACGGCCTCGGCGGCGGCCACCGACTGCCCGGCGATCAGGGCGGAGGCCTCGTGCATGCCGCGGAAGGCCGGGTCGTCCATGGTGCCCAGCCCGTACGAGCCGTCGGCGGCCCCGGGATCGGCGGAGACCTCCCGCACGGCGGCCACGTAGTCCTCCCGGTGGACCAGCCGCAGGGTCGAGTCCCCCGCCGGCCTGGCGGCCCGCACCGCCATCTCCCGGTCCAGCCCGAAGGCGCGGACCAGGCCCATGGTCAGCGCCAGGCGCACCGGGTCCATCGGATGGTTCGGTCCGAAGTCATACCCCGTTACCGCCTCGTCCCACATCAACAACCCGCGGCCGCTCATGCCCGCCACCGTATCGGGCTCCCTCCGCGCCGAACGAGCGGGCATGGACCAGAGTGACGAGGACCAGGGCCATCGGCACGAGCATGGCGCCGCGGTAGCTCCAGGCGTCGCCCAGGGCGCCGACGAGCGGGGAGCCGACCAGGAAGCCCACGTAGTTGAAGATGTTCAGCCGCGCGATCGCGGCGTCGGAGGCGCCGGGGAAGAGCCGGCCCGCGGCGGCGAAGGTCTGCGGCACGATCACGCACAGCCCCAGCCCGAGGAGGGTGAAGCCGACCATGCCGGTCCACGCCCCGGGCGCCGCGGCCACCACCGCGAACCCGGCGGCCGCGACCAGCGTGCCGGCCCGGACGACGGCCACCGCCCCGAAGCGGCGCACGCCGAGGTCCCCGACGGCCCGGCCGAGCAGCGTCGTCACCATGTACACGTTGTAGGGGACGGTCGCCAGCTGCTCGGAGCTGCCGAGGACGTCCTGGAGGTACTTGGCGCTCCAGTTCGCGACGGTGGAGTCGCCGATGTACGCGCAGGCCATGACGAGGCACAGCGGCAGCAGCAGCCGGAACACGAGGGCGGAGCCGGCCGGGGCGGGGGCGTCCCCGTCGGGAGCGTCCCCGGTGACAGGCGGCGCCCCCTGCCCGGCGCCCTGCTGGTCGACGTACCACCGGGACCCGAGGAGGGCCGCGGGCAGCAGGAGCACCACGGCCGGGAGGTAGGAGGCGAACAGCGACAGGTGCCAGTGCGCCCCGGCCCAGGCCGCGGAGGCCCCGACGATCCCGCCGAGGCTGTACGCGGCGTGGAAGCCCAGCATGATGCTGCGGCCGTAGTCGCGCTGGAGGCTCACGCCGAGCATGTTCATGGACGCGTCGAGCCCGCCGACCGCCAGGCCGAACGCGCCCAGCGCCAGCGCCACCTGCCACATCCCGGACCCGGCACCGACGCCCAGGAGGGCGAGCAGCACCAGGGGCTGCGTCCAGCGCAGGACCCGGCTCGGCGGGACGCTCCGCACCAGCTTCTCGGTGGCGACGCTGGAGGCTCCCGCCAGGACGGGCACGGCGGCCAGGAAGAGCGGCAGCAGGCCGTCGGATATGCCGTACCGGTCCTGGATGGCGGGGATCCTCGTCACGAGGAGCGCGAAGGTGACCCCCTGGGCGAAGAAGCTGAGACCCAGGGAGGCCCTGCCGCGGCGCAGGCGCACGTCAGTCATGGCCGCACAGCGTAGGGCCCGTGCCTACCGGTGGGTAGATGGATCACACGGCGAGTTTGGGCAGCAGCTCGTCCATCGCGCCGAAGTACCCGGTCGCCCCGGCGAGCCGCTCGGCGGGGGTCATCGCCGTGAACGCGTACACGTCCATGCCGGCGGCCACGGCGGCCTGGACGCCGAGCCCGCTGTCCTCGACGACGACGCAGCGCTGCGGTGCGACTCCCATGCGCGCGGCGGCGTGCAGGAACAGGTCGGGGGCGGGCTTTCCCTTGCCGACGTCCTCGGCGCTGAAGACGCGGGCGTCGTCGAAGAACTCGCTGAGCCCCGCGCTGCGGTGCCCGACCCGGATGCGCTGGTGGCTCCCGGAGGAGGCGAGGCAGTAGGGGATCCCGCGCTCGGCCAGCTCCGTCAGGACCTGACGTGCCCCCTGCACGGCCTTGAGCTCGCGTTCGAAGGCCGCGAACACCCGGCCGTGGAAGACCTCGTCGAAGTCGTCCGGCAGCCGCTGCCCGGTCCGCTCGAGGACGAGGTCGTGGATGCGGTGCATCGCGGACCCCATGTAGTCGCGCAGGGAGTCCTCGTAGCTGGTGGGGTGGCCCAGCTCGGTCAGGTAGCCGGCCAGGATGCGGTTCGAGATCGGCTCGCTGTCGACCAGCACGCCGTCGTTGTCGAAGATGACGAGTTCATAGCCCATGACCCCGACCCTAAAGGTACGGGGATCACCGGCCCGTAAACGCAGAAAAGCCCCGCACCAGAAGGTGCGGGGCTTTCCCACAATGATTGTTCGGCGGCGTCCTACTCTCCCACAGGGTCCCCCCTGCAGTACCA
>NZ_JOGB01000063.1 GCF_000719335.1 Streptomyces sp. NRRL S-87
TCATGATGCCGCCCTTGGTCTCGATGCCGAGGGACAGCGGGGTCACGTCGAGGAGCAGGACGTCCTTGACCTCGCCCTTGAGGACACCGGCCTGGAGGGTGGCGCCGATGGCGACGACCTCGTCCGGGTTCACGCCCTTGTTGGCCTCCTTGCCGCCGGTCAGCTCCTTGACGAGCTCGGCGACGGCGGGCATGCGGGTGGAACCGCCGACCAGGACCACGTGGTCGATCTCGGACAGCGCGATGCCGGCGTCCTTGATGACGTTGTGGAACGGGGTCTTGCAGCGCTCGAGCAGGTCGGAGGTCAGCTGCTGGAACTGGGCGCGGGTGAGCTTCTCGTCGAGGTGCAGCGGGCCCTCGGCCGAGGCCGTGATGTAGGGCAGGTTGATCGTGGTCTCCGTGGAGGAGGAGAGCTCGATCTTCGCCTTCTCGGCGGCCTCGCGCAGGCGCTGCAGCGCCATCTTGTCCTTGGACAGGTCCACACCGTGGCCGTTGGCGAACTGCTTCACCAGGTAGTCGACGACGCGCTGGTCCCAGTCGTCACCACCGAGGTGGTTGTCACCGTTGGTGGCCTTGACCTCGACGACGCCGTCGCCGATCTCCAGCAGCGACACGTCGAAGGTGCCGCCACCGAGGTCGAAGACGAGGATGGTCTGGTCGTCCTTGTCGAGGCCGTACGCCAG
This sequence comes from Streptomyces sp. NRRL S-87, assembly GCF_000719335.1. Lineage (GTDB taxonomy): Bacteria > Actinomycetota > Actinomycetes > Streptomycetales > Streptomycetaceae > Streptomyces. The sequence continues at coordinate 683 of NZ_JOGB01000063.1, forward strand.
GGCGGCGGCGGTGGGCTCGTTGACGATGCGCAGGACGTTGAGGCCCGCGATCTCGCCGGCCTCCTTGGTGGCCTGGCGCTCGGAGTCGTTGAAGTACGCCGGGACGGTGATGACCGCGTCGGTGACCTTCTCGCCCAGGTAGGCCTCGGCGTCCCGCTTCAGCTTCTGCAGGATGAACGCCGACATCTGCTGCGGGTTGAAGTCCTTGCCGTCGATCCCGACCTTCCAGTCGGTGCCCATGTGGCGCTTGACCGAGCGGATGGTCCGGTCGACGTTGGTGACGGCCTGCCGCTTGGCGACCTCACCGACGAGGACCTCGCCGTTCTTGGCGAAGGCGACGACGGACGGCGTGGTCCTGGCACCCTCGGCGTTGGTGATGACGGTGGGCTCGCCGCCTTCGAGAACGCTGACGACGGAGTTAGTGGTGCCCAGGTCGATGCCGACCGCACGTGCCATTTCTGATTCCTCCATGACTTGAGTGGAACAGGCTCAAGGATGCCCCAAGGCCGCGCACCCGTCAACAGAACTGAGTCGTGGCGACTCAACTCTTACGCGGCCCTTACGCTCAGGTCGACCCGAGCCCCCTGGCGCGGCGGCCCCGGGAAGGGCCCCGGCGGGCAGCGCCCGAGCGGGGGATACCGCAGCGCGGCGGCGCGGGGCGGGAGCCGTTCGGAGGGAACGTGGGGGGATGCCCACGTTCGTACGGCCGACGCTGCCCGCAGCCCTCACCCGCCCCCGGCCGGGCGCGGCGAAGCGGGCCGTCGACCTGGTCTCGAGCGCCGCGCTGCTCGCCCTGGGCGCGGTGCCGCTGCTGGTGCTCGCGGCCGCCGTCGCGGTGGCCGAGCGGGCCGCGCCGCTGGTGCGGGAGGAGGCCGCGGGGCTCGGCGGCCGCCCGTACGGCCGGTGGCTCTTCCGCTGCGGCCGCGCCACGTGGCTGCGCCGGGCCGGCCTGGAGGCGCTGCCGCAGCTGTGGAACGTGCTGCGCGGGGAGATGTCGCTGGTGGGGCCGCGGCCGCTGCCGCCCGGCGCGGACGCCCCGCGCGAGCGGGCCGGCGTACGCCCCGGCATGACCGGGCTCTGGCAAGTCGGCGCCCGCTCCGACCTGCCGTGGGAGGAGATGGCCCTGCTGGACCTGCACTACGTCGAGCACCACTGGCTCGGCATGGACCTCGCCGTCCTCGCCCGCACCCCGCGCGCCGTATTGCGGGTGCGCAGGCCCGCGCCGGCCGGGGCTCCGGCCGCCGTACCGGCCACCGAGCCCGTTTCGGTACCCGGCGGCTCTGTACCGAAGGACCCCGGACCTGGAAGCATGGCTCCTGCACCGACAGCGGGGGCGAGCGCGGAGGCGCCACCTCCGCAGGGGTGCGCGGAGCGCCGGGCAAGGCCCGCCTGAGCGACACAGATCACCGCTCGCACGGCTACAGTGCGGCGCGTGGAGTGGGTAACCTCAGCTTGACTGAATAAGTTACCGCTTAGTAATGGTGCCCGCCCGAGGAGCCCCCAATGCAACTCGCCGCGATCATTGTGTCGCTGGTCCTGACCGTGATCGGCGTCGCGCTCTTCGCGCGTGCGATCGCCGCGATCTACCGGTTCGTGAAGATCGGCCAGCCGGTCCCGGCGGGCTCCCGCACGGACCGCCCGAAGCAGCGGACGATCACGCTGGCCAGGGAGTTCCTCGTCCACACCCGGATGAACCGCTGGGGCATCGTCGGCTTCGCGCACTGGTTCGTGGCCGTCGGCTTCCTCACCCTGCCGCCCACCCTGGTCCAGGCGTACGGGCAGCTCTTCCAGGCGGACTGGGTGCTCCCCGTCGTCGGCGACTTCCTGCCGTTCGAGCTCTACACCGAGTTCATCGGCCTGATGACGGTGGTGGGCATCGCCGTCCTCATGGTCATCCGACTGCTGTCGCTGCCCTCCAAGGCCGGCCGCAAGTCGCGCTTCGCGGGCTCCAAGTCCTGGCAGGCGTACTTCGTCGAGTACGTCATCCTCACCATCGGCCTGGCGATCCTGACCCTGCGCGGACTCGAGGGCGCCATCCACCACGTGGACGGCTACGAGGCCTCGTACTTCGTGTCGTACCCGCTGGTCGCGGCCTTCGACGGGCTCTCGCTCGGCACCCTGCAGAACCTCATCTACTTCACCGCCATGGTGAAGATCAGCGTCTCGCTGATCTGGATGATCACGGTCTCGCTCAACACCAACATGGGTGTGGCCTGGCACCGCTTCCTCGGCTTCCCGAACATCTGGTTCAAGCGCAACGCGGACGGCGGGACCGCCCTCGGCGCCCTGCAGCCGATGACCTCCGGCGGCAAGGAGATCGACTTCGAGGACCCGGGCGAGGACGACGTCTTCGGCGTCTCCCAGGTCGAGCAGTTCTCCTGGAAGGGCATCCTCGACTTCTCCACCTGCACCGAGTGCGGCCGCTGCCAGTCGCAGTGCCCCGCCTGGAACACGGGCAAGCCCCTCTCGCCGAAGCTCATGATCATGTCGCTGCGCGACCACGCGCACGCCAAGGCCCCGTACCTGCTGGCCGGCGGCGGCAAGACCATGGAGGGCGAGGAGAAGGCCTCCGAGGAGCAGCTCAAGGACGTCCCGGCCGCCGCACTGGCCGAGGCCGAGCGCCCGCTGATCGGCACCGCCGAGGAGAACGGCGTCATCGACCCGGACGTGCTGTGGTCCTGCACCACCTGCGGTGCGTGCGTGGAGCAGTGCCCGGTCGACATCGAGCACATCGACCACATCGTCGACATGCGCCGCTACCAGGTGATGATCGAGTCCGCCTTCCCGAGCGAGGCCGGCACGATGCTCAAGAACCTGGAGAAGAAGGGCAACCCCTGGGGCCTGGCCAAGAAGCAGCGCGTCGAGTGGACCAAGGAGGTCGACTTCGAGGTCCCGATCGTCGGCAAGGACGTCGAGGACCTGTCCGAGGTCGACTACCTCTACTGGGTCGGCTGCGCCGGCGCCCTGGAGGACCGCGCCAAGAAGACCACCAAGGCCTTCGCGGAGCTGCTGCACATGGCGGGCGTCAAGTTCGCGATCATGGGCGGCGAGGAGAAGTGCACCGGTGACTCGCCGCGCCGCCTCGGCAACGAGCCGCTGTTCCAGCAGCTGGGCCAGGAGAACGTGGCCATGCTGAACATGGCCTTCGGCGAGGACGACGAGGACGAGTCGACGAAGAAGCCGAAGTCGGCGAAGAAGATCGTCTCGACCTGCCCGCACTGCTTCAACACCATCGCCAACGAGTACCCGCAGCTGGGCGGCGACTACGAGGTCATCCACCACACGCAGCTGCTGCAGCACCTCATCGACGAGGGCAAGCTGATCCCGATCACCCCGGTCGAGGGCCTGATCACCTACCACGACCCCTGCTACCTGGGCCGCCACAACAAGGTCTACACGCCGCCGCGCGAGATCATGGACAAGGTCCCCGGCCTGCGCCAGCAGGAGATGCACCGCCACAAGGAGCGGGGCTTCTGCTGCGGCGCCGGTGGCGCGCGGATGTGGATGGAGGAGCGGATCGGCAAGCGCATCAACAACGAGCGCGTCGACGAGGCCCTGTCCCTCAACCCGGACATCGTCTCCACCGCCTGCCCGTTCTGCCTCGTCATGCTGACCGACTCGGTCAACGGCAAGAAGAACGACGGCCAGGCCAAGGAGTCCGTGCAGGTCGTCGACGTGGCCCAGCTGCTGCTGGAGTCCGTCAAGACGCCGCTGCCGCCGGCCGCGGAGGGCGACGGCGAGGGCGCCGAGGCGCCGGAGCCGGAGCCCGCGAAGTAGCCGCGGGAGTCCCGCGAGGTCCGGGATCCCCGTGAGGTGACGGACGGCCGGTCCTGCCCCCTGTGGCAAGGACCGGCCGTCCGTCGTTCGTGGGGCCGACGCCACCCCTCGGACACCCCCGAAAGACCCCCTAGGGGATGTCACAGCTCAGCCGCAAAGCCCCCCTGTTCCGGGGGCCCGGCCACCGACCCCCGCCCGACCAGGTACGTTCGACCCCGTGGCTGGATTCAGGATCGGACGCGGCCGGGACAACCGCACCCCCCAACAACCCCCGCGGCAGCAGCAGTCGTACGGGCAGCAGGCACCGCCCCCGTACGGCGGGGGGCAGCCCTACCCCGGGCAGGCCCCGCAGCAGCCGTACCCCGGGCCGGGCCCGGCCGGCCGGGCGTACCCCCCGCAGGCCCCGCAGCAGCAATGGCCCCAGCAGGGCGGTCAGGGCGGCGGTCACGGCGAGCCCGAGTACTTCGACCCGTACGCGCAGGACGGCCGCCACGACGGCGGCTACGACCCGCGCGGCGGCGCCCCGTACCCGCAGGGCCCGGGCGGCGACCCGTACGACAACCACCCCGGCCACACGCAGGTGTTCGCGGTCGGCGAGGACCCGTACGGCGACGGCACCGCCTACCGCGCGGGCCACGCCCCCGCGGGTCCGGTAGGCCCCCGCCTGCCGTGGAAGCAGCTGCTGGGCGGCATCGTCCTGCGCCCCGGCTCGACCTTCCTGCAGATGCGGGACTACGCCGTGTGGGGCCCGGCCCTGGTCGTGACCTTCGTGTACGGGCTGCTCGCGGTCTTCGGCCTCGACGACACCCGCGAGGACACGATCAAGGCGACCCTCGCGCAGGCGGTGCCGATCGTGCTGTCCGCCGGTGTGGCGTTCGTCGTCCTCGGACTGATCCTGGGCGCGGTCACGCACACGCTGGCCCGCCAGCTGGGCGGCGACGGCTCCTGGCAGCCCACCGTGGGCCTGTCGATGCTGGTCATGTCGATCACCGACGCCCCGCGGCTGCTCTTCGCGGTCTTCCTGGGCGGCGACAACGGCCTCGTCCAGGTCCTGGGCTGGGCCACCTGGGTGGCGGCCGGCGCGCTGTTCACGTCGCTGATCAGCAAGGCCCACGACCTGCCGTGGCCCAAGGCCCTGGGCGCGTCGTCGATCCAGCTGGTGGCCCTGCTGTCGATCATCAAGCTCGGCACGCTGTAGGAGCGCGCACACCGCACCGGGCGCCCGCCCGGGTACGCGAGAGGGGCCCGCCGGACCGGATCCGGCGGGCCCCTCTCGTACATCGGGGTGACGGGGGCGTCACGCGTCGAGGATCTGGCCCTCCCGCGCGACGACCGGCGGCTCGACGCTCCAGGGGAACTCGATCCAGTCGTCCGTACGCTTCCAGACGTACTCGCACTTCACGAGGGAGTGGGACTTCTCGTAGATGACCGCGGAGCGGACCTCGGCCACGTTGCCGACGCAGAAGTCGTGCACCAGCTTGAGCGTCTTGCCGGTGTCGGCGACGTCGTCGGCGATCAGGACCTTCTTGTCGGAGAAGTCGATCGCGTCGGGCACCGGGGCCAGCATGACCGGCATCTCCAGCGTCGTGCCCACACCGGTGTAGAACTCGACGTTCACCAGGTGGATGTTCTTGCAGTCCAGCGCGTATGCCAGGCCGCCGGCGACGAACACGCCACCGCGGGCGATGCTCAGGATGATGTCCGGCTCGTAGCCGTCCTCGGCGATGGTGGTGGCGAGCTCGCGCACGGCCCGGCCGAAGCCGTCGTACGTGAGGGATTCGCGTACTGCACTCATACCGGTCTTCACTTCCTGACTTCGGTGCGGTGGAAGTTCACGAAGGACCGCGAGGCCGTCGGGCCGCGCTGGCCCTGGTACCGCGATCCGTACCGCTCGCTTCCGTACGGGAACTCCGCGGGCGAGCTGAGCCGGAACATGCACAGCTGCCCGATCTTCATTCCCGGCCAGAGCTTGATCGGAAGCGTGGCGAGGTTCGACAGCTCCAGGGTCACGTGCCCCGAGAAACCGGGGTCGATGAACCCGGCCGTGGAGTGCGTGACCAGCCCCAGCCTGCCGAGGCTGGACTTCCCCTCCAGTCTGGACGCGATGTCGTCGGGCAGCGAGATGACCTCGTACGTCGAGGCGAGGACGAACTCGCCCGGGTGCAGGATGAAGGCCTCGTCCCCCTCGGGCTCGACCAGCCGCGTGAGGTCGCTCTGCTCCTCGGCGGGGTCGATGTGGGGGTAGCGGTGGTTCTCGAACACCCGGAAGAAGCGGTCGAGACGTACGTCGATGCTGGAGGGCTGGATCATCGACTCGTCGAACGGGTCGATGCGCACCCGCCCGCTGTCGATCTCGGCCCGGATGTCCTTGTCTGAGAGAAGCACGTCCCGAGGATACGCAAGGCGCGCGGCACCGCCCCAATCAGGACAGCCCGCGCGCCCGTGGCGTACCCCCCGGGGGGCATCCCTGGGGGCGCCTAGCGCTCGACGCGCACCGCGTGCCGCAGGCGCGCGCAGCGCGGGCAGCGGATGAGCCGGGCGGGGCCGATCCGGCCGGGCCCGAGCTGCTGCAGCGGGAACGAAACGGTGTTGAACACGTGCCCTCCGGCACAACGCACGACGGTGTGCTCCATAGCGCCCATGGAGTCCCTTTCCCAACGAGCTGACTGCGACGAATCGCCACATTAAGGGATGTTCCCGACCCGCTCCAGGCGGCACTCCGCCACGCCACGGTACGCCTCAACTCCCGCCCCCCGCACGCGTTTCGTGGCCGAAAACAACACAAGCCCCCACGGGTTTCACCACGGGGGGCCGGACATGGGGTACAGTGTGCAACGCTGCAACATCACCAAGTGGTGTGCTTCGCGGGTGTAGTTTAATGGTAGAACATGAGCTTCCCAAGCTCAGAGCGCGGGTTCGATTCCCGTCACCCGCTCTTGAACGAAGGCCCTGGTCAGAGACCAGGGCCTTCGTCGTTGTCTAGACCTCTCAGGGCTCACGTACCGTACGCGTGCCACAAGTGCCCTCATCGTGCGCCAGCTTGGGTCTGAGGGTTGTGCGCAGCAGGTCCAGGAAGACCGTGCCTGCGGGGCTGGAGGGGCCGTCCGTCCGCCAGGCCAGAGCGACCCGGCCGCGCAGCGGCGGGTCGATGATCTCCAACGTCCGCAGCCCGAAGGCCGACGCCGCACCGGCAGGGAGGGCCGGAACCACCGCGACGCCGAGACCGCGGGCAGCGAGCTGTGCAAGGAACGACGGAGCGGCTGCCTCGAAGGCGATGCGGGGCCGGAACCCGGCCTGCGCGCATGCACGGTCCAGCACTCCACGGATCCCTGTGCCACGCGGCAGGCTGATCAGCGGGCGATCACGCAGCTCGGCCAGCGGAATGTTCGCGCGGTCCGGGGGCGTAAGGGCGGGGTCGTCCGGGGCGACGGCTGCGACCAGGGCTTCGTCGACCAGGACCTGGACGGAGATGCCCGGTGGGGGTTCCTCGTCCGCGAGTCCGATCACGGCGATGTCGAGCTCCCCGCGATTCAGTGCGGTGAGCATCCGCTCCGAGGTGTCCTCGGTCAGGGCGATCTCCACCCCAGGGTGGTCCTCGTGGAAGCCGGCCAGGACAGCGGCCAGGTCGAACTCGTGGGCTGCCGCGGCCGCGCCCGACACGAGGCCGAGGGTGACGTGTCCGCGCAGCAGTCCGGTGAACTCGTTCGCGGTCTGCCGTACCGCTTCGACGGCGGTGAGCGCGGCGCGCGCGTACGGCAGTACGGCCTCGCCCACCTCCGTCAGGGTCACCGATCGGCCGGAGCGGTCGAGCAGCGGGTGCCCGAGTTCCTTTTCGAGCTGGCGGACTTGGGCGCTGACCCCCGGCTGCGCCAGGTGCAGACGGGCGGCGGCGCGGGTGAAGTTGGCTTCCTCCGCGACCGTGACGAAGTACCGCAGCTGCCGAATATCCATAACTGATCATTCTAGTTGCGAGACATGCAAACTCTTGGACTTATGGTGGGCCTGCCGAGAGCCTTGAGGCCATGGGGAACACGACGCACCGGAGACCAGCCGCGGACACCACAGCCGCGATCGCAGCCGAAATCGGCGGGATCGCGCCAGCCCTGGGCCACGACGTGGTCCACGGTCTGGACATCACGGTCGCCCTGGGCCTCGGCCGCCGGGTTCCCGAGGACCGCGTGCGCATCCTCCTGGGGAGCGTCGACGCCAGGACCCTCAAGTCCTTCGGAGCCGACCTGGGCGGCATCGAACTCCGCGCCGACGACCTCGACCGGTCCTTCGGCACCGGAACGCCGCTGTCCGGCGCAGCGCAGGATCTCCTCCTGCTCGCATACGGCCGACGGCTCCCCCCAGGACACCTCCGCGGCGAACCGGCGGACCGCTTCGTCGACGGGCGGGCGTGACGAACATGCGCATCCGCCTCCTCCAAGGGCTCGCCCTGCTCGCCACCGGTCTCCTCGCCGGCGCATTCGGCTACGGCGCGGCCAACCTGGTCCCCACCTTCAACGCGGTACCGCTCGACATGCGGCTGTCGTTCCACGCCGAACTGATGAAGATGAACGGCATCACCATGCAGGCGGCGATGGCCACGTCGACGCTGAGCTCCCTCGCTCTCGCGGCCCTGACACGCGGCCGCGCCCGGCTGATCGCGGGTTCGGCAGGTCTGCTGACCCTCGCGTCCTTCCTGATAACCCGGCTCGGCAACGTACCGATCAACGGCCGGATCAAGGAATGGGCGATCAGCTCGGCCCCGGCCGATCACGCGGAGATCCTGCGGCGCTGGGAACTCTTCAACCACCTGCGCACGCTCACCGCGCTCACCGCTTTCGGCCTGCTGATCGTCCTCTTCTTGAGGCAACCCCCGGCTGACCGGAAGCAGCCGCAGACCACCCCGGCCTGACCCCAGGGATGGGATGCAGCCGTGTCAGGGCGGGGGTCCTGCCCGCATGCCACCTTGGGACCCTCGCATTCGCGGCCGGCATGTGAAGGTGCCGGCCGAGCGTGGGGCCCGTAGGTGCGTCAGAGCAGATGCAGCGGCGGTACGACCAAGACCACGGCGAGGAGGCGCGGCCTTGTCCGGGGTAGCGCCTGGGTCTCGAACCAACCGCCGGAAGGGAGCGTGTGGCGGCGAGCTGTACCAGGGGTGGGGTCGCCGAGTCCGGCCGGGTCGATGCCGAGGTCCGCAAGTTCGACGATCTGGTCGGCGACGGCTTTCACCTCGTCGCGGACGGCCTTCGGGTAGCCGACCTCGTCCTCAGCATGGAAGGCGTACTCCCACACCCAACGGTCGTCGGTCACCGGCCGGCCCCGTCGGCGGTTCGGATGCCTGCCTCGGTGGCAGCCGCGCTGCGGATGCTGCTGATCTCGGCCGCGATGACCCGCGCCTCGCCAAGGTCGTCGACGTCTCCGGCACGATCCTCGAGCGCGCGGAGCCGAGCAGCGGTCTCCGGGTGCCGGGCGATGGCCACCTCGACGGCCCACGCCTCGGTGAAGGTCCGGAGGGGAACGGCGGACACCTCGGCGCGGGCGCGGGCGGTGCTGGCCGCGCGGTCACGGTCGAAGTCGGCGAGGAGGTGAGGAGCGACCTGCGCGAGGGCCGCGCGGAGCGCCTCGGGCTGGGCGGGCGGCTGCGGGACGGCGGACGGCTGGGGCGCGGTGCTCATGCGACTTCGGTCCTCTCCTCCTGGTCCAGTTCGCCCGCTTGGTAGGCGTTGGCGAGGGTGGTGATGTGCTGGCGGGACCAGCCGACGCGGCGGCCTACCGCGGCCTTCTGTCCGTAGCGGTCGGCGGAACCGATGCGACCCGCCGTGCGATTGAGGTGCGCCTGCGCCCGCGCGAGGGCATGTTCAGCCCGACGGACAGCTTGGAGGGCGTCGTCCAACTCCGTCTTCTCGTCGCCGGTCAGGGGGTCGCTCGGTGCTCGCACAGAAAGAGCATAAACCGTCACGCTTCCTTGACGCTATGAAGCCCTCCCGAGGAGTGATCGAGGCAGGGAAAGAAGACCAGCGGCCTGGGGCTTGATTGTTGTCCAGACCTCTCAACGTATGCGGACGCGGCGCGTGGATCTTCTGCGGCGGCGCCTACTCGCTCGCTGTGGGAGCCAGTTCCGCGACGAGGCGTGCGGTCATCGGGGTCTCGATCCCGTGAGTGGCGGCGGCCCGTAGGACGGCCCCGCCGATGGCGTCGAGTTCGATCGGGTGGCCGTTCTCCGCGTCACGCTGCATCGAGGACTTCATCGTCTCGGGTGCCCGGTCGAAGAACGAGAGCACGGCCTCGGCGCTCACCGGTGCGCCCGCTGCCCGAGCCACCGCGGTGATTTCGTCGAGGACGGCAAGCAGTTCCGACCGCCGCTCGTCGCGGATGACGCCCACAGCGGCCCGGTGGCGCGTGGTCAGCAGGGCGAACGGGGCGAGGAAGGAAAGCTTGTCCCAGAGCATCGCGCTCTCGTCGGTGCGCAGGGACACGTCGAGGCCGGCGTGCCTGAGGCGGGATGCGAGGTCGACGAGCGGGGCGGCCAGTTCGAGGGCGGCGAAGGGGCTGGTGTGGGCGATGCGCCCGGGCGCCGTGCGCGTGGCCTCGACCCTGATGGTCCCGGCCACGACCTGGCCGGCCGGGTACCGCCGGCGGAGCGCTGCGACGTGGTCGAGTCCGTTGAGCAGCGGTACGACGACACCGTTGCCGAGGACCTGCGGCGGAACACGGTCGAGGGCGGCGGGCAGGGTGGTTTGTTTGACGGTCACGAGCGTGACGTCGACCGGTTCGCGCAGCAACGTGTCCGCTTCGACCGGAGTGGTGAAGTCGCCGTACCGCGCGCTCCGGACGCGCAGACCGTCACGGCGCAGCACGGCAGTGGTCTCCTCTCCGGCGAGGCAGATGACGCGGTGCCCGTCGCGGGCCAACAGGCCGCCGATCAGGCCGCCGACTCCGCCGGGTCCGAGGATGGCCACCGTCATGGTGGTGCTGGTCATGTGGGCTCCTGTTCGTGGAAGACCGTGCTCATGGGGCGGTCTCGTCGCTGAAGGCAGTCAGGTCGTCGACGAACGCGACGGACGACACGTACGGGTGGCGGAGCCTTGGCCCCGGCGGCATTAGGTGGTGCCGGTCATCGGCCGGTGCCGTCGGCCAGGCGGTCGCGCCAGGCCGGGACGAGGGCGGTGAGCATCAGCGCGGCGGTGAGGGTGAAGGCCCAGGGGTAGCCGGTCCGGGCGGCGAGGATGCCGAAGCCGACGGCCCCGACGGCCATGCCCGCGTCGTAGGCGACGTTCCACAGGGCGCTGACGGTGCCGTAGCCGGACTCGGGGACACGCGCGTACATCAGCGACAGCGTCGCGTTCTGGACGGCTCCGAATCCGGCCCCGAACAGGGCGACGCCCACGACGACGGCGACCGGGCTGTGCGTGAGAGCGGTCAGCAGCATCCCTGCGGCCGAGGCGGCCAGGCCGGGCACGACGAGTGAGGCCGGTCCGTGCCGGTCGCCGTACCGGCCCGCGACCCAGCGGGCCACGGTCGCTGCCGCGGGCTGGACGAACAGGGCCACGGCGACGGCTCCGGTGGAAGCCGACGGGACGGCGAGGGGCAGGAAGGTGACGATGATTCCGGCAGCGAGTGCGGTGGCCGAGAAGACGACGACGGGTCGCACAAGTGCGGCCGTCCGGAACCCGGCCAGCACCCCGATCGGCCGCCCCGAGGCCGGCTCGCGGTCCGGCACTCCCGGCACCGAGGCGATGGCCGCCAGCGCGGCCACCGCGCCGGCGACGCACACCGGTCCGTACCCGACGTGCGCCGCCCACCACACTCCCAGCGGCAGGGCCGCCAGCGACGGGACCCCGGACACGATGCCGACCAGCGCCAGCCCTTCACCACGGCGCTCGGGCGGGATCAGCGACGCCGTCAGAGCACCACCCGCGACGACCGTGGCCCCGAAGCCCAGACCGCGCACGGCACAGACCGCCGTGATCCACACCGTGCTCCCGGACACGGTCAGCACCAGCGCGGGCGCACCGAGCAGGACCAGCCCCGCCGCCAGCGGCGGGCGGTAGCCGAAGCGGGCCACGAACCGGGGAGCGGCCAGACCGCCTCCGACCGTCGCGAGCATCAGCGCACCCGAGGCCAGTCCCGCGGCATGACCGCCTCCGTACGCCTCGGCGTAGACGGGAACGACGGAGAGCAGCAGGTAGAAGCTCGTCGAGGCGCCAATGACCGAGACGAAGCGCAGCAGCAGGGGCCGCGTCACCAGCGCCGGCCGCGAACGAGCATCCTCGGCTTGAGAGTTGATCATCCTGGTCACACGACGAAGCTAGGGGCGGAGCGGACCGCCAGTAAGATCCAATTCCATGCCTCTGGAGTGGTCCGGTCTGTCGCCCGAGCTGCTGCTGGTCATCGACCGGGACAGCGGCGAACCGCTGCGATCCCAGCTGGAACTGCGACTGCGGGACGCGATCCGGACCGGGCGGCTGCAGATCGGCGAACGGCTGCCGTCCTCCCGCGAACTCGCCCGGGTGCTGGGGGTTTCGCGCGGCCTCGTGCAGGAGTGCTACGCGCAGCTCCAGGCCGAGGGATACCTCGTGACACGGGTCGGCTCGGCCACGCGGGTCGCCGCCGGAGCGGGCGTACCGTCGACGCCCGCGTCACCGCCCCCGGCGTCGCCGTCCCCCCTGGTCGCCGACTTCAGGTACGGCGTCCCCGACCTGAACAGCTTCCCGCTCGCCGACTGGCTGTGGGCCACGCGCGAGGCGGCACGCACCATGTCCACGGCGGCGCTCGACTACGGCGACCCCCGCGGAAGTGCGGCACTGCGCGAGGTCATGGCCGGATATCTGCGGCGGGTGCGCGCCGCCGCGGCAGATCCGGAGCGGATCGTGATCTGCTCCGGCTACGCGCAGGGCCTCGGTCTGGCCCTGTCCGCCCTGGCCAGGACAGGCATCCGTACGGTGGCGTACGAGGACCCCGGCTCACCGGCCACGATCTCCTCGGCTGCGGCCTCAGCCGGCATGTCGGCCGTCCCCGTGCCGGTCGACGAGCGCGGGATCGACGTACGGACGCTCGCCAGGACCGACGCCCGCGCCGTCGTCCTGACCCCCGCGCACCAGTGGCCCACCGGCGTCGCCCTGGCGCCCGAGCGGCGGCTCGCACTGATCGAGTGGGCCGGGAGGCGGGACGCCGTCGTCATCGAGGACGACTACGACGCCGAATTCCGGTACGACCGGGAGCCGGTGGGCGCGCTGCAGGGACTCGCCGCGGACCGCGTGATCTCCATCGGCACCGTCAGCAAGTCCCTCGCGCCCGCGCTGCGCATCGGGTGGATGCTCTGCCCGCCCGCGCTCACCGAGCTGATCGTCGGGCACAAGCAGTCGAACGACCGCGGGTCCCCCACGCTCGACCAGCTCGCCCTCGCGAGACTGATCGAGTCAGGACGCTTCGACCGGCACTTGCGCCGGATGCGGACGACCTACGCGGCACGTCGTACCGCCCTGCTGGCCGCCCTCGCCGAACACGCCCCTGACGTCGCGGTGACCGGTCTCGCGGCGGGCTTCCACGCGGTGGCACACCTCGACGGGCCGGCCGACGAGCAGGAACTCGTCTCCGCCGCCCGTGCCCGGTCCGTCGGCCTCTACGGAATGAGCACCTTCCGCTCCTCGCGCGCGACGGAGCCGGTGCAGCTGATCCTCGGGTTCGGCAACGTCGGCGAACGCGCCGTCGCGGCAGGCATCACGGCGGTCGGCGGCCTGCTCAGGGGCCGGTAGCCCGCGTCACGTGCCGGTTCCCCCGCCTTACGGTACGTAGATGCTCGACGTACTCGAGGAAGTCACCCGCTCCGCCGCCCGGATCACCGCAGCCCTCGACACGCTGACCGACGAGGGGACGCGTGCGCCCTCGGCCTTGCCAGGCTGGACCCGCGGCCACGTCATCAGCCACGTCGCCCACGGCGTCGGCGCCTACCGGCGGCTGCTCGCCACGGCCCGCACCGGCATCGAGCCCACCCCGAGGACGGATGCCAAGGCGTTCGCCCGGGCCGTCCGGGAAGGCGCCGACCGCCCCGCGGCCGAGCTCGCCACGGACCTGCGCGGCCGCCTTGCCGGCCTGGCCGAGGACGCCGGATCGATGCCCGTGGAACGTCGGGGCATCCTGGTCACTGCCCTCGCGGGCTGGCAGCACCCGGCCTGGTACACCCTCCACCGCTGCTGGCGCGAACTCGAAACGCACCACGTCGACCTGAACGTCGGCTACCGCACGACCGACTGGCCCGCCACGTACGTGACCTGGGCCCTCGACGACACCCTCAGGGCGCTCGCCGCACGCGACTTCCCGGTCACCCGGGTCGACGCCCTCGACATCGGCCGGTCCTGGGCCGTGTCCCCCGGCGGCCCCGCCATCGCCGGCTCCGGCCACGCCCTCCTCGGCTGGCTCAGCGGCCGCGCGCCCGCCTCCCCGCTCACGTCCGACCGCCCCCTGCCGATCCCGCCCGACTGGCCCCTGCCACCGGCCCCAGGCACCTGGCCAGCTGTGCCATAACGTGCCGGTAGAGGCGGTGAACAGCGGTCAGCAAGGGGGCGGACGGAGCAGCTCGATTCCCGGCGCCAGGGTGCGCCCTTCTCCAGTTCGTCACGGCCGAAAAAGCCGCCTGCGGATGTGCGGATATCTGCGTTCGCGGACGGAGGTTTTAACCAGCGCCCCGGGGAGAGTTTTCGCCGGCGACACTCGGGAGCAAAAACCGGACCCGCGCGGACTGCACCGGCGTGCTACTGTCGAAACAGTTGCAGTTTTGGTACCCGCAAACTTCAGGCGCCCCGCCGGCCTCATGCCGCACGGAGGCGTTTTGCATTCCGGTCATTTTCCGGGCAGGGAATCATTGCGGCGACACGGCGTCCGCAAGGTGCGGATTCCGCTGCACTGCCCCAAGGAGATATGACATGGCTGCCGGCACCGTGAAGTGGTTCAACGCGGAAAAGGGCTTCGGCTTCATCGAGCAGGAGGGCGGCGGTCCTGACGTGTTCGCCCACTACTCGAACATCGCCACCCAGGGCTTCCGCGAGCTCCGTGAGGGGCAGAAGGTCTCCTTCGACATCGCACAGGGCCAGAAGGGCCCGACGGCCGAGAACATCGTTCCCGCCTGACCCTGACGCGTCACACATAGCTGGGGCCCGCATCCCTCGGGATGCGGGCCCCGGCTGCATTCATTTCCCGAGGCGTGCGCGCGCACTCGAACAAACGCAGCCCGCGCAGCCCGCTTTCAGCGCTCCCCCTCAACGATTCTGCCCCCCAGCCCGAACCGCCCGACTCCCGCATTCCAGTCAGCTGGTTCCCGCAATTCCGGCACCCCTCAGCCGTGGTCGGAGTTTCCCGGTACGTGCAGCATCACCAAGGGTTGGCCCTGGATGCGTGAAAGGACCCCACCGGCACGTGTGCCGGTGGGGTCCTTTCACGCATCGACGGGGTGACTTCTGCAGTGAGGCAGGGTCAGTGATCCGAGTAGCTGACGTCGCCGATGGTCCAGGCGCTGATGTCCGCGATCGAGACGCGGTACATCCCGCCCGTCTCCGGGATCCCCACCGGGCCCTGGAGGATCCGCGCCAGGTGGAAGTGCAGGTGTGTGGGCGGCCGGTCCTTCGCCGCCGCGGAGGCGAAGACGGTGGAGAACTCGGCCAGCCGGTCTGAGTCCGCCAGGACCTCCGAGACCCGCTGCCGCCACACCGCCTCGGGTGCCAGCCGGCCTGTGATGACAGCGCCCCCCGTCACGACGGTCAGGGACATCTGGTTGCTCTGCCCGGACTCCACCAGCCTGGCGACGTCAACGAGCAGCTCGTCAATCTTCGACATGGAACCCGATCCTACGGGGCACCCCACCCCGGCCACAGGTCGTCCTGCCGGGTGGGAAGGGCAACCGGGGGCGCGCAGCGCCACGCCTTCGCGACCCCTTCGCACTCCCCACCAGTCGCACCGTCGGCAGCTGCCGGGCCGGGTGTGCGGACACAGAAGGCCGGCGCTTCATCAGGGCCCGGCAGGTGGTGTAGTAGTTCCTTCAGGGCCCTGGTGCCAGTACTGGTACCAGGGCCCCTCTATGCGTTCACGGAGAGGTGCACATGACAGCAGACGACTCGTACGACCGTCTCGACGACGACGACTACCCCGCCTACACCATGGGCCGAGCCGCCGAGCTGATCGGCACCACGCAGGGTTTCCTCCGCGCCATCGGCGAGGCCCGCCTGATCACTCCGCTGCGTTCCGAGGGCGGTCACCGCCGCTACTCCCGCTACCAGCTCCGCATCGCCGCCCGCGCCCGCGAACTCGTCGACCAGGGCACCCCGATCGAGGCCGCCTGCCGCATCATCATCCTCGAGGACCAGCTCGAAGAAGCCCAGCGCATCAACGCCGAGTACCGCCGCGCCGCCGCATCCGGCACGCCCCCGGAGCAGGCTTGAGGCGAGTACGCCGACCAGGTCGCCGACCCGCGGCTCGTGTCCTCCGGTTGACCGCGGGCGCGCGCCCCGACGGGGCGCGCCGAGGGACCACACCCGCAGGCCGTCGGCGCTGCGGGCGGCCCGAGGGCGCCGGACCGGCGGTCCGGCCGGATGAAAGACTGCTCGGCGTCCTGCCGAGGGAGTCACAGTGTCGATGTTGAGCAACATCCGCCAGGCGGTCCGCCGCAGCTACCGGCGCGCCGTGGACCTCAGCCATCCGGCGCGGTCGCCGCTGGGCAGCGCGGTCGTGAACTGCGTGGTCTACGTCAAGGGCGTCCGGCAGGACGGCTGCACCGATGCCGAGCAGGCCCTGCGGTGGGTGCGCAGGGCCGGTGACGGGTTCGTATGGATCGGCCTGCACGAGCCCGGCCAGGAGGAGTTCACCGGCCTCGCCCGGCTGTTCGGCCTGCACCCGCTCGCCATCGAGGACGCGGTCCACGCGCACCAGCGGCCCAAGGTGGAGCGCTACGACGACACTCTGTTCGCGGTGTTCAAGACGGTCCGGTACGTCGAGCACGCGGAGCTGACCGCCACCAGCGAGGTGGTGGACACCGGGGAGCTGATGGCCTTCATCGGCACCGACTTCGTCATCACCATCCGGCACGGCGGACACGGCTCCCTGGGCCCCCTGCGAGAGGTTCTCGAAGCCGCCCCCGAGCAACTGGCCAAGGGTCCGGCCGCGGTCCTGCACGCCATAGCGGACCACGTGGTCGACGACTACCTCGCCGTCACCGACGCCGTGCAGCACGACATGGACGCCGTCGAGACCGCAGTGTTCAGCGACCACGCCGGCCGGGGCGACGCGGGCCGGATCTACCAGCTCAAGAGGGAACTGCTCGAGCTCAGGCGGGCCGCGGCGCCGCTCGACCGGCCGCTGCAGCAGCTCGCCACCCAGCCCATGCCGGTCATCGAACCCGACATCCGCGCCTACTTCCGGGACGTGGCCGACCACCTGACGCGCGCCACGGAACAGATCGGCTCCTACGACGCGCTGCTCGACTCCATCCTGCAGGCCCACCTCGCCCAGGTGACCGTCGCCCAGAACGAGGACATGCGCAAGATCACCGCGTGGGCCGCGATCATCGCCGTACCCACCATGGTGTGCGGCGTGTACGGCATGAACTTCGACCACATGCCCGAGCTGCGGTGGACGTACGGCTATCCCCTGGTGCTGGGCGTCATCTCCGTCGCCTGCTTCGTCATCCACCGGGGCTTCCGCCGCAACGGCTGGCTCTGACCCGCCCTCCCCGGGCGTCCGGGAGGGCGGTCCCGGGGGCCCGGGGGCCCTGGTGCGGGCCGTGGCTACTCGGGGGTGGTGGCGAGGCTGTGGGCGACGAGGGCGTTGGCGTGGCCGTGCCCCAGGCCGTACTCGGACTTGAGCCAGGCGACGAGTTCCATGTGCTTGGTGAGGGGGGCCGCGCGGATGAGGTCGATCCAGTGCGCGACGGGGTGGCCGTACTTCTTCTCGATGGAGGGGAAGTAGCTGGCGGGGCCCTTGGGGGCGGGGGTGGCGGTCATGGGGTCGTCCTCTCGGTCCGTCGCTGTCGCGTCTCCTCCTCATGACCGCGGGCGGGCCGCGGACTCATCGGTGGACGGGTGTGGTCCGCGTCACGTCCCGGTCCTACGCGGCGGGCGTGGGACGGGCCACGAACGCGTAGGTGAGCGCCGACAGCCCGGCGCAGGAGGCGATCACCACCGCCATGGGCAGCGCCGAGGCGGCGCCGGAGAGGCCGACGAGCGGCGCCATCAGGCCGCCGAGCGCGTACTGGCACAGGCCCAGCAGGGCCGAGGCGCTGCCCGCCGTCCGCGGCCGGCCCTGCAGCGCGAGGGCGGCGGTGTTGGGGCCCAGCAGGCCGACGCTGGAGACGATCATCAGCAGCGCGGGCAGGACGCCGGGCAGCCCGAGCCCGGACAGCGCGGAGACCAGCAGCAGCGTGGCACCGGTCCCGGACAGGGCCACCCCGCAGCCGATGAGTGCGCGCATCGACAGCCGGCGCAGCAGCCGGGCGTTGAGCTGGCCCATGGCCACGATGCCGATCGAGTTGGCGCCGAAGACGAGGCTGAACTGCTGGGCGCTGAGCCCGTAGACCTGCTGGAGCACGAACGGCGAGCCGGCTATGTACGCCATCAGCGCGCCGAACCCGAAGGCGGCGGTGAACGTCTCGCCCACGAACCGCCGTTCGCGCAGCAGGGCGCCGAACCCGCGCACGGTGGCCCCGAACCCGCGCGCCCCGCGGGACTCCGGCGGCAGCGTCTCGCCGATGACGAGTGCGGCGCCGGCCAGGATCAGGGTGCCGACGAGGGAGAGCACCCAGAACACCCCGCGCCAGTCGGTCAACCGGAGCAGCTGCCCGCCCAGCAGCGGGGCCAGGATCGGGGCGCTGCCGTTGACCACCATCAGGAGCGAGAAGACGCGGGCGGCGGCGGTCCCGGAGTAGAGGTCGGAGACGATCGCCCGCGAGATGACGATGCCGAAGCCGCCCGCGAAGCCCTGGAGCAGGCGCAGCCCCGTGAGCGCGCCCACCGAGGGCGCGAAGGCGCACAGGGCGGAACCGACCGCGTACGCCGCCAGCCCCCACAGCAGCGGCCGCCGGCGGCCCCACGCGTCGGCGAGCGGGCCGGCGACCAGCTGGCCGAGGGCGAGGCCGAGCAGGCAGGCGGTGAGGGTGAGCTGGGCGTCGGAGGCGGTCGCCCCGAACTCGCCGGCCAGCTGCGGCAGGCCGGGCAGGTACATGTCCAGGCTCAGCGGGCCGAACGCGGACAGGGCGCCGAGCACGAGGACCATGCGGGGCGCCGGGCGGGACGGCCGCGCCGCCACCGCGGCTGCGGATTCGGGCACGTGTGCCGCGGTTCCTTCGGGGGTGGGGCGCGGGCTGCTCATGACCGAAAATATACCTGCCTAGGCAGGTATATTTTCAAGGGTCGGGAAGTACCGGACGCGCACTGTCCGGATGGCGGACCCCGATGACCGAGGATGGGCCCATGGGAGACGTGCGAGACGACGGCACCGGCATCGACGCGCTGGCGGCCACCGAGGGGGTCCGGCTGCTCGGGCACCTGAGCCGCGTCGTGCACCTGCTGCACAACCGCACCCGGCCGGTGATGGCCGCCGCCTCCGGCCTCGAAGGACCGGAGTTCGAGCTCCTGCTGCGGCTGTGGCAGCAGCCCGGGCACACCGCGCAGGCCGCCCCGCTGGGCGAGGCGATCGGGCTCACCTCCAGCGGTACGACCCGCCTGGTGGCCCGCGCCCTGACCAAGGGGCTGATCAGCCGCGATCCCGACCCCTGCGACGGGCGGGCGTTCCTGCTGCGGCACACCCCGCTGGGGCGCGAGAAGCTCCGCCTGGCCCTGGACGCGCACAGCGCCCAGCTGCGGGAGCTGCTGGCCGAGACCCTGCCGCCCGCGACGACGGCCCGCCTGATCGAGGACCTGGCCCACTGGGACGCGGCCCTCTGACCCGCGTCCGCCGCGCACACGGCGGAGCGCCGACCGCGGGCGGAGCGCCGACCGCACGGCGGACCGCCGACCGCGGGGGGAGCGCCGGCCGCACGGCGGACCGCCGACCGCGGGGGGAGCGCCGGCCGCACGCCGGAGGGTCCTTCGATCGTTTGCCGGCGGCTCCGCCGACCTCACGCCGGAGCCGGCGGCGGATCCTCCAGCGGCTTGGTGGCCGGCCCCTGGAGCAGGGCTCCGGACTCGGCGAAGCGCGAGCCGTGGCAGGGGCACTCCCAGGTCCGCTCGGCCGCGTTGAACCCCAGCTCGCACCCCATGTGGGGGCAGCGCACGACCGGCCGGTCCGGCTCCCTGCCCGCGGACCCCGCACCCGCCGCCCCCGCGTCCGCTCCCGTACGGGCACCGGCCCGCGCCCCGGCGTGCAGCACGCGTGCCGCCGCCCGGGCCGGCGCCCGCCCCGCGAGGTAGTGCCGCGCCACCGCCGCCTGCCCGCGCACCAGGGCCGGTGCGTCGCGCAGCGGCAACCGCCGCCGGGGGTCGAACAGCTCGGTCCAGTCGGGGCGCGCGCCCCCGGTGACGTGGGCGGCCAGCAGCCCGCCCGCCATCACCCCGTTGCTGAGCCCCCAACCACCGAACCCGGTGGCCACGAACACGTGCTGGGTGCCGGGGTGCTCGTGCCCCACGCACGGCAGCCCGTCCACGCAGTCCACGTCCTGCGCGGCCCACCGGTACCAGGGCTCCGCCACCCCGAACCGGGCCGCCCACTCCTCCAGCCGGACCAGCCGGGCCCCGGTCCCGTCGTCGGCTCCCGGCACGAACGCCTCGCCCGCGACCACGAGCAGCCGCCGCCCGCCCTCGTACGGGGCGGTGCGCACCGACCGGACGTGGTCCTCCGCGGTCAGGTACACGCCTTCCGGAGCGGTCGCGGCCTCGACCGGGGCCGCCACCACCAGTTCCCGGCGCACCCCCAACCGCGCCAGCAGCGCCGCGTGGGCGGTGACCGGGAAGCCGGTGGCCAGCACCACGTCGTGTGCGGAGACCACGGCCCCGCCCGCGACCTCGACCCGGCACTGCGCCCCCTCCTCCACCGCGACCACGCGGCTCAGCTCGTGGATCCGCCCGCCCCGCAGGATCAGCTCGTGCGCGATCCCGAGCAGGAAGCGGCGCGGGTGGAACTGGTACTGGTCGCCCAGCCGCACCGCCCCCGCCACGGGGAACGGCAGCCCGGTCTCGGTGACGTACGTGGCGTCCAAGCCGGCCTCCCGGGCCGCGGCCGCCTCCTCGCGCAGCTCGGCGGTAGCGCTCTGCCGGGTGGCGTACGTGTAGGCCGGCACCCGCTCCAACTGGGCGTCGAGCTCCAGCTCCGCGCACAGTTCCGCGACCCGGGCCAGCGCGTCGAGCTGGGCCGCCGCGTACCGGCCGGCCGCCCGGGGCCCGTGCTCGCGGCGCAGCCGGGAGTAGCAGAGCCCGTGCAGGGCCGTCAGCTTGCCGGTGGTGTACCCGGTGGTGCCGCGCACGATCCGGTCGGCCTCCAGGAGGACCACCTCCACACCGGCCGAGGCCAGCTCGAAGGCCGTGCAGAGACCCGCGACGCCGCCGCCCACCACGACCACGTCGGCGGTGCGGTCGTGGTCGAGGACGGGGTACTCGGTCGCGGGCGTGCTGGAGGTCCAGTACGACGATCCGATACCGCTGCCCATGCCCGGCACGTACCCGTACCGCGGTCCTAAAATTCGTAATGCGTCGGTATGTACCTATGCGTACCCCATATCGGAGGTACCGGAAGAGGGGCGGGGAACCGGGCATGACCGTGCCGGAGAGCGGGTTGGCCTCGGCCGTCGCGGACCTCACGGCCGAGGTCGCGGCGCTGCACGCGGACCGGGCCCGGCGCAGGCTGCTGCACCTCGCCACCGGCGTGCTGGTCAGCCAGCTGGGCCTGCCCCCCGCCGAGGCCGGCGACCACCTGCTGCGGCTCGCGGTCTCCACCGGGCTGTCCGCCACGGACCTCGCGGCGGACATCGTGAACGCCGCCGCGGGGGTGGCGGCGGGCCCCGGCGGTGTCGGCGGCCCCGCGGCGGGCGCGGTCGGCACGGCCCTCGTACCTCCCGGCGCGGCCCCCGCGGAGGCCCGCCGCCTCGGTCGGGGCATCGCCGGCGTCCTGGCCTCCGACAGCGCCGCCGAAGCCGCGACGGCGCTGCTGGAGGGCGGCCTGCGGCGGCTCGGCGTCGAGACCGTCCTGCTCTGGCGCCGGACCGGGACGGACTGCCTGGAGCTGGTCGGCCACGCCGGTGCGGACGTCACCTCGACCGGGCACTGGCGCTGGGTCCCGCCCGAGACCGCGGGCCCGCTGCACGCCGCCCTGACCGCGGGCCGCCCCACCTGGTACCCGAACGGCCCCGGGGACGCGGGCCGGCTGCCCGGCCCGACGCCGGACGCGGCCCGGGGGCTGGTGCCGCTGGAGCGCGACGGTCTGACCGCCGGGCTCGCCCTGGCCGCCTGGCCGGGACCGGCGCCCCTCGACGTGCGCGTGCGCGAGGCGGTCGCGGCGCTGTGCCGGCCCTCCGCGCAGCTGCTGGACAGCTTCGAACCGGGGCTGCCGGACGCGCCGCCGGTGCTGGCCGCCGTCCTCGACGCGCTGGACCACCCGGCGGTGATCGTCCGGTTCGACCACGGGACGACGGGGCAGCCGGAGGCCGGGCCGGAGACGGAGGCGGAGACCGCCTCCCGCTCCGTCGTCGAGCACCTCAACCCCGCCGCGCTCCACGTCCTCGGCGGCCTGCCCGCGCCGGCCGGCCGTGCCGTGGCCCAGCTCTTCCCCACCGTGTACGAGGAGCTGGTCGCCCTCCTCGCCCGCGCGAACGCGCTCGGCACCCCCCAGTCCGCCCCCGCCCTGCCCGCCGCCCCCGCGGACGGGGCCGCCGAGCCCGCCATGGCGGAGGTGCGGGTCCTGCCGCTGGGCCGGGGCCGCACGGCCGTGCTGTGGCGCACAGGGGCCCGGTTGCGGCCGCTGGTCGCCCGCGCGCTGGAGCGGCTGGAGCGGCTGGCGGTGTTCGAGGACGACCTGGCCGACGGCTCCCGCTGGAGCCAGCAGGCGTACCCGATCTTCGGTCTGGCCCCGGACGATCCACCGGTCCCGCTGCGCGCGCTCGGCTCCCGGCTGAACCCGGACGACGTACCCCTCCTGGAGGGCCTCCTGGCCACCCTCACCGACCGGCACCGGGGCGGTCAGATCCTGGTGCGCGCGGTCCGCGCCGACGGCGGGGTGCGGCACGTCCGGATCGCCGCGGAACCCGTGCTGACGGGCCCGGCCCTCACCGGCGTGACGGGCGTCTTCCAGGACGTCTCCGCGCAGCACCACACCGAGCTCGCGCTCACCGCGACCTTCGACCGGCTCAGCGCCGCCCAGGCGGACGCCGTCCTCACCAACCACCTGGTCCTCGGGCTCCAGCGCGCCATCGTGCCCGAAGCCCCCACCACGGAGACCCCGCCCGGGCTGCGCGTGGCCGCCCGCTACCGGCCCGCGGCCGCCGAGTACCGGGTCGGCGGCGACTGGTACGACGTGCAGCCGCTCACCGGAGAGAAGGTGCTGGTCACGGTCGGGGACATCGCCGGGCACGGCATCGACGCGGCCACCGCCATGATCGCCCTGCGCGGCGCCCTGCACGGTCTGGCCTTCACCGGCAGCCCGCCCGGCCGGCTGATGGGCTGGCTCAACGACGTCACGCTCGCCACCCCCGGGCAGCCCACCGCGACGGCCGTGTGCGCCCTGTTCGACCCGGCCGACCGCTCGCTGGCCTGGGCGAACGCCGGGCACCCGCCGGTGCTGCTGCTCCGGGCCGGCCGGGCGCGGTTCCTGGAGGGCGCCCACGACGTCCTGCTCGGCGCCCTGCCCGGGGTGGCGTACGCGGAGGCGCGCGCGCAGCTCCTGCCCGGCGACACGCTGCTGCTCTACACGGACGGGTTCGTGGAGCGCCGGCACACCGGACTGGACGAGAGCCTGGCGGCGCTGCGACGGGCCGCGGAGCGGCTCGTCGCGGGACCGGTGGAGGAGCAGGCGGACCGGCTGATGGCGGCCGTGATCGGCGACACGGACGACGACACGAGCCTGGTGGTGGTGCGCGTCTCCTGACCACGGACCTTCGACCTCCGACCGGTTCCGCACGCCGCCCACCGCCGCCTCCCGCCCCCCTCCCCGTACTGCGGCCACGGCTCAGGAGCCGTCCTCCGCGGATCCGCCGTCCGCGGGACCCGCCTCGCCGCCCTGGAACCCGCTCTGCTCGAACCCACCCTCCTGGAACCCGCCCGCCTCGAACGCGCCCGCCTCGAACGCGTCGTCCTCGAACGCGTCGTCCTCGTACCGGGCGGCGTACCGCACCGGCAGGTAGAGGACGAAGGTGCTGCCCCGGCCCGGCTCGCTCTCGGCCGTGATCGCGCCGCCGAGCAGCTGGGCGATCTCGCGCCCGACGGACAGCCCGAGGCCCGTGCCGCCGTACGCGTGCGAGGTGCCGCCACCGCCCTGCTCGAAGGCGTCGAAGACGGCCTCCAGCCGGTCCGCGGGGATGCCGGCGCCGGTGTCGGCCACGCGGAAGGCGAGCACCGGGCCGTTCGCCGCCCGCAGCGCCTCGGGCGGCTCGTCGGGGTCCGCGGCGGCCACCCGCAGCTCCACCCGTCCCGCTGCGGTGAACTTCAGCGCGTTGGAGAGCAGGTTGCGCAGCACCTGGCGGACCCGGGACTCGTCGGTGGTCAGCTCTTCCGCGGCGCCCGGCGCGACGGACACCAGGAACTCCAGCCCCTTCTCCTCCGCCACCGGCCGGAAGGCGGCGTCCGCGTACGCGACCAGACGGTGCAGGAGGACCGGTTCGGGGCGCACCGCCAGCCGCCCGGCCTCGGCCCTCGACAGGTCGAGGATGTCGTTGATCAGCTGGAGCAGGTCGGAGCCGGCGGAGTGGATGACGGTCGCGTAGTCCACCTGCTTCTCGGTGAGGTTGCCCTCGGGGTTCTGGGCGAGCAGCTGGGCCAGGATCAGCAGGCTGTTGAGCGGCGTGCGCAGCTCGTGGCTCATGTTGGCCAGGAACTCCGACTTGTAGAGGGAGGTGCGGGCCAGCGCCCGGGCCCGGTCGTCCAGCTCGCCACGGGCCCGGTGGAGCTCCGCGTCGCGCTCCGCGGCCTCCCGGTCCCGCTCGGCGAGCCGCTCCGTGCTCTCCTTCAGGTCGGCGGCGCTGCGCACGAGTTCACGGCCCCGGGCCGCCAGCTCGGCGGAGCGGGCGGCCAGGTCGACGGCGAGGCCGTCGGCCCGGGCGAGCTGTTCGGCGCCCCCGGCGCGGGCGGCGAGCAGGCTCAGGCGGCCGGCGAGCAGGCCGGCGACCTCGTCGAGGAACCCCCGCTCGGCCCTGTTCCAGGCCCGCAGCCCGGCCAGTTCGAGCACGGCGAGGACCGGGCCGCCGGACTCGGCGATCACGGGCAGCAGGAGCAGGACGGCCGGATCGGTGGACCCGGTGCCGGAGGCGACCTCGACGTAGCCGGGCGGTACGTCGGCCAGCACGATCGGCGCACGGTCGCGGGCGGCCTGGCCGACCAGGGACTGACCGGTGCGGAACCGGCGCGGCGGCGCCTCCGGCCCCTCCGGCAGCCCGTACCCGGCGGCCGCGACCAGCCAGCCGCCCCCGGCACCGTCCCGGCCGGCGTCCTTTCCGCCCCCCGGCCCGTCCCCCGACCCGTCCCCCGCCTCGTCCTCCCTCCCGCGCTGCGCCCCGCCTTCCGCGAGGAAGAGGCACCCGTACGGCGCCCCCACGAGCGGCGGCACCTCGCGCATCACCAGTGCCGCCAGCGCCGGGGCCGTGGTCAGCCCCCGCATGCCCGCGGCCAGCCGGACCAGCCCGGCTCTCAGCCGGTCCTCCTTCGCGCCGGCCGCGGCGGCCTCGTCCAGGGACCCGGCCAGGGCGTTGAACGCCGCCGCCAGCTCGCCCGCCCGGCCGGGGCCCGCGGGCAGCCGCACACCGGTCCCGCCGGCGCGCAGGGCGGCGAGCGCGGCCTCCAGCTCGCCGAGGAACCGCGACGAAACGTCCATGTCTGCCCCCGGATGACCTCCTGGGACCAGCGTGGCACGAGAAAGGGTCACAAGCCCCACAGAGGGTATGAAACGGGTGCATACCGACACACTGGTCGGAGGCCTCCATGACTGCCAGGACCGTCCCGCAGACCGCGGAACCCCGCCCCGCCTCCCCTACCCCGGCACCGCACGCCGACCGCCGGCCGGAGCACACCAGGACCACCGCGCCGACGCCCGCGCCCGTGCCCGTCGAGGACGTGCTCCTCAACCCCCGGCAGGCGTCCACCGCCGACGCCCGGGCCCTCTCCACGGCCCTGTTCCTGCGGCTCGGCATGCTCGCCGAGGGCTCGCCGGAGTACTCGTACGTCCGCAACACCCTGGTGGAGCTCAACCTCAGCCTGGTGAAGTTCGCCGCCCGCCGCTTCCGCGGCCGCAGCGAGCCGCTGGAGGACATCGTCCAGGTCGGCACCGTCGGCCTGATCAAGGCGATCAACCGGTACGACCCGGACCGCGGCGTGGAGTTCACCTCGTTCGCCCTGCCGACCATCACCGGCGAGATCAAGCGCTACTTCCGCGACACCAGCTGGGCGGTCCGGGTGCCGCGCCGCCTCCAGGAGCTGCGGCTGGACCTGGCCAAGACCTCCGACGCGCTGGAGCAGCGGCTGGGCCGGACGCCCACGGACGCGGAGCTCGCCGAGCGGCTCGGAACGACGGAGGCGGAGGTGGCGGAGGGCCGGCAGGCCGCCCAGGCGTACGCCTCCCGCTCGCTGGACGCGCCGGTGCAGGAGGACGCCGATCCGGGCACCGTCCAGCGGTCGCTGGGCGAGGAGGAGCCCGCGTACGAGCGCATCGAGTGCCTGGAGGCCCTCAAGCCGCTGCTCGCCGGGCTGCCGGAGCGGGACAAGGAGATCCTGTCGCTGCGGTTCGGCGCCGAGCTGACCCAGTCCGAGATCGGCGCCCGGCTCGGGATCTCCCAGATGCACGTCTCGCGGCTGCTCAGCCGGACGCTGGCGGAGCTGCGTAAGGGCCTGCTGGCGGATCCGTCTCCGGAGCCCCCCGCCCATCCTCCCGCGGCCCCCCGGCCGACCGGTCCGACCGCCCTGTCTGCCCTGTCTGCGCCGGCCGGTCCGGCCGCGCCCGCCCGTCCCGAGCGGTCGACCGCCCCTCCCGCGTGAGCGGTGCCGGGGCGGGGACCTCCAGCCACACGGTCTTGCCGCTTCCGGCCGGCCGGTAGCCCCACTCCCGGGAGAGCCGCTCCAGCACGACCAGCCCGTGGCCCCCCGGCAGGGCGGGGTCACCGGACGGCCTGACGCGCGGCGTCACCGGACTCGGGTCGGTGACCTCGATCCGCAGCAGGCCGGGGGCGCGGTGCAGCAGCAGCTCGGTGGGACCGCCCGCGTGCATGCAGGCGTTGGTGACCACCTCGGAGACCAGCAGCAGCGCGTCCTCGACGGCCGCCCAGCGCTCCTGCCACTCCTCCGGGTCCTGGCCGGCGGGCGGGTCGGGGTAGGTCCCGTCCAGGGGGGTGGAGTCGCCGGAGGCGGGCAGCCACTGCCAGTCGGTCAGCGCCTCGCGGGTGAAGTCCCGGCACCGGGTCACCACACCTTTGGTCCCGCCGCCCAGCCACAGCCGGCGGGTCTGTTCCGCGGGGAGCGCCTCGCCGTTCCCCGTCATGACCGATCCTCCTCCACGGTGCCCTGCGCGCCGCCCAGGGCCGCCGCCAGGTCCGCGTGGATGCGGAAGACCCCGTCCGCCCCGGTGAGGCGGAACATCCGGGCCACGGGCTGGCGCACGTCCGCCAGCTCCAGCCTCCCTCCGACCTCCTGCGCCGCGAGCCGCGCCCGCAGCAGCACGTTCAGGCCGGTGGAGTCGCAGAACCGCAGCCCGGCGCAGTCGACGACCAGCCGCGGCCGCCCGGGCCCGGCGAGCGCGGCCGTGACGGCCTCGCGCAACGGCTCCGCGGTGTCGTGGTCCAGCTCCCCCGAGAGCAGCAGGACGACGGCCTCGCGCTCGGGCCGCACCTCGACGGCGAACCGCTCGCCGTCCCTACGGCCGGCCGCAGCTCGGGCCGTGGGTACCTCAGCCATGGGAACCTCCGGACGCACGTGTGGTCGTACCAGCGTCACATGTGGCGGTTCGCGTAGTACTGCTCGATGAGCCGGATGACCGCCACGTCGTCGTCGTGCTGCCCGCTCTCGAAGTCGGGCGAGCCCTTGATCTCGTCCTTGGTGGCGGAGATGTGGACGGTCTCGTTCTCGTCGTCCACCCGCGCGACCAGCGAGGCGGGCACCACCACGTTCCTGCCGAAGATCCAGGGACCGGTGTCGACGACCACGAACTGCCGCCCCACGTATTCGCTGTGCTTGTCGATCCTGCCGATGTGTCCGTCGGACGCCTCGACCTTGTATCCGACCAGTCCGGCCATGTCCCTGGCCATCGCTTCCTCCCTGCCGCATGCACGCCCCGGCGGTCCCCGGCCCGCGGGTATGCCGCGCACCTACCCGCCCTCCACCCCTCCATTCATTTTTCGTATTTCGGAAGTCTATTTCCACCAGGCGAGATATGGACTATGCTGCCGGGTTCCGATCCGCCGTCGTCCGCCCCTGGGAGGCACTGCATGAGCGAGACCGCGACCGAGCCCGGCAGGGCGGGCGGGCGCCGGGGTGCGCCGGTCACCGGATCGTCCCCGGGGGCGCCCGATCCGGTCGCGCGGGACGCCGTGCGGGCCGCGGACCGGGCCCACGTGTTCCACTCGTGGTCCGCCCAGGACCTGATCGACCCGCTGCCGATCGCCGGCGCGCAGGGCTCCTACCTGTGGGACTACGACGGCAACCGCTACCTCGACTTCTCCAGCGCCCTGGTCTACACGAACCTCGGCTACCAGCACCCCGCGGTCGTGGCCGCGATCCAGGAACAGGCCGGCAGGCTCTGCACCCTGGCGCCCGGCCTGGCCGCCGAGCCGCGTTCCGAGGCCGCCCGACTGATCGCCGAGCGCACCCCCGGCGACCTCGACAAGATC
This sequence comes from Streptomyces sp. NRRL S-87, assembly GCF_000719335.1. Taxonomy (GTDB): domain Bacteria; phylum Actinomycetota; class Actinomycetes; order Streptomycetales; family Streptomycetaceae; genus Streptomyces. Next base: position 29,439 of record NZ_JOGB01000063.1, read on the forward strand.
TTCTTCACCAACGGCGGCGCCGAGGCCGTGGAGAACGCCGTCCGCATGGCCCGGCTGCACACCGGCCGCCCCAAGGTCCTGAGCAGCTACCGCTCGTACCACGGCGCCACGGCCGGGGCGATCAACCTGACCGGCGACCCGCGCCGCTGGGCCTCCGACACCGGCACCGCGGGCACCGTGCACTTCTGGGGCCCGTTCCTCTACCGGTCGCCGTTCCACGCCACGACCGGGGCGGAGGAGTGCGAGCGCGCCCTGCGGCACCTGGAGGACACCATCGTCTTCGAGGGGCCGGCCACCGTCGCGGCGGTCGTGCTGGAGACCGTCCCCGGCTCCTCGGGCGTGCTGGTGCCGCCGGCCGGCTACCTGGCCGGGGTACGGGAGCTGTGCGACCGGTACGGGATCGTGTTCGTCCTCGACGAGGTCATGGTCGGCTTCGCCCGGACCGGCGCCTGGTTCGCCGCCGACCACTGGGACGTCGTACCCGACCTGCTGACCTTCGCCAAGGGCGTGAACAGCGGCTACGTGCCGCTCGGCGGGGTGGCGATCTCGCCGGCCATCGCGCAGACCTTCGCCACCCGCCCCTACCCCGGCGGGCTGACGTACTCCGGGCACCCGCTGGCCTGCGCGGCCGCGGTCGGCACGATTACCGCCATGGCGCAGGAGGGCGTGGTGGAGCACTCCGCCCGGATCGGCGCCGAGGTGCTCGGCCCGGGCCTGCGGGAACTGGCCGCGCGGCACCCGTCCGTGGGCGAGGTGCGGGGCCTGGGCACGTTCTGGGCGCTGGAGTTCGTCCGCGACCCGGCCACCCGCGAACCACTGGTGCCGTACGGCGCCACGGGTGGGGCGAACGCTCCGGTGAACGCCTTCGCCGCCGCCTGCCGCAAGCGCGGGCTGTGGCCGCTGACCACCATGAACCGCACCCACGTCGCACCGCCGTGCACCATCTCGGAGGCCGAGGCGCGCGAGGGCCTGGAGATCCTCGACGAGGCGCTGTCGGTCACGGACGCCCACATGGCGTGATGTGGGTTCCGACGAAGCGGGGGGCCCGGTCTCGGAGGATCGGGACCGGGCCCGTTCCCCCGCGTACGTGCTGCAATCCGACATGCACCTACGGACCGGGATGCACGTCAGTCCCGGGGCGGTCCCACGGGACCGAACGGCGGGGGGCGCGCGGCCGGACTCCGGGAAAGGGCTCCGGGCACGGGCGTCGGACGCCGGGCGTACGGGATCCCCTGGACTCCGCGTACCCGAAGGACACCGAGCATGAGCAAGCACGTCCTGGCCCAGAACCAGTACGGCAAGGCCGAGAACCGCATCGTCAAGGTCACCCGCAAGGGCAGCGACAGCTCCTGGCACGAGATCCGCGACCTGAACGTGTCGGTCGCCCTCCGCGGCGAGTTCCGCGACGTGCACCTCACCGGCGACAACACCAACTGCCTGCCGACCGACACGACCAAGAACACGGTCTACGCGTTCGCCAAGGAGCACGGCGTCGAGTCGCCCGAGGCCTTCGGCATCCTGCTCGCCAAGCACTTCGTCTCCTCCCAGACCCCGATCCGCGAAGCGCAGATCCGCGTCGAGGAGTTCGCCTGGGACCGCATCCCGGTGCCGACCCGCAAGGAGCAGCACTCCTTCGTCCGCAAGGGCCAGGAGGTGCGCACCGCGCAGATCACCTACAGCGAGACCACGGGCCTGCAGGTCATCTCCGGCCTGAAGGACCTGACGGTGATGAACTCGACCGACTCCGAGTTCCACGGCTACGTCAAGGACAGGTACACGACCCTCCAGGAGGCGTACGACCGCATCCTGGCGACCAAGGTCACGGCGCGCTGGGCCCACTCCAACCTGGCCGCCGACGACGCGGGGCACGACTGGGACCGGTCCTACAAGAAGGTCCGCAAGCACATGCTGGAAGCCTTCGCGGAGACCTACTCGTACTCGCTCCAGCAGACGCTGAACCAGATGGCCGAGCGCGTGCTCGACAACTGCCCGCGGGTCAACGAGGTCCGGCTCAACCTCCCCAACAAGCACCACTTCCTCGTCGACCTGGAGCCCTTCGGCCTCAAGAACGACAACGAGGTGTATTACGCGGCCGACCGGATGTACGGCCTGATCGAGGGCACCGTCCACCGCGACGGCGTGAGCCCCGTCATCGCCACCAGCGACTGGATCGTGGCCTAGTTCCGGGCGGCCCCTTCGGGCGTCCCGATCCGCAGGTTCCACCGTCCCGCGCGGCCACTGAGTTCGACGGCCGTGCGGGGCCGCGCGTCCAGCCGCCAGAAGGCCGCGACCGGCAGGTCCAGCGCGTGCACGACGGCCGCCCGTACGAACGCCTGGTCGGCGGCCTCCACCCGGTGCGCGCCGGGCTCCAGGGAGGCCAGCCACGCCCCGGCGCGGGCGACGAGCCCGGTGACCGACTCCCCGCCGGGGGGTGCGAAGTCGGGGTCGGTCAGCCAGGCGTGCAGGGCCTCGGGGTCCTCGGCCGCGACCTCGTCGAGGGTACGGCCCGCCCACTCGCCCGCCCGCATCGCGAAGGGACCCCCTCCGCCGAACCGCCGCTCCCGGACATCCCCGTCCAGAGCGGGCGTGACCAGCCGAACTCGTACCGATGAGGGGTTCATAAGCGGAGCATAAACGCGGTACGGTCACGGACGACATGACCAATAGACGACGGTAGGACGGAAGTACCGGTGAGAATCCGGCACGGTCGCGCCACTGTGATTCCCCTCCATCCAGGAGGGGAGAAGTCAGACCCGTAACCGTCGTTGAGTGCACCACTGACCGGGACGCGTGTTCCCTCTGGAGGTTCTGCCATGGCTCAGGCCACTGTGCCCGCGACGGCCACCGACGCCGCCATCGCCCCCATCTCGCTGAAGGCCCTGGCCCCGTGGGCCGTCTTCTTCGGCGTCCTCATGCTCGCCCTCCTCTACGTCGTCGGCGGCGAGCAGGGTGCCACCGCGCTCGTCCAGGGCGAGACCATCCACGAGTGGATGCACGACGGTCGCCACCTGCTCGGCTTCCCCTGCCACTGAGGCACGGGGAGGAACCGGGGAACGATCGTGAACTCTGTCTCCGTACGGGCCCTGTTGGTCCGCGGAATGCTGGCGGGGCTCGCCGCGGGGGTGCTCTCGTGGCTCGTCTCGTACTTCCTGGGCGAGTCCAAGGTGGACGCGGCCATCGCCTTCGAGGAGGCCCACGAGGCGGCCGCGGCCGGCGGCGCCCATGAGCACGCCGAGGAACTGGTCAGCCGGACGATGCAGGCGACGGCGGGCCTCGGCACCGCCGTCGGGCTCTTCAGCATCGCCCTGGGCGGCATCGCCGCGCTGGTCTTCTGCTTCGTCCTGGGCCGCATCGGGCGGTTCGGGGTGCGCGCCACCGCCGCGCTGACGGCGGGCGGGGCCTTCGTGGCCGTGTCCCTCGTGCCCTTTCTCAAGTACCCGGCCAACCCGCCGGCCGTCGGCGACCCCGACACCGTGGGGAAGCGGACCACGCTGTACGTCCTGATGATCGTGCTGAGCCTGCTGCTGTCGGCGGGCGCGGTGATCCTCGGGCGCCGGCTGGCCCCGCGCCTGGGCAACTGGAACGCGTCCGTGGTCGCGGGGGCGGTCTTCGTCGTCGCGATCGGGCTGGCGTTCGCGTTCCTGCCGGCGGTCAACGAGGTCCCGGCCGACTTCCCGGCCACCCTCATCTGGCAGTTCAGGATGGTCTCGCTGGCCATCCAGGCCACCATGTGGACGGCCTTCGGCCTCGTCTTCGGAGTGCTCGCGGAGCGGGTGCTGACGCCCGCTCCCGCGGGGACGCCGGCCGCGCGATCCGCGGCCGTACCGTCCTGAGGCTACTTCGGACGCCGCCTCTTCCGGTACAACGGCCCTGTCGACAGGGTCATTTGTACGGGGGAGGCGGCGCCGTGGACGATTCGGCGGGCAACAGCGCGGTGGCGACCAGGAGCGGCGAGCGGCGGCAGCGGCACGCCCGGCCCCGCGACCTGTGGCACTGGTACGGATGGACCGGCTCGGCCCCCTTATGGCTGGGCGCGTTACTGCTGGCCCTCCTGCCCTTCTTCCAGGTGCTGCTCGTCCCCCAGGTGGCGATCGTCTCGACGCTGACCGCGCTCGGCGGCCTGGTCCGGCAACTGGTGCACGGCGACTACGGGCACGCGGGGCTCCACCTGACGGCGGCCCTGCTGGGCGCCACCACGATGGTGCTCGGCTTCTGGGTGGTCTGAGCGCCCCCGGCCCGGCGCGTGCGCTCCGCCCATCGGGCGGTTCTGCGCCCCGGAGGGCTGGGCGACGGGTCCCGCCGTGGAAACCTCACGGGCATGAGCGGAACACGGCGCGGGCGAAGCGGGAGCGTGGCGCTGTGCGCCGTGCTCACCGCGCTGCTGCTCGCGCTCGTGGGCCTGGTGTGCGGGGCCGCGTCCGGCGCGGGACCGGCGGAGTCACCCCCGTCGGCGGGCGCGCCCGCCGAGCCCGGTGACCCCGCCGCCCCCGACGCGGACGGCCGGGTGGTCGTACGCCACTTCACGCGCGAGGCGGCTCCGCGCCGGGCGCCCGGGGCCGCCCCGGTGGCCGCCCCGGCCCTCCCCGCCGGGCCGCGCTCCCCTTCTTGCGCACCCCGGGACGAGCCCGTACGGCCGCCCGCCGCGGTGCGGGGTGCGGTGCTGCGCTGCTGACGGCTCCGGCGTCAGACGCGTACACCCTTCACCCCCCACACCACCGCGAGGTGCTTCGCCATGCCCTTCGACCCCTTCGCGGCGCTGCACGCCATGCTGCGCGCCGAGGCCGCCCGCACGACCCCCCGCCCGCCGGCCGTGCCGCCCGCACCCCCCGGACCCGCCGGCCCCGCCGTCTCCCCCGTACCCGGCGGACCGGCCGGACCGGCCTCCGCCGACGGGGCGGAGGCGACGGAACCGGACCACCCGACCGAGCTCCCCGAGCGGCGGCCCGGTGCCCGGGGCTGAGACTCCGGAGGGGGCCGGCGGTCCTTCGGACTGCTAGCTCCCCGCCGGGACGACGTTCTGGTTGTGGTGGAAGACGTTGTCCGGGTCGTACGTCCGCTTCACGTCGGCCAGCCGGTCGTAGTGTCCGCGGTACGTGGCCCGGACACGGTCGCCGCCCTCGTCCGCGCCGAGGAAGTTGACGTACGCGCCACCCATCGAGTGCGGGTGCAGGGCCTCCCAGTAGTCCACCGCCCATGTGCGGATCGCCTCGGCCTCCGACGCCTCCGGGCTGATCCCGCCGATCACACCGGACCAGACCGCGTCCCGGTAGGCCCAGGCCGTGTCCTCGCGGCCGGGGTCGTGGGCCGCGCCGTCCACGGGGTACAGGTGCATCGTCGACAGCGCCGTGGGGATGTTCTCCAGGAAGGTGCCGTGCACGTCGATCGCGCCGTCCGTGATCCGGTCGAAGAAGTCACCGCGCCAGTACCACTGCAGGCCCTTGGGGATCAGCTCGTCGAACATCGCCTGCAGGGCCGGGTACGGGATCGGCGTCGCGAAGTGGAAGGCGGGCGGAGCGGGTTCGACGACCGGGGCGAAGGTCTTCGCCAGGCCTTCCTCGTCGAGCGCGCCCGTGGTGCACCACACCACGCCGCACATCCGCCTGCCGTGGATCTCCTCCGGGAACGGCGGCCCGGGCGCGACCCGCAGCGTGGCGAAGAAGCCGTTCAGGTCGTTCGGCGCGGCCGGCAGGAACGTGCGGTACCAGTCCAGCACCGCCCCGATGTGCTCCGGCTCCCAGAGGGTGACGGCGAGCCCCACGTCCTTGACCGGGTGCAGGGCGAAGCGGAACGAGGTCACGACGCCGAAGTTGCCGCCTCCGCCGCGCAACGCCCAGAAGAGGTCAGGGTGCTCGTCCGGCGACGCGGTGACGGTCGAGCCGTCCGCGAGGACGACGTCCGCCGCGAGCAGGTTGTCGATGGTCAGCCCGTACGCCCGGGTCAGGTGCCCGTGCCCGCCGCCCAGGGTCAGCCCGCCGACCCCGGTCGTCGACATGATGCCGGCGGGGGTCGCGAGCCCGTGTCCGTACGCCTCGTGGTCGAGGTCGCCGAGCTGGGTGCCGCCGCCCACCAGGGCGGTCCGCTTCGCGGGGTCCACCCGCACCCACCGCATGCGCGACAGGTCGATCACCAGCGCGTCGTCGACGATGCACAGGCCGGGCCCGCTGTGCCCGCCGCAGCGCACCGTCAGATCCATGCCGGCGTCGCGGGCGAACCGCAGCGCCGTCCGTACGTCGGTCGGGTCCGCGCACCGCGCGATGACCGCCGGCCGCCGGTCGATCATCGCGTTGTAGATGGTCCGGGCCTCGTCGTACCCCGCGTCCTCGGGGCCGATCACCTCGCCGCGCAGCGATTCGCGCAGCGTCTCCACAGCTGTACCGCCCATGGCCGTCCTCCAGACACCCCCCTGTCCGATCCTCGGCGGCCGCGCTGGAGACCCACCCGGGCCCACCCCCAGTCTCCTCCTGCGCGGTACGCCCCGCCACGGGGGACGCCGCCGCCGACCGGCGGCGTCCCGGGGGCCGGTCCCTCGCCCGGCGCTCCGTCTAGGGCTCGCGCATGTAGTAGCGGTAGAAGGCCCCCGCGCCGACCGGGACCGCCACCGAAAGGGCGACGACGACGGTGCGCCAGATGCTGTCGTTGGTGAGGCTATACAGGTAGCCGAACGAGATCCCCGCGAACGCGAACCACATGGTCGCCCGCAGCTCGCGCGGCAGCGCCGGGCCCACCCGGGCCAGCACGAACCACGCCACGGCGAAGACGACGCCGCACAGGATGCCGTACCAGATGTTGGCGGCGTCGACGGGGAGCGTGCCCCGCTCGCGCTTCATGAACGCACACCAGAGCCCGTACAGCAGGCCCATGCCCAGAGGGGCGACGAGGTGCCAGGGGCTGACCTTCAGACCGGTCATGTGTCGGCCGGGGGCCGCGGGTGCCGCGTGTGCCATGACGGACTCCTTCCGTGGCGCGCGCCGGGGGCCGCACACCGGGTGCGGCGCCACCGCCCGGCGCCCGGCCGTCGGCTCTCCACCCTCAAGGGCACACCCGCGGCCCGGTACCGGCAAGTGGATCAATCACTCACCCGCGCGCAGCAGTCCTGCTCGCGGTGGCCGGACCGGGTCCCGTTCCCTGGTGACGTGCGGAGCGGTGACGTGCGGAGCTCATGGTCGGCGGTGCTGAACGGGGTGCTCGTCGCGCTCCTCGCCGTGCTCGTGCCGCTGGGCGCCGCCGCGGTGTGGGCCGACCGGGTGCTCGGTGACGAGGACGCGTACGTCGCCGCGATGGCCCCGCTCGCCCGCGACCCGGACGTGCGCCGGGCGGTGGCCGGGCAGGCCACCACGGCCATCGCGAAGCAGATCGACGCCGGGCCGTTCCAGGGGGCGGTGACGGGGCTGCTCGGCGAGGCGGTGGCGTCGTTCGTGGACACCGAGGCCTTCCGCACCGCGTGGAACGCGGCCAACCGCGCCGCCCACCACGCCTTCTTCAGCGCCCTCGACAGCGGCGCGGGCAACACCGTCAGCGTCGACCTCGCCCCCGTCATCGCGCAGGTCAAGGCGGACCTGATGGCGGACGGGGTGCCGTTCGTGGACCGCATCCCCGAGACGCACACCGCGATCACGGTCATGGAGTACGAGAACCTGGGCGCCCTCCGGAAGGGGTTCCACGTGCTGCAGGTCGCCGGCATCTGGCTGCCCGTCGCCACGCTGGTGCTGGTCGCGGTCGCCGTCGCGGTCTCCGCACGCCGCCGCACCGCGCTGGCCGCGACGGGCGTGGGGCTGGCCGTCGGGGCGCTGCTGCTGGCGGCCGCCGTGCCGCTGGGCCGCCGGCTCACCCTCGGCGACCTGCCGGCCGACGTGGACCGGGCGGCGGCGGGGGCGGTGTACGACGCGCTGACCGCCTTCCTGCGGACCACCGCGTGGGGGGTGCTCGCCGCGGGGGTGGCGCTGGCGCTGGGCGCCTGGCTGGCGGGGCGGTTGCCGCGGCCCGGCTGACGTCCGCGCACCCGGTGCCGACGGGCGGCGCCCGCACCGTGCCGGCGACGACCGGTCACCCCATAAGCTCGCTTCTGTAGGCAGAAGGAACGATTCGCGCAGGAGCTCCACGGCCATGAGCACGGACCAGGCACCGCCCGAACGCTCCCGGTCCCATCCGCTGATTCCCCCCGAGTGGCTCCTGGCAGGCCTGCGCCCGTCCGCCGCCCCCGTGCCGTGGGCGGCCGCGGCCCGGGCCGGCATCGGGCTGGCCGCCCCGCTCGCCGTCGGCTGGATCATGGACGAGCCGGAGTACGGCGCCCTCGTCTCCATGGGCGCACTGGCCGCGGTGATCGGCGACACCGCCGACGCCTACCGCATGCGCGTCTACAACATCGCCGTCCCGCAGTTCTTCGGCGCCGTCGGCGTGGCCCTGGGCACCCTCGTCTACGGCCACGGCTGGGTCGCGGTCGCGGCCCTCACCCTGGTCGCGCTGGTCTCCGGGATGATCTCCTCGATCGGCACCGTGGCCTCGGTCTCCGGGCTGCTGCTCCTGCTCAACGCCGTGGTCGGGGCCGGGCTGGCGATGCCCGAGCCCTGGTGGACCGCGCCCGTGCTGCTCACCGCCGGCGGACTGTTCGTCCTGCTGCTGACCCTGCTGGGCTGGCCGCTGCGCGGCCGGGGGCCCGAACGGGCCGCGGTGGCGGCCACCTACCGCTCGCTGGCCGACCTGTTGGAGGCGGCGGGCGGGCCGACGTACGAGGAGCGCCGCCAGGAGGTCACCCAGGCCCTCAACCAGGCCTACGACCTGGTCCTCGGGCGGCGGGCCCGCGTGCACGGCCGCAGCCCGGTCCTGGTGCGGCTGCTGGCCCAGCTCAACGTGGTCATCCCGCTGGTCGAGGCCGCGCCCGCCGCGCACCAGCGGGGCCGGCCGCTGCCGCCCTCGATCCCCGCGGCGGTACGGGAGCTCGCCGAGGCCGTCGAGGAGGGCCGTACCGGCACCGGCGAGCTCGACCTGGGCCTCGCGCCGCCGTCGACCCCCTCGGAGCGGGCCATCGAGGCGGCCCTGCGGCACGCGGCGGCCATCGTCCACACGCCCGACCCCGACCCGTACAACGTGGACGACCGGCTGGGCCGCCCGGCCGCCCTGCGCATCCGGGTGCGCCGCAACGTGCGGGACCTGATGTTCTCCCGCGAGTCCTGGCGGTACGGGCTGCGGCTGGCGCTGTGCATCGGGCTGGCCCAGTCGCTGGTCTCGCTGGTGGAGGTGGAGCGCTCGTACTGGGTCGCGCTGACCGTCACCTTCGTCCTCAAGCCCGACTTCGGATCGGTGTTCTCGCGGGCGGTGCTGCGTGCCCTGGGCACCGCGGGCGGGCTGGTCGTGGCGGCCGCGGTGCTGTCCGAGGTGCCGCGCGGCGGATGGGACGTGCCCGTGATGGTGGTGCTGGGCGCGCTGATCCCGATCTTCTCCGTCAAGGGCTACGCCTTCCAGACCGCGGCCATCACCCCGGTGATCCTGCTGCTCTCCGACCTCCTCAACCACCAGGGCTTCGACCTGGTCCGGCCGCGCCTGCTGGACTCCCTCATCGGCTGCGCGATCACCCTGATCGCCGGCTACCTGCTGTGGCCCGAGAGCTGGCACAGCCGCGTCGGCGACCGGCTCGCCCACGCCGTGGACGACGCCGCCCGGTACGTCGAGCGGGCCTTCCGCCCCGACCTCGGCATCGACGAGGACCGGCTCCGGGCCGCCCGTGTGGTGCGGGTGCAGGCCCGCCGTCGGATCTACCGCGACATGTCCGCCGTCCGGTCGGAGTTCCAGCGGGCCCTGACCGAACCGCCGCCCACCGGGACCCGGGCGGCCGCCTGGTGGCCGCTCGTGGTGGCCGTGGAGCGGGTCGTCGACGCCACCACGGCGGCCCGCGTGCGGGTCGACCACGGCGCCGCCGGGCCGCCGGCGGCGGAGGTCGCCGCGATCGCCGGCGAGCTTCGCGAGCTGGCCGCGGTGGTGCGCGCCGACCGCGACCCCGACTCGCTGCGCGACGCCGTGCCGGAGGGCGAGGACGAGGACGAGGGCGTGCTCGAGCCGCTCCGCCAGGAGGTCGCGGGAGCCCGCGCGATCGCCTCGGCCCGCCTGTGAGGGACTCCCGTCACCGTTCGGCCCACCCGTGAGAGCTCCCGTCACCGTTCGACCCACCCGTGAGAGCTCCCCTCACCGTTCGACCCACCACGGGGCGGAAGGCCGCCGGATCCTTGGCAGTGCCTGGTGGGTCGCGTGGTGTGTGGGGGAGGCGCTTGACAGGGGTGGCAGGCTGGACCGGAGGCAGGCCCGGGCCAGGGGTGGCCGCAGGCCAGGGCGAAGCCCCAAAGCCC
>NZ_JOGB01000064.1 GCF_000719335.1 Streptomyces sp. NRRL S-87
ATCCGACGATGATGGTGGTGATCTGGACCGCCGTGATCGTCCTGGTCGGGTTCGCCCTCCGCGAGTTCCTCGACACCGGACCCACCCCGACCGCCTAGAGCACGGAGGTACTCGGGCCGGCCGGCGGGGGCGCCGGACGGGTCGGTCCGGGCGTGGGCCGGTCGGTCAGGACGTCAGCTGGTGGATGCTGCGGGCGACCAGGAACAGCCCGACGATCAGGACGACGACCACGATGGCCTGCTCCTGGTGGTTCTGGAGCCAGCTGCGGAGCCGACCGAGACGTTCGCGGGCGGCGTCGGGGGCGAAGGTGGTGTAGAGCTCCATCGTCAGGAGACTGCTGGTGGCGATGAGGCAGTAGACGAACAGGGCGATGAAGGAGGACGTCTGGGACAGGTCGGCGTTCACGACCGTCGCCGCGCCGGCCGCCACCATTCCCCAGGGCTGGAGCAGCGGCCCCAGTCCGGCCGCGGTCCACATCGAGATGTGGTCGAGCTCCGCCGCCATCCTCCCGGAGGCCTTCCCCGTCGGCCCGGCCTTCCCCGCCTTCCGCGCTTCGCCGTCCGCCGGGGCGTCGCGGGCCTCCCCGGATTCCGGGGCGCGCAGGGGCTCCCCGGTCTGCTGTGCCTCACCGGCCCCACGCACGTCCGGCGCGTCCGAGCCCCGGGCGGTACGCCGGTCGGCCCGGTGCCTGTGCCGGTGCCAGCCGTACGCGAGCAGACCGAGGCCGATGGCGAGTTTGAGCGCCGAGGCCGCGGTGGAGGGCGGGGACTTGGGGGCGGGGGGTTCGCCTCCCGTGGTCAGCAGGACGATGGCCAGGACGCCGACGAAGCAGGCGAGCCACGCGAGGATGAAGGCCAGGCCCTTCCACACGCCCCGGTCGGCCGACAGGACCAGGACGAACGCGGCCACCGACAGGGGGAACACCGCGATCCCCAGTCCGATGATCACCAGGTCAAGGACCATCACGGCTCCCGGACGCTCGTGCGGGCCCGGCACCCGGGTCGCTCTCGCTCATCCCCCCATCGTCACCGCCCCACCACGACCCCACAAATCACCGCCCCACCCCTGCCGCACCGCCCGCACCCTGCGGACGTCCGCGCAGCTGGGATCTTCACCCGTTGCCCGCGCATCGCGAGCCGGGTGGACGCGGGAGCGGCAGGCTGGCTGTATGGAGCCAGGGTCGGGGACCGGCGGGGACCCCTCAGCTCGCCGGTCGCGTCGTGCCCGGCGACCGGATGCCTCCTCGCAGCCGCAGCCGCAGCCGCAGCCGGGGCCGGGGCCGGGGCCGGGTCCGGAGCCGGAGCCGGAGTCGCGGTTCGTGCGGTTGCGGGCGTGGGCGGTGCAGGTGCGGCCGCGCGCCGAGGCGCGTTTCCCGTTGATCACGCACTTCATGGAGCGGCTGGTCTCGGTGAACGTGCTGGACTCGGCGACCCGACTGGCCGCCCAGACGTTCCTGACGGCGGTGCCGCTGCTGTTCGTTGTCGCCTCCGTCGCCCCGGACGCGCTGCGGGACCAGTTCGTCAGCTCCCTGGAGCACCTGTTCGGCCTCTCCGGCGCTGCTCAGAGCGAGCTGGACAAGGTCCTCCAACAGGCCAACCGCCCCTCGGACGAGGTGCGGCAGACCACGGGCGTCGTCAGCGGCCTGATGGTGTTGATCTCGGCGACGGCCTGCAGCCGGGCGATGCAGCGGTTGTGCGAGCGGGCGTGGAGTCTGCCGAAGGCGGGCGTGCGGGTGGCGGCCTGGCGGTGGGTCGCGTGGCTGGTGGCCTGGCTGGTGATGATCGGATTGCAGGGCAGCCTGCTGAGCGGGTTCGGCGCGGGCGAGACGCTGGGGGTGGTGCTGCTGTTCGGCGCGGAGGTCGCCCTGTGGTGGTGGACGCAGCACCTGCTGCTGACCGCGCGCGTGCCGTGGCTGCCGCTGCTGCCGGGCGCGCTGCTGACCGGGGCGGCCCTGAGCGTCCTGTCGGCCACCGCCTCGCTGTACGTGCCGCGGGTCCTCAACCACAGCCTGGACACCTACGGATCGCTCGGCGCGGTCTTCACCCTGCTGTCGTGGCTGATCACCCTGTGCGCGGTGGTCACCCTGTGCGTGACGGCCGGCGCCGTGCTCGCCCGCGAACCCTGGGTCGCCCGCCATCTGGGTACGCCCCCCGAGCCCCGGCACCCGGTGCGGGGCCGGTCCCCGTCCCCGCCTCCGGCCGATCCCCCCGCTCCGACGGCTCCGACGGCTCCGACGACCCCGACCGACCGCCCGGGACCGGGCCCGCCTCCTCCGACAGACCCCCCGCGGCCCGACGGCTCCCCACCGCCGTAGCGGGCACCCGCGGTCGTCGCGTGACGAAGGGTTCCGGCTCCCATGGGAGCCGGAACCCTTCGTCGTTCCTTCCCGTCGGCTACCGCGGCGGCGGCGGCGGCAGCAGCGGCGTCGATGCCCGATGCGTCAGACCCGCAAGGCCTCCCGGTCCCGGCTGGGGCCGACGCACAGGGCCCAGATGACGAAGCCGTCGATGATGATCAGCACGATCGCCCAGAACGGGTACCAGGGCAGCCAGGTGAAGTTGGCGAGCATGGACAGGCCTGCCAGCGCGATGCCCACGACCCGCGCCCACGTGGCTCCGCTGAACAGGGCGATGCCCGCCAGGACCACCACGATGCCGAGGATGAGGTGGAGCCAGCCCCAGCCGGTCAGGCTCCACTGGAAGGTGAAGTTCCGCGTGGAGACGAACACGTCGTCCTTGGCGATGGCGGCGATCCCCTCGAAGACGGCCATGATGCCACTGAAGATCATCATGATCGCGGCGAACATGGTCCAGCCGGACACGGCCGACCACCCGCCGCCCGACATTCTCGCGCTCTGCGTCGTCATTTCGCGCTCCTTTTGACCGGGGCAAAACACGCACTCCCAGCCTGCCACGGTTCATCCCGCCCGGCGATTCACCGTGAAGGCGCACGTCAGCGGTATTCCGAGATGCCGTCAGATCGGGCCGGTGCTCTAATGGACACAGCTTGAGTCGACCGACTGTGTTCACTTTCGATTCCGGGTGAGAGGCGATCACCATGCCAGGTCTTCTTCGCGGAGTCGCCCGCACCGCCGTCGTCGCGGGTACGGCGACCGCGGTCTCCAACCGCGTCTCACGCCGTCAGGCCGGACGCTGGGCCGCCCAGTCGGCCCCCCAGTCCTACGAGGAGCCCCAGGCCCCTCCGCCGGCGGCCGCCCCCGTGGCTGCCCCTGCGCCCGCGGAGGACAGCATGAGCGACAAGATCGACCAGCTCAAGAAGCTCGGCGATCTCAAGGCCCAAGGGATCCTCACCGACGCCGAGTTCGAAGAGCAGAAGCGCCGCCTCCTCGCCTGACCCGGCGACCGAGCGGCAGGACGACAACCCGTGTCGAGCCCGTGGTGCGTACGCGCCCGCCGGCTCGACCGCTACGGCGGGGGCCGGACCCGGTACGGCGGTGCAGTGCACCCCCCGGACCGCCATCCCGCCACGGGGGCCCCGGGGGCCGGATGCTCCGCAGGGTCGTGGACGTGGATCAGGGGAGGACCGGCAGGACCGACAGCACAGCACACCACCGCACACTGCACACCACACACCACCGCGCAGCACGGCAGGGCCGGGATCCGAGATCGTCCGCGACATGGGGAGCATGCGCGGCTGTGACGGCAACCGCTCGACCGGGTACAGGACCGGCGGTATCCATTCCGTGAGTAGACCCCCACAGCACCTTCCGGAAACGCCCCGTGAGCACGTGTGAGGGGCCGGCCGTTCGGGCCGGCCCCTTTTCCGGCCGTTTTCCCCCGTCGGGGAGGAGGGGACCGGCTCACTTGCCGAGCTTGGCCTTCAGCTCCGCCTTGACGGGGGTTTCCGGTAACCACGGCTCCGTGAACGGGGGGTGATTCCCCGCCCCCGGATACCGGGGCCTTTCCCCGGTGAGGGCGCGCTTCAAATAAAACCCCGCCGCCGCACCGTGGTCACGCCACTTCAATACGGGACTCGACAGGCCGGACCGGACCGGTCCGGCGCGATCGTCCCGGAGATTCCGGTCCGCGGCCGCTTGCGGGCAGGTCGCACCGCAGAGGAATAAAATGACCGAAAAGGTCTATCCGGCGACTTGAGGGCCCCCAGGGTCCTCGGCTGGCCTGGGAGGTGGGGATGTCCGTACCCTCCGCCGCGTCACCGCAGCGTCCGCAGAGCGACCCCGAAGACGTCCTGAGACAGGTCGGGGGTTCGTGGCACTGGGCACTGGGCTTCGCCCTCGCGACCCTGATCCCGGGCATCGTGGTGCTCGTCTGGCCCGACGAGACGCTGCACGTCCTCGCAGTGATCATCGGCCTCCAGCTCCTGGTCGCGGGAGGCTTCCGCTTCGTCGCGGCCTTCTCCCACGACAGGGACGGGGGCGGCAGCAGGCTGGCGGGCATCCTCGTCGCCCTGCTGGCCTTCCTGGCGGGCGTCCTCGTGCTCCGCCACCCGATGCAGACGATCGGCGCCCTGTCCCTGATCGTCGGGGTCTTCTGGCTGCTGACCGGAGTGCTGACGGCGTACGTCGCGATCGCCGACCGGGCACTCGTCCACCGGGGCCTGCTCTTCGGCCTCGGTGCCCTCGGCGCCGTCGCCGGAATCGTCGTCCTCTGCTTCCCCGTGGACTCCGCAGTGGCCCTGACCCGGCTGCTGGGACTGTGGCTGGTCCTGCTCGGCGTGTTCGAACTGGTGATGGCCCTGGCGCTGCGCTCCACCCTCCGCAGGAGCACGCCCGTGCCACCGGCGTGAGCGCGGCCCGCCCGCGAGGCAGCGGGCAAATCACGTGGACGTCCCGCCCACGGCCTGGCAGGCTGCGCACATGATCTACGGAATCGAGTCCCACCCCAGCCGGTGAGCGCCCAGGACGAGCGCGGCGCGCTCACCACCCGGCCTGCCACCCCCACCACCCTCTACGCCCGCGCGCTCCGCCTGAGCAGCGGGTCCGCCGACGCACTCCCGCCCCAGGGGGGCTACACCCTGCCCCCGGCGCCCGCGACGGTGCCCGAGACGAGCGACGGGCGGATCCCGTGGGACCAGGCCCGGCGGGCCCTCGCGGAAGCGCTCACCCCGCTGCCGGCCGACCCCGCCACCCTCCTGAGGCGCTTCGCACGGCTCGGGCTCAGGGACCGCCACCACCGACTCGTCCGGTACGCCGTCGCCGACCTCCCTTTGCCGGCCGGGGAGCGGGAGGCGGCCCGTACCCTGGCCCGACGGCTGACCCGGACGGGCACCACCGTGCTCCCCGTCACCGTCGGCCTCACCCTCCTCAAGCGCCTCGGTGAGCCCGCGGACGTCCCCCACGTGTTCGCGCTCGGGCTGCTCCGGCCCCTCACCGGTCCGGCGGTCGCGGCGCTCGACGTCCTCGACCGCCGGTCGGCAGCGGTGCTCTGGCTCGTGCTGCACGCCCGGCGCGAGGAGTTCCTCCCCTTCCTCCGTGCCCTGTGGACGAAGGACCCGCAGGCCGTGGCCCGGGAGCTCCTCGCGTGCCCCACCGCGCCCCGTTCCGTCGGCAGCGGGACGGCCCGCCGGATCGCGGACGCGGCCGGGCTGGCGGACCTGCTCGCCGACCGCCCCGCGGACCCGGACCTGCTCGCCCGGGCGGCCCTGCTGCTCGTCCGCATGGGCTGCACGCACTACGACGCGACCGGGCTCGCCTCCTACCCCGACGCGACGTCGGTGTACGAGGCCGTCGTCACGCGGGCCGGCCTGCTCCCGCCCACCCTGGAGAACGCCGCCCTGCTGCTCTCCCTCGCCCTGGACCTCGGCAGCGGTGGCGCGGTACTGCTGGACTGGCCCCCGGGGCGCCGCGAGGAGCTGCTCGAGTCACTGGGGCGCTCGGCCGCCGATCCCCGCTGGGCAGGGGCGGGTGCCACCGCGGCCACGGCCGACCAGCGGCGGCGGGCCGAGTGGCTCCGCCGCACCGGACGGCGGCCGTTCGACCTCGCCGCCAGGCCCGGGCCCCTGCGCATAGAAATCGTGGCCGGCGACCCCGGGGACCGGTACCCGGTCGAGTGCCGCATCCTGATCGACGGCCGTCCCGTGGTGCCCGAGCACTTCGTCCTGGGACCCGCGCACGCTCCCGAGGACCTGCTGGACCGCGGCCGGCTGCGCGCCACTGCGGAGCCCCGCGAGGTGCAACTCGCGGAGGCCTCCTGCACGGAGGGCTGCTGCGGGGCGCTCCACGTCACCATCCGGCGGGACGGTGACCACGTGGTGTGGGAGAACTGGCGCGGGCCGCTCCCACCGCCGGGCTCGCGCGGCCGTGTGTCCGAGCCGCCCGCCCGCCGGTTCGACGCGGTCGCCTACGACGCCGAGGTCGCCCGCGCGGAGGCCGACCGCTCCTGGTCCTGGCCGGCCCGGACCACGGCCCGCCTCATCGCCGCCGGGCTGACCGAGCGGCCGGAGCTGCTGCGCCGGTGGGACGCGGACCCGGGCTGGGTGAGCACCGACTGGCAGGACCCGGACACCACCGTGGTGACCTTCCGTCACGTGCCGGGGCTGGGCTCCGGGAAGCCGCTACGGGCCGACTGCCCGCTCCAGTTCCGGTGGGACCTCCCGGACGACGGCACGCCGCCGGAGGATCAGGCCGCCGCGGCCCTGCGCCGCCTGGCCGAGGAGGACCCGAAGTCGTACGGGCGGGTGTGCGGCGGCAGCCGCGAGCGTGCAGCGGAACTCGGCTACCCCTGGCCCCTCGACGGCTGACCGTTCCGGGTGCGCCGGGGCCGGCCGGCGTCCCGGCACACCCGACCCCCGCACAGCCGATGCCCGGATCCTCGACGCCCGCACACCCGACGCCCGACGCCCGGCACCCGGTGCCCGGGCCCGGAGCGCCCCGGCCCGGTCCGAGCAGTCCCCTGCGCCATGCTGGTGTGCCGCGGCCGGGAGCCGAACCGGCCGGTGCGCCGGTCCGCATACCGGCGGCAGGTCCGGGCAGGCGGTGTCGACCGGTCTCCGGACGGCACACGGCGCACGGGACACGGGCGTGCGGGTGCACGGAGCACGGCACACGGCACACGGAACGAGAGAACGATGGGCGGTTGCATGCGAAGCGTGGGCTTGGAGGAAGAGCTGCTGCTGGCGGACGCGGAAACGGGTGAACCGCTGGCGGTGTCGAGCACGGTGCTGGCTGCGGCCGACCGGGCCGGGGCCGTGGACGGGGGTGCCGGCGAGGAGGGTCATGCGTTCGAGTCCGAGCTCCAGGAGGAGCAGCTCGAGTTCGCCACGAAGCCGGTGACGCAGATGGGCGAGCTGTTCGAGGAGGTCGTCCGGTGGCGGGCCGAGGCCGCGCGGCACGCCGCGACGGCGGGGGCGGTCGTGGCGGCGCTCGGCACCTCGCCGCTCGCCGTCCGGCCCTCACGGTCACCGGGGCACCGCTACGAGTGGGTGTCGCGGCAGTTCGGCATGACGGCGCAGGAACAGCTCACCGGCGGCTGCCACGTCCACGTGTCGGTCGACTCGGACGAGGAGGGGGTCGCCGTCCTGGACCGGATCCGGCCCTGGCTGGCCGTACTGACCGCCCTGAGCGCGAACTCGCCCTTCTGGCAGGGCGAGGACACCCGCTACGCCAGCTACCGCAGCCGGGTGTGGAACCGGCTGCCCGCGGCCGGGCCGGTGGACCTCTTCGGCTCCGCCGACCGCTACCACGCGGAGGTGCGGGCGATGGTGGAGTCGGGGGTGCTGCGCGACAGGGGGATGATCTGGTTCGACGCCCGGCTGTCCGCCACCTACCCGACGGTGGAGATCAGGGCGGCGGACGTGTGCCTCGACGCGTCGTCCTCGGTCCTCCTGGCCGCTCTCGTCCGGGGGCTGGTGGAGACCGCGGCCGGTGAGTGGCGGGCCGGCCGGCCGCCGTCCCGCGTCAGTACCGGGCTGCTCCGGCTCGCATCGTGGCAGGCGGGCCGGTCGGGCCTGGACGGTCCGCTGCTGCACCCCGACACGTTCCGGAGCACCGAGCCCGAGGGCGCCGTGGACGCGCTCTACCGCCACGTCGGCCAGGCACTGGCGGACTGCGGTGACGAGGAGTTCGTGCGGGCCGGGATCGCCCGCCTGCTGGAGGACGGCAACGGGGCCCGGGTCCAGCGCTCGGTGCTGCGCTCGGAGGGCGACCTCGCCGCGGTCGTACGCCACTGCGCCCGCAGGACCGTCGACGACGGCCGTCGCGGGGCGCCCTGAGGCGGCACGGGGACGGGACGGTCCGGCGGACGCCGGGCGGGCCGCGGCCCGGGCGCCCGCCCAGGCCCTCGGCGCCGTCGACGGCGGCCGTCGCGGAAGCCCGAACGCCGGCAGCGGTGCGGGACGGGCCCCTACCGCGTCCCCCGCGACGTGCGAGTGCCCCGCCGGCGGGGCACTCGCACGGACACCCGGGTGGCGGCCGCCCGTCCAGCGGGCCCGCCGTGCGAAGGCATGGGCTTACGGGGCCTACGGGCCCTACGGGGCCTACGGGTCCCGGGTCCCTGGTCCCTACAGGGCCTCGGACTCCGCCACGTCGCAGTCCGTGAAGGTGGGCGGCCGGGTGGAGAGCGCCGCGAGCCGTGCGGCGAGCTCGGCCGTCTCCGGCGCGTCGCTGTTGGCCATGGCCTCCTCGTACGAGTCGAACTCCACCACGGCCAGGTAGCGGTTCGGACGGGCGCGGTCGCGCAGCAGCGTGCGGTGCGTGGGGCCGAGCTTGCGGCCCGACGCCCGGGCCTTCTCCTCGTACTCGCGGATGAGTTCGCGCATCTCGTCGGCGCGTTCGGTCTCGAAGTCGATGATCTGCGCGAACTTCACGTGGTCCTCCTGGTCCGCGGCGCCCCCGCGGGCCGGGGGCTCTCGTCCCGTCCAAGCAAGCACCGGTCGACGGGTACGGCAACTCCGCGCGCGGCAGACCGGTGCGCGCGCCGGGGCGGATGCTCCGAGCGCCCCCGGTGGAGGGGGCGAGGTCATGGCCGGGCCGGTGCCGGCCCTGGGCGTACGGTCGGGGCTCGGCCAGGCCGAGGCCGCCGAGGCGTGGGGGATCCCGCGGGGTCCGCTCGGAGCCGGCCCGGAAGGCGTCGGGCCGGCCCCGTGGGGGAGGGGGCAACACGGCCGAATCAATGACTTGGCATGCTCAAGTCAATCCGGCAGGGTGTCGGTCCGTCCGCACACCGGTCACCGTCCGCTTGGAGCGCCATGAGACCCGCATTCCCGCCGAGACCGCGGTCCCTGCTCACCGGCTGCCTCGCAGCCGCCGTGGCGGTGCTCGTCGCCGCCGGCACGGGCACGGCCGCCCCGCTGCCGGCCCGGGCCTCCGCGGCCGGCGCCGTCTTGCCCGCCACGGCCGCCGGAACCGCCACCGAACCCGCCGCCGGAACCGCCGCCGCCACCGCGACGGCACCGGTCGACCTGGCGAACTGGATGGGGCAGCGGGCCGCCCAGCTGCACGACCGGCCCCTCAACGCCGTCGCGATGCCCGGCAGCCACGACTCCGGCAGCTGGAGCATCCGCCCCGGGAGCGGCCTGTGCACCTCCGGGGACGCCTACGACGTGGCCCGGGCCTACCCCGCCGTGGCCGCGAGCATGGCGCGCACCCAGAGCGGAAGCCTGGTCGAGCAGCTCGACGGCGGCGCCCGCGTACTGGACCTGCGCCTGTGCAAGCAGGACGGCCGCTGGTACACGTATCACGGCTCGCCCCTGGGCAACCTGTTCTTCGACGCCGACGGGCGCACGGGCGAGGCGGCCGGCCTGGCCGACTGGATCCGCCGGCATCCGGCGGAACTCGTGGTCCTGCGCCTTTCGGTCACGGCACCGGCCGCGGAGCTGGCCGCCGCCCGGGGCGCCGCGGCGGACCTCCTCATGGACGCGGTCGGCCGCGACCGGATCGCCCCGCGGTCCGCGTACGACCCGCAGAGCCCGCTCGGGGCGTTCGTCGACGCCGGGCGCCACGTCCTCGTCATGGGCGACGGGCGCGAGGACCAGCGCGGCCTGCTGTGGCCGGCGTCCGACTCCACCGACCGCGGCAGCTACGCCTACGCCTCGCTGTCCTGGTACGACTACCTGGGCGCGCTGTTCGACAGCGCGGGGGCCGCGGAACGTACCTACGCCTCGGCCGTCACCCTCGACGACCTCGCCCTCAACTGGCCGCAGGCAGCCCGCCCGACCGGGCTGTTCTCGCTCAGCGGCCTCATCACCCCCGACATCACCGTCCCCGGCGCCGTGCTCGCGCAGTGGGGCGCGGCGATCGGGGCCGTGCCCCGCGAGGTGGCCGACGCCTACATGCTGAACCTCGCGCACGGCTTCAACGCGCGGTTCCTCGCACTGCTGACCGGCCCGTGGCAGCAGCACCCGGCGGTGGACCAGTTCAACGTGGTGATGACGGACGACGTCAACCAGAACGGCGCGGGCGTGCCCGCCGGCGCCCTGCAGCGGGCCGTGGTCGCCCTCAACGACGTCGCCCGGCAGGACGCCTGCGGTGACCCCGAGGCCACGCCGGCGCGGGCGGGGCGCACCGTCCGCTACCAGGCGCACCTGCGGGACGTCGGCTGGCAGGCCGTCACCGGGGCGGACGGCGCCGGGGTGGGCACGGTGGGCCAGAGCAGGCCGGTGGAGGCGCTGCGCCTCTCGGCCACGGGGACCGGCGGCCTGTGGGCCCGCGCCCACGTGCAGAACGTCGGCTGGCAGCCGTGGGTCAGGATCCCGGACGGCGGCACCGCGGAGGTGGGCACCACCGGCCGGGCCCTGCGCCTGGAGGCGCTGGAGGTGCGGACCGACCGGGGGACGCTGACCGGCCGGGCGCACGTCCAGGGCCTCGGCTGGCAGCCCAGGACCCGCGGCCAGGAGGTCCACCTGGGGACGACGGGCCGCAGCCTGGCCATCGAGGCCCTGGCGCTGGCCGCCTGCGACTGAGGCCGGCACCCGGCCGGGCTGACACCCGGCCGGGCCGTCACCCGGCCGGGCCGTCACCCGGCCGGGCCGTCACCCACCCGGGCCGTCACCCACCCGGGTGCCGCCCTCCCCGTCCGGACCGGTCGGCTCCGCCACCGGGGCTCGCCCGTTCGGCGGACGTATCCGGGGACGCGGGGCGTGACCGCCGGGAAGGGATACGGATGTTCCCGGCATCCGCCCCGTCGTCCCTGGGAGACCCCGATGACCCGCATCAACCGACGCGACCTCGCGCTGCTGGCCCTCCGTGCCGGAACCGGGGCCGTGCTCATGGCACACGGCACGCAGAAGCTGTTCGGCTGGTTCGGGGGCGGCGGTCTGGACGGGACCGCGGTCGCGATGGAGCAGATGGGCTTCAGGCCGGGCCGGCACAGCGCCCTGGCCGCAGGCCTCGGCGAGACCGGTGGCGGGGCCCTCCTCGTGCTGGGTCTGGCCACGCCGGCCGCGGGCGCCGCGGCGGCCGGGGCGATGGCGGGCGCGGTGTCCGTACACGCCCCGGCCGGCTTCTTCGCCCAGGCCGGCGGCTTCGAGTACCCGGCGTTCCTCGGGTTCACCGCCGCTACCATCGGGCTGGCCGGCGCGGGCCGCTACTCCCTCGACCACGCCACCGGCCACACCTTCGACCAGCGGTGGATGCTCGCGCTGGCCTTCGCCGCGAGCGCCGTCGCGGCAGCCGTGGTCGTCACCAAGCGGGCCGTGGGCAAGGAGGACGCCGACGCGGCGACCGACTGACGACGCCCCGAGCCGCCGCCCTCCGTACGCACCCCACCGCGCCGCCGCCCTCCGTACGCACCCCACCGCCCCGCCGCCCTTCGTACGCACCCCACCGCGGAACCGCCCCACGGGCGGGTGACGGCGAACTGCCCGCCGCTCGGCGGCGGGACGGGGGACGGGGGACGGGACGGCACCTACCCCCGGCCGAGCAGGGCGGCCGCGGAGTCCTCGGCGAGGTCCTCGGCGTGCGGGGGCAGCGGCTGCCCCGCCCGCAGGGGTCGGCGGACCACCGCGAGCGGCAGGTCGATCAGGGCCAGGGCGACCCGGTCCCGGCCGTCGGGACCGGTCACACCGAGGGCCGTACCGAGCGCGCCGAGGCGGGTGAACAGCCGCCCGTCGCCTGGACCGCGCGGAGCGCCCGGTCCGGCGCGCCCGCTGGTCCCCGTACGTCCGCCTGCTCATGGCTGTCGCCCCCAAGGAGCGCTGACCCGACCGGGCCGCATCCCCCCGCACCGGAACGCCCCTCCGGCAGGTGCGGTGGGCATCCCGGCGCCGACGCCGGGGCGCGCCCGTGCCGCGGGGCGATCCGGGCGCGCCCCGTCAGCGACGCCCGCGGGCGTTGAGCCGGGCGGCCTGGCGGGTCAGGTGGTCGCGCTCGGCCGCGTTCGTCGCCCGCCGGGCCGCCTCGGCGTACAGCCCTGCCGCGGTCACCGGATCGCCGTCGCGCTCGTGGAGGTACGCCGCGACCGCGGCGTGGCGGGGCAGCCCGTCGTCCAGCTCCGCGAGCGCGGCCAGGCCGGCGCGCGGTCCGTCGGCCTCGCCGACGGCCACCGCCCGGTTGAGCCGGACGACCGGGCTGTCGGTCAGGCGCGCGAGCTCGTCGTACCACTCGACGATCTGCACCCAGTCGGTCTCCCCGGCGGTCCGTGCGTCCGCGTGCAGTGCCGCGATGGCCGCCTGCGCCTGGAACTCGCCCAGCCGGTCGCGGGCGAGGGCGGCCTGGAGGATCCCGACACCCTCGGCGATCGACGCTGTGTCCCACCGGCCGCGGTCCTGCTCCGCGAGCGGTACGAGGCTGCCGTCGGGCGCGGTCCGGGCGGCGCGCCGTGCGTGGTGGAGCAGCATCAGCGCCAGCAGCCCGGCGACCTCGGGGTGGTCGACCGCGGCCGCGAGCTGCCGGGTGAGCCGGATCGCCTCGGCGGAGAGGTCGACGTCGCCGGAGTAGCCCTCGTTGAAGACCAGGTAGAGGACGCGCAGCACGGTGGCCACGTCCCCGGGCCGGTCGAAGCGGACGGCGGAGACGGTGCGCTTGGCCCGGCTGATGCGCTGCGCCATGGTCGCCTCGGGCACCAGGTAGGCCCGGGCGATCTGCCGGGTCGTCAGGCCCCCGACGGCGCGCAGCGTGAGCGCGACCGCGGACGACGGCGTCAGCGCGGGATGGGCGCAGAGGAAGTAGAGCCGCAGCGTGTCGTCGTCCGTGGCGGCTGGACCGGCGGCCGGCTCCGCGTCGACGAGGTCCTCACGCCGGCGGCGCGCGGTGTCCGCGCGGGTCGCGTCGAGGAACTTGCGCCAGGCCACGGTGACCAGCCAGCCCTTCGGATCGCGCGGCGGCCCGTCCGGCCAGACGCGGACTGCCTCGACCAACGCGTCCTGCACGGCGTCCTCGGCCGCCGCGAAGTCGGCTCCGCGGCGGACGAGGATGCCCAGCACGCTCGGCGTGAGGCTCCTGAGCAGGGCCTCGTCCATGGGTGGGGTCACTCCGTGATGGTGGGCGGCGCGGCCAGGAAGGGGCGTACCTCCAGCCACTCGTGGATCGGCCTCCCGCCCGCCCCGGGGGCGGCCGACAGCTCCCCGGCCAGCTCCACGGCGCGCTCGTAGCCGTCGACGTCGACCACCATCCAGCCGGCGATGAGGTCCTTGGTCTCGGCGAACGGGCCGTCGGTGACCGGCGGGCGCCCTTCCCCGTCGTAGCGGACCCACGCGCCCGTGGGCGCGAGGGCCTGGCCGTCGACGAACTCGCCTGTCTTCTCGAGCCGCGCGGCGAAGTCGTTCATGTACTGCACGTGGGCCGAGATCTCCTCCGGCGTCCACCGGTCCATCGGCACGTCGTTCACCGGAGCCGGCGCGCCGCGGTAGTGCTTGAGCAGCAGGTACTTGGCCATGGTCGTTCTCCTCACCGGTGCGACCCCTGGTGGTCGCGTTCGCAGCGGGGACGGAGCCGGTCACCGCTTCTCGACATCGCCGTCCGGAGACTTTTCGGGTTCCCCCGGTTGGGTCTGGGGGAGCGTACCCGCCGTGTCCGGATGCTCACCCAGGCGGACGGCGAGGGCGGCGATGTCGTCGTCGAGGCGTCCTCGGCTGTGGCGCACGAGATCGCGGTGGAGGGCCCCGAGCAGGTCGCGGGGCGGCGTCGGGGGCTGTCGGCGCATCCAGGCCGCCAACGGGAAGAACTCGCCGTCGCGGGCGCGGGTCTCGGCGATCCCGTCGGTGTAGAGGAGCAGCAGGTCGCCTGGGGAGAGGTCGAAGGTGTCGACGGTGTAGTCGTCGCCGATCAGCTCGGCGAGGCTGAGCAGTGGCGAGGGGGCGGCGGTTTCGAGGATGCGGAGTCGCCCCTGGTGCAGGAGGAGTGGCGGTGGGTGACCGCAGTTGAGGATGTCGATGCGGTTGCCCCGGTGCGGGATCTCGACCAGGAGCGCGGTGGCGAAGCGCTCCATGGGGCCCTCCGGGGGAAAGGCGGCGTTGTAGCGGGTGCTGCTGGCGTCCAGCCTGCGGGCGACGTCGACCAGGTCCCGCTCGCCGTAGGCCGCCTCGCGGAACGCGTTGACGATCGCCGCGGCCGCCCCCACGGCCGGCAGCCCCTTGCCCCGTACGTCCCCGATGAGCAGCCGCACCCCGTACGGCGTGTCGACCCCCTCGTAGAAGTCGCCGCCGATGCGGGCCTCAGCCGCGGCCGCGAGGTACAGCGACTCGATCTCGACGTTCCCGATGCGGCGCGGCATGGGGCTCAGCACGACCTGCTGCGCCGCGTCGGCCACGAGCCGGACCTGGAAGAGGGTGCGCTCCCGCTGGAGCCGGACGTGGCTGCCGTACGCGGCCGCCACGGTGACCGCGACGATCCCGGCGGCCGTCCACCACGTGCCGAGATCGGGGAAGACGAGGCTGAGGCCGATCATCAGGAGGAGGCAGACCGTGCCGAGCAGGATGGTGGGGAGGATCGGCCACATGGCGCCGGCGAGGGCCGGCGCCGCGGGCAGGAGGCGACTGAAGGCCATTTCCGGCGGTGTGTTGTACGCCAGGCTGGCGATGACGACGGTCAGGATGACCGGCGACAGCCGCACAAGTCTTCCCGGACCGGGGCGCCGACGGAGCCGCGGCCGTCCGGACTCGATCACACCTCACAGAATATCTACGCCGGCAGGCCCCGGCGCTCTGACCGCCGTCCCGGCGGTACCGGGACCACGGTCCGACGACGGGTGGCACCCCGCGCCCGGCCGACCGCCTCCCCGCCCCCGTAAATCGAATCTTTGCGCGATTTAGAGAGTTCTCCCGGATCTTCACGTGCGGCCGGCGTCCTAGGATCCACGCCATGCGTGAGTTCTTCATGGTGGGTGGGCGCAGGCTGTCGTACCTGGACTTCGGTGGGCCGGGGAAGCCGCTCCTGGCCCTGCACGGGCACTACAACGAAGCAGCGGCGTTCGCCCCGCTCGCGGCGGCGCTCGCGCCGCGGTGGCGGGTGATCGCGCTCGACCAGCGCGGTCACGGGGAGTCCGAACCCGCGGTGGCATACGGGCGGGACGACTACGTGGCCGACGTCCTCGCCTTCCACCGGCATCTGGGACTCGGCGCGGTGCCGCTGCTGGGGCACTCGCTGGGCGGCCTGAACGCGTACCAGTTCGCCGCCCGGCACCCGGACGCGGTCAGCGAGCTGATCGTGGAGGACATCGGGGCCGTCGTCGACTGCGACTGGTCGTTCACCCTGCGCCTTCCCCGCCCCGCACCCTCCCGGGAGGCGCTGGTCGGGGCTCTGGGCGGGGCCGCGCCCTATCTGGAGTGCTCGTTCCGGCAGGAGGGCCGGCGGTGGGGCTTCTCGTTCGGCATCGACGACACCGTGACGTCCCAGAAGGCGCTCGACGGCGACCACTGGGCCGACTGGACGGCGGTGTCCTGCCCGACCCTCCTGGTCCGTGGGACGCGGAGCGAGGAACTGGCGGCCGATCACGCCCGGGACATGATCGCCCGCCGCGGCGGACGGGCCCGCCTGGTGGAACTGGACGCCGGTCACGTCGTGCACCACGACGCCCCGGAGCGGTTCGCCGCCGCGGTCTCCGCCTTCCTGTCGGAGTCCGGCCGAGCCGCGGACCGGCGGGACTGATCCGGCAGCACCGAGACCGCCTCGTCCGTGTCGCACAGCCGGCAGGCCCCGTACTCGTGCCGCTGCGCCCCATGTGGACACCGCTGCGCAAGGGCGTGAACCGGCCGACCGGAATCCTTCAGGTGCACTCCTTCCCGATGTGACGGCGCAACGAGCCGGCGCACTCCGATGCAACGGCCGGGCTCGGGTGACTGCCCTGCGCGGGGGCCTGCGCCCCGCCATGCTGGGTCCTCCGGCTCAGCACTCCACAGGGGGAGAGGATCATGGCCGAGAACATGACGCGACGAGCGGCCCCGGCCGCCGCGCTGATCGCGTTGGGCGCGCTGCTGGGGGTGGCGCCGGGCGGCGCCGCCGCAGCGACCCGGGCGCCGGACACCGCCTACATGGCGTGGCGGGGGACGGGCAACGACCCGAACATCTACTGGTCGCGCCTGGTGAACGGACGGTGGACGCAGCAGCAGGGGTTCCCGGCGACCACCGCCAGGGAGCCCGACCTCGCGTACGTCAACGGCCGGGCGTACATGGCGTGGCGCGGCTACGGAGCGGACAACCACATCTGGTGGTCGAGGTACGACGGGCGGCGCTGGACCGGTCCGCGGCAGCTGGCCGACCGGCGCAGCACCTACGCGCCGGCGCTCGGCGTGGTGGGCGGCAAGCTGGTGATGGCCTGGCGCGGGGCCCAGCCGGACGACCACATCTGGTGGTCCACCTTCAACGGCACGTCCTGGTCCGCCCAGCGGGTGCTGGACGACCGCCGTGCGGTGGGGGCGCCGGCACTCGGGTCGGCCAACGGCAAGCTCGTCATGGCCTGGCGGGGCACGGGGACGGACGACCACATCTGGTGGTCCACCTTCAACGGCACGTCCTGGTCCGGTCAGCGGGTGCTGGCGGACCGCCGTACCGGCGCCTGGCCCACCCTGGGCGCCCACGGTCGGACCCTGGTGATGGCCTGGCGCGGTACGGGGGCGGACGACCACATCTGGTGGTCGACCTTCAACGGCACCTCCTGGTCCGGTCAGCGGGTCCTGGACGACCGGCGGACCGGCAACTACCCGGCCCTCGGAAGGGGCGCCGGCCGGCTGTACATGGCCTGGCGGGGGACCGGCCCCGACGACCACATCTGGTGGTCCTCGTTCAACGGGTCCACCTGGTCGGGCCAGCGAGCGCTCCTGGACCGGCGCACCAGCGGATCGCCCGGGATGAGCTGACGGGCCCGACCGGGATGCGCTGACGGGACAGACCGGGATGAGCTGAAGGGCCCGACCGGGACGGCGTACGGGACAGACCGCAACCAGTGACTGGACAAACCCGGACGAGGTCCCTGCGCGATCCCGGAACTGTGGCTTCCACCATGGTCAACACGGCGCCGCGCTGATGAGATCACCGGATGCTCGGTCTCATCCTCCGCATTCTGCCGTTCTGGATCCGGGAACCCCTGCTCATCGTGATGGGTTCGATCCTCGGCGCACGCCTCGTGTACGTCGACCTCCCCGCCCAGGACTGGCTGGGGGTCGGTCTCGGCCTGCTGTTCCTGGCGTTCACCGCGGTACGGATCCACTGGGTGGTCCGGGCCCTGCGAGCACGCCGGAACCCGGCCCAGGTGGCCTCGGCGGCCCCGGCCCCGGCCCCGGCCCCGGCCCCGGCCCCGGCCCCGGCCCCGGCGACGCCGGCCGGGGCCGCCGCCCCCGCCAGGCCCGCGGCCGTACCCCGTCCCGGCCCTGCCGCTCCGGTGAAGGAGCCCAACGCCTGGGGCCAGGCCTTCGCGGCCGTGGCCCTGGTCGGGGTACTCGCGGCCGCGGCGTGGGTGGGGCCGCGCTTCCTGCCGTCCGACGGGATCACGCCGCCGCCCGCCTCGTGCGAGGACGGGGAGACGAAGGAGCCGCCGAAGACCTACGAGAACCCGCCCCGTACGCCCCGTGCGGTGACCGGCGCCGAACTGTGCCGGGCGCTCGACCTGCCCGACCTGCCCCGCCTCCTCGGAACCCCCGGAGAGACCGCGACCACGGTGTCGAGCACGAACGGCACCGCGCCCCTGACGGGCGGGAAGGTCGCCCAGCCGGAGGCCGAGGTCGCGTTCGACACGTACTCGGTGAACGTCTCCGCCACCTACAACGACCTGTCGATAGCCCAGTACGTGAAGCTGATGAAGTTCGGGAACGAGATCGACGTCAGGACGCGCTCGGTCCAGGGCCGGCCCGCGGTCCTCTCCTCGGACCACACCATGAAGATCAGCATCAATCCGGGCGGCGCCGCCGGCTCGAGCGGCCCGGTCGAACAGGGCCCCCTGGCCCGGACGCTCTCCGTGGCCCTCGACCGCAAGGACCGGGGCGGCTACTGCGAGATCACCGTGTGGAGCAGGACCGGAGCCCTTCCGGACGACGCCGTCCTCCTCGCCATCGCCGACAAGGTCCTTCCCGCCATCCCCGAACGAACCGGCCGCTGAGGACACCGACGGCACCCGCGCGGCCGCCACTCCGGCCCGCCGGCAAAGACCGGCCGGCGGGCGGCGGTCCGCCATGATGGCGGAACTGCCGCCCGGCGCGCGGCCGATCGCGGCCTGCGCCACCCCGCGGGCGGGTCGCGTCACCGCGAGGACGGAGCCCCGTCGTGAGTACGTTCGCACTGATCCACGGTGCCGGTGACTCCGGCTGGTACTGGCACCTGGTCGCGGCCGAGCTGCGGTCGCGGGGGCACGCCGTGGTGGCCCCGGACCTTCCGGCCGACGACGACGCGTCGACGCTCGACGACTACGCCGACGCCGTGCTCCAGGCGGTCGGCGACCGTCGGGACCTCGCGGTCGTGGGCCAGTCGTTCGGCGCCTTCACCGCGCCCCTGGTCGCCGCCCGCCGTCCGGTCTCGTCGCTCGTCCTGGTCGCCGGGATGGTCCCGGCGCCGGGCGAACCACCGGACCACTGGTGGAGCAGCACCGGCTACGCCGAGGCCGTTCGGCGCCAGGCCGGCCGTACCGGCAGCGACGATCCGTACGTCGCGTTCTACCACGACGTGCCCCGCGCACTCGCCGACGAGGCGATGGGCAGGGAACGGGCCCACCCGTCGCCGGCCGCGTCGGCCCAGCCGTGGCCGCTCGACGCCTGGCCGGCCGTCCCGACCCGGTTCGTGCTGTGCACCGAGGACCGCTTCCTTCCCCCCGACTTCCTGCGCCGACTCGTGCAGGAGCGTATCGGCGTGGTCCCGGAGGAGATCGCGGCGGGCCACTGCGTCGCGCTGAGCCGTCCGGTCGAGCTTGCCGACATGCTGGATACACGGGGACCGGCGGCCGGTCGGGCGGCGGCTGTGCGATGACGGGTGTCAGGTGACGGCTGTCAGGTAACGGGTGACGGGTGTCAGGTCACGGCTGTCAGTGACGGGTGTCAGGTGACAGCCGTCAGGGACAGCTGTCAGGTGAGGGTGTCACGTGACGAGTGCGTAGATGCTGCTGGCGGTCAGCCAGAGTCCGGCCAGCAGCGCGAGGGTGATGACCAGCTGGTTCTGGTGCTGTGCGAGCCAGGCCCGCAGGGCGTTCAGCCGGGCCTGCGCGGCGTCCGGCGCCCAGACGGTGTACAGCTCCATGACCAGGAGACTGAGGGTGGCCAGCAGGCAGTAGCCCGTCAGCGCGAGCCAGTCGGACAGGGACGAGAGGTCGGCGTCGACGACCGTCGCCGCGCCGGCGCCGACCAGGGCCCACGGCTGGAGCAGCCAGGCGAGTGCGGCGGCGGTCCCGAGCGAGGCGTTGTCGATGCGGCCCGTCCAGTTCGGCGGCCGGTGCGGGCGGGGTGGCCGCCGCAACCGGTAGCCGCCGAACACCACCAGCCCGACGCCGATCGCGAGCTTCGCGGCGAGCGCGGTGGTCGACGGCGTGCTGTGGTGGCGGGGCGGCGTCCCGCCGGTCAGCAGCATCACGCAGGCGATCACCACCACGAGGTTGGCCAGCCAGGACAGCACGAAGGCCAGGCCCTTGCGCACACCACGGCGTGACGCGAGCAGCAGGATGAAGGCGCTGTTGTGCAGGGGCCCGAGGGTGATGGCCGTGCCGATCACGATCAGGTCGACGACCATCGGCACGGCGGCTCCCTGAGATCGGGCCCGCCGGCGTCTCCGGGCGGGGACCGCCCACGGGCTGGCCCGACGGGCCGGGGCGCGGGCGCCCACGCGGCGCCGCATCCCGACTCTGCGGCTCCGGGCCCGGTGGGTCAAGCGGACCACGCCGACGACCGGACGGCCCGTACCCCCGGCACCGCTCCCGTCACCCTCACGGCCGCCCCGGGGCCGGCGGTACGTCGGCGCCGGCGCCCGTCTGACGACCCGACAGGGGCCGCGCGGAACCGCCGACCCCCGTACGCCCTCTGTGTGGTCATGAGCACAGCACCACGATCGGAGGCCGCCATGAACAGGCGCACCATGCTCGCAGCGGGCACCGGCTTCGCGGCGGCCGCCGCCTGGACGGTCGGCTGGGGCAACGGCGAGGGCAACGCCGCCCCCGGCCGCGCTTCCACCACCGGCCGGCAGGCACGCCCGGGCACCGACTCCGCCCGGTCCGGCGGCCGCCCGGGCCCGCCGAGCGCCGCGGACTGGTCCGCGCTGGGCAGGGGTCTCCAGGGCGGTCTCATACGCCCCGGCGACGCCGACTACGCGACCGCCCGCCAGCTGTACAACACCCGCTTCGACGGACAGCGCCCCGCCGCCGTCGCCTACGTGGCCAACACCCCGGACATCGCCGAGTGCCTGGCCTTCGCCCGCAAGCACGGCACCCCCGTCGCCATACGCAACGGCGGGCACTCCTACACCGGTTGGTCCAGCGGCACCGGTCGCCTGGTCATCGACGTCTCCGCGCTGAAGTCCGTACGCACCGCCTCCGGCAGCGCCGTCATCGGCGCCGGCGCCAAGCTCATCGACGTCTACACCCAGCTCGGCGCGCACGGCGTCACCGTCCCCGGCGGCTCCTGCCCCACGGTCGGCGTCTCCGGCCTGACCCTCGGCGGCGGCCACGGCGTCGTCTCCCGCGCCTACGGTCTCACCTGCGACAGCCTCATCGGCGCCCGCATCGTCACCGCCGACGGCAGGACCCTCGACGTGTCCAAGGACCGGGAGGCCGACCTGTTCTGGGCGCTGCGCGGCGCGGGCAACGGCAACTTCGGCGTCGTCACCGAACTGCGCTTCCGCACCCACAAGGCGGCCGACGGCGTCACCGCCTATCTGACCTGGCCCTGGGCGAAGGCCGCCGCCGTCCTCCGCGCCTGGCAGGAGTGGGGCCCCGGCCAGCCCGACGAGATCTGGTCGGCGCTGCACCTGTCCGCCGCCCCCGGCCGCACCCCCACCGTCTCCGTCGCCTGCTTCTCGCTCGGCACGTACGGCGGCCTGCAGAACGCGGTCGACCGCCTGGCCGACCGCGCCGGCGGCCCCGGCCCCGCCTCCTCCGTCACCCTGCGGCGCCGCGGCTACCTCGACACCATGCGGATGTACGCGGGCTGCGCGACGAAGTCCACCACCCAGTGCCACCTGCCCGGCAAGACCCCCGGGCGGCAGCGCGCCGGCCTCCTCCAGCGGGAGACGTACGCGGCGCGCTCGGACTTCTTCGACCGCTCGCTGAGTCCCGCAGGCATCCGGGCGCTGCTCGACCAGGTCGAACGCTACGGGCGCCGGACGGGCGGCGGCGGAGCCGTCTCCGTCGCGCTCACCGCGCTGGGCGGGGCAGTCAACCGCGTCTCCCCGCAGGCCACGGCCTTCGTGCACCGGCGCTCGCGCTTCCTGGCGCAGTACACCGGATCCTGGTCCGCCGGGGGCTCCGGCAGCGTGCAGACGGCCTGGCTGGACGGCGCGCACACGGCGATGCGGCGGTACGCCTCGGGTGCGGCGTACCAGAACTATGCGGACGCGTCCCTGAAGGACTGGCGCGCCGCGTACTACGGCCCGGCCGCCGACCGGCTGACCAAGCTGAAGAAGCGTTACGACCCGCACCGGCTCTTCGACTTCCCGCAGGCCCTGTGAGCCGACGGGGCGGCGCGGGGGGCCGAGGAGGGCCGGGCACGGCGTCAAGGCCGCCGCCCGGCGCGCCGGGCGGCGCACCGCCCGCGTGACGGGACCGCGCCGTGCGCGGGCGGCGCGGTTTACGGAACCGCACGTCCGGCGTGACACTTGAACGGTGAACCGGTCGGAGGCGCTGAGCCGGCTGGTGTCGCCGCGGGCCCGCGACCGCCTCGGCGACGCCCTCTTCCAGCGCGTCGCCGGCCCGTCCGGCCCGCAGAACCGGGCCAGGATCCACGGCGCCCCGGGCCCCCGGTGGTTCGCCCCCGACGAGCCGATCCGCCGCGTGCACGGGGACGCCTCGATGTTCGTCGGCGGCCTGAGCGCCCTGCTGCTGCAGTCCCTGCACCCGCGGGCCATGGCGGCGGTCGCGGCCCACTCCGGCTACCGGGGGGACCCCTGGGGCCGCCTCCAGCGCACCAGCACCTTCCTCGCCTTCACCACCTACGGCACCGCCGCCGACGCCCAGCGGGCGGTGGACCGGGTACGGGCGGTCCACGAGCGCGTCCGCGGCCGCACCCCGGACGGGGAGCCGTACCGGGCCGGCGACCCGCACCTCCTCGAATGGGTGCACATCGCCGAGGTCGACAGCTTCCTGCGGGCCTACCAGCAGTACGGCGCCGGGCAGCTGGACGCGGCCGAACGCGACGCCTACGTCGCGGGCGCCGCCCGCGTCGCCCGCGCCCTGGGCGTGACCGGTCCGCCGGGCACGGTCGCCGAGCTGACGGAGCGCATCGAGGCCTTCCGACCGGAGCTCCGCGGTACCGAGGAGGCCCGGGCGGCGGCCCGCTTCCTCCTGCTCCACCCACCGCTGCCGTGGCCGGCGCGGCCGCCGTACGCGCTGCTGGCCGCGGCCGCGGTGGCCCTGCTGCCGCCCTGGGCCAGGGAGCCGCTGGGCCTGCCGCTGCTGCCGAGGACCGAGCGGTGGTGCGTACGTCCCGCCGGTGCGGCGGTCACCGCCACCATCCGCTGGGCGATGCACCCGCCACCACCGGCCGCCCGCTGACCGGGACCGCCACCTGCCGCCCGCTGACCGGGACGACCACCTGCCGCCCGCTGACCGGGACGACCACCGGCCGCCCGCTGACCGGGACGACCACCTGCCGCCGGCTGACCGGGACGGCCGCGGCCGCCGGCTGACCGGCGCCGCCACCCGGCGCCGGTTGACGAGGCCGCCGCCGGTCCGCCGCTGCCCGGTGCCCGCCCGCGGCCGTCAGCCGGCCAGCCGCGCTACGGCCGCCACGACGGCGCCCGCCCCGTCCTCCGCCGCCATGTGGCGCGCCGCGGCCCTGGCCGCCGCCGCGTACGACGGCTCCCGCACCACCCGCGCGAGCGCGTCCCCGAGCCCCTCGGCAGTCAGCGAGCGGAACGGGATCGGGGCCGGGGCCGCCCCCACCGCGGCGAGCCGCCTGGCCCAGAACGGCTGGTCGGCCGCCACGGGCACGGCGACGGACGGCACCCCCGCGCGCAGCGCCGCCGCCGTGGTGCCGGCCCCGGCGTGGTGGACGACGGCGGCCAGCCGCGGGAACAGCAGCGCGTGCGGGACATCGCCGACGGTCATGACGTCGTCCCCCTCGTACCCGTCGGCCGCGAGCCCGGCGCTGCCCGACT
This sequence comes from Streptomyces sp. NRRL S-87, assembly GCF_000719335.1. GTDB lineage: Bacteria > Actinomycetota > Actinomycetes > Streptomycetales > Streptomycetaceae > Streptomyces. The sequence goes on from NZ_JOGB01000064.1 coordinate 23,633, forward strand.
GCAGGACGCCGCGCAGGCCCGCCCGCCGCAGTGCGCGCACGGCGATCCCACTGACGCGCCCGCCCTCTCCGGCGGCCATGCTGCCGAAGCCGACGAGCACCGGCGGCGGCCCGGCCGCCAGGAAGTCCTCCAGCTCCGCGGGCAGCCGCCGGTCCCCACCCGCGTACGGCCACCAGGGCCCGGCCACCGACAGGCCGGCCGCCCAGTCGGACGGCCGCGGCACCAGCGCCGTACTGAAGCCGTGCAGGACGGGCCACCCGGACTCGTCCCGGCGCCGGCGCATGCGTGCCGCGGTCAGCGCCGGCAGCTCCAGGCGGGCCCGCAGCCGCGCCACCGCCGGCTCGAAGACCCGGTCGGCCATGCGCAGGGCGAACCGCCCGGCCGCGCGGTTGCCGAACCGGCCCAGCGACCGCGTTCCCGTCACGGGGGGCGGGAAGTCGCCCGTCGGGGCGGTGGGCTGGAGGTACACGCCGAGGCTCGGCGTCCCGGTGGCCTCCGCGACGTGCCAGCCGAGCGGTGCGGTGGTGGCCGACAGCAGGAGCAGGTCGGTGCCCCCGTCCACCGCGTCGGCGAACCCCTCGCCCAGTTCGGTGACGAACGAGGCGGCGGCCCGCACCAGTTCGCGCTTCCCCCGGACGCCCCCGTGCCGGCGGTGGTCCGCCGGCAGCGGACGGAACTCCAGCCCGGCCTCGGCGGCCAGGGGCCCGAAGCCCTCCGTGGCGGCCAGCGCGACCTCGTGCCCGGCCCGGCGGAGTGCGACGCCCAGCCCGGTGTAGGGCGCGACGTCACCTCGCGAGCCCGCCGTGGCGATCAGGATCCTCATCGGTCTTCCTCACGTGTGATGCGGTGGGTGCGGGCAGGTCACCGGCGCGCCGCGACGCGTTCGCGCGGACCGCCTCCTGCAGGTAGGCGGCCAGCCCCGGACGCTGCTGCGAGGGCGGCACCACGAGGGCGAAGGCGCGCGGGTCGGCGGCGAAGTCGGCGGCGACGCGCCGGTGCATGTCCGGCGGGCACGGTGTGAACCAGCGGGACACGTGCAGCCGGTGGGCCTCGGCGACGTCCATCGCCCGTTCGCCGTCGGCCGGTTCGCCGTCCTCGAAGGCGGCGAGCAGCTCCGCCCGCCAGCCGGCCGCCTCACCCATCAGCCGTCGCCAGTCCTCCTTGGTGTGGGCGGCGGCCCGGGCCATCGCCCGCCGGTGCCCCTCGGAGTCCTGCCACTTCAGCTGCGCCTCGGTGGCGTAGCTGAGGTCGAAGACGATCTCGCCGAAGACCTCGAACCGCTCCTCGGGCGTGAGGGACACCCCGGTCCGCTGGACCTCGACCGCCCGCTCGGCCACCTCGGCCAGCCGCTGCAGCCGGGCGATCTCCTCGGCCAGCCGCCGCTGCCGGGCCTTGAGGTGCTCCAGCGCGTTCGCCTGCGGGTCTGCGAGTATCTCGGCGATCTCGTCGAGGGCGAAGCCCAGTTCGCGGTAGAAGAGGATCTGCTGGAGCCGCGCGAGGTCGGCGTCGTCGTAGCGGCGGTACCCGGCCCGGCTGCGGTCGCCGGGCGAGAGGAGCCCCGTCCGGTCGTAGTGGTGGAGCGTGCGCACGGTCACCCCGGCGAAAGCCGAGACCTGACCGACGGTGTAGCCCATGGACCTGCCCTTTCGTTCGCTCACAGCCTCGAGCCTGACGTAGGGGGAGGGTCAACCCGGCGGGCGGGTGCCGCCCGCCGGGAGCCCGAGGCACGGCCCCGGTCCCTACAGGTGGCGGCCGTTCGACGTCAGGACCGCGTCGACGGTGCGGGCCGGGCGAGGGCGCTGGACCACCAGGCGCGCGGGCCGATGTCGATGACCAGCGCCGGCACCAGCAGCGACCGCACGACAACCGTGTCCATCAGGACGCCGAACGCCACGATGAACGCGATCTGCACGAGGAAGGCCAACGGGATCACCATCAGTGCGGCGAACGTCGCCGCGAGCACCACCCCGGCGGAGGTGATCACCCCTCCCGTCGTGACCAGTCCGCGCAGCACGCCCTCGCGGGTGCCGTGGACCAGGGACTCCTCGCGCACCCGCGACATCAGGACGATGTTGTAGTCCACGCCCAGCGCCACGAGGAACACGAACCCGTGCAGCGGCACCGACGCGTCGGTGCCGCCGAAGCCCAGCAGCTGCTCGAAGACCAGCGCGGACACGCCGAGCGTCGCCAGGAAGTTCAGCGCGACCGTCGCCCCAGCAGGACCGGCACCAGCACGGACCGGAGCAGCGCGAGCAGGGTCAGCAGGATGATGCCGAGGGCGACCGGCACGATGACGGTGCGGTCGCGACCCGCCGTCTGCTGGTGTCCTTCGCCATGCGGTCTCTTCTCATCGTCGTCTGTGACTCGGCCAGGCTCTTGTACACGGGGCCCCGGTAGTTCCCGTCGAAAGAACAACGCTAAGCCCGCCAAGCTTCCCCTGAGCCTTCGGGGCACGCAGGGCTGGGGGATCGGCCAGGCATATAGGCCGTCCGCTCCGCTGGAGTGAGGTCGCGGGCTACGGCCCGGCAGACCTTCTCGATCGCCGTGGCGGGCTGAGGGAGGGCGCCGCCGACATCCCACAGCCGCGCGGTCTTGTCGCTGCTTGCTGTGGCAAGGGTGCGGCCGTCGGGGCTGAACGCCACGGAGGTTACCGAGTCGGTGTGCCCGTTGAGGGTGGTGAGTGTTTTGCCACTGGCCACGTCCCACAGCCGTGCAGAGTAGTCGGTGCTGCCGGTGGCGAGAGTGCGGCCGGCGGGACTGAATGCCACCGAAACGATCTCGTGGGTGTGCCCGATGAGGGTGGTGCGGGTTTTGCCGCTGGCCACGTCCCACAGCCGTGCAGAGTAGTCGGTGCTGCCGGTGGCGAGAGTGCGGCCGTCGGGGCTGAACGCCACGGAGTACACCTCGTCGGTGTGCCCGATGAGGGTGGTGCGGGTTTTGCCGCTGGCCACGTCCCACAGCCGTGCAGAGTAGTCGGTGCTGCCGGTGGCGAGAGTGCGGCCGTCAGGGCTGAACGCCACGGAGGATACCGGGCCGGTGTGCCCCTCCAGGATGGTGCGGGTCTTGCCAGTGCTCACATCCCACAGCCGTACGGCGTAATCGCGACTGCTGGTGGCGAGGGTGCGGCCGTCAGGGCTGAACGCGACTGAATACACATCGCCGGCGTGGCCCTGGAGGGTCTTGCGGGTCTTGCCGGTGGCTGTGTCCCACAACCGCACGGTGCTGTCTAGGCCTCCGGTGGCGAGGGTCCGGCCGTCAGGGCTGAAGGCCACCGAAAGGACCTCGCGGCCATGCCCGGCCAGGGTTGCACGCACCTTGCCGCTGCCCACGTCCCACAGTCGTGCTGTGCGGTCGAAGCTGGCGGTGGCGACGGTGTGGCCATCCGGGCTGAATGCAATCGAATACAGCTCGGCAGTGTGTCCGACCAATGCCGTTCCGGTGGTCTTGCCGGCCACGTCCCACAGCCGCACGGTTTTGTCGGCGCTGCCGGTGGCCAAAGTATGGCCGTCAGGGCTGTACGCCAAAGAAAACACCTGGTCGGTGTGCCCGGACAGGACCGTCCTGATGGCGCCGCTGGCCACGTCCCACAGCATCACTGACTTCTGATCGTGGGCGGTGGCGAGGGCGCGGCCGTCCGGGCTGAAGGCCACCGAATACACCTCGCCGGCGTGGCCCTGGAGCGTTGTACGGGTCTTGCCGGTGGCCACGTCCCACAGCCGCACGGTGAAATCTAGGCCTCCGGTGGCGAGGGTGCGGCCGTCCGGGCTGAAGGCCACCGAATACACCTCGCTGGTGTGGCCCTGGAGCGTTGTACGGGTCTTGCCGGTGGCCACGTCCCACAGCCGTGCGCTCGTGTCGCCGCTGGCGGTGGCGAGGGTGCGGCCGTCGGGACTGAACGCCACGGAGAACACCACACCGCTGTGGCCCTCCAGGACGGTCCGCTGCTTGCCGGTGACCGCATCCCACAGCCGCACGGTCGTATCAGAGCTGGCGGTGGCGATGGTGCGACTGTCGGGACTGAACGCCACAGACTGCACCTCGCTGGTATGTCCGGACAGAATGGTACGCATCTTGCCGGTGGCGGCATTCCACAGCCGCACGGCACCGCCGCCGCCGCCGACGGCGAGGGTGCTGCCGTCGGGGCTGAACCGCACCGCAGCCACCTCGTCGATGCTATTGAGAGTGGCGCGGACCTTACCGGTGCCCATATCTCGCAGTCGTACGGTGGTGTCGTAGCTGCCGCTGGCCACCGTTTGTCCGTCGGGGCTGAACGCCACCGAGCTCACTTCTGCGGTGTGGCCGGTCAAGCGCCGATGAAGTGGGAGGGCGGCGGCGGTTCGCAGGCTCGCGACGGACTCCGGAGTGGGGCTGGCGCGGTATGCCTGGACTGCCAGCAGGGAGGCGAGTTCGGGGTTTGTGCCAAGCAGCGTGTTGGACTGGGCAGCGAGCTGGCGGGACAGTGCGGCCTGCCGTCCGGTGGCTGCCACGCGCCACTGCCACACGGCGCCGCCTGCGGCGATGAGGGCGAGGACCAGCAAGCCGGCCAGGACCGTGTTGAGGCGTCTGCTGCGCCGGATGACGGCCTGTTGGCGGTTCTTGCTGGCAGTGAGGAAGGCAGCGATGTCCCCTGGGAGGCGGCGCTTCTGCGACCAGTCGAGGCCATCGGCCAGTGCCGTTCCCCCGAGCAGGTCTCCCGGGTCGGCCTTCTCGGCCCAGCGGGCATTCCGTTCGCGGGTGCGGTCGAGCCATTCCTGGAAGCGGTGGTCCTGGCTGACCCAGTCCCGCAGCGTGCCCCAGTCGCGGATGAGCGCGTCATGGATCAGCTCGGCCACCGGCGGCCCGGGAGGGGCGTCAGGGTCTTGGAGGGAACGGAACGTCTGGGTGGTGATGATGCGATGGCGCGTGAGGGCGGTGATGACGTCGTCGACGGCCTTGCCGCTGCCGGGGCCGTCCTCGGGGCTCGCCGCCAGGTCGCGCAGTTCGTCGAGCGGGATCTGTGCGCGGATGGGGGGAACGTTATGGGCGGGGTCGGCCGGTCGCACTAGGGAGGTCAGGATCTGCTGCGCGATGGGCTGGTGATCGGGAGGCAGCTGGTTGACTGCGGTGTCGCACCACGTGGTCAGGCTACCCGTAACTCCGCCGATGCGCCGGTACGCCTCATGGGTGAGGTAGCCGTCCTCGCGCCGCTCCCACAGCTGGCTGAGGGTCAGCTCGAGCAGGGGCAGCACGGTGGTGGGTGCGTGCTGGGCCGCGGTCCCCTCGGGTGTCGCGGCGAGGACGTCGGTGACGATCCGCTCGGGCAGATCCGGCCGCAAGTGGATCCCCACGTCCTGCGCGGGCAGGGTGACGATGTCGTGCAGGTCCTGCCGGCTGAGGGTGGCCGGTACGTTGAGCAGCCCGGGCATCGCGGCTTCCAGCAGCTGGGGAGCGAGGGCAGCAAGCCGGGGGTAGAAGTCGTCACGCATGATCAGGATGATGCTGAGCTCGGCGGACGAGTGGACCGCCGCCGTGATCTCCTCCGCGCCGGCCAGTCGGCGGTCCTGCCGGTCGCCGTTGACCGGCTGGGCGAGGAGCTCTTCGAACTGGTCGATGATCAGCACGACACGCTGAGCCCCGGGTTCGGTTGCCAATCGGCGGGTGACGGCCGCGGCGAGCCCGTCGGTGGCGGCCCCGGGCAGCCCGGCGCGTTCGAGTTCAGCCGGCAGGTCCCGCCTCGGTCGGGCGAGGACGGGCAGCCAGCGGTCGCTGCCGGGCAGTGCACCCGCGGCCAGCGCCCGCAGGACACCGGCCTGGACCAAGGACGACTTGCCCGAACCGGAGGGGCCGAGCAGGAGCACCAGGCGCTGCTGCCGGGCCAGGTTCGCCAGTACCTGCCGTACTGCGTCCTCCCGGCCTTGAAACCACTGGGCATGCTCCGCCGTGAACGGCTCCAGTCCCCGGTAGGGACACACGTCCCGCTCGACCAGGTCCGGCCAGACCTCCCGCAGTACCTGTGTGGGGGTGACGTAGGCGATGCCCTGCCCTCGTGTGTACGTATCGGGGGCCGTGATCGCGGTGAGCATGCCGATGACCAGGCCGGTGACCTCGTCGAGGACCGGTCCGCCGCTGAAGCCGGTGGTGAGGTCGTTGGCCTTGGTCAGTTGCAAGACCGGGCCTCTGGGTTCGCCAGCCGGCAGCAGGTCGCCGGCCTCGCCGTAGCCGTAGTGGCCCTCCTGAGGGGCCTGGGCGGGGAACCCGTACGAGCGGATCTTGTGCCCCCGGCAGCCTGCCGCGGAGCCCAGTGGTAGGGCCTCCACACCTGCCGGTGTACTGCGCAGGCGTACGACGGCCACGTCTTCGCGCTCGGGGGCCCGCCAGGCCTCGTCCAGGACCTCTCCCTCGGCTCGGGGTGCGCCCGGGGCGTGCGGGAAGACCAGTCGCACTTGCTCGCCCGGGCCGCTTCCCGCGGCCAGGGCGACGTGCGCACAGGTGAAGAGGACGCCTTCGGCGACCAGGAACCCCACGCCGGCCACCCGCCCGTCCGGGCCGACGATCTGCGCCACGGCAGGGGGCAGTCCCGAAGCGGGGTCGCTGTCGGGCCGTCGCTCGTTGCCGAACACCCGATCAGCCCCGAGCCTCGTCCGCGGGGGAATGGCGGGGACCATTCCGCTTCCACGCCATGGTCACGTTCAAGTGGCAATGGGCGCCGGTCTTGGTGATCACGGCGCCGGCCTCGACCGCGAGGTCGACACCGAACCCGACCGTGATCTCGTCGGGGCGAGCCTTGCGTAGCTGCTCGAGCGTGATGCGGGCAGCCTCCGTCACCGGCTCCAGAGCCTCTTGCAGGCTCTCCGGCAGATCGTGAATGGCATCGCCGATGCGTCCGGCCTTCACCGGACCCTCCAACCCGGCCGGGGCCTCGATCAGGAGAGAGCCACCGCCGCCCAACGGAATCCGAGCCAGAGGTGTCATTCCTCCTCCTCCGCCTATCCGCGCAACGAGCCGCCCGCTCTGCCAGGGCGAGGACCGCCCACAGCCGTGAGCCGTCCTCGTTCGCGATCGACCACCGGGAGACGGGCCTGTCATGGGTTCTCAGCCAGCGTTATTGACTCCGGCGCCAGCCGCATGCCCGAATGGGCCGGACGAGAGACACCCAGGCTCTGCTCTGCCTCACACGACGGCGGGCCGACGTGGTGGAGGAGCCATCCCGGGTCCCCGGCCGGCAGTCCGGCTTCTCCTCAAGGTCATCCAAAGAGCAGTTCGACGTTCGAGTCGATGCAGGCCCTCAGCACGGTCACGAGCTGTCGGGCGTCCTTGATGCGCTGCAAGAGAGCGGGGTTGTCATCCCGTGTCCGGGCGGCCGACGACCGCCGCGTGGTCCACCTCCACCACGAGGAGCGGGCCCGCCGGGTGGCCCGCGTCTGCTTCCGCCCCCTGGCCTTCGGTACGGACGCCGCCTGCGCCGGCTTCAGCGACGACGAACTGGGGGTGCGGGCGGGGCGTCCGGTGTCAGTAGCCCCACGGGCTGAGCTCGAGGATGGCCGCGAACAGGTGCCCCCACACGTCCCCCGGGGGCGCGTCCTCGTCCACCGCGAGCGGTTCGAGGGCGGCGACCTCGCGCAGGAAGTCCCGCTGGCCGTCCTCACCCGGGTACGCGTCCCAGCAGGCGCCCATGTACCGGTACACGGCCTCCAGCAGTCGCACGAAGGTCTCGGTGTCCCGGGCGAAGGGGAACGGCCCCGTACCGTTGCGGACCATCGACACCGCGCCCGTCACGGGGTGGACGAGCACCCGCCCGGTGTCGGCGTACCGGAGGTCGAAGGTGCCCAGGTGCAGCAGGCCGTGCTCGTCCGGCTCGAGCCCGTGGGCCGTCCCGTCGGCCCAGGCCAGCCCGAACGAGGCGACTCCGGCGGCGAACCACGTCGGCAGCCCCGCCGTCACCGCCAGCTCCCGGGTGGGCTCGTGGACCAGCGCGGCGGGAAGCTGATCCTGCGTCAGCAGCACCGTACCGTCCGCGCCGAACGCCGTCACCAGGCGGGCCGCGTCGAGGGGCGCCTCGGCCGCCGTCGGCCCCGCGAACCACGGGGCGCCCTCGCCCCAGGAGACGGCCTCGGAGCCCGCCCGCCCGTCGGCCGCCGCGCCGTTGCGCTCCAGGACCACGACGCCACGCGGATCGAAGAACATCACGCGGCCGCCGCCGAGCGGAGCGGGCTCCTCCCAGGTCCCGGGCTGGTAGAGGCCGTGGTCCTCGTCCGGGTCGAAGAGGACCGGCCCCTCGACGGGGGCGTCGTACGGCCGCTCGGTGCACTCGCCCGCGGCGGGCGCGGGAAGCCGTTCGCCGGTGGCCGGATCGAGCCAGCGCTCCGGGGTCCACTGGGACCACAGCCTCAGCAGGAGACGCCCGTCCGGCCCCTCGTGGACCGCGACGCCGGCGTCCCCGCTCAGGTTCGGCTCGGCCCGGTACGCGCCGATCGGCCGCCACCAGGCCCACACGGTCCGCCACGGCATGCCGGGCTCGGCTTCGGCGACCCGGTCGGCGTAGGCGTCGTGGCCCAGTACCTTCGCGGCGAAGTGCAGCCACGAGGCGAACTCCGCCCGCGGGACCTCGGCCCCGTCGAGGATCGCGACGGCCTGGGCATGGGCCTCGCGACCCGGCCCGCCGCCGGTGGCCGGCAGGTCCCCCAGCCCGTCCGGGCCGGCCGCGAGCAGAGCCGCGGGGGAGGCGAACAGTGTGTCAAGATCGTCGCGAGTCATGCGGACATGCTGCCAGCCCCCACCGACAGGCCCGCCCGCAGCCCCACTTCGCACGCGCCTCTTCCTCCACGTCGGTCCCGGCGCGGGCGGCGCGGACCCCGAGCCCCGCCTCGTCCCGTCTCGGGGACAACCCCACCCGGTTTCCGGGTTTTCCCGGAGTGCCCGGAGGTGTCCATCGCTCCTAGGGTGCGGGCATGCCAACCTCCCGACGTTCCAAGGCCTTCGCGGCGTGCATGGCGCTGCTCGCCGCCGCCGCCACCACGACGACCACCGCCGGCATCACCACGACCGCCGCTGCCGCCCCGGACCCGTTAGCCCGCTTCCACCACCAGCGCGTGGACTGGCACGCGTGTGCCCTCGGCGCCGACGACACGCTCGGCCGGGCACTGGACGCCGCCGGCGCCGACTGCGCCGACATCACCGTGCCCCTCGACTACGCCGCCCCCCGCGGTCGTACGATCACCGTCGCCGTATCCCGCCTGAAGGCCACCGACACCGACCACCGCGTCGGCCCGCTGCTGCTGAACGACGGGGGACCGGCCGGGCCCAGCCTCCACATGCCCCTGACCAAGTCGACGGTGATGGGGGACGTCGCCGGCCGCTACGACCTCATCGGCATGGACCCGCGCTTCGTCGGCCGGAGCACCCCGCTGGACTGCGGATGGGACCTCGGCTCGGCCCCGCTGCGCTCCGCGGGCACCGACCGGGCGGCGTACCTCCGGGAGGTCGCCGTCGCGCGCGACCTGGCCCGGCGGTGCGAACGCGCCCACGGCGACGTGCTGCCGTACGTCACCACCCGCAACACCGCCCGCGACATGGACGTCGTCCGCGCCGCCCTCGGGGCGGACACCCTGTCCTACCTCGGCTACTCCTACGGCAGCTACCTCGGCGAGGTCTACACGCAGCTCTTCCCCGGCCGTACCGACCGCATGGTGCTCGACGGCGTCAACTCCCCGCAGCTCTACGAGCAGACCCTGCTCCACAGCGCCCGGGCGGCCAACGAGGCGGCCCTGCGCGCATGGGCGTCGTGGGCCGCCGCACGGCACGGCACCTACGGGCTGGGCGCCACGCGCGCCGAGGTCCTGGGCACCGTGGCGCGCATCCTCGACGCCGCCGCGCACGAGCCGCTGCGGATCGGGACGGGGACGCCGTACCTGCTGGACGAGCACGTCCTGCCCGCCGTCCTCGTCGGCGGCCTCGGCAGCGACCTCGACGGGCGGCGCGCCGACCTCGCCGGGACCGTCCGCCTCCTGGCGTCCGCAGCCGACCGGAAGCCGGTCGAGCCGTCCGAAGCCCTCGCCGGCCAGTTGGAGTTCCTGCTGACCGGGGCGGGCTCGGCCCCCGCCAGCCAGATGACCGCGATCGTCTGCGGCGACGTCGCCGAGCGGCGCGGCGTCGGCAGCTACTGGCGCGCGGTCCAGGCCTCCCGCGAGCGGTTCCCCCTCGCCGGCCCCCTGGCCGACAACATCACCCCCTGCGAGTTCTGGGGCCGCCCCGCCGAGGAGCCGACGGTGCTCGACAACGACGTCCCGGCCCTCCTCGTCGCCGCCACCGGCGACCCCCGCACCGTCTACGCCGGCGCCCGGGCCGTGCGCGCGCAGTGGCCGAGCTCCCGGCTGCTCACCGTGGACGGCGCCCGCCAGCACGGCCTGTACGGCGAGTACGGCAACGCCTGCGTCGACGACCGCGTCAACGCCTACCTGCGCACGGGCCGGCTCCCCGCGCACGACCCGACCTGCCGGGTGTAGCCCCGTGGCGGCGGCCGGCACCGGGGCGGTGCCGCGCCGCCGGACGGCGTCGGGGGCGGTGCCGGCGTCGGTGGGTGGTGCCGGCGTCGCCGGCCCCGTCACCACAGGGACGGGAAGCACCTGTTCATCCACGCGTGGGGCGCTTCGGTGCCGTCCCAGCCGCCCTCGGGGCGACCGGCCGTCACCTCGATCGCGTCCAGGCGCGCGCCGGGGTGGGCCTCGGCGAGATGCGCCCGCCCCGCTTCGTACAGGGCATCCAGGGAGTCGTCGAGGGCGGCGGCGGGGCCGGGGCGCAGACACAGGCCGCAGCGGGCCTGGAGGAAGGCGCCGTGGTCAGGTGGGAACAGGTGCCAAGTCACGTGCTGCCTAACGACGTCGAGGGTGCCGTGGGCACCCTGCCCGCCCCGGGCCGTCGGCCCCGCGGGTGCAGCGCACGGCGTGGAAGCCGCTGCCGTCCCGCGCCGACCGTTCGGCCGCGGTCCACCCGCCCGGTTTCAGGTCTTCGCGCGGAGGCGGCCCGAGTCACGTGTTTTCGGCTACGTGCACCGAAGTGCCGGCTCGTGTTCATCGTGCGCGACCATTCGGCTGGATGTCGCACCTGGCGGTGCGGAGGTGAGATATGGCGAAGCGGTGCGCGCAAAACGTTTCGGCAATTCGAATATCGCGTCCGGTTGTCGCGTTTCCGGGGTCTAATTCACGGGTGCTCGGCGCGAGGGGAGGGATTGCGGCGCGCCGGATTCGAGCCCTGCGTGCACGTGTCGTCTGGGCCGATGTCGGAGACCTGGCCTGGTCAGACGGGGTATGGCCCGGACCCCGGGCCGGCCGCGGCGGTCGCGGTCGGCCGAATGTGCGGGCAGCCGCTTTTCGGCCATATTTCGGCGGGAGCGCGAGGGTCAATTCGACGCGTACGCCGCCATGATGTGCAAGATCAATGATCATCGGATCATCTGTGGACTACCTGCTTCGGGTGAACGAATTGCACAATTTTCCTGAGGGGTGCGTGGTGGCTGGTATCAATTTCCATGGGCTCGGATTCGAGCCGGATAACGCCGCGATTTGGTCGTGCGTAAATCGTCCGACCCGTACAGAGATAGATGGGAATCCGCATCATGGGAATCGCCCTCCGCAAGACCCTGGCCCTCACCGCGCTCGCTGTGGCGGCCTCCCTCCTGCCGGCAGGCGAGGCAGGGGCGGCGAGCGCCGCCCAGCAGGTCGCACGCACCCCCGGTCGGTACTGTCTCGCCAACGCCTGGGGGACCCCGAGCGTCTCGTCGAAGCCGTGCGACGCCGCGGACCAGGGGCAGCACTGGACGGTCTCGGGCAACCAGATCTCCCTCGCCAATGCGCGCGGCTACTGCCTGGCCAACACCTGGAACACCGCGCAGGTCTCGACGAAGCCGTGCAACCCCAACGACCCCGGGCAGTACTGGAGCGTGTCGGGCCAGCAGATCTCCCTCACCTTCGCCCCGGCCTACTGCTTCGCCAACGCCTGGGGGACCCCGAACCTCTCCACGAAGCCGTGCGACGCCGCCGACCCGGGGCAGAAGTGGGTGGTCTTCAACGACCAGATCAGTCTCTCCAACGCCTGATCCTCGGCAGTCGGGGTGCCGGTAAGAACGCTGTCACCAGCCGCAAACGGCGGTGATCAGTCCTCTGGCCTGGAGGGCCGGGGCAGTTCTTGCCGTGGTGGTCGTCTCGCGAGCGCGAGACGGCCGCCCCAGCACCTCCCGCACACCGGGGGAAGCTCAGCGCACGCCTCCTCGGCCGATCGGTGACTGTACGCGTCGGCTCCGGCGGGGATGGGGAGACGGCCGGGCTTCGTGCTGCATGCTCACGTCCGACAGGAAGAGGGGGGTACGGCACAAGAGGAAAGCGGGCCGGACGATGCGGCGGATGCTCGTGGTCGGTGCGGTACTGGGCGTGCTCATGGCGGGCGCCGGGAGCGCGAACCCGGCGATAGAGAGCGTGGGCTTTACCCAGCCGGCGATTGCGCAGGCGGCCCGTGTGCCGGGTGCGGCACCGTCCGACACCACACAGGAACGGGACGTCAAAGCGAAGTTCACCGCACTGCCGCTGCGTTTCGTCGAGAATCGCGGCCAGGCGGGCGACGGGGTGAACTACTACCTGCAGGGCGCCGAGACCTCGGTGTCGTTCGGTCCGACGGGCCTGACGTACGGCCTCACCGGTCCCGACACGAAGAACTCCGAGAAGAGACAGCGCTGGGTCCTCAAGCTCGACTTCGTGGACGCGAAGCCGACAGCGCCCGTGGCCGAGGCGCCGGCGCCCGGCAGGGTGAGCTATTTCAAGGGATCGCCCGCGAAGTGGCGGACCGGCTTGCGTACGTACGGCCGCCTCGTCTATCACGACCTCTGGCCGGGGATCGACCTCGCGTACTGGGGGACGGGCAGCAGCCTCAAGTACGAGTTCCGAGTGGACCCGGGCGCAGATCCCGGACGGATCCGGATGGCCTGGCGCGGCGCGTCCGGCGTCACCCTGGACCGTTCAGGAGCGATGCGGGTCGCGACCGGTGTGCGCGCCTTCACCGACTCCGCTCCGGTCAGCCACCAGCCCGGTCGTGAAGGCGGCCGTCCCGACCCTGTGTCCAGCGCGTTCCGCCTCACCAAGGCCACGAGTAGGGGCAAGACCGAGGGCACGGATACGGATACGGTCACGGCCGGTTTCGGCTTTGAGGTCGGCTCGTACGACCGCACGCGCCCGCTGGTGATCGACCCGGCCACGTTCGTGTACGCGGGCTTCGTCGGGGGTGGCAACCAGGACATCGCCTTCGCCGTCGCGGTCGACTCGTCCGGCGCCGCCTACGTGACGGGAGAGACCTCGTCCAGCGAGCCGACGTTCCCCGAGACCGTGGGCCCCGACCTCACCTTCAACGGCACCTCGATGAGCTTCACCGACGGCTTCGTCGCCAAGGTCGCACCGGACGGCACGAGTCTGGTCTACTGCGGCTATCTCGGCGGAGGCCTCCTCGACCGGGGTCTCGGCATCGCCGTCGACTCCGATGGCGCCGCGTACGTTTCGGGGGAAACGCTGTCGACCGACTTTCCGGTGACTGGCTCACTCGACACCACCGCGAACGGTGGACTCGACGCCTTCATCGCCAAGGTGAACCCCAGTGGCTCCGCCCTGGAATACGCCGGCTACATCGGCGGGGACAGCCTGGAACGCGGCCGCAGCGTCGCCGTGGACTCCAGCAAGGCCGCGTACGTGGGCGGAGTCACCAGCTCGAACCAGGCCACGTTCCCCGAGACCGTCGGACCCGACCTGACGCACAACCAGGACCTGGACGCCTTCGTCGCCAAGGTCCACCCCGACGGCAACTCCCTCGTCTACGCCGGCTACATCGGCGGTCAGCAGGAGGACGAGGCCTACGGCATCGCCGTGGACTCGGCGGGTGCCGCCTACCTCACGGGCCACGCCGTCTCCACCGAGACCACGTTCCCCGTGACGGTGGGGCCCGACCTCTCCCACAACGGTGGTCCCGGGGGCGGGGGCGACGCCTTCGTCACCAAGGTCAACCCGTCCGGTGCCGCGCTCGACTACTCGGGCTTCATCGGCGGTGACAGCACGGACTTCGGCTTCGGGATCGACGTGGATGCTACGGGCGCGGCCTATGTGACCGGCCAGACCCGCTCCACCGAGACGACGTTCCCCGTCGCCGTCGGACCCGACCTGACGCACAACGGGGGTCCCGGCGGCCTGACCGACGACGCGTTCATCGCCAAGGTGCAGCCCGGCGGCGCGACGCTGGGATACGCCGGCTACATCGGCGGGAACGGTGTGGACATCCCCCGGGGCGTCGCCGTGGACTCCGCGGGCGCCGCCTACATCACGGGACAGACCACGTCGACACAGGCGACGTTCCCCGTCACCGTCGGTCCCGACCTCACCTACGGCGGCGACTACGACGGGTTCGTCACCAAGGTCGCCCCCGGGGGCGGCTCTCTCGTCTACGCCGGCTACGTGGGCGGCCTCAGCCTGGACATCGGCTATGGCGTGGCGGTGAGCCCGTCCGGCGCCGCCTATGTGGTGGGCCAGACCCTCAACGACACGGGCCTCGGCTTCCCCACCACCGTCGGCCCCGATACCAGCTTCAACGGGAGCAGCGATGCGTTCGTCGCCAAGATCACGGAGGCCGAGACGGCCGACCTCGCGGTGACGAAGACGGAGAACGGCCCCGTGACGGTAGGTCAGGAGGTGACCTACACGCTCACGGCCACGAACAACGGCCCGGACACGGCGTACGGCGTCACGGTCACGGACCGTCTCCCGGACTCGTTCACCTTCACGTCCGGCAGCCCGGGCTGCGCGGAGACGGCGCCCGGCTCCGATGAGGTGGTGTGCCAGATCGGGACTCTCAACCCCGGGGCGAGCGCGAGCGTGACCAGGACCATCGCCGCGACGGCCACCGCCGAGGGCACTTTCACCAACGAGGCGACGATCACCGGGGCCGTGGCCGACCCCTCCCCGGACAACAACACCGCGACCGTGGACACCGTCGTCAATCCGCAGACGGCAGACCTCTCGGTCACCAAGACCGACAGTCCGGACCCGGTGACGGCTGGTCAGAACGTGACGTACACGGTCGTGGTCACCAACGGTGGTCCGGGAACGGCGACCGGGGTGGTCCTGACGGACACGCTGCCGCCGTCGTTCACCTTCGTCTCGGGCAGCGGGTGCACGAAGACGTCCTCCGGGCCTGACGTCGTCAGGTGCGACATCGGAACGCTGACGTCCGGCATGAGCGCGACACGGCTGATCACGGCGACGGCGAACAGCGCGGGGACCGCCGTCAATTCGGTGACCGCCTCCGCGACGACCGTCGACCCGAACGGCGGAAACAACACCGCCACGCAGACGACGACCGTCAACGCGGCCGGCCCGACCTGCTTCGGCGAGCCCGCGACGATCACGGGAACCGCCGGGGACGACCAGATCAACGGCACCCCGGGGCGCGACGTCATCATCGCGGGAGCCGGCCACGACACCGTCAACGGCCACAACGGCCCCGACCTCATCTGCGGTGGAGACGGGCCGGACGAGCTGATGGGAGGCAACGGGAACGACCGGATCGACGGTGGCGGCGGGGACGACCACGTCCTCGGCGACAACGGCGACGACCACCTGCTCGGCGGCGCCGACAACGACCAACTGCTCGGCGGCCCCGGCACCGACGTCCTCGATGGCGGATCCGGATCCAACCACAACATCGGTGGTCCCGGAAGCGACTCCTGCACCAACCCCAGTTCGCCCATGCTCTGCTGAGCCCCCGGGACGCACACCTGAGGGGGTTCGTCCGGTTACGGAGGGTGGGTTCGGGGGGTGGGGGCGGTGAGGCGGCCCACAGGGCGCAGGTCACATCCGAGGGGCGGTAGTAGAC
>NZ_JOGB01000065.1 GCF_000719335.1 Streptomyces sp. NRRL S-87
GGGGTGGGCCTGCCGCTGGGGGCACCTCCCAGCGGTAGCTGGGGGAGGCCTGCAGGCCATACCGGGTCAAGAGGCGAGGGGACCCACACACCACGGGACCGCCCCCCGAAGCGAGCCAACTCCCACACCGATGCGCCCACGCAGCCCCGTCCGTCCCCGTCTACCCCCCTGCCCGCCCCGCCCCCGGCTATCGTCGCCGGTATGAGACTGTTCGTCGCCGTGCTTCCGCCCCCGGAGGCCGTCGCCGAGCTGGCCCGGGTCGTGGACCCGCTGGCCCGGACCGGCCGCGAGCTGCGCTGGACCCCGCACGAGGGATGGCACTTCACGCTGGCCTTCATGGGCGACGTGGAGGAGCACCTCCTGCCCGAGCTGCACGCCCGCCTCGCCCGCGCGGCCGAGCGGACCGAGGCGTTCCGGCTCCGTCTGCACGGTGCCGGACACTTCAGTGGGCACGCCCTGTGGATCGGGGCGGCGGGCGGCATCGACACGATGCGGCTGCTGGCCGACCGGGCCGACGCCGCCGCCCGGCGGTCCGGGATCCCGATGGAGCAGCACCGCCGCTACACCCCCCACCTGACCGTCGCGCGCAGCCGCAACCGGGCCGACATGCGTCCCTACACCGCCGAGCTCGGTGCGTTCGAGGGGGCGTACTGGCAGGTCGGGGACGTGCACCTGGTGCGCAGCCGGCTTCCGGTCAGTGGTGTGCCCGGGGAGCAGCCCCGTTACGAGACGGTCGCCTCCTGGCCGCTGACGGGGTGAGCCGCGCCTCCGGTTACGCTCGATGGGTGGACCCCAAGACCAGGAACCGTGTCATGGCCGGCGTGCTCGCGCTGATGTTCGTCGTCGTCATCGTGGCGGCGGCGATGAAGTAGCGGGCGGCCCGGCCCCCGTGAACCGCACCGACCCGCCGACCGCCGGGCGGCCGTAGGCCGCCCGGCGGTCGCGTCGTACCCGGTGCCCGGTGCCGGGTGCTACCAGGCGAAGGCCTCCGGGGACGGGCCCGGGCCGGGGAAGACCTCGTCCAGCCCGGCCAGGACCTCCTCGCCGAGTTCCAGCTCGACGGCCCGCAGCGCGGACTCCAGCTGCTCCACCGTCCGGGGGCCGACGATCGGACCGGTCACGCCGGGCCGGGTGAGGAGCCACGCCAGGGCGGTCTCGCCCGGCTCCAGGCCGTGCTTGTCGAGCAGGTCCTCGTAGGCCTGGATCTGCGCGCGCACCGAGGTGACGGCGAGTGCGTCGGCGGACCGGCCGGAGGCCCGGCGGCCGCCCTGGACCTCCTTCTTGATGACCCCGCCGAGCAGCCCGCCGTGCAGCGGGGACCACGGGATCACGCCGAGGCCGTACTCCTGGGCCGCCGGGATGACCTCCATCTCGGCCCGCCGCTCGGAGAGGTTGTACAGGCACTGCTCGCTGACCAGGCCGACCATCCCGCGCCGGGCGGCCTTCTCGTTGGCCTGGGCGATCTTGTAGCCGGGGAAGTTGGACGAGCCCGCGTAGAGGATCTTGCCCTGCTGGATCAGGACGTCGACGGCCTGCCAGATCTCCTCGAAGGGGGTCCGGCGGTCGACGTGGTGGAACTGGTACAGGTCGATGTGGTCGGTCCGGAGCCGCTTCAGGCTGGCCTCGACCGCCCGGCGGATGTTGAGCGCCGAGAGCCGGTCCTCGTTCGGCCAGGTGTCGCCCTCGCGCGACATGGAGCCGTAGACCTTGGTGGCCAGGACCACCTTGTCGCGGCGGCCGCCGCCCTGGGCGAACCAGGTGCCGATGATCTCCTCGGTGCGGCCCTTGTTCTCGCCCCACCCGTATACGTTCGCCGTGTCGTAGAAGTTGAGACCCGCGTCGAGGGCCGCGTCCATGATCGCGTGGCTGTCGGCCTCGTTGGTCTGCGGGCCGAAGTTCATGGTGCCGAGTACGAGTCGGCTGACCTTGAGTCCGGTGCGTCCGAGCTGCGTGTACTTCATGGTCCCCAGCCAACTGGTTGGAGTCCGCTCCAATCAAGTCCCCGTGCCCGGCGGGGCTCGTTGACCCTTGATCGCGGCTGGGTTACTTCACAGGGGCAGCGCGCGGGTCCGGACTGCGGACCCGGGGGGTGCGTCGGCTCTCGGGAGGCCAGTCGGTGACCAGTAGGCGATTCCGTACGAGGTTCCTGACCGCGGCCACGACCGCGGCGATACTGCTGGCCCTCGCCCCGGCGCCGGCCGCGGCCCCGCATCCGGAGGGGTCCGTCGGGCCGTTCGTGCGCAAGGACCCGGCGAGCGGTCACGCCCGGATGGTCTACGACCCGCAGGGCTGGCTGACCGGGCCCTCCCGGATGCCGGCCGAGCGGATCGTGCTGCAGTACGTGCGCGACCACCGTACGGAGTTCGGCCTCTCGGAGGAGCAGGCCGGGCAGCTGGTCGTGGCCGCCTCGTACCTCACGAAGCACAACGGCGCCCACCAGGTGACGATCGGTCAGGTCGTGGACGGGATGCGGGTGCACGGCGGTCTGCTGACGGCCACCGTCGACAGCCGGGGCCGGCTGGTCCTGGTCGGTGGCCGGGCCGCCACGGGGGCCCCGGCCGGGTCCGTGGAGCTGACGGCGCAGGACGCCCTCGACGAGTCGGCCGGTGCCCACGGCCTGCGGGTCAGGCACGTGCTGCCCGGCGCCGACAACCGGGACAAGGGCAAGCAGCGCTTCAGGAACCGCTACGCCGAGCAGCTGCACAAGCCCAGCGACGTCACGGCCGAACTGGTCTGGTTCCCGTCCCGGGACGGCCGGACGCTGCGCGCGGCCTGGCTCACCGACATCGAGGCCTCGGGCCAGGCCTGGTACCAGACCGTGGTCGACGCGGAGAGCGGCGCGATCCTCAGCCGCGAGAACCTCTACCGCAGGTCGGGCCCCCGGGGCACGGTGTTCACGACCCAGCACCCGGACGCGGCGGGCGCCGCCCGTACGGTCACCCCGTTCACCGGCCGGGACGGCTCGTGGGTGGCCGACCGGCTCACCCAGGGCAACAACGTCAACGCCTACCGGGACGAGGACAACGACAACAGCGCCGACGCCGCGAGGCCGCGGTCGCCGGCCTCCGGCGACCCGGACTTCCAGCACTTCGACTACGCGTTCGGCGACACCTGGCGCACCAACCGGAGCCATACGCAGGCCAACCTCGACGCCGACCTGGACGCCGCGGTCACGCAGCTCTTCTACTACACCAACGTCATGCACGACTACCTGTACGGCCTCGGGTTCGACGAGGCCGCGGGGAACTTCCAGGCGGACAATTTCGGCCGCGGCGGGGCGCAGAACGACCCGGTGCTGGCGGAGGCCCAGGACGGCTGGGACGACGGCTGCACGGACGACGCCACCCCGCCGAACACGATCCGCTGCCTGAACAACGCCAACTTCTACACCCCGCCGGACGGCAACAGCCCCCGCATGCAGATGTACATGTGGACGGCACCCCGGTACGCCTGGCGCGACGGGGACTTCGACGGCGACGTGATCGCGCACGAGTACGGGCACGGCCTGTCCAGCCGCCTGGTCGGCGGCGGCACCTTCGGCGGCGGTCCCCAGACCGACTCCCTCGGCGAGGGCTGGAGCGACGTGGTCTCGTTCCTGAAGTGGGGCGACGCGGTGGTGGGCGAGTACGACAGCGGCGACGCGACGCGGGGCCTGCGCCACGCCGCGTACGACAGGCACCCCTGGACCTACGCCACCTACGACGCCGCCAAGGACGTGCACGACAACGGCGAGATCTGGGCCGCCACGATGTACGACGTCCGCAAGGCGAAGGGCATCGCGTACACGCAGCAGCTCCTGGTCGACGGGCTGAAGAACACGCCGTCCTCGCCGAGCTTCCTCGACGCCCGCGACGCGGTGCTCGCCGCCGACCGGACCAACACGGGCGGGGCCGACCAGTGCCTGCTGTGGCGGGTCTTCGCGGCCCGGGGCATGGGGCAGGGCGCCACGTCCAGCTCGGACCAGATGACGGTGACGACCAGCACGACCGTCCCGGCGGAGTGCCTCCCGACCGCCCGCGCCGGCGGCCCGTACACCACGGCCGAGGGCACCGACGTCCAGCTCGACGGGTCGGCCTCCACGAAGGGCACGGCGGCCTCGGCCGGGGCCCTCGTGTCCTACGCCTGGGACCTCGACGGCGACGGCGACCACGACGACGCCACCGGCCTGCGGCCCACCTTCCGCGCGGTCGGGCAGGACGGCGTGTTCCCGATCGGCCTGAAGGTCACCGACGCCGCCGGCAACACCGACACCGACACCTCCAGCGTCACCGTGACGAACGTCGCCCCGGCGGTGTCCCTCGATCCGGTGGCCGGCGGACCGGAGAACACCGAGGTCACCCTCACGGGGAAGACCACCGACCCGGGCTGGCTCGACCCGCTGTCCGTCACCGTCGACTGGGGTGACGGCAACGGTCCGCAGTCGGTGTCCGGCACGGAGGAGCACGTCCGCCCCGACGGGACGCTGACCTTCTCGCAGCCGCACACGTACGGGGACGACGGCACCTTCCGCATCGAGGTGTGCGGCGGCGACGACGACACCACCACCTGCGCGAGCACCAGCGTGGTGACGGGCAACGTCCGCCCGACGGCGGTCATCGCCCCGGACGGCCGGACGACGTACAACGGCCGGCGGGCGTACGTCGCGCACGCCGGGGTCCCGGTGGCGGTGAAGGGCTCCTCGACCGACCCGGGCAGCGACGACCTGACGCTGACCTGGGCCTGGGGCGACGGCACCTCCGACAGCCTCCTGTCGCTGGTGAACCCGCCGGCCGCCGACCCGCCGCTGAGCCCGTCGGTCCAGCCCCGGAACGTCACGGCGACCCGCTCGCACGCGTACGGGCGGGCCTGCCTGTCCACGCTGACGTTCACCGGCCGCGACGACGACGGGGGCACCGCCTCCGACACCGCGGCCGTGATCACCACCGGCAACACGAAGCAGGCGCACGACCAGGCCTACTGGATGAACCAGTTCGGCGGGCGGGCGGTCATCGGCCGGCTCCCTGCGGCGCAGCTGGACTGCCTGCTGAGCGTGGTCTCGTTCATGAGCTCCGTGTACGGGCCGCTCACCCGCGCGGAGGCGTACGGGATCCTGAGCAACGGCTCGCCGGACCCGCGGCGGACGACGTCGACGCAACTGCTCGCCGCGTGGCTGAACTTCGCGAACGGCTCGTACGACCTGTCCACCCCCGTGGACACCGACGGGAACTGGATCAAGGACTCCACCTTCGGCGCGGCCGTGGCGGACGCCGAGGCGGTCTACCGGAACGCGGCGTCCACCGCGCTCCAGCTGGACCGGCGGACCAAGATGCTCCTCGCGTTCAACGTGCGGGACGGTGGCTGACCGCCGCCTGGCCTGCCTCGCCGCCCTCGCGCTCTTCACCGGGTGCGGGGGCGGCGTGTCCCGGGCCCCGGCGCCGCCGGCCTCGGCGAGCGCGTCCGCGGGAGCCTCGGTGCCGTCGGTGCCGTCGGGGCCGTCGGTGCCGTCGGTCCGCGGCCGGGTCCTCACGGCCGCGGACGACGGCTTCACCGGCTCCCTGAGGGTGGGGGAGACCGCACTGCTCCGCCGCGCGCGGGTGGGTCGGCGGCTGCCGGAGCCGAGCGTGCGGGGCGACGCGGTGATCGTGTTCCGGGGCGCGGACGCCACCGGCGCCGGGTACGAGGAGTGGGAGGTCCGGGCGGTCCGGCCCGGCACCGCGCAGGTCCGCCTACCGCGCGCCGACGGGGACCCGGCGGTGCTCACGTTCGTCGTCGGCTGACCGCGTGCGGCCCCGGACGCGGGGCCCGTACGTGCGGACGCGGGTCCGGTAGGTGCGGACGCGGCCGGCGCGCGCGGTCCCCGTACGCGGTGCCGCTACGGCATCGCGTACGGCCCGCCGAGGCCCCAGGCCTGGTGCATGGCGTCGGCGAACTCGCCCGCCAGGCGGTGCTCGCCCGAGGCGTTCGGATGGGTGCCGTCGTAGGTGTCCCGGTGGATGTCGTACGCCTGCGGGCGCGCGCCCAGCAGGATCGGCGAGGCGGGGGTGTCCAGGTCCGCCACGGCCTTCGCCAGCAGTTCGTTGAAGCGGGCGCACTGGGCGGCGAACGGCGCGTCGGCCTCGGCCCGGACGTTCGGGATCACCGGCAGCAGGACCATCCGTACGCCCGGCCGGGCCTCGCGGGCGGCGGTGACGAAGCGGCGGACGTTCTCGGCGGTCTGGTCGGCGTCGGTGTAGAAGCCGAGGTCGATCAGGCCGAGCGAGACCAGCAGCACGTCGACCTTGTGCGCGGCCACCGCCGCGCCGATCAGCGGGTGCATGTGCAGCCAGCCCTCGCCCCAGCCCGCGAGATGGCGGCGGGCGTGCGCGGGGAAGTCCGGGTCGGCGTACTCGTGCGAGACGGGCGCGTCGGCGAACGTGTCGTACACCTCGCTGCGCGGACCGACGATCTTGTAGGGGCCGCCGAAGGTCGCGTTGAGGTGCTGCCACATCCGGTAGCGCCAGGTGAAGTCGCCCGCGCGTCCGATGGTCATGGAGTCGCCGACGAACATGAAACGCATCCGGTCATCATCGCGGATCACGCCCGCGCCGGTGCTGTGAGCCTGACCACCCCCGCGCGGATGGCAGGCTGGGAGGATGCGCCTCTTCTTGCGTTCCCTCCCGAGCGCCGCCGTGCTGGCGGCGGTGGCCCTGTCCGGGCCGGCGGCCGGGGCCGCCGCGGCCGCCGAGGGGCCGGGCACCGCCTCCTTCACGATCGCCGACCCGCGCATCACCGAGTCCAGCGGCCTGGCCGCCAGCCGCAAGCACCCCGGCGTGTACTGGACCCACAACGACTCCGACGACGGTCCCTACCTGTACGCCGTCGACTCCGCCACCGGCCGCACCGTCGCCCGGATCACGATGACGGGGGTCGGCCGGCCGCGCGACGTGGAGGCGGTCTCGCTCGGGCCGGACGGTCACCTGTACGTCGGGGACATCGGCGACAACATCGGTTCGTGGCGGCACGTGTGGATCTACGAGCTGCCCGAGCCGGACGCACTGGGCGACCGGACGGTCAAGGCCGTGCAGTACACGGTGCGTTACGAGGACGGGCCGCGCAACGCCGAGGCCCTGATGGTGCATCCGGTGACGGGCCGGGTCTACATCGCCAGCAAGAGCGAGGACGCCGGGCACCTCTACGAAGGCCCGCAGCGGCTCAGCGCTTCCGGGACCAACCTGTTCCGGCGGGTCGCGGACGTGCCGTGGGTGACGGACGGGGCGTTCTCCCCGGACGGCAAGCAGCTGGCGCTGCGCGGCTACTTCTTCGCCCGCGCCTACCCGTGGAAGGCGGGGAGGCCGGTGGGGGACGGCGAGCGGATCGGCGCGCCGCTGCAGGCGCAGGCGGAGTCGGTGACGTACTCGCCCGACGGGTCCACCCTGATGTTCGGCTCGGAGGGGGCGGGCAGCCGCGTCGTCGCCGTACCGGTGCCGAAGGCGGGCGCGGACGCCGCCGGGCCGGGCACCTCGACCGCAACCCCCGAGCCGGGCGGCGCCGGGGCGGCGGGCGCCCGGGCCGCGGCGGACGACGGGAGCTTCACGGTCGGCGCGGTCGTCCTCGCGGTGGCCACCGCGGTGGTGCTCGGCGCGAAGCGCCTGCTGCGCAAGGGCGGCGGCGGCAGCGCCTGAGCCCCGGGCCGGCGGAGGCCCCCGGGTCGGCGGGGGCCGCGGGTCGGCTGGGGCCGCGGGCCGGCGGGGGCCGCGGGCCGGCGCGCGGCGGCTATCGGACGACGGGGCCCGAACCCGCCCGCCAGTCGCTGATGCGCTTGCGGATGCTCGGCACCATCGGCAGGTCGTCCACCTCGTCAGGAGTGAACCAGTCGACCTCGAAGGACTCGTCCGACGTGCGGAGGGTGCCGCCGGTCGGCCGGGCCAGGAGGCAGATGGAGAACTCCTGGCGCACTTCGCCGTCGTCGTAGGCGAAGACGTGCCCGGGGTTGGTGTACGTCCCCACGAGGCCGGTGATCTCCACCGTCAGACCGGTCTCCTCCAGCGTCTCCCGGACCGCGCACTCGCCGATCGACTCGCCCAGCTCCATCTTTCCGCCCGGCAGGGCCCACATTCCGTTGTCGCTGCGACGGTGCAACAGGATCCGGCCGCCGTCGTCCACGACGACGGCGGACGCCGCGGGGACGAGGCTGTTCGCCTTCGGTGCCTCCGGATCGTCCTCGTAGTCACGCCTCGCCATGCGCCACTGCCTCCTCGCCGATGTCCCGGCCTCGGCTCCGGAGCTCCTCGACGTGCTCGGCGAAGCGGTCGAACATCCCGTCCCGCGGGCTGCGTCGCAGGTGCATCATCGGCGAGTCGTGACCGACTCTGCGGGCGAGGTGGGGTGTCACGAGCATCTCGTCGTCGGGGTGGTGGTCTCCGACCACCGGGCCGGCGCTTGAGCAGGGGGTTCTCGGGGGGCCCGGCGACGTGGGAGGTCGCCGGGGCCCCGCCGGGAGCGGCGTCAGGGCGTGGTCAGAGCTTCTCGATCACGTAGTCGATGCACGCCGTCAGGGCCTGCACGTCCGCCGGGTCGATCGCCGGGAACATCGCGATGCGCAGCTGGTTGCGGCCCAGCTTGCGGTACGGCTCGGTGTCCACGATGCCGTTGGCGCGCAGCACCTTGGCGATCGCCGCGGCGTCGATCTCGTCCGAGAAGTCGATCGTGCCGATGACCGAGGAGCGCTTGGCCGCGTCCGCCACGAACGGGGTGGCGTACTTGGACTCCTCCGCCCAGCCGTACAGGGCGCGGGCGCTGGCCGCGGTGCGCTCGGTGGCCCAGGACAGACCGCCCTGGCCGTTGATCCACTTCAGCTGCTGGTCGAGCAGGAAGAGGGTCGACAGGGCCGGGGTGTTGTACGTCTGGTTCTTCAGCGAGTTGTCGATCGCGGTCGGCAGCGAGAAGAACTCCGGGACGTGGCGTCCGGAGGCGTGGATGCGCTGGGCGCGCTCCAGCGCGGCCGGCGAGAAGGCCGCCAGCCACAGGCCGCCCTCGGAGGCGAAGGACTTCTGCGGGGCGAAGTAGTAGACGTCCGTCTCGGTGATGTCGACCGGCAGGCCGCCGGCGCCGGAGGTGGCGTCGACGAGCACCAGCGCGCCCTCGTCCGCGCCCGCCACCCGCTTGAGCGGCGCGGCGACACCGGTGGAGGTCTCGTTGTGGGTGAACGCGTACACGTCCACGCCGGCCTCGGCCACCGGCTCCGGGTGGGTGCCCGGCTCCGAGGAGACCACGGTGGGCTCGTCCAGCCACGGAGCGAGCTTGGCGGCCTTGGCGAACTTCGAGGAGAACTCGCCGAAGGTGAGGTGCTGGGACTTGCGCTCGATCAGGCCGTGGGTCGCGACGTCCCAGAAGGCGGTGGAGCCGCCGTTGCCCAGGATCACCTCGTAGCCCTCGGGCAGCGAGAAGAGCGCGCGGATGCCGTCCCGTACCGAGCCGACCAGGTTCTTGACCGGGGCCTGGCGGTGGGAGGTGCCGAGCAGAGAGGTTCCGGTGGCGGCCAGCGCGTCCAGCGCTTCCGTCCGCACCTTGGAGGGGCCCGCGCCGAATCGTCCGTCGGCGGGCTTGATGTCAGCGGGAATCTGGATCTCAGCCACGGGCGGAGCGTATCGGGTCCTGCGCGCCCCGTCCGGCACACGTCCACCCGGTGAGACGATCCTGTGGACACCGGCGCGAGGGGTTGCCGAGCGGTTCGCGACCGCGCGCGGGCCCCGATCCGGCCCCGCGGGCCCGTCCCGGCCCCGCGGCCCGTCCCGGCGGGTCCTCGACCGCGGGCGGGGACTGCCGCGAGGATGGGCCGGGTGACGGATCTTGCGCACGCCCTGCGCCGCGCGGTCCGCGGCGAGGTCGACTTCGGTCCCGCCGCCCGGGCCCTGGCCACCATGGACGCCTCCAACTACCGCCGCGTCCCGCTCGGGGTCGTCGCCCCGTACGACGCCGAGGACACGGCCGAGGCCCTGCGCGTGTGCCGCGAGGCCGGGGTGCCGGTCGTGCCGCGCGGCGGGGGCACCTCCATCGCGGGCCAGGCCACCGGCACCGGCGTCGTGCTCGACTTCACCCGGCACATGGACCGGCTGGTCGCGGTGGACCCCGGGACCCGGACCGCCGTCGTCCAGCCGGGCCTGGTCCTCGACGCGCTGCGGGCCGCGGTGGCGCCGTACGGGCTCACGTTCGGCCCCGACCCCTCCACCCGCAGCCGCTGCACGCTCGGCGGGATGATCGGCAACAACGCGTGCGGGGCCCACTCGGTGGCCTGGGGCACCACCGCCGACAACGTCCGCGCGCTGGAGGTCCGCACGTACGGCGGTACGGCGCACCGGATCGGCACCGGCTGGGAGGGCGCCCCGGCCGGCCTGCGCGAGCTCGTCACCGGGCACCTGGCCGTGCTGCGCACCGGGATGCCCCCGGCCTTCTCGCGCCGGATCTCCGGCTACGCCCTCGACGCGCTGCTGCCCGAGCGCGGACCGGAGCCGGCCCGGGCGTTCTGCGGCGCGGAGGGCACCCTCGGCGTCGTCACCGAGGCGGAGCTGCGGCTGGTGGAGGTGCCCGCGGCGCGGGTGCTGGCCGTGCTGGGGTACGCCGACGAGAGCGCGGCGGCGGAGGCGGCCGCGGGCCTGCTGCCGTACGGTCCGCTGACGGTGGAGGGCATGGCCCGGGACCTGGTCCGCGGGGCGCGCGCGGCGGAGCTGCTGCCGCGCGGCGGGGCGTGGCTGTTCGTGGAGGTGGGCGGGGCGGACGCGGGGGCCGCGCAGGCGGCCGCGGGCCGGCTGGTGCGGGCGGCCGACGCCCTCGACACGGCCGTGATCGCCGACCCGGGCGGGCAGCGCGCGCTGTGGCGGATCCGCGAGGACGCGGCCGGCACGGCGACCCGGATGCCCGACGGAACGGAGGCCTGGCCCGGTTGGGAGGACTGCGCGGTGCCGCCGCAGCGGCTGGGCGGGTACCTGAAGGAGTTCCGGGCGCTGCTCGCCGCGCACGGGCTGCGCGGGACGCCGTACGGGCACTTCGGCGAGGGCTGCATCCACGTCCGCATCGACTTCGACCTGGTCCGCCCGGCGGGCGTGGCGCGCTTCCGGGCCTTCTCCGAGGAACTCGCCGACCTGGTGGTCGCGCACGGCGGCTCGCTGTCGGGCGAGCACGGGGACGGGCAGGCACGCGCCGAGCTGCTGCCGCGCATGTACGGGCCGGAGGTGGTGCGGCTGTTCGGCGCCTACAAGGACGTCTGGGACCCGGCCGGGGGCATGAACCCCGGCATGCTGGTGCGGCCGCTGCCGCTGGACGCCGGGCTGCGGTTCGCCGTGCTGCCGGCCGCCCGGTCGGTGCCGGTGGCCTTCGGGTACCCGGACGACGGCGGGGACTTCGGGGCCGCGGTACGGCGCTGCGTGGGCGTGGCGAAGTGCCGGGCCGACGCGCCCGGGCCGGACGTCATGTGCCCCTCGTACCGGGTGACGGGGGAGGAGCGGCACTCCACGAGGGGCCGGGCCCGGCTGCTGCACGAGATGCTCGCCGGGGACGTCGTGACGGGCGGCTGGCGCTCGCCCGAGGTGCGCGGTGCGCTGGACCTGTGCCTGGGCTGCAAGGGGTGCCGGAGCGACTGCCCGGTCGGGGTGGACATGGCCACGTACAAGGCCGAGTTCCTGCACCACCACTGGGCCGGACGGGTGCGGCCGGCCGCGCACTACTCGATGGGCGGGCTGCCGGACTGGCTGCGGCTGGTCTCGCGGGCCGGGCTCGGGCCGCTGGTGAACGCGGTCGGGCGGACGCCGGGGCTGGCGGCGCTGGCCAAGCGGGTGGCCGGGGTGACGCCGGAGCGGGACCTGCCGCGGCTGGCGCGGGTGCCGTTCTCGAAGGGGTTCGGGGAGGGCGGGGTCGGGGCCGGCGGCCCCGAAGTGGTGCTGTGGCCCGACACGTTCACCGAGTACCTCGACCCCGAGGTGGGCCGGGCGGCGGTCCGGGTGCTGCGCGACGCCGGGCTGGCGGTACGGCTGCCCGACGGCCCGGTGTGCTGCGGGCTCACGTACGTCTCCACCGGCCGCCTCGACCGGGCCCGGACCGTGCTGCGCCGCACCCTGGACGCGGTCGGGCCGGTCCTGGACTCCGGTGCGCCGGTCGTCGTACTGGAGCCCAGCTGCGCGGCCGCGCTCCGCACCGACCTGCCCGACCTGCTCGGCGACGACCCCCGGGCGGCCCGGCTCGCCGCGGCCGTGCGGACCTTCGCGGGTGCGCTGGAGGAGTACGCGCCCCGGTGGCGCCCGCCCCGGCTGGACCGGGCCGTGGTCGGGCAGACGCACTGCCACCAGCACGCCGTGCTCGGCGACGCGGCCGAGCGCAGGCTCCGGGAACGGGCCGGCCTGGTCGGCGAGTTGAGCGCGGGCTGCTGCGGGCTGGCCGGCAACTTCGGCTTCGAGCGCGGCGCCGGGCGCTACGCGGTCTCGGTGGCCTGCGCCGAGGAGCGGCTGCTGCCGGCCGTCCGCGGGGCGGGGCCGTCGGCCGCGGTGCTGGCGGACGGGTTCTCCTGCCGTACGCAACTGGCCCAACTGGCCGGCCGCGGCGGTCGACCGGGGCTGCACACCGCCCAGTTGCTGGCCGAGGGGCTGGACCGAGCCGCTGCGGAGCGCGGCACCGGACCCGGTTAGGGTGGCCCGGTTCAGCGGACGGGGCGAAAGGGCGCGGGATGGGCAACGGGGTCGGCAGGGACGGCGAGTTCGGTGGTGCGGCACCGGAGTCCGCGGGTGGCGGCGCCACGGCGGACGGGGCCGCTGCGGCCGCCGCGGGCGGGGGTGCCCCCTCGGCCGAGGGGATCTTCCAGCCGCTGGCGGCGGACGACCCGCGGATGGTCGCGGGGTACCGGCTGGCGGCCCGGCTCGGTGCCGGCGGCATGGGCAAGGTGTACCTCTCGCACACGCCGGGCGGCCGGCCCGTGGCGATCAAGGTGATCCGGCCCGAGTTCGCCGAGGACCCCGAGTTCCGGCGCCGGTTCGCGCAGGAGGTGCAGTCCGCGCAGCGGGTGCAGGGCCTGTTCACCGCGCCGGTGATCGACGCCGACCCCGAGGCGGCCACCCCCTGGCTGGCCACGGCGTACGTGCCCGGCCCGACCGTCGCGGCGGCGGTCGCGGAGCACGGCGCGCTGCCCGCGCACACGGTCCTCATGCTCGTGGCGGGCATCGCCGAGGCGCTCCAGGTGATCCACGGCGCCGGCATCGTGCACCGCGACCTCAAGCCCTCGAACGTCCTGCTGGCCTCCGACGGCCCGCGGGTCATCGACTTCGGCATCGCGCGCGCCGCGGACGGGACGTCCCTCACCGCGAGCGGCGTGGCGGTCGGCACGCCCTCCTTCATGGCGCCCGAGCAGGCCTCCGGGAGCCGGATCGGGCCCGCGACGGACATCTTCGCGCTCGGCCAGGTGGCCGCGTACGCCGCGCTCGGCGCGCCCGCGTACGGCGAGGGGCCCTCGCACGGCGTGCTCTACCGGATCGTGCACGAGGAGCCGCGGCTGGACGGCCTGCCGGAGGAGCTGCGGCCGCTGGTCGAGCGCTGCCTGGTGAAGGAGCCGGAGGGGCGCGCCACGCTGACCGAGGTGCTGGAGCTGTGCCGGGCCGCCGACGGGGGCACGCAGCTGCGGCGCCCGGAGGACTGGCTGCCCGGCGGGCTCGCGGCGGGCATCACGTCGCGGGTGGCGGTGGTGCCGGGTCCGGTGCCGACGGGCCTGGATCCGGCGGCCCCGGCGGCCCCGGCGGGTGCCGGAGGCCCCGCGGGGGCGGCCAAGGACGGCTACCGGCCGACGGTGCCGGCGCACCCGGGCGGCCCCGCGGCCCCGCCGCCGACCGCGCCGGCGACCGCGGTGGGGTCCGCCACGCCGCCGCCGACCGCGCCGGCGACCGCGGTGGGGTCCGCCACGCCGCCGCCGATGCCGGCCGCGGCGCCGGTGGCGGGCACGGGGGCCGTGCCCACGGTGGCGGCGGTGCCCGCCGCCGCTCCGGTGACCCCGGCGCCGCACCCCGCGTACCAGACGCCGTACCCGCCGAACGCGGCGTACGCCCCGCCGGGCGCCGGCCACCCGACCGCGGGCGGCGGCTACGGCTACCCGACCGCGGGCCACCCCGCCGCGGGCCACCCCACCGGGGGCTATCCGACCGCGGGCTACCCGACCGCTGGCGGGCCCTACGCGACGCCCGCACCCGTGCCCCCGCCGGGCGTCCCCGGCCCGGGCGCCGGGGGCGGCAGGAACCGCGCGGGGGTGGTCCTCGCCGCGGTCTTCGGGTCGATCCTGCTGCTGGCCGGCGGCTGCGCCGTGCTCTCGAGCGCCTTCAACGGTGCCTCCGACTCGAAGTCCCACCGCTCCGCCGCCGGCAACCGGTCCGGCGGCACGGCCTCCGGCGGCTCCACCTCGGCCGCCGGGGGCGGCACCGCCTCGGGCACGGCGCGGCCGCGCACCGACCCCAAGCCGGCGGACTACCCGGGCTTCGAGTTCCCGGCCGGCTACCACCTCGAACTCGGGGACGATCCGCTCACCCCGCACGACTCGCCGTTCGCCGACGACCTCAGCCTCCAGTGCCTCAGCAGCGACGGCTGCCGCTTCCGCTCGTACAGCACGAAGCTGGTGCTGCTGGACTCCGCCGAGAAGGGCTCCCTGGACACCTGCCGCACAGCCACGCGGTTCACCAACGAGATACTGGTCCAGACGCTCTCGAAGGGCGCCCAGATCTGCCTGCACACCAAGTCCGGCAACATCGCGCTGGTCACGTACCAGGGGATGTCGGGCCAGAACGACCCCAGCCAGCACACCACCGTCGACGTGACGGTCTGGCGCGGCGCCCTGGAGCCCGAGGAGGGCTGACCCTGTAAGGGAAAACGCGCAGGAACACTCCTTACCGCGGCACTATCCTGTTGGAATGACGCATTCCGCCCCTGCCGCCGAGCCCGCCGTGACCGCCTCCGCCGCCGCCGGAGCCGCCTCCGGTACGGCCGCCGCCGCGCCGCGGCGCGCCGGCGGCCGGTTCGGCCGGCGGCTCCCGGGGGCCGCAGGGAGCGGTGGACTCGGGCCGGTCGCGCTGGTGATCGCGGCCGGCGTCTCGGTCCAGTTCGGCGCCGCCGTCGCGGTCACGCTGATGCCGCGGGCGGGTGCCGCCGGCGTGGTCGCGCTGCGCCTGCTGGCCGCCGCCGTCGTGCTGCTGCTGGTCTGCCGCCCCAGGATCCGCGGCTACTCCCGCGCCGACTGGGTCACCGTGACCGCCTTCGGCGTCGCGATGGCCGGCATGAACGGACTCTTCTACCAGGCCGTCGACCGGATCCCGCTGGGGCCCGCGGTCACGCTGGAGGTGCTGGGCCCGCTCGTGCTGTCGGTGATCGCCTCCCGGCGGCTGTCCAGCCTGCTGTGGGCCGGCCTGGCGCTGTGCGGTGTCGCCCTGCTGGGCGGGGTCGGCGGGTCGGGGGTGGGGTCGCTGGACCCGGCCGGCGCCGCGTTCGCGGTCGGCGCGGGCGCGATGTGGGCGGCGTACATCGTCTTCAGCGCCCGGACCGGCCGGCGCTTCCCGCAGGCCGACGGGCTCGCCCTGGCCATGGCCATCGGCGCGGTGCTCAGCCTGCCGCTCGGCATCGCCGACGCGGGCGCGAAGCTGCTGGTGCCGAGCACGCTGGCGCTCGGCTTGGGCGTCGCGCTGCTGTCCTCGGTGCTCCCGTACACCTTGGAGCTCCTGGCGCTGCGGCGGCTGCCGGCCCCGACCTTCGCCGTGCTGATGAGCCTGGAACCGGCCATCGCGACCCTGGCCGGCCTGCTGGTCCTGCACCAGGGGCTCTCCCTCACCGACGCCCTCGCGATCGGGCTCGTCATCGCGGCCAGCATGGGAGCCGTCCGCACACAGGCCAGGCGGCTGCCCCCGGTCGACGCCCCCTGACGTCGCGGTCGTGGGTGAAGGCCCGGATCCACCACCGGATCCGGGCCTTCACCGGTTCCGGGCTCGGGGCTCGGGGCTCGGGGCTCGGGGCTCGGGGGTCGGGGCTCCGGGCTCGGGGCTCGGCGCTCGGGGCTCTGGGCCCTGGGCTCTTGGGTGGGGGGCCTGGTCCCGGGGGCCGAACCCCGCACCCCGCACCCTCCCGGTGAACTCCGCGCCGCTCCGGGCGGATTGCCCGTTCCCGACCTGGCCGAAAAATCATGCAAGCATGCTTGATTGTTTTTCCCGCCCCTGCCACGCTTCGGTCTCACGCCGCTGAGTCGCGCCGTCCAGCCGCCGCCGTCGTGGGGAGTGCGCCGTGTCAGATCCGTCGTCGTCGGTACCCGCCGACCTGCTCGCCGATCTCCGTGCCGAGGGAGAGGAGCTCGACGCCCTGGTCGGGGACCTCGACCCGGCCGAGTGGGCCCGACCCACCCCGGCCCCGGGCTGGAGCCTGGCCCACCAGATCGCGCACCTCGCATGGACCGACCGGGCCGCGCTGCTCGCCCTGACCGACGCGGACGCGTTCGCGAAGCAGGTCGAGACGGCCCTCGCCGCCCCGGACTCCTTCGTCGACGACGGCGCGGCCGAGGGCGCCGCCCTGCCGCCCCGCGAGCTGCTGGCCCGCTGGCGGGCGGGGCGCACCGCCCTGGGCGAGGCGCTGGCGGCGGCCGACGCGGGGGAGCGCTTCCCCTGGTACGGGCCGCCGATGAAGGCCGCCTCCATGGCGAGCGCCCGCCTCATGGAGACCTGGGCGCACGGTCAGGACGTGGCCGACGCCCTGGGCGCGGCCCGGACGCCGACCGCCCGCCTGCGGCACGTGGCGCGCATCGGCGTGCGGGCCCGGAACTACGCGTTCGCGGTGCGGGGGCTGCCCGCGCCGGAGGCGGAGTTCCGGGTGGAGCTGGTCGCCCCCGACGGCGTCGAGGTGTGGGCGTACGGCCCCGCGGACGCCGCCCAGCGGGTGACGGGCCCGGCCCTCGACTTCTGCCTGCTGGTGACCCAGCGGGCGCACCGCACCGACCTGGCCCTCGTGGCCACCGGCGCCGACGCCGACCGCTGGCTGGACATCGCCCAGGCCTTCGCGGGCCCGGCGGGGCAGGGCCGGGAGCCGCGCGATGCGTGACCGGCTCCTCATCGGCAACGCTTCGGGCTTCTACGGGGACCGGTTCTCCGCCCTCCGCGAGATGCTCACCGGCGGCCCGCTGGACGTCCTGACCGGCGACTACCTGGCCGAGCTGACCATGGTCATCCTCGGCAAGGACCGCCTGAAGGACCCGGGCCTCGGCTATGCCAAGACCTACCTGCGCCAGCTGGAGGAGGGCCTCGGCCTGGCCCACGAGCGCGGGGTGCGGCTGGTCGCGAACGCGGGCGGCCTCAACCCCGCCGGCCTCGCGGACGCCATCCGCAAGCTGGCGGCCCGGCTCGGGGTGCCGGTGTCGGTGGCGCACGTCGAGGGCGACGACCTCATGCCGTACGCACCGGTGCCGGACGCCCTGACCGCCAACGCCTACCTGGGCGGCTGGGGCATCACCGCGTGCCTGCGGGCCGGCGCGGACGTGGTCGTCACGGGGCGGGTCACGGACGCGGCGCTGGTGAGCGGGCCGGCGGCGTGGTTCTTCGACTGGGCACCGGACGACTACGACGCGCTGGCCGGGGCGGTGGTGGCCGGCCACGTCCTGGAGTGCGGAACCCAGTCCACCGGCGGCAACTACGCCTTCTTCACCCGGCACGACGTACGCCGACCGGGCTTCCCGCTCGCGGAGATCGCCCGCGACGGCAGCGCGGTGATCACCAAGCATCCGGGCACGGGCGGAGTGGTCGACACCGGCACCGTCACCGCCCAACTCCTGTACGAGACCCAGGGCGCCCGGTACGAGGGCCCGGACGCGGTGGCCCGCCTCGACACGGTGCGGCTGGCCGACGCGGGCCCGGACCGGGTCGCGATCTCGGGCGTGCGGGGCGAGGCACCGCCCCCGACCCTCAAAGCGGGCCTGACGCGCATCGGGGGCTGGCGCAACGAGGTGGTCTTCGTCCTCACCGGCCTCGACATCGAGGCCAAGGCGGCCCTGGTACGGGACCAGCTCGCCGACACCCTCGCCGGCATCGCCTCCGTCCGCTGGGAGCTCTCCCGCACGGACCACGCCGACGCCCCGACGGAGGAGACGGCCAGCGCCCTGCTCCGCCTGGTCGTCCGGGATCCGGCCCCGGACCCGGTCGGCCGTCCGGTGACCTCCCGCGCCATCGAACTGGCCCTGGCGAGCTACCCCGGCTTCCACGTCACCGCCCCGCCCGCCGCCCCCACCCCCTACGGCGTCTTCTCCGCCGCCCCGGTCCCCGCGGCGGCCGTTCCCCACACCGCCGTCCTGCCCGACGGCACCCGCGTCCCGATCCGGGCACAGGGCCGCGCCCCCGGGGCGGACGTGCCACGTCCGGCCCCGGCGGCGTCCCAGGCGCGGGGGTCCGTGGGCGGAGCCCCCGGCGGGACCACCCGCAGGGTGCCGCTGGGCCGGATCGCCGGAGCCCGCAGCGGCGACAAGGGCGGCGACGCGAACATCGGCGTCTGGGTCGAGACCGCCCCCGCCTGGACCTGGCTCCGCGACACCCTCACCGTGGACGCCCTCAAGCGCCTGCTCCCGGAGACCGCACCGCTCCCCGTCACCCGGCACGAACTGCCCCACCTCCGCGCCCTGAACTTCGTCGTGCCGGGCCTCCTGGGCGAGGGGGTGGCCGCCCAGCACCGCTTCGACCCGCAGGCCAAGGCCCTCGGCGAATGGCTGCGCTCCCGTCACGTCGACGTACCGGCGCACCTGCTCGACGCCGCGCCCCCGGCCGGAGCCGCCGCGCCCCCGGCCGGAGCCGCCGCGCCCCAGGCGGGAGCCGCCGAGCCCGCCGCCGGACCGACGGCACCGTAGGCCGCCCCCGCACCCCGGACCAAGCAAGCCCCGCCCGCTCCCGGACCCTCCCAGGAGGCCCCAGCAGTGACCCGGCTCCGCAGCACCCTCGACCCCCTCGCCCCCGCGTACGCCGCGAACCGCGACGCCATGCTGGACAAGCTCGCCGCGCTCGACGCCGAGCACGCGAAGGCCCTGGCCGGCGGCGGCCCGAAGTACACCGAGCGGCACCGCGGACGCGGCAAGCTCCTCGCCCGCGAGCGCATCGAGCTGCTGCTCGACCCCGACACGCCGTTCCTGGAGCTGTCACCCCTCGCGGCCTGGGGCAGCGACTACCCCGTCGGCGCCTCGATGGTCACCGGCATCGGCGTCGTCGAGGGGACCGAGTGCCTGATCACCGCCAACGACCCCACCGTCCGCGGCGGCGCCAGCAACCCCTGGACCCTCAAGAAGGCGTTGCGGGCCAACGAGATCGCCCTGCGCAACCGGCTGCCCTGCATCAGCCTCGTGGAGTCCGGCGGTGCCGACCTGCCCTCCCAGAAGGAGATCTTCATCCCGGGCGGGGCGATCTTCCGGGACCTCACCCGGCTCTCCGCCGCCGGCATCCCCACCATCGCCGTGGTCTTCGGCAACTCCACCGCCGGCGGGGCCTACGTCCCCGGCATGTCCGACCACACCGTGATGATCAAGGACCGGTCGAAGGTGTTCCTCGGCGGCCCGCCCCTGGTCAAGATGGCCACCGGCGAGGAGAGCGACGACGAGTCCCTCGGCGGCGCCGACATGCACGCCCGCACCTCCGGCCTCGCCGACCACTTCGCCCTCGACGAGGCCGACGCCATCCGCCACGCCCGCCGGATCGTGGCCCGCCTCAACCACCGCAAGGCGCACCCCGACCCGGGTCCGGCCGAGGACCCGGCGTACGACCCCGACGAACTCCTCGGCCTCGTACCCGCGGACCTCAAGACCCCCTTCGACCCGCGCGAGGTCATCGCCCGCATCGTCGACGGCTCGGACTTCGACGAGTTCAAGCCCCTCTACGGCACCAGCCTCGCCACCGGCTGGGCCTCGCTGCACGGCTACCCGGTCGGCATCCTCGCCAACGCCCACGGCGTGCTCTTCAGCCAGGAGTCGCAGAAGGCCGCGCAGTTCATCCAGCTCGCCAACCAGCGCGACATCCCGCTGCTGTTCCTCCACAACACCACCGGCTACATGGTCGGCAAGGAGTACGAGCAGGGCGGCATCATCAAGCACGGCGCCATGATGATCAACGCGGTCTCCAACTCCCGCGTCCCGCACCTGTCCGTCCTCATGGGCGCCAGCTACGGCGCCGGCCACTACGGCATGTGCGGCCGGGCCTACGACCCCCGCTTCCTCTTCGCCTGGCCCAGCGCCAAGTCGGCCGTCATGGGACCGCAGCAGCTGGCCGGCGTCCTCTCGATCGTGGCCCGCGCGTCCGCGGCCGCGAAGGGCGCCCCGTACGACGACGAGGCCGACGCGGGGCTGCGCGCCATGGTCGAGCAGCAGATCGAGGCCGAGTCCCTGCCCTTCTTCCTCTCCGGCCGGCTCTACGACGACGGGGTCATCGACCCCCGCGACACCCGCACCGTCCTCGGCCTGTGCCTGTCCGCCCTCCACAACGCCCCCGTCGAGGGCGCCCGCGGCGGCTTCGGCGTCTTCCGGATGTGAGCCCCATGACCACGACACCCCGCTCCGAGCCCACCGAGCCCTCCGAGCCCACGGCGGCCACCCGGCCCACCGCCCCCGCCCCCCTGGCCTGCGTCCTCGTCGCCAACCGCGGCGAGATCGCCGTCCGCGTCTTCCGCACCGCCCGCGCCCTCGGCCTCGGCACCGTCGCCGTGTACGCCGACCCGGACGCCGACGCCCTGCACGTACGGGAGGCCGACGCGGCCGTACGCCTGCCCGGCGCCGCGCCCGCGGAAACGTACCTGCGCGGCGACCTGGTCATCAAGGCCGCCCTCGCGGCCGGCGCCGACGCCGTGCACCCCGGCTACGGCTTCCTGTCCGAGAACGCCGAGTTCGCCCGCGCCGTCGAGGACGCCGGCCTGCGCTGGATCGGCCCGCCGCCGGCCGCCATCGAGGCGATGGCCTCCAAGACCCGCGCCAAGGACCTCATGCGCGCCGCCGGCGTGCCGCTCCTCGAGCCCGTCGACCCGGCCGCGGCCACCCCGGCCGACCTCCCCCTGCTGCTCAAGGCCGCCGCGGGCGGCGGCGGCCGCGGCATGCGCGTCGTACGCGACCTCGCCGACCTGAAGGAGGAGGCGGCGGCGGCCGCCGCCGAGGCCGCCTCGGCCTTCGGTGACGGCGAGGTGTTCGCCGAGCCGTATGTCGAACGCGGTCGCCACGTCGAGGTGCAGGTCCTCGCCGACGCGCACGGCACCGTCTGGGCCCTGGGCACCCGCGACTGCTCCCTCCAGCGCCGCCACCAGAAGGTGATCGAGGAGGCCCCGGCCCCCGCGCTCCCCGCCTCCCTGCGCAGCACGCTCCACGAGGCCGCCACCGCCGCCGCACGGGCCGTCTCGTACCGGGGCGCGGGCACCGTGGAGTTCCTCG
Source organism: Streptomyces sp. NRRL S-87 (assembly GCF_000719335.1). Classification (GTDB taxonomy): domain Bacteria; phylum Actinomycetota; class Actinomycetes; order Streptomycetales; family Streptomycetaceae; genus Streptomyces. The sequence continues at coordinate 21,392 of NZ_JOGB01000065.1, forward strand.
TCTCGGCCGACGGCCGCCCGTACTTCCTGGAGATGAACACCCGCCTCCAGGTCGAGCACCCCGTCACCGAGGCGGTCTTCGGGCTGGACCTGGTCGCCCTCCAGATCCGGATCGCCGAGGGCCACCCGCTGCCGCTCACCCCGCCCGCCCCGCGCGGCCACGCCGTCGAGGCCCGCCTGTACGCCGAGGACCCCGCCCGCGACTGGCGGCCCCAGGCCGGCACCCTCGACACCCTCGACATCCCCGCCGCACCCGCCGACCCGGCCGGCACCACCCTCCGCGTCGACGCCGGCTACGCCGACGGCGACCGGGTCGGTGTCCACTACGACCCGATGCTCGCCAAGGTCATCGCGCACGCGCCCACCCGCGCCGAGGCGATCAGGGCCCTCGCCCACGCCCTCGGCCGGGCCCGGGTCCACGGCCTCGCCACCAACCGCGACCTGCTCGTGCGCTCCCTGCGCCACCCGGAGTTCACGGCCGCCCGGCTCGACACCGGGTTCTACGAGCGCCACCTCCCCGCCCTCACCGAGGGCGCCCCGGACGCGTCGCTCGCCGCCCTGGCCGCCGGGCTCGCCCAGGCCGCGGCCGCCGGCCGGGCCGGGGGCGTGACGGCCCGGCTCGGCGGCTGGCGCAACCTGCCCGCCCAGCCGCAGCTGCGCCGCTACCGGTCCGCCGCCGACGGCACGGAGCACGAGGTCCGCTACCACCACACCCGGGACGGTCTCAGCCCGCTCGACCACCCCGGCGTCCGCGTCCTGACGGCCGCCCCGGACCGCGTCGTGCTCGAAGTGCACGGCGTCCGGCGGACGTTCCACGTGAAACAAAAATCGAACACCGACCCCGCCGGGGGCCCCGACCGCATCTACGTCGACTCCCCGCCCGTCTTCGGCACCGGCACCCCGACCCCCGGCTCCCACACCCTCGAAGCGCTGCCCCGCTTCGCCGACCCCCAGGACCGCACCGAACCCGGATCCCTGCTCGCCCCCATGCCCGGCACGGTCGTCCGGGTCGCCGAGGGGCTGGCCCCCGGCACCGCCGTCACCGCCGGGCAGCCCCTGCTCTGGCTGGAGGCCATGAAGATGGAGCACCGCGTCCTCTCGCCCGCCTCCGGCACGCTCACCGCGCTCCACGCCGCCCCCGGCCGACAGGTCGAGGTCGGTGCCCTACTGGCCGTCGTACAGGAGGAACCGCAGCCATGAGCCACGCCCCCAGCACCGCCCTCGAAACCCCGGAACACCATGCCCTGCGCGCCGCCGTGGCCGCTCTCGGCAAGCGCTACGGCCGGGAGTACCTCACCCGGATCGCCACCGAGGGCCGCCACCCCGACGAGCTGTGGGCGGAGGCCGCCAAGCTCGGCTACCTGGGCGTGAACCTGCCCGAGGAGTACGGCGGCGGGGGCGGCGGCATCGCCGAACTGTCCATCGTGCTGGAGGAACTGGGCGCGGCCGGCAGCCCGCTGCTGATGATGGTCGTCTCGCCCGCCATCTGCGGCACGGTCATCGCCCGCTTCGGCACCGAGGCGCAGAAGCGCGCCTGGCTGCCCGGCCTCGCGGACGGCAGCCGCACCATGGCCTTCGGCATCACCGAGCCCGACGCGGGCTCCAACTCCCACCGGATCACCACCACCGCCCGGCGGGACGGGGACGACTGGGTCCTCACCGGCCGCAAGGTCTTCATCTCCGGTGTCGACATCGCCGACGCCACGCTCATCGTCGGCCGCACCGAGGACGCCCGCACCGGCCGCCTCAAGCCGTGCCTGTTCATCGTCCCCCGGGACGCCCCCGGCTTCGTGCGCTCGCCCATCGCCATGGAACTTCAGGCGGCGGAGAAGCAGTTCGAGCTGGTCCTGGACGACGTACGGCTGCCCGCCGACGCCCTCGTGGGTGGGGGAGCCTCCCACGACGACGTCGTAGGGGGAGAGGACGCGGGCCTGCTCCAGCTGTTCGCGGGCCTGAACCCGGAGCGCATCATGACCGCCGCCTTCGCGATCGGCATGGGGCGCTACGCCCTGGCCCGGGCCGTGGACTACGCGAAGACCCGCCAGGTGTGGAAGGAGCCCATCGGCGCCCACCAGGCCGTCGCCCACCCGCTGGCCCAGGCCCACATCGAGCTCGAACTGGCCCGGCTGATGATGCAGAAGGCCGCCCACCTCTACGACGCCGGCGCCGACCTGGCCGCGGGCGAGGCCGCCAACATGGCCAAGTACGCCGCCGCCGAGGCCTGCGTGAGGGCCGTGGACCAGTCGGTGCACACCCTCGGCGGCAACGGCCTCACCCGCGAGTACGGCCTGGGCGCCCTGATCACCGCCTCCCGCGTCGCCAGGATCGCCCCGGTCAGCCGGGAGATGATCCTCAACTTCGTCTCGCACCAGACACTCGGCCTGCCCAAGTCCTACTAGGGGCGACGGGTCCGGCGGCGGCCCGTCCGCGCCGCCGCCGGACACCGCTCCCACGTCCCGAAGCCCCCGTAGGCCTACGAACCGCACCCCCGACCCACACCCCCGAAGGAGCCGCATGGACCCGGCCCCCCTGGTCGCCACCGCGCAAGCCGACGGCATCACGACCCTCACCCTCGACTCGCCGCAGAACCGCAACGCGCTCTCCGCGGGCCTCGTGGCCCAGCTGCGTGCCGGCCTCGCGGCCGCGGCCGCCGACCCGGCCGTCCGGGCCGTCGTGCTGACCCACACCGGCAACACCTTCTGCGCGGGCGCCGACCTGAAGTCCCCGTGCGACCCCGCCGACTTCCTCGCGCTGCTGACCGAGCTCGCCGAGCACCCCAGGCCGGTGGTCGGACGCGTCACCGGGCACGTCCGGGCCGGTGGGCTGGGGCTGCTGGGCGCCTGCGACATCGCCGCCGCCGGGCCGGGCTCCTCGTACGCCTTCACCGAGACCCACCTCGGCGTCGTCCCGGCCGTCATCTCCGCGCCCCTGCTGCCGCGGCTCGACCCGCGCGCCGCCGCCCGCTACCTCCTCACCGCCGAAGCCTTCGACGCGGCCGAGGCCGCCCGCATCGGGCTGCTCACGCTGCACGCCGAGGACGTCGACGCGGCCCTCGCGCCCGTCCTCGACGGCCTCCGCAAGGCCGGCCCCCTCGCCCTCGCGGAGACCAAACGCCTGCTGACCGCGCCGGTCCGGGAGGCCCTCGCGCGCGACGGCGCCGACCTCGCCGCCCTGTCGGCCCGCGTCTTCGCCTCGCCCGAGGCCCGCGAGGGCATCACCGCCCGCTTCGAGCGCCGCGACCCGTCCTGGGCATCATGGGCGTCGTGACGCACCACCCCAAGCACCACCCCAAGCAGGACCGCAGCCGCGCCACCCGGCAGCGGCTCCTCGAAGCCGCCGTCGCCTGCCTGGCCGACCACGGCTGGGCCGGCTCCACCGTGGCCGTGGTCGCCGAGCGCGCCGGGGTCTCCCGGGGGGCGGCCCAGCACCACTTCCCCACCCGGGAGGACCTCTTCACCGCGGCGGTCGAGTACGTCGCGGAGGAGCGCTCGGCGGCCCTGCGCGGGCTCTTCGCGGAGGGCGCCGGCCGGGCCGCCCGCCCCGCCGTCGTCGGCGCGCTGGTCGACCTCTACACCGGCACCCTCTTCCGGGCCGCCCTCCAGCTGTGGGTGGCCGCCTCCAACGAGGACCAGCTGCGCCCCCGCGTCACCGAACTCGAAGCCCGCGTGGGCCGCGAGACCCACCGCATCGCCGTCGAGCTCCTCGGGGCCGACGAGTCCCGGCCCGGCACCCGCGAGACCGTCCAGGGCCTGCTCGACATGGCCCGCGGTCTCGGTCTGGCCAACCTCCTGACGGACGACGCCGCCCGCCGCGCCCGCGTCGTCGCCCAGTGGTCGCTCGTCCTCGACACGGCCCTCGGCGCCCCGCACCCGCCCGAGCCGTCCCGCTGACGCCGGCCACCCCGCCACCCCGCCGCACCGCAGCCCCCACCCCCACCGCCCACCCACCGCCCACCCACCGCACCGCACCCACCCCACCGAAGGCGCGAACGCGCGAACGCGCCGCACCCCCGCACGGGGCACGGCGCGCTCGACGGCGGTGGGCGGTCCCCGCCGCCCTGGCGGTACGGATCAGGCGGTGGAGGCGATGTCCGCGTACCCCTCGATGGAACGCGGGTCGCGCGGGCCCGGGCCGATGTAGCGGGCCGAGGGCCGGACCAGCCGCCCGGTGCGCTTCTGCTCCAGGATGTGCGCCGACCAGCCCGCCGTACGGGCGCAGGTGAACATCGACGTGAACATGTGCGCCGGGACCTCGGCGAAGTCCAGCATGATGGCCGCCCAGAACTCCACGTTCGTGGCCAGCACCCGGTCCGGACGGCGGGCGTGCAGCTCCTCCAGCGCCGCCTTCTCCAGCGCCTCGGCCACCTCGAAGCGGGGCGCGCCCAGCTCCTTGGCGGTCCGGCGCAGGACGCGGGCGCGCGGGTCCTCGGCGCGGTACACGCGGTGCCCGAAGCCCATCAGGCGCTCGCCCTTGTCCAGGGCCTTCTTCACGTACGCCACGGCGTCGCCGGTGCGCTCGATCTCCTCGATCATGCCGAGGACGCGCGAGGGCGCGCCACCGTGCAGCGGGCCGGACATGGCGCCCACCGCGCCCGAGAGGGCGGCGGCCACGTCGGCGCCGGTGGAGGCGATGACGCGGGCGGTGAAGGTCGAGGCGTTCATGCCGTGTTCGGCCGCCGAGGTCCAGTACGCGTCCACGGCCTTGACGTGCTTGGGGTCCGGCTCGCCGCGCCAGCGGATCATGAACCGCTCGACGACCGACTCGGCCTTGTCGATCTCCCGCTGCGGCACCATGGGCAGGCCCTGGCCGCGGGCGGACTGGGCGACGTACGACAGTGCCATGACGGCGGCCCGGGCCAGGTCGTCGCGGGCGGTCTGCTCGTCGATGTCGAGCAGCGGTTTCAGACCCCACACCGGGGCCAGCATCGCGAGCGCGGACTGCACGTCCACACGGATGTCACCGGAGTGCACCGGGATCGGGAAGGGCTCGGCCGCGGGCAGGCCGGGGTTGAAGGCACCGTCGACCAGCAGGCCCCACACGTTCCCGAAGGACACGTGGCCGACCAGGTCTTCGATGTCGACACCCCGGTAGCGAAGGGCCCCGCCTTCCTTGTCGGGCTCGGCGATCTCCGTTTCGAACGCGACGACCCCTTCGAGTCCGGGTACGAAGTCGGACATCAGGCGGCTCCTCAGATTAGTGCGGCGTACGGCTGTGACCAGGCGTCAAGAACAAGTGGAAACGGTTGGATGCGTACACCTTTGTACGCGTACGACACGCGGTGCGGCGCGGGCGCATCCCCGTCATGCCCCGTGCGGCGGAAGGTCACCCACCGCGTTCGCGGTGACGACCCGCCTCGGGGGCGGCGGTCTCCCGGCGGCCCAGCCGTACGAGTCTGTACGGTCACGGGGGCGCGTGGAAGCGTGACGTGCCGCACATCGGGCACCCGGTCCGGTGCCCGCGGGGGCGCCGCGCCCGCGCTGCGGCAGGATGGCCGTGTGCCGAACCAGGACCTTGATCCCGCCGTCATGCGCAAGCAGTACCGCTCCGAGATCGTCGCCGAGGCCGACCTCGCCGACGACCCGATGGACCAGTTCGCCCGCTGGTTCCGGCAGGCCGCCGCCGCGCACGTCTTCGAACCCAACGCCATGGTCGTCTCGACCGCCACGCCGGAGGGGCGCCCCAGCTCCCGTACGGTCCTGCTGAAGCAGTTCGACTCGCGGGGCTTCGTCTTCTACACGAACTACGGCTCCCGCAAGGGCCGCGAGCTGGCCGCCAATCCGCAGGTGGCGCTGCTCTTCCCCTGGCACCCCATCGCCCGCCAGGTGATCGTCACCGGCACGGCCGTGCGCGTGGGCCGCGACGAGACCGCCGCCTACTTCCGCTCCCGCCCGCACGGCTCGCAGCTGGGCGCCTGGGCCAGCGACCAGTCGCAGGTGATCGACTCCCGGGCCGAGCTGGACCGGCGCTACGCCGAGCTGGAGGCCCGCTACCCGGAGGGGGAGCAGGTGCCGGTACCGACGGAGTGGGGCGGCTTCCGCGTCGCGCCCGACGAGGTCGAGTTCTGGCAGGGCCACGAGAACCGCCTGCACGACCGGCTGCGGTACGTGCGCGTGGCCGAGGGCCACGGCGCCGATGCGTGGCGGCTGGAGCGGCTCTGCCCCTGAGCGGACGCCGGGGGACGCCGACGGACGTCCCCGAACGCAGGCGACCCGCGGCCTCGGGTTCTCTCCTGCAGGTAAGAGAAGCCGGCCGGACGTGCCGGCGAGACCGCGGGTCGGGTGACTGCTTGGGTTTTGGCCGGCGTCAGGCGCCGGCAAGCACACTGGGTGCGTTGCGACGACGGGCGCTAGCCCGCAGTCACCTCACGCGTCCGGTTGTCGTACATTTCCGGAACCACCTCCCTTCTCGTGTGCCCCACACGCTAGGAGCCTCCCCGGCGGGCCGCAAGCGATTAATAGGCCCGGCCTCTTTCCCGGAACCCCGTGTGTGCTGCGTCACGTTGCAGTTGAATGATCTGACGTGCCGCACATGCGAACACCTGCAGGGGGTGCCAGGTGAGTGCTTCCGGACGCAGTGAGACCGCCGACGACCTGCTCGCCGCGCTACTGGACGGCATGGATGCCGCACTGTGCGCGTTCGACGCGGACGGTGTGGTCACCCACTGGAACCGCGAGGCCGAGCGGATACTCGGCTGGTCCGCCGCCGAGGCGGTCGGCCGTCGCGGGTTCGCGGGCTGGGCCGCCCGCCCCGCGGACGCCGAGGACGTCCAGCGCCGCCTCATGGCCGCGCAGGACGCGCCCGGCCGGCTCGTCCACGAGTTCGCCCTGCTGACCAAGGACGGCGGCCGGGTGCTCGTACGGACCCAGTCGGCCCGGGTCCCCGGCGCCGACGGCAGGCCCGCCGGCGTGTACTGCGCCTTCAGCGAGGTCCACACCCAGATCGACCTGGAGCGCTCGATCGCCCTCAGCGAGGCGCTGCTCGACGACGCCGCGTGGGGCGTGGTGCTGGTCGACGTGGACCTGCGGCCGGCGGTGGTCAACGCGCACGCCGCCCACGCCTTCGGGGCCGGCCGGACCGTGCTGCTCGGCCGCCCGCTGGGCGAGCTGATCACCCAGGGGGTCGAGGAGCTGGAGGGCGCCCTCCAGCACGTGCTCGCCGAGGGCGCACCGCCCGCGCCGGTCGAGCTGTGGGTCTCCGTCCGCTCGCCCGAGGGGGTGCGGCGGCGGTGCTGGCGCTCCGGGTTCCTGCGGCTGGCCTCGCCGCTGGGGGAGGAGCCCGTACCGCTCGGGGTGGCCTGGCTGTTCCAGGACATCACCGAGGCCCGACAGGCCGAGCTGGACACCGCCCAGCTGCGCTTCCGCACCAACCAGCTGCACCGGGCCGCCCGCGCCGCGGCCGAGTGCGAGGACCCGGCCGAGGCGGTGGCGGTCCGGCTGGACTTCGCCCTCGCCGGGTACGCCGACCACGCCCTGGTCGACGTCGCCGTGGGGGACCGGCTGATCCGCTCGGTGGTCTCGCCGCCGGCGCTCTCCCCGACCGGCGGGCTCCCGGCCCGGTACCCCACCGGGCACCCGGCGCTGCAGGCGCTGGAGCGGGTCGGCTCGGTGCGCCTGAGCGCCCCGGCCGAACTGCCGGCGGGCTGGCCGGACGGGGTGGCGCACGGACTGTGCACCGTGCTGCGCAGCCGGGGCCGCACCCTGGGGGTGCTCACCTTCCTGCGCACGCAGTCCCGCCCGGCCTTCGAGCGCCCCGACGCCGTGTACGCCGAGGAGGTCGCGGCCCGCGTCGCCGCCGACCTCTCCCTGGCGGGTGTCGCGGCGGAGTAGCCGGCTGCTGCCGCGACCGCGCGGCACGGGTGCGGAAGGCCGCGCGGCTCGCGCGCCGCGCGGCCCGGGAGCCAAAGGGCCAAGGGCTGGGGGTGTCCGCTGGTGCCGGACGTCCGGTCAGTGCCGGAAGAAGATCCGGTCGCCGTACTCGCGCAGCACCCGCGCGTTCCACTCGTGCCCGCCGTCCACGTTGCCCGAGCGCAGCAGCGGCGGCTCGATGCCGCGGGCGGCCAGCTCCCCGGCGGCGGTGGCCATGACCGCCTGCATGACCGCGCTGGTGACCACGGTCGAGGCGGGGGCGAACGGCGCGTCGATGCCGTCCAGGCCCAGCTCCGCGTCCCCGACCGCGATCTTGCTGTCGAGGACCACGTCGCAGTGGTCCTTCAGGAAGGTCCCGGACGCGTGCAGCGAGGTCGTCTCGGTCGCGTACGCCACCGAGGTCACGCCGACGACCTTCATGCCCAGCTCCCGGGCCTTCAGGGCCATCTCCACCGGGAGCGCGTTGCGCCCCGAGAGGGAGACGACCACCAGGACGTCGCCCGTGGTGGCCGGGCTGCTGTCCAGGACCGCCCCGGCCAGGCCACCGACCCGCTCCAGGGCACTGCCGAGGGTGGCCGGCATGACGTCGACGCCGGCGGTGCCGGGCACGGCGAGGAAGTTCATCAGGGCCAGGCCGCCGGCCCGGTAGACCACGTCCTGCGCGGGCAGCGAGGAGTGCCCGGCGCCGAAGGCGAACAGCCGGTTGCCGGCCGCGACGGCGTCCGCGACGAGGGCGCCGGCCGCGGCGATGCTCGCGGCCTCCTCGTCGCGCACCCGCTGGAGGAGACCGATCGCGGCGTCGAAGAACTGACCGGCCAGCTTGCTCTCGCTCATGCGCCGAGGGACCTTCCAGAAGTCGGGGAGGGTGAGGGAGAAGTCAGGGGGAAGTCGGGTGGTCGTCCGTGTCCGCCGCTCACCGTGCGGTCTGGACCACAGGGCTGTCAATACGCGCGCGCCGGGTCCTCGCACGCCCCCGCCGATCCCGTGGCGGCCGCCCGGCGACCCCGTACGGGTGGCCCGCGTACCAGCCGGCCACCCCCTCCGGCGACCGAAACATGGACGTTCCAGCGCGCGGTGAGCCGGGCGTGCGTCAATCGGGCGGGAACCCGCCCGTGCCCGCGGTACGCCTTGGCCCGCCTCGGCTCGGGACGGTTGTCGGCGTGATGCGTCAGAATTGGTGACAGGGCCAGCGCACGATGATGAGGGGCACGATGTCCGGACTGATCGATACTACGGAGATGTACCTCCGCACCATTCTCGAGCTGGAAGAGGAAGGTGTGGTCCCCATGCGCGCCCGTATCGCCGAACGGCTGGACCAGAGCGGTCCCACGGTGAGCCAGACGGTCGCCCGCATGGAGCGCGACGGGCTCGTGGCCGTCGCCAGCGACCGCCACCTGGAGCTGACCGAGGAGGGCCGCCGGCTGGCGACCCGCGTCATGCGCAAGCACCGGCTCGCCGAGTGCCTGCTCGTGGACGTGATCGGTCTGGAGTGGGAGCAGGTCCACGCCGAGGCCTGCCGCTGGGAGCACGTGATGAGCGAGGCCGTCGAGCGGCGCGTGCTCGAGCTCCTGCGCCACCCGACCGAGTCGCCGTACGGCAACCCGATCCCGGGTCTGGAGGAGCTCGGCGAGAAGGCCGAGGCCGACCCGTTCATCGACGAGGGCATGGTCAGCCTCTCCGAGCTCGACCCGGGCCACGACGGCAAGACCGTGGTGATCCGGCGCATCGGCGAGCCGATCCAGACCGACGCGCAGCTCATGTACACCCTGCGGCGCGCGGGCGTGCAGCCCGGTGCGGTCGTCAGCGTGACGGAGTCGCCCGGCGGCGTGCTGGTCGGCAGCGGCGGCGAGGCGGCGGAGCTCGACGCGGAGATCGCCAGCCACGTCTTCGTGGCCAAGCGCTGACGGCTCAGGGTCACCCCCGGGCGTCACGTTCCGCCCCTTTGACCTCGTCCGTCACATCCCTCCCGTCGAATTCCGGCTAATCCGTCGGAAGGGGAGCGACCGCGCGATGTGCGTGTCAGGCTTGCCCCAGGCAACTGCGGGAGGGGGCGATGTCATGTGCCCGGCCCGGCACGCTCCGGCGCGGATGACGCGCGCCCCGGCGCCCGCGCCGGCGGGCCCGGTCCGGTCGGCCCCGCGCGGGTCGGACCCGGCGCCGGCCCCGCGCGGGTCGTCCCGACATGGGTCGGTCCCGGCGCCTCGCGGCACCGGGACCGGTCCTCCCCTTTGCTGACCCGGAGCCCCGAGCTCTCAGGGTCAATCCCCACGGACCGTCTTCCCCGAGCGGCCCGCCTCCCGATGAAGATCCTCCCCTCGGCAGCGGCCGCCAATCCTTGAGCAAGGTCACTCGAAAGTGGGGTCTTGCCGGGGAGACGGCCGTTTTCGAATGCAGGTTCGATAGTCTGGCCGGGATCGAAGGGGGTGCATCGAGTGGTACGACGCTTCGATGTGACGGGAGCCGACGGCGTGCGGCTCGCGGCCTGGGAGTTCACGGACCCGCCCAAGGACACCGACACGGACCCGGCCGGGGGCGCCGACACGGGCGCCGAACCGGCCGAACGCCCGGTCCTGTTACTCCACGGGCTGATGGGCCGCGCCTCGCACTGGGCCGGCACCGCCCGCTGGCTGGCCGAGCGGCGCCGTGCCGTGGCCCTGGACCAGCGCGGGCACGGCCAGAGCGAAGCCCCGGCGGACGGCCCGTACACCCGTGACGCCTTCGTGCGCGACGCCGAGGCCGTCATCGAGCGGCTCGGGCTCGGGCCGGTGGTCCTCATCGGGCACTCGATGGGCGCCCTCACCGCCTGGCAACTGGCCGCCCGCCGTCCGGACCTCGTCCAGGCCCTGGTCATCTGCGACATGCGCGCCACCGCCCTCGGGGCGGCCTCCCAGCGGGAGTGGGAGGACTGGTTCCGCAGCTGGCCGCTGCCGTTCGCGACCCTCGGGGACGTGCGCCGCTGGTTCGGCGAGGACGACCCCTGGGTCGAGCGGCCCAGCCCCGCGCGCGGGGAGTTCTTCGCCGAGGTGATGGCGGAGGCGGCCGACGGCTGGCGGCCGGTCTTCTCGCGGCGGCAGATGCTCATGGCGCGCGAGACGTGGGTGTACGACGCCCACTGGGAGGAGCTGGGCCAGGTCCGCTGCCCCACCCTCGTCGTCCGCGGCCTCGACGGCGAACTCGGCCGCGCCGAGGCCCAGGAGATGGTCCGCGTCCTGCCGCTGGGCGCGTACGCGGAGATCCCCGACGCCGGCCACCTGGTCCACTGGGACCAGCCGGCGGCCTGGCGCGCCGCCGTCGAACCCTTCCTCGCCTCCCTCCCGGCCCCGGTCCGGGAGTAGGGGCTGGGGAGTCGGGCCCGGGGCTTCGGCGCTGCCCGCATCGGGCGGCCGCCCCGTGGTGTGTGGGGGCCGCGATGCGTTCGGCCGGGGCTGGCTTCGGGTCTCTGGGCCGAAACGCCCCGCCCCCGCGAGAACGCGTCTCGCGGGGGCGGGGCGGCGGCGGAGGAGCGGCGCGCGGCCGCTCGTACCGGAGGGAGGGCGTCAGCCCTTGCTGACGGCCGTGATGATCTCCGGGAGGCGGGCGGCGGTCCGCGGCGCCGCGAAGCGCAGGCCGGCCCAGCAGATCAGCGCGCCGTACGCCGTACCGGCCGGCAGCAGCAGCCACAGCAGCCCGTCGGCCCCCGCGACGTGCAGCCAGACCGTCGCCACGATCAGCGGCACGCACATCAGCAGCGAGAGCACCACGCCCCCGAAGACGCTGAGCCACGCCAGCCCGCCCTGCCCGGGCGCCGCGTTCTTGAAGGCCCCGTCCTGCGGGATCGAGTACGGGAACTTCGCCGAGCAGATCGCGCCCGTGGCGAGCATCGCCCCGAGCAGGGCCCAGGCCAGGCCGAGCACCTCGGGCAGCCTGCCCCAGTCGTGGACCAGGGCGGCCGTCACGACCGTCACCAGCGCCGTGTACGGCGCGGTCACCAACAGCAGCGCCCAGGCCCGGGCCCGCAGCTCCTCGTACGCCTGCCGCGGCGTCGCGATGGTCTGCGCGACCATCCAGAAGGCGGAGGTGTCCTGGCCGAACTGGTTGTACATCTGCACGCCCAGCATCCAGGTGCCGAAGCACGCCAGGTAGATCGACCCGGTGCCCTGCAGGGCGTTGAACACCGGCACGATCAGCCCGATCGCGAGCGCCGTCACCCACGCGGCCTTGGTCTTCGGGTCGCGCATCACGTAGCGCAGGGTGCGCTGCATGACGGCGCCCGACCGGCCGCTCGGCAGCACGCGCCACAGCCCGTGCTCGGCGCGCCCCGCGTTCCGCGCGGCGCCGCCCGAGTCGGCGGCCGCGACCGTCGAACCGTCCGGCGTCACCATGAGCTTGGTCAGCGACCGCTGCCAGGCCCACAGCAGCAGCGCCACCGCCGCCGCGGACGCCAGCAGCTGCACGGCCGCGGCCCCGTACGAGCCCTTGCTCGCGGAGTCGACCGCCCCGACCGCCGACCCGGGCGGCAGCCACCGCAGCACGTCGGCCACCGGGAGCAGCGTGTCGAGACCGCCCTGCTTGAACAGCCGCTGGCTGCCGAAGTTGACCACCTGGGCGCCGAGCGCGATCAGCAGACCACTCAGGAGAGCCAGGTCGCGGCCCTTGCGGCTGGTCAGCAGCCGGACGTTGGCGGTGGCCACGGCCCGCGCCAGCGCCACGCACCCGAGCAGGAGCAGCGGTACCGCGAGCACGCCGACGGCGATGCCGGCCGCGCCGTGCGCCACCGCCACCACCGAACCGACGGCGATGCACAGGGTGAAGAACGGCCCGATGCCGACCAGCGACGCCACCAGCAGCGCCCCGACCAGCGGCCGCGGCCGCAGCGGAAGCATCACCAGCCGGGTCGGGTCGAGGGTCTCGTCGCCGCTCGAGAAGAACAGCGGCATCACGGCCCAGCCCAGAGCCGTGACCGCGCCGAGCAGCACGACCACCGTCGGCGCGGCGTCCGGGTGCCCGCGCAGCAGGACCAGCAGCAGCGTCATGAACGCCGCGACGACGGCCGTGAACACGAGCGAGGTGACGTACGCGGCCTTGCGCTTGGAGCTCTGGCGCAGCCCGTTGCGCAGCAGCGCGAGCTTCAGCCGGACGAAGACCGGGACGAGGGAGTCCGCGGAGCCGCCGGCCCCGCCCGCGCCGGGCCCCGTGCCCGCCTCCGCCGTGGCGGATCCGACGGTGCTCACCGGCCCGCCGCCCCTCCGCCGAGCCAGTCGAGGGATTCGCCCGCGTCCTTGCCCTGGGCGCCGACCAGCTCGAGGAAGGCGTTCTGCAGCGAGGAGGCCCCGCCGCGGACGTCCGCCAGCGGGCCGGCCGCGCGGATCCGCCCGGCGGCCATCACGGCGACCCAGTCGCACAGCGACTCCACCAGCTCCATCACGTGGCTGGAGAAGACGACCGTGGCGCCGGATGCGGTGTAGCGCTCGAGCACCCCGCGGATGGTCTGCGCGGACACCGGGTCGACGCCCTCGAACGGCTCGTCCAGGAAGAGCACTTCGGGGTTGTGCAGCAGCGCGGCCGCCAGCCCGATCTTCTTCCGCATGCCGGTCGAGTAGTCGATCACGAGCTTGTGCTGCGAGCCCGACAGGTCCAGCACGTCCAGCAGCTGGGTGGCCCGCTTGTCGACCTCGGCGCCCGGCAGCCCGCGCAACCGGCCCATGTAGCCGAGCAGTTCGCGGCCCGAGAGGCGCTCGAACAGGCGCAGGCCCTCGGGCAGCACGCCGATCCGGGACTTGACCTGGACCGGGTCGGCCCACACGTCGTACCCGGAGATCTCCACCCGGCCCTGGTCGGGCCGCAGCAGGCCCGTGACCATGGACAGCGTGGTGGTCTTGCCCGCCCCGTTCGGGCCGACCAGGCCGATGAACTTCCCGGCGGGCAGCTCCAGGTCGATACCGGCCACGGCGATCTGCTCGCCGAACCGCTTCCAGAGTCCCGTTATCCGTACGGCCGCGGGCGGCGCCGGTCGCGCCCCGCCCGCCTCGGCCGCAAACACCTGGTCAGGCACCGTGCGCCTACCTTTCGTGCGTGTCACCCCGTGTGGTCGGTTCACCATACGAGGCGCCGCGCGCGGCGCAGTAGTGACAAATGTCGTGGGCCGCGTCGACCCCGTCGACCGTGTCGGGTGCCGGGGTCAGTCGCGCCGGGCCCGGGCCGAGGCCGCCTCCCGCCCGCACGCGTACGCCAGCGGGTTGATGAGCTCCTCCGCGTCCGGCAGCCACCGGTTCGCCGGCGTGGGCCGCCGCGCCCACTGGACCGCGCCGCGCCCGCCGAACCGGGTCGGCGGGGCCGCAACGTACTCCCCCTCGCCCCGGGCGACGAGGTCGATCGAAGCGGGCGACCAGCCGAGCCTGCGCACCAGGTCCGGCACCTTGGCGGTGGCCCCCGGCAGCACGAAGAACAGCATCCGGCGGTTGGGGGTCAGCGTGACCGGTCCCAGGGTGAGCTCCATCCGCTCCATGCGGGCCAGGGCCAGGAAGCCGGCCGCCTCCGGCACGTCGATCGCGTCGAAGGTCCGCCCGGTCGGCAGCAGGATCCCGGCCTTCGGCTGCTTCTGCCACATCCGACGCACCTGCATCGCGGAGCCGGTGGCCGAGGCCGCCCAGCCCTGCATCACCGGGTGCGCCCCGGGGGCGGGGCAGTCCGTGTTCCCGCAGGAGCACAGCTCGCGGCCGTCCTCGGCCTCCAGCCAGGTGCCGGGGAACACGTCCCAGTGCCGTTCCTCCGCGTACCGCACGGCGTGATCCACCAGCTGCTCGCCGCGCTGCTTGGGGATGGGCGCGGCTTCCGTGACTCCCTTGGTCTCTTCCACGCCCTTCACAACTCCCGGTAGGACCTGGGGTTACGGGGGTAAACCCAAGGGCGGGAGGAGCATCGATCCTGCACGCGGGGCGCATGGATGCATGGGCGGGGGCGCGTAGGGGACGGGGACGCGGGGGCGGGGTAGCGAGTGTCGTGAAAGCGCGACAATCCCAGGCGAGGCAGAGCAAGAGCACCACGTTCCGGGCAAGTTCCGCATTCTCCGCCAATCAGCCGGGAAGTGATCGTACGCACGATCACCCGCGGCCACAGGGGGTTTCTTCCATGGCAGCCAGGCCTCTCGTCGCCCGTCAGCCGAACGAACGGCTCCAGGCGCTCATCCAGGAAGCCGGGTGCTCCAATGCCGGACTGGCCCGCCGCGTCAACATGACCGGCGCCGAACACGGACTGGATCTCCGGTACGACAAGACATCCGTCGCCCGCTGGCTGCGCGGCCAGCAGCCCCGCGGCCGAGCCCCCGGGATCATCGCCGAGGCCCTCGGGCGCAAACTAGGCCGCACCGTCACCATCGACGAGATCGGCATGGCCAACGGCAAGAACCTCGCCTCCGGCGTCGGCCTGCAGTTCTCGCCCACCGTTCTGGGCGCCATCGAGCAGGTCTGCGAGCTGTGGCGCAGCGACGTGGGCCGGCGCGACTTCCTCTCCGGCTCCACGGTGGCCGCCTCCGCGCTGGTCGAGCCCAGCCGCGACTGGCTGATCACCCAGGCCGACTCCCAGGTCGCCCGGACCGCGGGCGCCCGGGTCGGCACCTCCGACGTCGAGGCCGTACGGGCCACCACGGACGCCCTCGTCGAGCTCGACCACCGCTTCGGCAGCGGGCACGTGCGGCCGGTGGTCGTGCACTACCTCAACAGCGTGGTGTCCGGGCTGCTCGGCGGTTCGTACCGGGAGCCCGTGGGGCGCTCCCTGTTCGCGGCCGTGGCCCGGCTCACCGAGCTGGCGGGCTACATGGCGGTGGACACCGGCCAGCCCGGCCTCGCCCAGCGGTACTACATCCAGGCCCTGCGGCTGGCCCAGGCGGCCGGCGACCGGGCCTACGGGGGCTACGTGCTGGCCGCGTCGATGAGCCACCTCGCGGCCGAGCTCGGCAACCCGCGTGAGATCGCCCAGCTCGCCCGGGCGGCGCAGGAGGGCACCCGCGGCCAGGTCACCCCGCGGGTGCAGGCGATGTTCTTCGCGGCCGAGGCGCGGGGGCACGCGCTGCTCGGGGACTCCCGGGCCACCCAGGTGCTGGCCACCCGGGCGATCTCGGCGCTGGACCGGGCCGAACCCGAATCGGGGGACGATCCGGTGTGGATCCGACATTTCGACCACGCCTACCTCGCCGACGAGCTCGCCCACTGCCACCGCGACCTGGGCCAGTCCGAGGCCGCCGGCCGGCGGGCGGAGGAACTCCTGCGGACCCTGCCCGAGTCGAAGGCCCGCAGACGGGCCATCGGGCTGCTGCTGCTGGCGACGGCGCAGGTCCAGGCCCGGGAGGTGGAGCAGGCCTGCGCCACCGGCGGGCAGGCCGTGGAACTGCTCGCCACCCTGCGCAGCAACCGCGGCGCGGAGTACCTGGAGGACTTCCGGCGCAGGCTGGAGCCGTACAGGGAGGAGGCGGCCGTCCGGGAGTTCACCGCGCGGCTGGAGCTCCAGGCGGCCTGAGCGCCTTCCTGACCGCCGTGACGGGATCTCAGTTCACCGCAGGTCCTGCCGCGTGTCGCCTTGAGTTCGATCATGGGCGCGTGGCAGGCCGCGGAACCGACCCGGTAGCGTAAACCGACGATTCCGTAGGTCGAGAGGGAGTCCCGGTGACGCAGAGCGGACAGGGGGGCGAGCCGCAGCAGCAGTCCGCGCGGCCCGCCTACGAGGGCATCGTGCTGCCCGCCGACGGGTCCGGACCGTGGCTGCCGGGAGCCCCCGAGGAGCGCGAGAGCGCGCCGGTCGGCGGTACCCCGTGGGGCGGCCAGTGGGGCCCTCAGAGCGGTGCCCGGCCGGGTGCGGAGCCGCCGGCCCCGGACGGCTTCGCCCCGCAGTCCGACGGCTTCACCGGTCAGGGGGAGGGGTTCGGCGGGCAGGTCCCGCCGATGCCGCCGCTCCCGCAGCAGCCGCACCAGCCCGCGGCGTACGGCTACCCGCAGCCCTATCCCGAGCCGACCGGGTACGAGCCGACCGGGTACGAGCAGGCCGGCTACGAGCAGACCGGGTACGAGGGCTACGACGCGTACGGCGCCCCACAGGCGTCCGGGTACGGCGCCCCGGGCCGGCCGCAGCCGCCCGTCGCCGACCCGTCGTACGGGGGCCAGTCCTACGGCGCCCCGTTCGCGGACCCCTTCGCCGACCCGCAGGCCCAGCACATGGGCTCCGACGCGGACGCCACCGCCCTCATCCCGCCCGTCGACCAGGGCGTACCGGCCCCGGGCGCGGTGCCGGGTGGCTCGGACGCGGCGGCGACGCAGTACATCCCGCCCGTGCCGGGTGGCTCGGACGCGGCGGCGACGCAGTACATCCCGCCCGTGCCGGGTGGCTCGGACGCGGCGGCGACGCAGTACATCCCGCCCGTGTGCCCCGGGAGGTCCGCCCGCCGAGTTCGACGGGCTGTTCCGCACCTCGGGCGGCCCCGGTGGGGCCACCGGCGGCTACGGCTACCCGAGCGACGCCCCCGGTTCCACTCAGCAGCTCCCCAAGATCGACGAGCCCGTCGCCCCCGGCCCGCCCGCGCCCCGTCCGCACCCGCAGCAGGGCCGGCCGCCGCAGCCCGGGTACCACCACGCGCCCCCGCCGCAGGAGCCGTACTACGGCGACGAGCCCGAGGGCCGCCGGGCCCCGGTCGGGCTGATCGCGGCCGGCGTCCTCGGCCTCGCCGTGGTCGGCCTCGGCGTCGGCGCGATGATGGGCAACGGAGGCAACTCCAAGGCCAACGACCCGACCAGCGCCATGTCGGACACCGCGAAGCCGTCCGCCAGTGCGGACACCGGCGAGCAGCCGGTCGACCCGGCCCGGGCGCAGGCGGTCCAGCTGGACAAGCTGCTGGAGGACAGCGGCGGCAGCCGCGACCAGGTGATCGCCGCCGTCGACAACATCAAGAAGTGCGACGACCTGGAGCAGGCGGGCTCCGACCTGCGCGACGCGGCCCGCCAGCGGGAGGAGCTGATCACGCGCCTGGAGGAGCTCAAGGTCGACCAGCTCCCGGACCACGACAAGCTGGCGTCCGCGCTGACCAAGGCGTGGAAGTACTCGGCCTCCGCCGACAAGAACTACGCGGAGTGGGCCGACCAGGTCGACGGCAGCAAGAAGTACTGCAAGGGCGGCCACGCCCGGACCACCGGCAACACCCGTGACGGGAACAAGGCCAGCGGCCAGGCGAGCGCGTACAAGGAGCAGGCCGCCGTGCTGTGGAACCGCATCGCGGCCAAGTACGACCTGACCAAGCGCGACCGCACGAAGCTCTGAGGGCGGTGGCCCCGGGCCGTCGCTCAGCCGGCCGCGGGGGCCTTCTCCAGCGTCGCCGTCATGTCCATCGCGCCCGCGCCCTGGGCCACCAGCCGGCCGCCGGTGACGCGCTGGAAGGTCACGCGGCCGTTCACGATCCGCGGGAAGCCGCCGACCGCGCGCATGTCCTGGTAGCGCCAGCGCAGTTCGGGTGTGAGGCCGCCGGTGCGCACGCCGTTGGACCGGTCCAGGGCCAGGGCGACCCGGCGGGCGGTGACGTCCTCGTCGCCGATGCTCCGGATGATCTCGGAGAAGACGGTGTAGGCGATCCAGGTGGTCTGCACGCCGATGTCGGCCGGGTCGATCCGGTTGTCGCCGAAGGCGTGCTCGTTGATCACCCTCTGCATGGGCCCCCACTTGTCGTCGGTGGCCACCGGGTACCAGCCGGTGACGTACGCGCCCTCGAAGGGGCCCTCCTTGCCGCCGGTGCGGTCGATCAGGCTCTGGCTGACGCTGCCGAGGACGGAGGCGACCTTCACCCTCAGGTCCTGGTTCTCCACGCGCCGGAAGGAGTCGAAGAACGTCTCGGTCCGCTCGCCGAGCACCGCCGTCACGCATCCCTTCGAGGCCTTGGCCCGGGCCGCGGACCGGCCGAGCCGGGCGGGCAGCTCCGGGTCGGCGCCGGCCTCGTCGAGCGCCTGGAGGGCCGGGCGGCTGTAGTCGGTGGCGTCCTCGGCGGCCCGTACGTCCCCGGCCTCCTCGGCGCTGCCGGAGCGCAGCCCGGCGTTGAGCAGGATGGGCATGGTGTCGCCCGCCAGGGTGTCGGGGCGGACCAGCGCGACCTTCTCGCACTGGTTGGCCAGCTGCCGGCCGGCGCCCGCGAGGAGCACGGGCTGACCGCCGTTGACCGGGTACGACAGGGTGCTCTGGAACTCCTCGTCGGAGACGCCGTAGCCGCCGATGAACGGGATGCCGGCGGCTTCGAGCGGGGCCATGAAGGCGCGGCCGTGCTGGCTGTAGGAGCCGACGACCGCGACCGCGCCGGCCTTGACCGCCTGGCGGGCGCAGTCGGCGGCGCCCTCAGGGGTGTTGTGCTCGTTGCAGGTGATGACGTTGAGCTTGCGGCCGTTGATGCCGCCGGTGGCGTTCACCCAGCGCCCGTAGGCGCGGGCCATGGCGGGCATACCGGGCATGTTGGTGGCCTTGGTCTGGTCGGGCGCCCAGGTCATGACGGTGAGGGGCTCCCCGGATCCCCCCGAACTTCCGGGGAGCGCCCCGCATCCGGTGACGAGGGACGCACAGACCGCCGTGCACAGTGCGGTGCGTGCCGCGAAGGTGGACAAGCGGAAAGGGAAGGTGCGTCGCCTACCAGTCATGGGCATGCACAATTCCGCCTCATGGGTAACGAAGGAGTGATGTCCAGTCAACGCACGGTGACATGAAGATGAACTACGGGGGCGTCAAGATCGCCCGAATGGGGCACGTACGATCGACAACCGTGACATCCGTCCCAGGTTCGAATAACCCTTCCCGTCGCGGCCGCCGCTCCTCCACCATGGGCGGCATGCCGCTCAACGACATGCCCTGGTGGCGCTGGCGCAGCAACGTGCGCTCGGCGCTCCACATGCTTTCCGACCCGTCCTTCCAGGAAGAGTGCTGGCTGGCCGGCCGGGAGGGCTACGGAGACGTCACCGACGCCGTGTACCGGCTGGTGGAGGACACCTGGCTCGACAGCTGGTCGGCCGAGAAGTACGTCGGCACGATCTTCCGGGACTCGCAGGAGGCCGCCCTGGTCGACGTCGCGGTCCTGCGCGTGCTGCGCATACTCCACCAGGTCGGCCCCGACGCCCCGGTCTCCGCGTACCTGGAGCACCACGGCTGGCCCGAGGCCGTCCGCGCCGCCCGCGAGGCGCACGTACGGCTGGCGGCGGCCGACGGCGAGGACCCGGACGCGCCGCCGCGCTCCCTCGAGCTGCTGCGCATCATGACGCGGGCCGCGTGACCGCTCCGGCGGCCCGTCCGAGCGCCCGTTTCCCCATGTGAGCCCCCGCTTTCCCGCCCCTCGGACCGGGCTGGGTGCAGGGGCCCCGGGTGTGGGAGTCTTGGGCGTCATGAGCGACCCGAAGAGCGCCTCCCCGGCTGCGAGGCCCGAGCAGTACGTCCTGACCGTGTCCTGCCCCGACAAGCAGGGCATCGTGCACGCCGTGTCGAGTTACCTCTTCATGACCGGATGCAACATCGAGGACAGCCAGCAGTTCGGCGACCACGAGACCGGCCTCTTCTTCATGCGGGTGCACTTCTCGGCCGAGCCGCCGGTGACCCTGGAGAAGCTCCGCGCCAGCTTCGCGGCGATCGGCGACACCTTCCAGATGGACTGGCAGATCCACCGCGCCGACGAGCGCATGCGGATCATCCTGATGGTGTCGAAGTTCGGGCACTGCCTGAACGACCTGCTCTTCCGGGCCCGGATCGGCGCCCTGCCGGTGGAGATCGCCGCCGTGGTCTCCAACCACACCGACTTCGCCGAACTCGTCGGCTCCTACGACATCCCCTTCCACCACATCCCGGTGACCAAGGACACCAAGGAGGCGGCGGAGGCGCAGCTGCTGGAGCTGGTCCGCGCCGAGGGCGTGGAACTCGTCGTCCTCGCCCGCTACATGCAGGTGCTCTCGGACGCGCTCTGCAAGGAGCTCAGCGGCCGGATCATCAACATCCACCACTCCTTCCTGCCGAGCTTCAAGGGCGCCAAGCCGTACCACCAGGCGCACGTGCGCGGGGTGAAGCTGATCGGCGCCACCGCCCACTACGTGACCGCCGACCTCGACGAGGGCCCGATCATCGAGCAGGAGGTCGAGCGCGTCGGCCACGAGGTCACGCCCGACGGCCTGGTGGCGATCGGCCGCGACGTCGAGTGCCAGGCCCTGGCCCGCGCCGTGAAGTGGCACAGCGAGCACCGGGTGCTGCTCAACGGCAGCCGCACGGTGGTCTTCGCCTGAGCCGGAGCCCGAGGGGCCCGTCCGCGCGGGCGCGGACGGGCCCCTCGGCCGGGCTCTCCGGCCTCTCCGGCCTCTCCGGCCTCTCCGGCCTCTCCGGCCTCTCCGGCCGTGGTCCGGCTACTGCTTGCGCTCGTCCGTGCCGGCGACCTTGCCGGTCGCGAGGGCGAACCGGTTCCAGGTGTTGATGGAGCACACGGCGCCGATCACCTTGGCGGTCTTCTCCTCGCCGAGGACCTCGACCGCATGCGCGTACACCGCGTCCGGGACGCCCGCGTCGGCGATCAGCGTGACGGCCTCGGCCAGGGCGAGCGCCGCCCGCTCCTCCGCGGTGAAGAAGTGCTCCGCCTCGCGCCACAGCCCCACCATGTGCAGCCGCTCCTGGCTCTCGCCCGCCTTCGCGGCGTCCGAGGTGTGCATGTGGAGGCAGTAGGCGCAGCCGTTGAGCTGCGAGGCGCGGATCTGGACGAGCTCGACCAGGGAGGGCTCCAGGCCCTCCCGGATCGCGGCGTCGAAGGCGATCTGCGCCCGGTAGACCTTCGGCGCGGTCCTGGCGAGGTCGAGCCGGGTCTGGGCGGGGAACTCGGGGGAGGGGGTGGTGGTCGTCGTGGCCGCCTTCTGCGTCTGCAGCGTGTTCGTCGTCATGAAGATCAATCTACGGGGCCGGGCGACCGCCAGTAGGGTGCATTTCCATGCCGAAAAACAAGGTCAATCCTCCCGCCGGCGGATGGCTGGACTCGGCCGAGCGGACCGGCGCCGACCTGCACCTCGAGTTGCCCGCCGGGGGCGGCCGCCGGGCCGCCCTCGCCGAGGCCCTGCGGGCCGCCGTCCGCGACGGCCGGCTGCCCTCGGGGGCCCGGCTGCCCCCGTACCGCTCGCTGGCCGCCGACCTCGGGCTGGCCCGCAACACCGTCGCCGACGCGTACGCCGAGCTCGTCGCCGAGGGCTGGCTCACCGCCCGGCAGGGCTCCGGCACCCGGGTCGCGGAGCGGGCCGCGCCGCCCGCCCCGGTTCGGCGGCCCCGCCCGGCCGGGGCCGCCCCCGCCGGGCCCGTGCACGACCTGCTGCCGGGTCAGCCCGACGCCGGTTCGTTCCCGCGGGCCGGCTGGCTGTCGGCCGCCCGCCGCGCCCTGAACGGCGCCCCCAACGAGGCCTTCGGCCCCGGCGACCCCCGCGGCCGGACCGAGCTGCGCCGGGCGCTGGCGGACTACCTGGGCCGGGCCCGGGGGGTACGGACCGACCCCGAGCGGATCGTGGTCTCGGCGGGCTTCGGGCACGCGCTGCGGCTGCTGTACGGGGGCGGGGTGCTGGCGGGGCCGCTCGCCGTGGAGGCGTACGGGCTGTCCTTCCACCGGGAGCTGCTGGACCGGGCGGGGGTGCCGCACGTGCCGCTGCCGATCGACGAGCGGGGCGCGGACACCACGGCCCTGGCCGACCTGCCGCGGGTGCGGCAGGTGCTGCTGACGGCCGCCCACCAGTTCCCGACCGGCGGGCCGCTGCACCGCGAGCGGCGGTCGGCTGCGGTGGCCTGGGCGCGGGCCGGGGGCGGGCTGATCCTGGAGGACGACTACGACGGGGAGTTCCGGTACGACCGGCAGCCGATCGGGGCCCTGCAGGGCCTGGACCCCGAGCGGGTGGTCCACATGGGCTCGGTGAGCAAGTCGCTGTCGCCCGCGCTGCGGCTGGGGTGGATCGTGCTGCCGGAGGACCTGGTGGACGCGGTCCTGGACGCGAAGGGCGAGCGCGAGGCCTGGGTGAGCGTGCCGGACCAGCTGACGCTGGCGGAGTTCATCGCCTCGGGAGGGTACGACCGGCACGTCCGGCGCATGCGGCAGCGGTACCGGGGGCGGCGGGACCGGCTCACGGCCCTGCTGGCCGCGCGGGCCCCGCACGTCTCGGTGTCGGGCGTGGCGGCCGGGCTGCACGCGGTGCTGACGCTGCCGGCGGGGACGGAGGCGGCCGCGGTGGCCGCCGCCCGGGCGCACGGGGTCGCCGTGGAGCCGCTGTCCTCCTTCCGGCACCCGGCGGCGACGCAGGTCGCGCGCGACGGGCTGGTCATCGGGTACGCCACGCCGGCGGACCACGCCTACCCGGCCGCGCTCGACGCGCTGTGCGCGGCGTTGGCTTCGGTGGCGTGAGGGAGGCTCCTCGTCGCCGGCGGGGCGGGAAGTCCAGCCCCGCCGACGGGTGAGGCGCGGGGTCGGGGGCGCAGCCCCCGGGGTCACAGGCGGCTCAGGGAGGCCGTGGCGAAGAGGACGTCGCGGATGGCTTCGCGGTCGCCGTACTGGCCGAAGGCGGCCTCCTCCGGGGCGATGTGGCCGGCCGCGAGCTGGCAGAGCTCGTTGGCGTCGAGGGCCACGCGGGCGACCGTGTGGTCCTCGGAGGTGGCCGCGGCCGGGGAGTCCAGCGCGATCTCCCACGCACCGCCGCCCAGGCCCTCGATCTCCAGGTGCAGGGTCCGTCCCGGGGCGCCCGCGGCGGTGAGCCGGCGGGCGGGCGCCGCGAGGCCGGCCCGGCGCCGTTCGGCGAGGACGGCGGGCAGCAGCCGGGCCGCGAGGTCGATCATCTTGTGCAGGTGCGCCCCGGACGGCGGCTCGTACGGGTAGTCCACCGCGTCGGCGATGTCCCCGGCGTGCACCCAGCACTCGAAGGCCCGCTCCAGGAACGCGTCGGCCAGGGGCAGGGAGAAGTCGCCGTAGCGGACGTCGAGTTCCGCGACGCCCCGCCCCGCGAAGGAGACCGTACGGACCAGGGTGTGGCCCTGCTCGCGCCAGGGCGTGCGCACCCGCCGGGTGGCCGGGTGGACGCCCGAGGACCAGTACCGCTCGGTCCGCTCGGTGGGGTCGTGCGGGGCGTCCGCGCCCAGCGGGTCGTCCAGCCCGAGCGCGGTGGCGACCAGTCCGTCGACGGTGAGCAGGTGCCCGATCACGCCGGCGACGGTGGTCTTGCGGGACTGCAGGCGCTCGTCCTCGAACCACTTGAGCCGGACCGGCGCGTGCCATTCGGACTCGCCGAAGTCGCGCAGCAGGGCGTCGAGCCGGGCGGTCTCCGCGTCGTACGGGGTGGCCCAGGTCGGCACCGGGATGCGGGCCGGGCGCCGGCCGAGGCAGCCCTCCAGGACGCGCGAGCGCAGCAGCGGGTCGAGGTCGAGGCTCTCCTCGGGGTGCAGCAGCGCCACCGCGTCGCGCAGCCGCAGGGCCTCCTCGGCGCAGGGTGCGCACTCGGTGAGGTGCGACTCGACGGCCTGGGTCTCCTCGGCGGAGCAGGCGGCCAGGGCCCAGGCGCCGAGCAGGGACTTGAGGACGCCGTGGGTGGGCGGCGGCGGGGGCGTGGGCAGTACGTCGAGGTCGTCGGCGGCCCACCGTGGTCCCGGTATGCGCGGGGCGCCGCCGCCCCCGTCCCGGCGCGGGTCCACGGGGCCGCCGGTCCCGTCGCCCGGCCCGCCGGCGCCGAAGCCCGTACCGGCGCCGAAGCCCGTACCGGCGGGGAAGCCCGTACCGGCGGGGAAGCCCGTACCGGCGCCCGCTCCGGACGCACCGCCGTGGCCCGCGCCGCCGTGGGTGTCGCCGGTACCGCCCTCGGGCGTGCCCTCCGGCACGCCCCCGGGCTCCTCGTCCTCGCCGCGCCGGCGGCTGTGCGCGCTCACCGGCCGCGTCCGAATCCGGAGGGCGGGGCGGACCCGTCGCGCGGCTGGGCGTTGGCGGTCGACAGCAGTTGCAGGCCGAGCCGCAGCCGGCGGCGGGCCTCGTCCTCGGTCACGCCGAGGTCGGCGGCGGCCTGCCGGTAGTCGCGGCGCTGGAAGTAGGCCAGTTCCAGGGCCTTGCGCAGCGGCGCGGGCATGGACGTCACGATGTAGTCGGCCCGTGCGGCCGCCGAGGCGGTACGCAGTTTCTGCTCCAGTTCCTCGCGCGAGCCGCCGCCGCCCTCGGCGAGCGAGGCGGTCTCCGCCTGCCGCAGCCGGGCGACGGCCTGGCCCTGGGTGATGCGGGCGATCCAGGAGCGCATCGAGCCCTGCTTGGGATCGTAGGCGTCGGGGTTCTCCCAGATGTAGCCGAAGACCTCGCGGGTGATCCGGTCGGCGGCCTTCTCGTCACCGAGCACACGGTGTGCCAGGCTGTGCACCAGGGACGCGAACCGGTCGTACAACTCCCCGAGCGCGGCCGCTTCGCCGCGCGCCAGCCGCTGCTGCATCCTGCGGTCCCAGCGCGGTGGTGCGTCCTTCGCCATGGCGGCCCCCAGCCCAGATGTCGACCTGTCGAATGTAACGGCCACGCGCCGCTCCGCGCCTGTTTTGGCCGAACCTCCCCCGTATGGGCAGTGTTCGTGCTAGCCACGGGCCCGCGCGCCCCGGCGCGCTCCCCGTGCGCGGGCCCGGTGCGGCCACTTGGGTGCTGCCTTCGCTTAACGCGTACGCCACCCAGGCCGTACGCTCCGTCCTGACTGAAACGCACCCACCGCACATGTGAAGGCGGAACTCCGCTATGGACAGCGCAGAATACGAGCGCAAGATCGCCGCCCGATTCGCCACCTTCGACCAGGACGGCAACGGCTACATCGACCGTGAGGACTTCAGTACGGCGGCCAAGGCCGTGCTGGCCGAATTCGGTACCACCGCGCGCTCCGAGCAGGGGCAGGCCGTGTTCGCGGGCGCGGAGGCCTTCTGGCAGGGCATGGCCGGGATCGCGGACGTGGACGGCGACCAGCGGGTGACCCGGGAGGAGTTCGTGACCGGAGCCGCGAAGCGGCTGCGGGACAGCCCCGACCGCTTCGCCGAGATCGCCCGGCCGTTCCTGCACGCGGTGCTGGTGGTGGCCGCCCCGGAGGGCGGCGGCGCGAGCCCGGAGGCGGCGGCCCGGGTGCTGCGGGTGCTGGGTACGGACCCGGAGCTGGCCGAGCAGGTGGCCGCGGCCCTGGACTCCGACGGGGACGGGCGGATCTCGGAGGCGGAGATCCTCACCGCGTTCGCGGGCTACTGCGGCGTCGAACTCCCCGACGCCTAGGGGCGCGTACCGGGGGCTCGGCGCGGGGCCGGGGCTCCCGGCGGGCTCGCTTCGGGGGTGGGTCGTGTGGTGTGTGGGTGCCCTCGGCGCTTGACAGGGGTGGCCTGCAGCCCCTGCGGCAGGTCCACCCCGAGGGCTTCGGGGCTTCGCCCTGGCCTTCGGCCACCCTCGGCCCGGGCCTGCCTCCGGACCAGCCTGCCACCCCTGTCAAGTGCCTCCCCCACACACCACACGACCCACCGGCACCGCCGAGGAGTCGGCCGGCCGGGGTGTCCGGAGCCTAGGAAAAGCGCTCCCTGAGCTTGTACTTCAGGATCTTGCGCAAGGCGTCGTTGCGGGGGAGGGACTCGACCAGTTCGAGTTGCTCGGGCAGCTTGTGCGGGGCCAGGCCCGCGGTGCGCAGGTGGGTCGTGACCGTCGCCAGCGTCAGCGGCTCGGCCCCCGCGGGCTGCTCCACCACCGCGCACACCCGTTCGCCCCGCTCGGGGTCGGGCAGGCCGATGACGGCCGCGTCGCCGACGCCCGGGAGGCGGTGGAGGAGGTCCTCGATCTCCTTGGCGGAGATGTTCTCACCCTTGCGTATGATCACGTCCTTGCTGCGGCCGGTCAGGACGAGGTGGCCGTCGGGGGTCAGGTGCCCGAGGTCGCCCGTGACGAGGAAGCCGTGGGCGTCGAAGGGGTCCTCCCGGCCGCCGAGGTAGCCGCGGCAGACCGCCTCGCCGCGCAGCCGCACCTCGCCGTCCGTACCCGCGGGCAGCGGCCTGCCCTCCGGGTCGGTGATGCGGATCTCCATGCCGGACGGGGGACGGCCCTCGGTGGTGGCGAGGTTCTCGGCGGTGTCGTCGGGGGCGCCCATGGTGATCATCGGGACCTCGGTCATGCCGTAGCCGTGGGTCAGCTGGCAGCCCAGTTCGCGGACCACCGCGTGGTAGAGCTCCGGGGGCTTGGGGGCGCCGCCGCCCGCCAGGAGGCGCAGCGAGGGGATGAGCTTCTGCTGCGGGTGCTTGCGCTGCTCGGTGAGGAACATCGAGTAGAAGGCGGTGGAGCCGCCGGCGACCGTGACGCCGTGGCGGCGGTAGCCGTCGAGGGCGTCGGGCATCGCGAACTTCTCGAAGAGCACGGCCGGGAAGCCGTAGAGGAGCAGCATCACGAGGTAGTCGGGGCCCCCTATGTGCGCGTACGGGAAGGCGATCGAGCCCACGTCGTCGGCGCCCAGGCGCAGGGCGTGGGCGAGGCAGGAGCCGCCGGCGATCAGGGAGCGGTCGGTGTGCAGGACGCCCTTCGGGTCGGAGGTGGTGCCGGAGGTCCAGTAGATCCAGCGGACGTCGGTGCCGGACGCGGGCGGTGGGGGGA
The DNA here is from genome assembly GCF_000719335.1 of Streptomyces sp. NRRL S-87. Classification (GTDB taxonomy): domain Bacteria; phylum Actinomycetota; class Actinomycetes; order Streptomycetales; family Streptomycetaceae; genus Streptomyces. Next base: position 48,859 of record NZ_JOGB01000065.1, read on the forward strand.
GGACCGCGGGGTCGCCCCCGGGCAGGTCGGCGTACGCCTCGAACACCCCCGGCGCGCCGAGCCGGCGGGCCATCGCGGTGTGGTCGTACCCGCGCCACTCGCCCGGTACGGCGAAGTGGGCGGCGCCCGACTCGCGCAGTGCGAAGCCCACCTCGCGGTCGCGGTAGAAGGGGATGACCGGGGACTGGACGGCGCCGAGGCGGGCCAGTGCCACCGAGAGGACGACCGTCTCGATGCGGGTCGGCAGCTGCCAGGCGACGACCGTCCCGGGCCGCACCCCCGCGTCGTGGAGGCCGGCGGCGGTGCGCTCGGCGCGGTCGCGCAGCTCCCCGAAGGTGAGCCGGCGGTCGTCGGCCGGGTCGGCGGCGGCCTCGACGAGCACCGGGGTGTCGGGGCTGAGCGCGGCGCGGCGGGTGACCAGGTCCCACAGGGTGGGGGCCTGGGCGAGGGCGTGCGCGGTCGCGGTGTCCGTCATGGCAGAGACCCCTCCACGAGGCGTGGCGGATGGTGCGGGCGACGCACGCCCCGCACTTACCTGACGTTGTGTCAGATCGACTCGGAAGCGTAGGGCGCCGCCGCTTGTCGGTCCAGGGGTCGCGGGTCTAGCTTGTTTCTGACGATCCATCAGATATTGCCGAGGGGGACCCATGGAACTGCCCCGGATCATCAGCGTCGACGACCACGTGATCGAGCCCGCCCACCTCTTCGAGAGCTGGCTGCCCGCCCGGTACCGGGACCGCGGCCCCCGGGCCGTCACGGCGGGCATCGGGGAGCTGGCGTACGTCGGCGGCAAGTACCGGATCACCATGGACCCGGACGGCCCCCCGGCCGACTGGTGGATCTACGAGGACCTCAGGTTCCCTTACAAGCGCAACATCGCCGCCGTCGGCTTCGACCGCGACGAGATGACGCTGGAGGGCATCACCCGTGCCGAGATGCGGCGCGGCTGCTGGGACCCCGCGGAGCGGCTGAAGGACATGGACCTCAACCACGTCGAGGCCTCCCTGTGCTTCCCGACCTTCCCGCGCTTCTGCGGCCAGACCTTCGCCGAGGCGCACGACAAGGAGGTGGCCCTGGCCTGCGTGCGCGCGTACAACGACTGGATGGTCGAGGAGTGGTGCGGCGACAGCGGCGGCCGGCTGATCCCGCTGTGCATCATCCCGCTGTGGGACATCGACCTGGCCGTGGCCGAGATCCGGCGCAACGCGGCCCGCGGCGTCAAGGCGGTGACGTTCTCCGAGATCCCGACCCATCTGGGGCTGCCCTCGATCCACTCCGGCTACTGGGACCCCTTCTTCGCCGTCTGCCAGGAGACCGGCACGGTCGTCAACATGCACATCGGGTCGTCCTCGCAGATGCCGGCGGCCTCGCCCGACGCCCCGCCGGCCGTGCAGGCCTCGCTGAGCTTCAACAACGCGATGGCCTCGATGATGGACTTCCTCTTCAGCGGGGTGCTGGTCAGGTTCCCGCGGCTCAAGCTCGCCTACAGCGAGGGCCAGATGGGCTGGATCCCGTACGCGCTCGAGCGCGCGGACGACGTGTGGGAGGAGCACCGGGCCTGGGGCGGGGTGCGCGACCTGATCCCGGAGCCGCCGTCCACGTACTACTACCGGCAGATCTTCTGCTGCTTCTTCCGCGACAAGCACGGGGTCGCCTCCCTGGACGTCGTCGGGCGGGACAACGCCACCTTCGAGACCGACTACCCGCACGTGGACTCGACCTTCCCGCACACCAAGGAGGTCGCCCTCGACCACGTCAAGGGCCTCGACGAGGAGACGGTCTACAAGCTGATGCGCGGCAACGCCATCCGCATGCTGGAGCTCGACCTGGACCGCGACCGCCGCAAGGTGGGCTAGTGGACCTCACCTACACCGAGGAGGAGCGGGAGTTCCGGGCCCGGCTGCGCGAGTGGCTCGCCAAGTCCCTGCCCGAGCTGCCGCCCCGGCCCTCCCCGGACGACTGGCCGGGCCGGCGCGCGTACGACCTCGGCTGGCAGCGGCGGCTGTACGACGCCGGGTACGCCGGACTGCACTGGCCCGCCGACGCCGGCGGGCGCGGTGCCACCCCCACCCAGCACCTGATCTTCCTGGAGGAGACCGAGCGCGCCGGCGCCCCGTACGTCGGTGCGAACTTCGTTGGCCTGCTCCACGCCGGGCCCACCATCGCCGCCGAGGGCACCGCGGAGCAGCGGGCCCGCTGGCTGCCGCCGGTGCTGCGCGGGGAGGAGGTGTGGTGCCAGGGCTTCAGCGAGCCCGGGGCCGGCTCCGACCTGGCCGCGCTGCGCACGCGCGCCGTGCGGGACGGGGACGACTACGTCGTGACCGGCTCCAAGATCTGGACCTCGCACGCCGAGGTGGCCGACTGGTGCGAACTGCTGGTGCGCACCGACCCGGACGCGCCCAAGCACAGGGGCATCAGCTGGCTGGCCATGCCCATGGACGTGCCCGGCGTCACGGTGCGGCCGCTGCGGACGCTCGCCGGGTCGGCCGAGTTCGCCGAGATGTTCCTCGACGAGGTGCGGGTGCCGGTCTCCCACCGGGTCGGGGCCGAGAACGACGGCTGGCGCGTCACCATGGTCACCCTCTCCTTCGAGCGGGGCACCGCCTTCGTGGGCGAGGTGGTGGCCTGCCGCCGGACGCTGGACGAACTGGCCCGGCGGGCCCGGGAGAACGGCAGCTGGGACGATCCGGTGCTGCGCCGCCGACTGGGTCGGCTGGCGGCCGAGTTCGCCGCGCTGTGGCGGCTCACGCAGTGGAACGTCAGCGAGGCCGAGGCCTCGGGCGGGGTACCGGGCACCGGCGGCTCGGTGTTCAAGCTGCGCTACTCGCACGCCCGCCAGGAGCTGTACGACGCGGCCGCCGACGTGCTGGGCGCGGACGGGCTGGTGCTGGACGAGGAGTGGGTCCTGGACCGGCTGTCGTCCCTGTCGTACACGATCGCCGCCGGCACCTCGCAGATCCAGCGCAACATCGTCGCCGAGCGGATCCTCGGCCTCCCGAAGGGACGGTGAGCCCGGTGCACTTCCAGCTGTCGGAGGACCAGCTCGCGCTGCGCGCGGGGATGCGGGAGCTGCTCGCGGCCCGCTTCGGCCCGGACGCGCTGCGGGCGGCCCTCGACCGGGGTGCCGGGTTCCCGCGGGGGCCGTGGCGGGACCTCGGGGAGGCCGGGTTCTTCGCGCTGCGCGTGCCGGAGGCCGCGGGCGGGCTCGGGCTGGGGCTGCCGGAGGCGGTGCTGGTCTTCGAGGAGGCGGGCCGCGCACTGCTGCCGGGCCCGCTCGTGGCCACCGAACTGGCGGCGGCGGGCGCGCTGGTGCCGGGGGCGGCCACGGGGGAGGCGGTCGTGACGGCCGTGGACATCGGGGCCGTCGGGGGAGGGTACGCCGCCCATCTCGCGGACTCCGACGCGGTGCTGGGGGAGCCGGGGCCCGTGCGCGGCGAGCCGGTGGCCGCGGTGGACCCGCTGACCCCGCTGCACCGGGTGCGGGGCGCGGTGGTGCCCGGGCGGTGGCGGGCGCAGGGCGCGCTGCTCACGGCCGCCCTCCAGCTCGGCAGCGCGGCGCGCAGCTGCGAGCTGGCGGTGCGGTACGCGGGCGAGCGGGAGCAGTTCGGGCAGCCCGTCGGCGGCTTCCAGGCGGTCAAGCACCTGTGTGCGGACATGCTGGTACGGGCCGAGCTGGCCCGTGCCGCGGTGTACGCGGCCGCGGTGACGGGCACGGTGGGGGAGGCGGCCGGGGCGAAGCTGCTGGCGGACGAGGCCGCCGTACGCAACGCGCGGGACTGCCTCCAGGTGCACGGGGGGATGGGGTTCACCTGGGAGGCCGACGTCCACCTGCACCTGAAGCGGGCCTGGTTGCGGGCCCGGCAGTGGTGGACGGCGGGGGAGGCGGAGGAGTTGCTGGCGGCGGAACTCGCGGCCGGTTCGCCGGAATCGGCGTCGTCGGCACCCTCGGTGCCACGGGTGTAACGGGTGGGACGGGGCGGGACGCATGTCCGATTACGGAGAGTTGATATCGGTTTGTGTCCTTCGCTCCCCTCGTTACGGCCCGGAGTCACAGGGTCGCTCCGGTACGCTCCCACGAATGCGACAGGTTGAGCGGCGCGCGCGTCGCACAGTATGCACTACGCCTACTCCTTCGCGCTGGAATATGCCCGAAGCGCTTGTTGTGGTGACTGTATGTCAACCATGCTGCTCCGCAGGGGGGTCACGGTCGGTGATCCCGTTCGGTCGCGAGGCGAAGTGTCCGCCGGTTCGGATGGTGTGAGCGGTGCAGGTGCTTCAGGTTCAGCTGGAAGTCGGTGCGGATCCCGCCGAAGTGGGCCGCGCGCGCAGATGGGCACGGTCCCGGCTGGTCGGGTGCGGCATAGGGGTCGACGAGCCGCTCGCCGAGACGCTGATCCTGCTGATCTCCGAACTCGTCACCAACGCCGTGGTGCACACCGGCTGCCCGGCCGTGCTGCGGATGCTCTTCGGCGGCCCGGGCGTCCGGCTGGAGGTCGCGGACAGCAGCGCCCAGCCACCCGCCCCCCGGCACGCCGAGGGCGATGACACCAACGGGCGCGGGCTGGAGCTGGTCGACGGCCTCGCGGACCGCTGGGGCTGGGCCCCCGAGGGCGCCGGCAAGCGCATCTGGTGCGAGGTCGACCGGAGCGAGAAGACCTCGGAAGCGGTGGACGTCCCTCTTACGAGGTGTTGACGGGCCGTCAAGTCTTGATCACCCTTGATACGTGCGATTCGTCGCGAGGGGACGCCGAGGGACATGCCCTTGGCGAGTGCGGGTCGTGGGGTGGCGGCCCGCCGTGCCGCGCTCGGGGCGAGCACGACCGCTCGCCGCCACCCGCAGTTCCGCGCGCCCGCGACGCGGGCGTGGTCCGGACCGGTCGGACGGGGCTCAGCCCGGGAGCTCGGTGCGCTCCCACCATTCGTAGACGGGGAGCTCGCCCTCGGGCGTGGACCGGGTGCGGTCGGTGCGGCGGAAGTGCTCGTAGCCGCCGAGGTGGGCGAGCTTGAGGTCGGCGCCGGCTTCGGGGGCGGGGACGATGCGGTCCGCGAGGTCGGCGGGGCCGCCCTCCAGGAGGGCCTTCGATGAGTCGCTCATGGAGCGGAGCCTAGGGATCCGGGGTCCGGATCCTGCGGCGGTGCGGCCGTGTCGCCGCCGGTTTGGGTGATGCGGGCGCGGCCGCGGGCGGTGGCCCGCTGGGTGACCGGCGCCGCGGGACGCCGGCGGCTCGGTCCCCCGGGGCGCCGGCCGTCCGGGTGGGCGTCGTCCGCGTGGGCGTCGTCCGCGTGGGCGTCGCCCGGACGGGGGCCGCGCCGGTGGGCGGCCTGGTCGATCACCGCCCGGCCGCTCGCGCGGGCTTCCTGGACGACGCCCCGGGGAGGCGCGGCGGGGGTGCCGGCGGCGCGGGAGGTCCACCAGGTGAGGGCGTAGAGGACGGCGGCCGCGACGACGGCCCCCGCGGCGGTGGCCACCGCCCAGCGGTCCCCGTCGTCGGTCGGCAGGGCGCCCCAGGAGGCGGCCCGTACGAGCCACACCACCAGCGCGAACGCGACCACGGACGCCGAACCCGCGAGCGTCCAGCGCACCGGACCCGACATCGCTCACCTGCCTGGTTAGAGGGCTGGTCGGAGACCCAACATCGCACACGTGCACGGATGTTGTGCGGGATTGGCTGCATCCGGTGAGGCGGCGGGGGCAGACTGGCCGCATGAGCGAGCGCGTGCCCGAGTCGGGTCCGGAAGACGCCGGTGCGGCGCACGACGAGGTCCGGCTCGTCGCGCGGGCGCGCGGGCGGGCGCAGGTCCACCAGGTCGTCGGCGGCTCGCAGCACGTCGAGCACCACCACGTCGAGCACCACCACGTCGAGCACCACCACCACTACGGGGGCGGGGGCGCGGTCCCGCCCGGGCTGCCCGAGCTGCGGCTGTGGATCGATCGGCTGGCCGTCGACTACCGCGCGCTCGTCGAGGCCGGGGAGGTGCCCGGCGGCCGGCGCGAGATCGCGGGCCGGCGGCGGGAGCTGGACGCCCTCGCGGACCAGTTGGCCGGTACGGCGGGCCGGCGGGACGGCGTGGACCAGCTGCGCCGCCTGATCGCGGCCGGCGCCGCCCGGTACCTGGCGGAGGCCGGGCCCGGGCCGTCCGCCGACCCTCTGCCCGAGGCGCTCGTGGTCGACCTCGCGGTGTTCGCGCTGTGGCCCGTGGTGCAGGCGCCGCGGCTGCCCGCCGAGTGGCGCAGCGAGCTCGGCGCGCTCACCTCGCCCCGGCTCGCCGCGCTGGTGGACCGGGCCCGCGAGACCCGCGCGGCGCCGGACGCGCTCGTCCGGGCGCTGGCGGGCGGGCAGGTCGCGCCCGGGGTGCTGGCCCTGCTGGACGACCTGGCGGATCCGCGGGGCGCCGGCGCCTGCCTCACGGCCCTGGCCCTGGCGGCGGGGATGCCGTCCCCGCCGCAGCGGGCCGGCGCCGGGGCGGTGCTGGGCTGGCTGCTCGGGGCGGGCGCGCTGACCGCGCTGGCCGCGGAGCACGGCCCCGGCCTGGCCGAGCGGGTCTGGCGGTGGATCGCGGACGAGGTGCGCGGCGGGGGCGACGGCGGGCGCGGGGGCGGCGTGGGCGGCGTGGGCGGTGACGGTCTGGAGTTCCCCTTCCGTTCTCCGTCCCACGCGCGCGACGGCTCCGATGCCGCCTCGGCCTTCGACTCCGGTCCCGGCTCGGCCTTCGGCTCCGGCGCCGGCTCCGGCGCCGGCTCGGGCGCCGACTCCGGCAACGGCTGACCGGGGTGTTCGGTCGATCTCGGCCGCCCCGGCGGCCGGTGCCTGTGACTGCAGGTTCGGTCTCGGTTCTGCGTCGGCCGTGCGTCGGCCCTGAGCGGGGGGAGCCCCGGTGTTCGAGTACCTCAGGCAGTGGTTGTCCGCCGGCGTGCTGGTCAGCGCCGGCTGGCTCGCCGGCGCGGTGCTGCTCTTCCTGATCGCTCAGGGGCACGTCGTGGTGATCGGCATGCTGGCCCGCACGTACCTGTACCTGTACGTGCTTCCGGAAGGGGCGGTGTTCCGCAGCTGGAACGGCTGTCTGGCCGCGAGGGCGTACGACCCGGAGACGGACGAGGACAAGACCTACGAGCTGATCAGGGTCGGCCGCCTCTCCTTCCTGCGCTGGAGATCGGGCAGGGCCCGCTCCGCGGCCTCCGTCCGGCGCCGGTTCGCGCTGGAGGCGGCCTGGCGGGCGGGCATCCTGCTGTTCGTCACGGTCCCGGTGTTCGGGGTCGTGGCCTGGCTGACGTACGCCGTGGATCCGCTGTGGGCCTACGTGCTGGTGTTCTTGGTGGCGCACCAGGTGCTGACGGGGTTCGTTCCGGGCGGGGGGTTCTACCTCAGACCCTGGCTTGTGCACCTGTTCGTCGTGTACGTGTTCCTGGACGGGGCCGACCTGTGGCACCCGTCCCTGGCGGTCGCCGCGCCCGTGTACTGCGGGTTCGTGCTCCTGGGGATGGCACGGACGGGGCGCGACGTCCGGGCCCGGCTGCGCGGGGCGGCGGAGCGGCAGGCCGGGTGAACGACCCCGCGGATCGACACCGTCGACGCCATCGACGCCATCGACACCCCTAGAGCACGGCCACCGGCGCCACCGGTGTCCCCGTGCCGCCGACGAACGGCTCCGGCATCGCGCTCAGCAGGAACGCGTACCGGCCCTCTTCCGCACAGGCTGTGGACAACGCCTCGAGGTTCCAGTTCTGGCCCTGGTGCATGCCCATCTCCACCAGGTCCAGCGCGTGCACGCCCAGCCACAGGTCGTCGATCTCCGGCGGGAAGATCTCGAAGGCCAGGGTGTCGTTGGCGACCGCGGCGACGTCCCGCGCGTGGAACCACTCCGGCGTGCGGATCGACAGCCCCGGTGAGGGGAACCCGTACCCGTGCCTGTCGCCCGCCAGGTAGACCTGGATCTGGCCGGTGCGGACCAGGACGACGTCCCCGGCCCGGACGGTGACGCGGCCGAACTCCTCCGCCTCGGCGAGGTCCTCGGGGGTCACGGCGTGGCCGCCGGGCAGCCGGTCCAGGCCCTTGGCGGCCGCCACGTCCAGCAGGACGCCACGGGACAGGATCGGCGTGGCCTTGTCGATGCCGCTGAACTGCGCGCGGGTGTGCGGGGTGATGGTGGAGGCCGGGCGGCCGTTGTAGATCCGCCCGGAGTGGGAGACGTGCGTGAGCGCGTCCCAGTGGGTGGCGGCCTGGAGCCCCATGGTCACGGCGTCGTCGGAGCAGGCCACCGTGCCGGGGCCGAAGAGCTCCTGGTTGATCTGCACCATCGTGTGCAGCGGGTTGATCCGGCCGGGGATCAGGCCGGCCTGGACGCCGTCCTCCTTCAGCGGCAGGGCGAGCGGGACCCGGCGGCCGCCGGTGACCGTGGCGGCGGCGGCCCGCACCACGTCGGCGGTGATGTGGTTGAGGGTGCCGACCTCGTCGTCGGCGCCCCAGCGGCCCCAGTTGTTCACGCGCTTGGCGATCTCGTGGAACTCGTCGGGCAGGGCCATGGGCGTTCCCTCCTGGGGCTTGTGCGGGCGTGTCCGCGTACCCAAGAATCTAACGGTCCGTCAGAAATCCCGGAAAGGGGCGGGACGTGGGGAACTTCTTGGCAGGCAAGGTCGTGGCCGTGACCGGCGCGGGGCGGGGCATCGGCCGGGCCGTGGCCCTCGCCGCCGCCGCCGAGGGCGCGAGCGTGGTCGTCAACGACTACGGCGTCTCCGTCGAGGGCGGCGAGCCCAGCAGCCAGGTCGCCGAGGACGTGGTGAAGGAGATCGTGGCGGCGGGCGGCCGGGCCGTGGCCGTCGCCGACGACATCTCCACCATGGCCGGAGGCCAGCGCATCGTCGACACCGCACTCGCCGAGTACGGGCGCGTCGACGGCGTCGTGTGCGTGGCGGGGATCCTGCGCGAGCGCATGCTGTTCAACATGTCGGAGGAGGAGTGGGACCCGGTGGTCGCCACCCACCTCAAGGGCACCTTCACGGTCTTCCGCGCCGCGGCCGCCGTCATGCGCAAGCAGGGCTCCGGCACACTGGTCGGCTTCACCAGCGGAAACCACCAGGGCTCGGTGGCCCAGGCCAACTACTCGGCGGCCAAGGGCGGGATCATCTCCCTGGTCCGGTCCGCGGCCCTCGGCCTGCACAAGTACGGGGTGACCGCGAACGCCGTCGCACCGGTGGCCCGGACCCGCATGTCGGCGGGCGTCCCGATGGAGCTCAAGGAGATCGGCGAGCCCGAGGACGTGGCGGCCCTGGTGACGTACCTGCTCAGCGACCGCGCGAAGGCCGAGGGCATCACCGGGCAGGTCTACACGATCGCCGGGCCGAAGATCGCCGTGTGGGCGCAGCCGCGCGAACTGCGCGCCGGGTACGCGGAGGGGGCCTGGACCCCCGAACGCATCGCCGACTTCCTGCCGGGGACGGTCGGCACCGATCCGATGCCGATGCTCGCGCAGCTGGAGGCCATGGCGAAGGCGGCGGCGGCCAAGGACCGCCCCAACGCGTAGGGGGAGGGGGCGGCGATGGGCGTGGACTTCGATTTCGAGGACGGGGACGGGGACGGGGGCGGGAGTGGGAGTGGGGGCGGGGATCGGGAAGGCGACGGGGGCGGGGGCTGGGGTGGGTGCCGGGGGTTCCGGGCGGAGGCCCGGGAATGGCTGGTCGGGCACCTGGTCGGGCCGTACGCGGCCGCCGCCGGCCTCGGCGGGCCGGGCAGCGAGCACGAGGGCGTCGCGGAGCGGCGCGCATGGGAGCGCGAGCTGGGCCGGGGCGGCTGGATCGGGCTGGGGTGGAACGCCCCGGCGGGGGCCTACGGCCAGCGCGCGGCCTCCCTCACGCAGCAGGTCGTGTGGGCCGAGGAGTACGCCCGGGCCCGGGCCCCCGGCCGCGTCGGCCACATCGGCGAGAACCTGCTCGCGCCGACCCTCCTCGCCTACGGCACGCGCGAGCAGTGCGACCGCTTCCTGCCGCCGATCGCGCGCGGTGAGGAGTTGTGGTGCCAGGGCTACAGCGAGCCCGGCGCCGGCTCCGACCTGGCCGGGCTGCGCACCTCGGCCGTGCGCGACCCGGCCGACGGCACCTGGCGGGTCACCGGCCAGAAGATCTGGACCTCGCTCGCCCGCGAGGCGGACTGGTGCTTCGTCCTGGCCCGCACCGAGGCCGGGTCGCGGCGCCACCACGGCCTGTCGTTCCTCCTCGTCCCCATGGACCAGCCCGGCCGGATCGACGTGCGGCCGATCCGGCAGCTGTCCGGGACCAGCGAGTTCAACGAGGTCTTCTTCGACGGGGCGGCGGCCGTGGAGGTGGTCGGCGGCGAGGGCAACGGCTGGACGGTCGCGATGGGCCTGCTGGCCCTGGAGCGGGGCGTCTCGACGCTGGTCCAGCAGATCGGGTTCGCGGCGGAGCTGGAGCGGGTCGTGGCCGGCTTCCTCGCCGGCCCGCACGCCGCGGACGCGGTGTTGCGCGACCGGCTCGTGCGCCAGTGGGCCGAGCTGCGCACCATGCGCTGGAACGCGCTGCGGACGTTGGGTGCTGGTGCTGGTGCTGGTGCTGGTGCTGGTGCTGGTGCTGGTGCTCGTGCTCGTGCTCGTGCTGGTTCTGGTGCTGGTGGCGTGGGGGTTGCTGCCGGTGGTGCTGGTTCTGGTGGGGCTGCCGGTGGCGTCGATGCGGGTCCGCGTGCGGAGGCGGTGGGCGCGGCGAGCGTGGCCAAGCTGCTGTGGGGCGGTTGGCACCGGCGGTTGGGGGAGCTGGCGGTGCAGGTGCGGGGGGCGGCGGCGAGCGTCGGGCCGTCCGACTGGTCGGCGGAGCGACCGTACGAACTCGACGAGGAGCAGCGGCTGTTCCTCTTCACCCGGGCCGACACCATCTACGGAGGGTCGGACGAGATCCAGCGCAACATCATCGCCGAGCGGGTGCTCGGTCTGCCGAGGGAGCTCAGGGAACCTACGGAACTCAAGGAGTCGCGGTGAGAGGTGTCGTGTTCGACGGCAAGCAGGCCCAGGTGCTGGACGACCTGGAGGTACGGGACCCAGGGCCGGGGGAGGTGCGGGTCTCGATCGCGGCGGCCGGGCTGTGCCACAGCGACCTGTCGGTGATCGACGGCACGATCCCCTTCCCGGCACCGGTGGTGCTGGGGCACGAGGGGGCCGGCGTGGTGGAGTCGGTGGGGGCGGGGGTGACGCACGTGGCGCCCGGGGACCACGTGTCGCTGTCCACGCTGGCCAACTGCGGCACATGTGCCGAGTGCGACCGGGGACGTCCGACGATGTGCCGCAAGGCCATCGGGATGCCGGGGCAGCCGTTCTCGCGGGGCGGGCAGCCGCTGTTCCAGTTCGCGTCCAACTCGGCCTTCGCGGAGCAGACCGTGGTCAAGGCCGTGCAGGCCGTGAAGATCCCTGAGGACATCCCGCTGACCTCGGCCGCGCTGATCGGCTGCGGGGTGCTGACCGGCGTCGGGGCCGTCCTCAACCGGGCCCGGGTCGACCGGGGCGAGTCGGTGGTCGTGATCGGCACCGGCGGGATCGGGCTCAACGTCATCCAGGGGGCCCGGATCGCGGGCGCCACGAAGATCGTGGCCGTGGACGCCAACCCGGCGAAGGAGGCGCCGGCCCGCGAGTTCGGGGCCACGCACTTCGTCGACGCCTCGGCGGTGGAGGACACGGTGGCGGCGGTGAAGGAGGTCCTGCCGACCGGGGCGGACCACGCCTTCGAGTGCGTGGGGCGCACCGGACTCATCCGGCAGGCGATCGACCTGCTGGACCGGCACGGGCAGGCGGTGCTGCTGGGCGTGCCCGGCTTCGCGGAGGAGGCGTCCTTCCAGGTCTCGTCGCTCTATCTCGACAAGTCGATCCTGGGCTGCCGGTACGGGTCCTCGCGCCCGCAGCGCGACATCGCCCTCTACGCGGAGCTGTACCGGGAGGGCCGGCTGCTGCTGGACGAGCTGGTGACGCGCACGTACCCGGTGGAGGACTTCGCGAAGGCGGTCGACGACGCGCACGCGGGACGGGTGGCGCGGGGGGTGCTGGTGTTCTGAGGGGGCTGAGGTGTGGGGGTGGGGTGGGGGTGTTCTGACG
>NZ_JOGB01000066.1 GCF_000719335.1 Streptomyces sp. NRRL S-87
GGAAACGCCCGGTTACATTCCGAACCCGGAAGCTAAGCCTTTCAGCGCCGATGGTACTGCAGGGGGGACCCTGTGGGAGAGTAGGACGCCGCCGAACAACCCGCCCTTTTAGCTCAGTCGGTAGAGCGTCTCCATGGTAAGGAGAAGGTCAACGGTTCGATTCCGTTAAAGGGCTCAGAGAAAAGGCCCCCGCCGGTTGGCGGGGGCCTTTTTGCGTTTCCGGGGGCCGGTGGCTCACCCCAGGCGGTCGGCGGCCGCGTCGATGAAGCGCCCGGTCGGTCGCGGGCGTGCCGGGCCGCGGCTCAGTCGCCCTGGCGGGGCTCCGGGACGCGGAACGCCAGGATGGCCATGTCATCCGAGGCCGGCTCGGCGGCGAAGCGCTCCACGGCGCGCAGGACGCGCGAGGCGACCGCGCCGGCCGTGAGGCCCGTACACGTCGTCAGGACGTCCGCGAGGCCGTCGTCGCCCAGCATGCGCGTGCCCTCGCGGCGCTCGGTCACGCCGTCCGTCACACAGAGCAGGACGTCGCCCGGGTCGAGCGTGAGGTGCTCCTCGTAGAGCTCCAGGTCGTCCATGACGCCCAGCAGCGGCTGCGGCTCCGCGGCCGGTTCGACCGTGCCGTCGGGGCGCAGGCGCAGCGGCAGGGGGTGGCCGGCGCAGACCAGCTTGAGGGCCGCCCCACCGTCGTCCTGCGGGCGCAGTTCGCCGTACAGGAGCGTGAGGAACCGGCTGCGGGCGCCCTCGTCGAGGATCGCCGCGTTCAGCCGCTCCAGCACCGCCGGACCGCCGAAGCCCTCACGGGCCAGCAGGCGCAGCGCGTGGCGGGCCAGGCCGGTGACCGCGGCGGCCTCCGGGCCCGTGCCGCAGACGTCGCCGATGGCGAAGCCGTACGTGCCGTCCTGGATGGGGAAGACGTCGTAGAAGTCCCCGCCGACCTCGTTGCCCTCGCCCGCGGCCCGGTAGATGACCTCGACCTCCATGCCCGGGATGGCGGGCTGGCTCGGCGGCAGCAGGCTGCGCTGCAGGGAGCGGCTGATCGCCATGCGCTCGGAGTACAAGCGGGCGTTGTCGAGGGCAAGCGCGGCCCGCCGGGACAGGTCCTCGGCGAGTTCGAGGATCTCCTGGCGGAAGTGTTCCTCGGCCGGCTTCCCGAGGGTGAGCATGCCGATGACGCGGTTGCGGGCCATGAGCGGCAGGACGACGGTCTCGCCGGCCACGGCCGCGGCCGTGGCCAGGGTGGTGCCGATGCCGGACGTGTGGTCGTGGGGCGAGCCGAGGCCGACGGTGCGCATGGACGTGCGCAGGGCGGCCTGCCGGGCAGCCTCCGAGGGGGCCGTCCAGTGGCGTACGGTCTGGTCGGCGGCCGGCTCGGGCGGCGCCATGCGGGACAGCAGTGCCTTGAGGCCGTCGATGAGCTCCTCGTCCTCGTGCAGGACGTACGACAGGAGCGGCTCGGAGGCCGGGTCCGCGATCGTGTACACGGCGCACCAGGTCGCCAGGGTGGGCACCGTCATCTGGGCCATGAGGGCCAGGGTCTGGTCCCGGTCGAGGGTGCCGGCCAGCAGGTCGGAGGCCTCGACGAGGAAGGACAGCGAGCCGCGGCGCAGCCGCTCCAGCTCGCCGAGCCGGGCGGACTCCACGGCGAGGGCGATCCGGTCGGCGGCGAACTGCAGGCGCAGGGCCTCGTCGTTGCTGTAGCGGCCGGGTGTCTCGGCGGCGACGCCGAGGGAGCCGGTGAGGCGGCCCTCGACCTTGAGGGGCACGGTGACGACGGAGCGCATGCCGGTGCCGTTCAGGAGCGGTACGGCGCCGGGGACGGCGGTGAGGTCGTCGTGGACGGCGGGCATGCGGGCGGAGCCGTACCGGCTGGTGCCGGCCTCGACGGGGACCCGGGCGAAGCGCTGGCGGGTGGAGGGCAGACCCGTGGTGGCCCGCACCTCCAGCTCGGTCTCGTCGTCCGTGGCCAGGAGGAGGAAGGCCGCGTCGCCGTCGAGCATGTCGCGGGCGCGCTCCACGGTGCGCTGGAGGAGGCTGTCGAGGTCGTCGGGGGCCGGGGAGCCGATGAAGACCTCGAACGGGTCGCCGGCGCGGGTCTCCGACAGCTGGCCGGGGTCGGCGGGTGCGGCGGTGCGGGCCGGGGTCTGCAGCACCGCGCGCTCGGTGTCCTGGACGAGCAGGCAGACCGTCGAGGGCTCGCCGGCGGCATCGCGGACGCGCAGGTGGGAGGCGTACACGGGGATGACGCGGCCGTCGGCCCCGCGCAGCCCGTAGCTGCCCTCCCAACGGGACAGGCGCAGGGCCTCGGCGATGCCGGTGCCGGTGCCGGGGGTGTGGGGCCAGGCGGCGAGGTCGGCGAGGGGGCGGCCGGTGGCCTTGTCCGCCGAGTAGCCGAACAACTGTTCGGCGTCTTCGTTCCAGGCGGCGATCAGGCCCTGGCGGTCGATCTGGAGGACGGCGACCCGGACCCGGGTGTCGGTGACCGGGAGCTGCGCGTCGGGGACCACGGGGCCGGCGGACCGGGTGCCGACGGGGCGGGCGGGGAGGGCGAGCTGGAACCAGACGTGCTTGCCGGCGGTGGCGTACTCGACGCCCCAGCGGTCGGCCAGCGCGGCGCAGAGCATCAGGCCGCGGCCGCCCTCGTGGTCGGGGCTGGCGTAGGCGCGGTCGGGGTGCTGGAGGGGGACCTCGCGCTCGGGGTAGTGGTCGGCCACCTCGACGCGGACGCCGTCGGCGGAGCGCAGGCACAGGACGTCGGCGCGGGTGCCGGCGTGGACCACGGCGTTGGTGACGAGTTCGCTGGTCAGGACCACGGCGTCGTCGACGATGTCGGCGAAGCCCCAGCCCTGGAGGGTGTCGCGGACGAAGGCTCGGGCCGTGGCGACCGAGCGCCCCTCGGGTTCGAAGCTCGCCGCCGCCCGGGCCGTGATCACAGCACTCCTCGTTCGTGTCGCACCACCCGGCTCCACCATGGACCGCCCCTCCGGTGCCCGGTTCCTCACGCGCCGCCGCCCCTGCCGGGCGGACCGGGGCGGTTGGACAGTCGCCTGCCAGGTTACTTACCTTCGCCGTCTCGGCGGACGCGGTCCGCGGGGATTCCACCCGCAAGGTGCGGGTCCGGTACGAAGGTGCCGAAGTTTTATGGCCTGGTTCGGCCAGGGTGAAACACTGGGAAGGCTTGGCAAGAGGCGTACCCCGGTACGTACCCCGGTACGGCGGTCGACCCTTTCGGGAGGGACACGGTGGAGTCTGGCGTGGCGGCGCGGAGGGCCAGTACGCGCGGCAAGGGAGGGCGGCCGCGGCGTGGCGGGACCACGGAAGTGGACTCGGCGGCCCTCGACCGGCTGCTGGTCGCGCTCGTCTCGATGCGGGACGGGAACTTCCGCAAGAGGCTGACGGTCTCCGGCGACGGGGTGATGGCGGAGATCGCCGCCGTCTACAACGAGGTCGCGGACCGCAATCTCCACCTGACGGGCGAGATCGCCCGAGTGCGGCGCATGGTGGGGCGCGAGGGGAAGTTGAGCGAGCGGCTGGAGACCGGGGCCTGCGAGGGCTCCTGGGCGGCCGCGATCGACGCCTCGAACCAGTTGGTGGAGGACCTGGCGCGGCCGGTGTCCGAGGTCGGCCGCGTCCTGTCGGCCGTCGCGGAGGGCGACCTGGGCCAGCGGATGGACCTGCGGACGCAGGCGGCCGACGGGGTCGGCCACCCGCTGCGCGGGGAGTTCCTCAAGGTCGGGCGCACGGTCAACAACCTGGTGGACCAGCTGTCGGCCTTCACCGACGAGGTGACGCGGGTCGCGCTGGAGGTGGGTACCGAGGGCAAGCTCGGCGGCCAGGCCCAGGTGCGCGGTATGTCCGGTTCGTGGAAGGACCTCACGGACTCCGTCAACACGATGGCGTACCGGCTCACCGCTCAGGTGCGTGATATCGCGCTGGTGACGACGGCCGTGGCCAAGGGCGACCTGTCGCGCAAGGTCACGGTGCACGTGGCCGGTGAGATGCTCCAGCTGAAGAACACCGTCAACACGATGGTGGACCAGCTCTCGTCGTTCTCCTCCGAGGTCACGCGGGTGGCCCGGGAGGTGGGCACCGAGGGCGAGCTGGGCGGCCAGGCGCAGGTCCCCGGCGTGGCGGGCGTGTGGAAGGACCTGACGGACTCCGTCAACACCATGGCGGGCAACCTCACCGCCCAGGTGCGCGGGATCGCGCAGGTCACGACGGCCGTGGCGAACGGCGACCTGTCCCAGAAGGTGACGGTGAGCGCGCGCGGCGAGGTCGCGCAGCTGGCCGAAACGATCAACCAGATGACGGAGACCCTGCGGACCTTCGCCGACGAGGTCACCCGGGTCGCGAGCGAGGTCGGCGCGAAGGGCCTGCTCGGCGGCCAGGCGCAGGTGCCGGGCGCGGCGGGTACGTGGAAGGACCTCACCGACTCGGTGAACACGGTCTTCCGCAACCTCACCACGCAGGTGCGCGACATCGCGCAGGTGACCACCGCGGTGGCCAACGGCGACCTGTCGCAGAAGGTCACGGTCGACGTCGCGGGCGAGATGCTGGAGCTGAAGAACACCGTCAACACGATGGTGGACCAGCTGCAGTCCTTCGGTTCCGAGGTGACGCGGGTGGCCCGCGAGGTCGGTGTCGAGGGCGAGCTCGGCGGTCAGGCGCAGGTGCCGGGTGCGGCGGGTACGTGGAAGGACCTCACCGACTCGGTGAACACCGCCTTCCGGAACCTGACCGGCCAGGTGCGCAACATCGCGCAGGTCACCACGGCCGTGGCGAACGGCGACCTGTCGCAGAAGGTCACCGTGGACGTCTCCGGCGAGATGCTCCAGCTGAAGAACACCGTGAACACGATGGTCGACCAGCTGTCGTCGTTCGCCGACCAGGTCACGCGGATGGCCAGGGACGTGGGCACGGAGGGCCGGCTGGGCGGCCAGGCCCGGGTGGACGGGGTCTCGGGCACCTGGAAGGAACTGACCGACTCGGTCAACTTCATGGCCGGCAACCTGACGTCCCAGGTGCGGCAGATCGCCCAGGTGACGACGGCGGTGGCGCGCGGTGACCTGTCGCAGAAGATCGACGTGGACGCGCGCGGCGAGATCCTGGAGCTGAAGAACACCATCAACACGATGGTCGACCAGCTCTCCGCGTTCGCCGAGCAGGTGACGCGGGTGGCGCGGGACGTGGGCACCGAGGGGCGGCTGGGAGGCCAGGCCCAGGTGCCGGGCGTGGCCGGCGTGTGGCGCGACCTGACCGACTCGGTGAACGGCATGGCCGGGAACCTGACGGCCCAGGTGCGCAACATCGCCCAGGTCGCCACCGCGGTGGCGCGCGGCGACCTCTCCCAGAAGATCGACGTGGACGCGCGCGGCGAGATCCTGGAGCTCAAGAACACGCTCAACACGATGGTCGACCAGCTGTCGTCCTTCGCCGACCAGGTGACCCGGGTGGCCCGGGAGGTGGGCACCGAGGGCATCCTGGGCGGCCAGGCCGAGGTCAAGGGCGTCTCGGGCACCTGGAAGGACCTGACCCAGTCCGTCAACTTCATGGCGAACAACCTGACGTCGCAGGTGCGCAACATCGCCGAGGTGACCACCGCGGTGGCCATGGGCGACCTGTCGAAGAAGATCACCGTCGACGCCAAGGGCGAGATCCTGGAACTGGTCACCACGGTGAACACGATGGTGGACCAGCTGTCGTCGTTCGCGGAGCAGGTGACGCGGGTGGCCCGGGAGGTGGGCTCCGAGGGCATCCTGGGCGGTCAGGCGCGGGTGCGCGGGGCGACCGGCATCTGGAAGGACCTGACCGACAACGTCAACCTGATGGCCAACAACCTGACCTCGCAGGTGCGCAACATCTCGCAGGTCTCGGCGGCCGTCGCCAACGGTGACCTGACGAAGAAGGTCACCGTCGAGGCCCGCGGCGAGGTCGCGCAGCTCGCCGACACCGTGAACACGATGGTGACCACTCTGTCCTCGTTCGCCGACGAGGTGACGCGGGTGGCGCGGGACGTGGGCACCGAGGGGCGGCTGGGCGGTCAGGCCCACGTGCCGGGCGTCTCGGGCACGTGGAAGGACCTCACGGAGTCCGTGAACCTGATGGCCTCCAACCTGACCGGCCAGGTGCGGCAGATCGCCATGGTCACCACCGCCATCGCCAAGGGCGACCTGACCAAGAAGATCGACATCGACGCGCGCGGCGAGATCCTGGAGCTGAAGACGACCATCAACACGATGGTCGACCAGCTGTCGTCGTTCGCCGACCAGGTGACGCGGGTGGCCCGCGAGGTGGGCACCGAGGGCATCCTCGGCGGCCAGGCACGGGTGCGCGACGTCGACGGCACCTGGCGGGACCTGACCGAGTCCGTGAACGAGATGGCCGGGAACCTGACCCGGCAGGTGCGCGCCATCGCGGCCGTGGCCACCGCGGTGACCCGCGGCGACCTGAACCTGAAGATCGACGTGGACGCGGCCGGCGAGATCCAGGTCCTGCAGGACAACATCAACACGATGATCGCGAACCTGCGCGACACGACCCTGGCCAACAAGGAGCAGGACTGGCTCAAGGGCAACCTGGCCCGCATCTCCGGTCTGATGCAGGGCCGCCGGGACCTCGACGACGTCGCCTCGCTCATCATGAGCGAGCTGACCCCGGTGGTCTCCGCGCAGCACGGTGCGTTCTTCCTGGCCGTGCCGCCCGGCGGCAGCGACGAGATCGGCACCGGCGCCGGGGGCCCGTACGAGCTGCGGATGCGCGGCAGCTACGCGTACGCCGGCAGCGCGATGCCCACCAGCTTCCGGCCGGGCGAGGGGCTGATCGGGACCGTCGCGGAGGAGAAGCGGACGATCCTGGTCGAGAACACCCCGCCCGGCTACCTGAAGATCTCCTCCGGGCTGGGGGAGGCCCCGCCGGCCCACGTGATCGTGCTGCCGGTGCTGTTCGAGGGGCAGGTGCTGGGCGTCATCGAGCTGGCCTCGTTCCAGCCGTTCACGCAGATCCAGAAGGACTTCCTGTCCCAGATCGCCGAGATGATCGCGACCAGCGTCAACACGATCAGCGTCAACTCCAAGACGGAGGCGCTGCTCAAGCAGTCGCAGGAGATGACCGAGCAGCTGCGGGAGCGGTCCGCGGAGCTGGAGAACCGGCAGAACGCGCTCCAGCTGGCCAACGCGGAACTGGAGGAGAAGGCCGAACTGCTGGCCCAGCAGAACCGGGACATCGAGGTGAAGAACACCGAGATCGAGGAGGCCCGGCAGGTCCTGGAGGAGCGGGCCGAGCAACTCGCGGTCTCCATGCGCTACAAGAGCGAGTTCCTGGCCAACATGTCGCACGAGCTGCGCACTCCGCTGAACTCGCTGCTGATCCTGGCCAAGCTGCTGGCGGACAACGCCGACGCCAACCTCTCCCCGAAGCAGGTGGAGTTCGCCGAGACCATCCACGGCGCCGGCTCCGACCTGCTCCAGCTCATCAACGACATCCTCGACCTGTCGAAGGTCGAGGCGGGCAAGATGGACGTCTCCCCGACCCGGATCGCCCTGGTCCAGCTGGTCGACTACGTGGAGGCCACCTTCCGGCCGCTGACCGCGGAGAAGGGCCTGGACTTCTCGGTGCGGGTCTCGCCCGAACTGCCGGCCACCCTGCACACCGACGAGCAGCGGCTCCTCCAGGTGCTGCGCAACCTGCTGTCGAACGCGGTGAAGTTCACCGACACCGGCGCGGTCGAGCTGGTGATCCGGCCGGCCGGCGCGGACGTGCCGGTGGAGATCCGCGAGCAGCTGCTGGAGGCGGGCTCCCTGCGCGAGCCGGACGGCGACCTGATCGCCTTCTCGGTGACCGACACCGGCATCGGCATCGCGGCCAGCAAGATGCTGGTGATCTTCGAGGCGTTCAAGCAGGCCGACGGCACGACCAGCCGCAAGTACGGCGGCACGGGCCTGGGCCTGTCGATCAGCCGGGAGATCGCCCGCCTGCTGGGCGGCGAGATCCACGCGGCCAGCGAGCCCGGCCGCGGCTCCACCTTCACGCTGTACCTGCCGCTGCACCCGAGCGAGCTGCCGCCGCAGGGGTACGCGCCGCCCGCGCCCGGCGGACGGGCCGACCTCCACCGGCGGCCGGCCCGGGTGCAGCCCGCTCCGGCCCCCCCGGCGCTGGAGCCGCCGAGGCCGGCGGGCACCGACGCGGGCGCAGCCGGTGCGGCGCCCACGCTGTTCCGGCGGCGGCGCAAGACGCTCAGCGAGCTGGAGCCGCGGCCCGCGCTGCCCGGTCAGGGTGGCCAGGCCGGGGTGCCGGAGCCCGGGGCGTGGGCGGCGGTTCCGGAGGAGCCGGCCGCGGTGCCGCGGACGTACGACTTCCAGGGCGGCGAGAAGGTGCTGATCGTCGACGACGACGTGCGCAACGTGTTCGCGCTGACGTCGGTGCTGGAGCAGCACGGGCTGGCGGTGCTGTACGCCGAGAACGGCCGTGAGGGCATCGAGGTCCTGGAGCAGCACGACGACGTCACGGTCGTGCTGATGGACATCATGATGCCCGAGATGGACGGGTACGCGACCACGGCGGCGATCCGCAGGATGCCGCAGTTCGCGGGCCTGCCGATCATCGCGCTGACCGCGAAGGCCATGCAGGGCGACCGGGAGAAGGCCATCGACTCCGGGGCGTCGGACTACGTCACGAAGCCCGTGGACCCGGACTACCTGCTCACGGTGATGGAGCAGTACATGCGCAGCAGGTGACGCCGGCGCGGCGGCGGGGACCCCGGCAGGAGTTCCCGGGGCCTCCCGGGAACCTTCCGTCCCGCCGCCGCGTTCCCGCTCCGGAGAGCTCCGTTCCCAGTGACATCTCGGTGACAGGGTGTGGCGATCTCGGGAGTGGGGCTACGATGACCGGCACAAGGACGGGCGGGTTCTGCGAGCCGGGGAGGCCCCCTGAGGGGGCGAGGAGGACAGGGCATGGTGCAGAAGGCCAAGATCCTCCTGGTCGACGACCGACCGGAGAATCTGCTGGCGCTGGAGGCCATCCTCTCCGCGCTCGATCAGACACTGGTCCGGGCGTCGTCGGGAGAGGAAGCGCTCAAGGCGCTGCTCACGGACGATTTCGCGGTCATCCTGCTGGACGTCCAGATGCCGGGCATGGACGGGTTCGAGACGGCCGCGCACATCAAGCGGCGGGAGCGGACCCGGGACATCCCGATCATCTTCCTGACCGCGATCAACCACGGTCCGCACCACACCTTCCGCGGGTACGCGGCGGGCGCGGTGGACTACATCTCCAAGCCGTTCGACCCGTGGGTGCTGCGGGCGAAGGTGTCGGTGTTCGTCGAGCTGTACATGAAGAACTGCCAGCTGCGGGAGCAGGCCGCGCTGCTCCGGCTCCAGCTGGAGGGCGGCGGGCACGCCGGCGCCGGCGGTTCGAAGGAGTCGGCGGGGCTGCTCGCCGAGCTGTCGGCACGGCTGGCGGCCGTCGAGGAGCAGGCCGAGGCGCTGACCAAGCAGCTCGACGACGACTCGGCGGACGCGGCGGCGGTGGCGACCGCCGCCCACCTGGAGCGCAAGCTCACCGGGCTGCGGCGCGCGCTGGACGCCCTGGAGCCCGGCACCGGCGGGGCCTCGGCCGTGCTGCCGGCCCAGACCTGACGTACCTCGGGTCCGCCGCCCGGACCTGACGCCGCGTCGACCGGGGGTGCACGGCCGACGCGACGTCAAACCGCCACCCGCGTGGGCGACACGAACGGGTGAAGGGGTGGGCACACGTGTCCCGGGTCTCCAACACCGGTACCCTCGCCCCCATGGCCTCACGTACGTCCGGCAAGGGTTCCCAGGGCACGGCGGGCACCGCGAAGGCCCGCTCCGGCCGTACCCCGGCGGCGAAGAAGGCCGCCCCCGCGCGCAAGCCGCCCGCGAAGAAGGCGGCGCCCGCCAAGCGGGCCCCGGTCAAGAAGGCGGCGGCTCCGCCGAAGGCGGCGCCGTCCCCCACCGGAGGCGTCGTCCGGGTCGTGCGCGCCCTCTGGCTCGGGGCGGCGCACGCGGTGGGTTCGGTGCTGCGCGGCTTCGGCCGCGGCGCGAAGAACCTCGACCCCGTGCACCGCAAGGACGGTCTCGCGCTGCTGCTCCTCGGCCTCGCCCTGATCGTCGCCGCGGGCACCTGGTCCAACCTGCGCGGTCCCGTCGGCGAACTGGTCACCATGCTCGTCACCGGCGCGTTCGGCCGGCTCGACCTGCTGGTCCCGCTGCTCCTGGGCGCCATGGCCGTCCGTCTCGTCCGGCACCCCGAACAGGTCGACGCCAACGGCCGCATCGGCATCGGCCTGACCGCCCTCGTCGTCGGCGTGCTCGGACAGGTGCACATCGCCTGCGGCTCGCCCGGCCGGGACGCCGGCAGCGCCGCCATCCGCGACGCGGGCGGCCTGATCGGCTGGGGAGCCTCCCAGCCGCTGGTCTTCACCATGGGCGCGCCGCTGGCCGTGCCCATGCTCGTGCTGCTCACCGTCTTCGGCCTCCTGGTGGTCACCGCCACCCCGGTCAACGCCGTCCCGCAGCGGCTGCGCCAGTTGGGCGTACGGCTCGGGGTCGTGGCACCGCTGGAGGAGGACCCGTACGAGGCCGGCGCCGACCGGCACGACGAGGCGCAGTGGCGGGCCCGCACCCGACGGGGCGGCCGTCCCGACGCCGGCGCGGGCGACGGGGACGGCGCCGACGGCCCGGAGCAGGCCGAGGAGCAGGCGCTCGCCAGGCGCCGCCGGACCCGCCGGCCCTCGGGGCAGCCCGCCCTGGACCGGCCGATGGACGCGGTGGACGTGGCCGCGGCGGCCGCCGCGGCCCTCGACGGGGCCGTGCTCAACGGGCTGCCGCCGTCGCCGCTGGTCGCCGACCTGACCCACGGCGTGTCCGTCGACCGCCCCGCGGGCAGGCCGGCGGAGACCACGGCACCGGTGCCGGCGCCCGCGGCGGCCGTGCCGACGGCCCGCGAGGCACGGCCCCCGGTCGTTCCGGACCTCACCAAGTCCGCGCCCGAGGTGTCCGACCCGCTGCCGCCGCGGGCCGAACAGCTGCAGTTGCGCGGCGACATCACGTACGCGCTGCCCTCGCTGAACCTGCTGGAGAAGGGCGGCCCCGGCAAGACCCGCAGCGCCGCGAACGACGCGGTGGTCGCCTCGCTCACGAACGTCTTCTCGGAGTTCAAGGTCGACGCCGCCGTCACGGGCTTCACCCGCGGACCGACGGTCACCCGGTACGAGGTGGAGCTCGGCCCCGCCGTGAAGGTCGAGCGGATCACCGCCCTGACCAAGAACATCGCGTACGCCGTGGCCAGCCCGGACGTGCGGATCATCAGCCCGATCCCCGGCAAGTCCGCGGTCGGCATCGAGATCCCCAACACCGACCGCGAGATGGTCAACCTCGGCGACGTGCTCCGGCTGGCGGAGTCGGCGGAGGACGACCACCCGATGCTGGTGGCCCTCGGCAAGGACGTCGAGGGCGGCTACGTCATGGCCAACCTCGCGAAGATGCCGCACGTGCTGGTGGCCGGCGCCACCGGCTCCGGCAAGTCGTCCTGCATCAACTGCCTGATCACGTCGATCATGGTGCGGGCCACGCCGGAGGACGTGCGGATGGTGCTGGTCGACCCCAAGCGGGTCGAGCTGACCGCGTACGAGGGCATCCCGCACCTGATCACCCCGATCATCACCAATCCCAAGCGGGCTGCCGAGGCCCTGCAGTGGGTGGTGCGCGAGATGGACCTGCGCTACGACGACCTGGCGGCCTTCGGCTTCCGGCACATCGACGACTTCAACGAGGCCATCAGGAACGGCAAGGTCAAGCTGCCCCCGGGCAGCGAGCGGGAGCTGAGCCCGTACCCGTACCTGCTGGTGATCGTCGACGAGCTGGCCGACCTGATGATGGTCGCCCCGCGCGACGTCGAGGACGCGATCGTCCGCATCACCCAGCTGGCCCGCGCGGCCGGCATCCACCTGGTGCTCGCCACCCAGCGGCCCTCGGTGGACGTGGTCACCGGTCTGATCAAGGCGAACGTGCCCTCGCGGCTGGCCTTCGCGACCTCCTCGCTGGCGGACAGCCGCGTCATCCTCGACCAGCCCGGGGCCGAGAAGCTCATCGGCAAGGGCGACGGGCTGTTCCTGCCGATGGGGGCCAACAAGCCGGTCCGGCTGCAGGGCGCCTTCGTGACCGAGGGCGAGATCCAGGCGGTCGTGCAGCACTGCAAGGACCAGATGGCGCCGGTCTTCCGGGACGACGTCACGGTCGGGCAGAAGCAGAAGAAGGAGATCGACGAGGAGATCGGCGACGACCTCGACCTGCTGTGCCAGGCGGCCGAGCTGGTCGTCTCCACCCAGTTCGGCTCGACCTCGATGCTCCAGCGCAAGCTGCGGGTGGGCTTCGCGAAGGCCGGGCGGCTCATGGACCTGATGGAGTCGCGCGGGGTGGTGGGGCCCAGCGAGGGCTCCAAGGCCCGGGACGTGCTGGTCAAGCCGGACGAGCTGGACGGGGTGCTGGCCGTGATCCGCGGGGAGACCGAGGCGTAGCGTCGGCACGCTCCGGGGCGCACCGCGGGTGCGCCCGGGGTGTGCCGGGGGCGTGGTGGGGCGGATTCCGTGAGGGTTCCGCGTCCGGTTCGTAAGGACTTCCGGGAGTGTCCGGCCAGTCTCACCCGTAAGGGATCGGGGGGCAACCGTTTCCCTTGGTCGTGCGTCAAGTTGAGTGGAAAGGGCGGTGCCGCCCCGCAGGCTCCGCCGACGGGCTGCGAAACGCCATACGGATGGCGTACGCGGTCCGCGCTCCCGGTTGCTCCACCCTTTCGTCACCCCCCTAGACTGGACATCCAGCAGGTGGCTACACGCTCGAAAGGCGCCCTCGTGTCCATCGGCAACGCCAACTCACCCGAAGACGACCGGCCTTCCACCGGCGACGACACCGGTACCGGCGACGGCACCGGGCCGTCCATCGGCCGGGTCCTCCAGCAGGCCCGCATCAGTGCCGGCCTCACCGTCGACGAGGTCTCCTCCACCACGCGCGTCCGCATTCCGATCGTGCACGCGATCGAGCAGGACGACTTCACGCGGTGCGGCGGCGACGTGTACGCCCGCGGCCACATCCGCACGCTGGCGCGCGCCGTGGGGCTCGATCCGGCCGAGCTGATCGAGCAGTACGACGCCGCCCACGGCGGCCGCCCCGCCCCGACCCCTGCCGCGCCCCTGTTCGAAGCCGAAAGGATCCGGCCAGAGCGGCAGCGGCCCAACTGGACCGCAGCCATGGTCGCGGCGATCGTCGCCGTGATCGGGTTCGTCGGGTTCACCGCCTTCGGCGGCGGGGACGACTCGAAGAAGCACGCGGTGGCGGAAGGTTCCGCCTCGCCCCAGCCCGCCCCGAAGCCCAGTGCCACCGTCAAGCCGGTCAGGCCGAGCCCGGCCAAGCCCACCGCCGAGCCCTCGGACAGCGCCATCGCGGCCGCCCCGAAGGACATGGTCACCGTGGTGATGACCGCGGTCGGCGGGGAGAGCTGGATCTCGGCGAAGGACCACAACGGCCGGCTCCTCTTCGACGGCATGCTGAAAGAGGGCGACTCGAAGACCTTCACCGACAAGAAGTCCGTCGACCTCGTGCTCGGCGACGCCGGATCCGTGAAGCTCTTCGTGAACGGCAAGGAGATCAAGGACGAATTCCAGCCAGGTCAGGTCGAGCGCCTGACCTACACCAAGGACGACCCGCGGCCGGCCGACGGAACCGGCCAGGGCGACGCCCAGGCGGGCTGACCTCGGCGTTCCGGTCCGTGCGGACGATCCGTGACGAACCGGGCGGAAGCTCCTCCGGATCCCCGGGGCGCGAGACGGCGCCCCGGGGATCCGCGCTGGTCGGGGGCACCCGGCGGGGGCCGGCGCCGGGACGAAGTAGTCTTGAGTCCATGCCCGAACGCCGTACCGTCGCCCTTGTCACTCTTGGCTGCGCCCGTAACGAGGTGGACTCGGAGGAGCTCGCAGGCCGCTTGGCGGCGGATGGCTGGGAGCTCGTCGAGGACGCCGCCGACGCGGACGTCGCCGTCGTCAACACCTGCGGCTTCGTCGAAGCCGCGAAGAAGGACTCCGTGGACGCCCTGCTGGAGGCCAACGATCTCAAGGATCACGGCCGCACGCAGGCCGTCGTCGCCGTCGGCTGCATGGCCGAGCGCTACGGGAAGGAGCTCGCCGAGGCCCTCCCCGAGGCCGACGGCGTGCTCGGTTTCGACGACTACTCCGACATCTCCAACCGCCTCCAGCTGATCCTCAGCGGCGGCCACGTCGAGGCCCACACGCCGCGCGACCGCCGCAAGCTGCTCCCGATCAGCCCCGCCGAGCGCCAGGACGCCTCCGGCGTCGCCCTGCCGGGCCACGCCCAGGAGGAGCCCGCCCCGGCCCCCACCGACCTCCCCGAGGGCCTCGCGCCCGCCTCCGGCCCGCGTGCGCCGCTGCGCCGCCGCCTGGACACGAGCCCGGTCGCCTCGGTCAAGCTCGCCTCGGGCTGCGACCGGCGGTGCTCCTTCTGCGCCATCCCGTCCTTCCGCGGCTCGTTCATCTCGCGCCGCCCGAGCGACGTGCTGGGCGAGACCCGCTGGCTGGCCGAGCAGGGCGTCAAGGAGATCATGCTGGTCTCCGAGAACAACACCTCGTACGGCAAGGACCTGGGCGACATCCGCCTGCTGGAGACCCTGCTGCCCGAGCTCGCCGAGGTCGACGGCATCGAGCGGGTCCGGGTCAGCTACCTGCAGCCCGCCGAGATGCGCCCCGGCCTGATCGACGTCCTGACCGCGACGCCGAAGGTCGTGCCGTACTTCGACCTGTCCTTCCAGCACTCCGCCCCGGACGTGCTGCGGGCCATGCGCCGCTTCGGCGACACCGACCGCTTCCTGGAGCTGCTGGACACCATCCGCTCCAAGGCCCCGCAGGCCGGTGTGCGGTCCAACTTCATCGTCGGCTTCCCGGGCGAGACCGAGGCCGACTTCGCCGAGCTCGAGCGCTTCCTGACCGGCGCCCGGCTCGACGCCATCGGCGTCTTCGGCTACTCCGACGAGGAGGGCACCGAGGCCGTCACGTACGAGAACAAGCTCGACGAGGACGTCATCGCCGAGCGGCTGGCCCACATGCAGCGGCTCGCCGAGGAGCTCACCGCGCAGCGCGCCGAGGAGCGGGTCGGCGAGACGGTCGAGGTCCTCGTGGAGGCCGTCGGCGAGGAGACCGGTGACGAGGACGGGGCCACCGGCCGCGCCGCGCACCAGGCCCCGGAGACCGACGGCCAGGTGATCTTCACCAGCGGCGAGGGCCTGACGGTCGGCCGCATCGTGACGGCCAAGGTGGTCGGCAGTCTGGGCGTGGACCTGGTCGCCGAGGCCCTGGACCTCGAGGAGGCGGCGGGATGACCGGAGTCCCGGCACCGGCGGCGGGCGGCACCGGCCGCCGGCCCGCACCCAGCGGCAAGCTGGGCGCGGCGGCCGTCAACCAGGCCGGCCTGTGGAACATCGCGAACATCCTCACGATGGTCCGCCTCGTGCTGGTGCCGGGATTCGTGCTCCTGCTCCTGGCGAACGGCGGGTACGACCCGGCCTGGCGCTCGCTGGCCTGGGCGGCCTTCGCCATCGCCATGATCACCGACCTGTTCGACGGCCATCTGGCCCGGACCTACAACCTGGTCACGGACTTCGGGAAGATCGCCGACCCGATCGCCGACAAGGCGATCATGGGCGCCGCGCTGATCTGCCTGTCCTGGCTGGGCGACCTGCCCTGGTGGGTGACCGGCGTGATCCTCGGGCGGGAGCTCGGGATCACGCTGCTGCGCTTCTGGGTGATCCGGTACGGAGTGATCCCGGCCAGCCGCGGCGGCAAGATGAAGACCCTCGCGCAGGGCACCGCGGTCGGCATGTACGTCCTGGCGCTGACCGGGCCGCTGGCGACACTGCGCTTCTGGGTGATGGCGATCGCCGTCGTGTTGACGGTGGTGACCGGCCTCGACTACGTCCGCCAGGCGATCGTCCTGAGGCGGCGGGGGATGGCCGAGGAGCGCGCCGCACGCGGCGCGGAGGGCTGACCGCGAGGGGACATGGGCGAGCTGGTGGGGAGTAACGGGGAAACCGGTGCGGCTGGGACCGCCACCGAGGTACTGTCCTTGCTCGCGGAGCGTGACCAGACGCTCGCGGTCGCCGAGTCGCTCACCGGAGGACTGGTCGCGGCTGAGTTGACGGCGGTGCCCGGGGCGTCCCGGTGCTTCCGGGGCTCGGTCACGGCGTACGCCACCGACCTCAAGCGCGATGTGCTGGGCGTCGACGGGGCGCTGCTCGCGGCCCGCGGCGCGGTCGATCCGCAGGTGGCGGCCGCGATGGCGGTGGGAGTGCGGAACGCGCTGGGGGCTTCGTGGGGCATCGCGACGACCGGAGTGGCCGGTCCGGATCCGCAGGACGGGCAGCCGGTCGGCACGGTCTACGTCGCCGTGGCCGGTCCGACGGGCGGGAAAACCGCCGCGCTGAGGTTGAACGGCGGCCGCGCGGAAATCCGTATGGAGAGTGTACGGAGGGTGCTCGAACTGCTCTCGAGCGAACTCCAGGACAATGCGGGGACACAGGATACGGAACAGAACGGGGGGATTTGATGTTTGCAGCCCTGAGTGAACACGACATCGCTCCCCGCACGGCCGCGGCGCGAGGCGGTACGGTGGGGCGTGAAGGATGCGGCTATACGGTCAGAGGAGGGAGCCACCGATGATTCTGCTCCGTCGCCTGCTGGGTGACGTGCTGCGTCGGCAGCGCCAGGCCCAGGGCCGTACTCTGC
The DNA here is from genome assembly GCF_000719335.1 of Streptomyces sp. NRRL S-87. GTDB lineage: Bacteria > Actinomycetota > Actinomycetes > Streptomycetales > Streptomycetaceae > Streptomyces. The sequence goes on from NZ_JOGB01000066.1 coordinate 16,799, forward strand.
GCGAAGTCTCCTCGTCCGCCCGAGTCTCGCTCGGCTATCTCTCCGAGGTGGAGCGGGGGCAGAAGGAGGCGTCCTCCGAGCTGCTCTCCGCGATCTGCGACGCGCTGGACGTACGGATGTCCGAGCTGATGCGTGAAGTCAGCGATGAACTCTCGCTCGCCGAGCTGGCCGCGTCCGCGGCCGCGAGCGACCCGGTGCCCGCACCGGTACGCCCGATGCTCAACTCGGTGTCCGTGGCCTCGGTCGCGGGTGGGCCCGAGCGGGTGACCATCAAGGCGCCGGCCGAAGCGGTGGCAGTCGTAGCCGCGTGAGCTGAGTGTGGCCGGGGCCCCGGCGGTGCGCAGGAGACGTGCCGACCGGGGCTCCGTGCTGTCCGGGTGGCGTGCGGCGGCTGCGCAGCGTGCCGTTCTGGGTGCGGGGCGTAGGACCCTACGGGAGACTGGGGCGCGTGGAGCGGCGCGGTGTCGAGGCCCCGGGGGGTTCCGCGGGCGCGCGCGTCCGCGGCCCGCGGACGTGCATACCCGTGCCCGTGGCCGTGCGGATGGGGCTGGGCCTGCTCGGCGGACTCCTGTGGTGGTGGGCCGTGGCGCGGTGGGCGCTGGCCCCGCGGGGGAGGGCGGGGCTCCTGGAGGGAGCCCTGGCGTTCGGGGGCTGGGGGCTGGGCCTGCTGCCGGTGCACTGCGTGGGGCTGGCGGAGGCACCGGGCGTGTCCGCGGCCCGGCGCCGCGGCGAGGGGCTGCTGACGGGGGCGTGGGCGGGGCTCACCAGGGCATGGCGACGCCGCCGTTCGGACGCAGGATCTGCCCGGTCATGAAGGACGAGGCGTCCGAGGCCAGGAACAGCACGGTCCGGGCGATGTCCGCGGCCTCGCCGACCCGGCGCAGCGGGGACAGGCGCACCATCGCCGACTCGGTCTGCTCCTGGGCCTCCGGGGAGTGCTTGTGGGTCATTGCGGTGCGGACCCAGCCCGGGGCGACGGCGTTCACGCGGATGCCGTGGGGCCCGGTCTCGGTGGCCAGGGTCTTCGTCATCTGCACGACGGCGGCCTTGGCTGCGCTGTAGCAGAGCAGGCCGGGGCTGGCGGCGTCGACGGCGCCGGAGGCCATCGTGACGATGCTGCCCGGGGTGCCGGCCGCGAGCATGGTGCGGGCCGCCTCCTGGCAGGCGTACAGCACCCCCTTGAAATTGACGGCGAAGACCCGGTCGAGGTCCTCGTCGAGGGTGTCGACCACGCTGCTGGTGTGCATGATCCCGGCGATCGCCGCGGTGACGTCGAGGCGTCCGGTGGCCCGGGCGGCGCTCGCGACCGCCTCCTCGACCTGGGAGCGGTCGGTGACGTCCAGGGGGTGGGCGCGGGCGGCGCCGCCGGCGTCCGCGATCTCGGCGACGGTAGCGGCCAGGCCCTTCTCGTCGAGGTCCGCGCAGTGCACGGTGGCACCGGCCGAGGCCAGCAGGAGGGCGGAGGCGCGGCCTATGCCGCTGGCGGCGCCGGTGACCAGCGCGGTGCGGCCGGTGAGCCCGTACGGCGGCGGGGGCGGGGGCGTAGGGGGCATGCCGGGACGGTACGACCGGATCTGACGGGGCGTCAACTAGCGGGTGGGTCCCGATTGGCAGCGCGGGCACCAGTACGTGGGGCGGCCGTCCTGCGGGGCGCTGCGCACGGGGGTGCCGCAGCGGAAGCACGGGCGGCGGGCCCGGCCGTAGACGTACAGGGTCTGGCCGGGGCGGTGGCTGCCGGTGGTGCTGCGGCGCCCGGGGTGGGCGCGGTTGGCCTCCAGGAGGCGGTGGGCGAGCTCGACGGTCCGGTCGGGCTCGGGGAGCTCGCCGACCGGGAGCCAGGGGGTGACCTGGGAGAGGAAGCAGAGCTCGCTCTTGTACACGTTGCCGATACCGGCGAGGTTGCGCTGGTCGAGCAGGGCCTCGCCGAGGGGGCGGGCGGGGTCGCGGAGCAGGTTCGCGCGGGCGGTGTCCGGGTCCCAGTCCGGCCCGAGGAGGTCGGGGCCGAGGTGGCCGACGGCCTTGGGCTCGGCCGCGGTGCGCAGCAGCTCCAGGACCGGCAGGCGGTACCCGACGGCGGTGTGCGCGGCGTTGCCGAGAACCGCGCGGATCTGGAAGGCGGGGCCGCCGGTCCACTTCTCGCCCGGGGCGTAGAGGCGCCAGGCGCCCTCCATGCGGAGGTGGCTGTGCAGGGTGAGGCCGCCCTCGACGCGGGTGAGCAGGTGCTTGCCGCGGGGTGTCACGTCCAGGACGGTGCGGCCGGTCAGGTCCACCGTGGCCAGGCGGGGGACGCGCAGGTCGCACGTCGTGAGCACCTCGCCCGCGAGCGCCTCGTGCAGCCGGTGAGCCGCGTGCCAGACCGTGTCTCCTTCGGGCATGGGTCCATTGTCCTCGGAGGCGTCCGCCCCCGGAACGGGACGGGCCCCGCCCCGCTCGTGGGAGCGGGGCGGGGCCCGGAGCCCTGGGGTAGGTCGGGCGGTGCGGGTCAGCCCGTGAACGTCTCGCCGAGGCGGGCGAGGCCGGACGGGTGGCCGGTCTCCTTCAGGTTGAAGGAGGTGACGCCGGTGGTGCCGCCGGCGGGCAGCTGCCACACCCGGCCCACCCACGTGTCCTCGCCCGGGCCGCCGACGTACAGCTCGGGGGTGCCGTTGCGGTCGCCGTCGACCCAGGCCACGGCCTCGCCGAAGCGGTCGTTCCGCTCGGAGGAGCTGGGCACGCCCGCGGTGTTCTGGGTGATCGTCCGGGCGCCGGCCGTGGTCAGGCCCTGCTTGCCGCCGCGCAGGACGGTGAGGGAGCCGGCCCGGCCGATGGTGCCGCCCTGGGCGCTCTTGTACGGGGCGCCGACGGCGAGGTCCGCGTAACCGTCCTTGTCGATGTCGGCGAGGGAGCGGGCCTCGCCCCACCGGTCGAAGCGCTCCAGCGCGCCGGGCACGCCGGGGGTGTCCTCGTCGATGAGGCGGGGCTTGAGGGCCGTGCTGAAGCCGTCCTTGCCCCCGTAGACGACGAAGATCTTGCCGAGCGCGTCCGTGAGCGTCCACCTGTGGCCGAGGACCATGTCCTGGGCGCCGTCGCCGTTGATGTCGCCGACCACGGGCGCCATCCACATGTAGCGGGTGCCGGGCAGGCTGAGCTGGCGGCTCGCGGTCCAGCCGGTGGCGGTGCTCCGGTACACCAGGAGCTCCTGCCGCCACGTGCTGTGGTCGATCGCCGCGATGTCGGGGCGGCCGTCGCCCGTGAAGTCGCCGACCGTGAGCGCGCCGGGAACGACGCCGTCCTGCTTCAGGGTCTCCCGGCGGGTGACGGACCGGAACGTGCCGTCCCGCTTGATCGGCCCCCGCACGACGGTGAAGCTGGCCTCGGTGTACTTCTGCAGGTCGTTGGACCACTGCTCGGACTTGCCGACGAGCTCGACGGAGCCGTCCCCGTCGACGTCGGCGACGGTGTGCAGGGACCAGTTCCGCATGTCCGGACGGTCGTGGTAGTCGAGGACGGTGCCCCCTGACAGACCTGACGCGCTTCCCCACAGCACCATGGTGGGGGCCACACTGCCCCCCCAGACGATCAGGTCGTCGAAGCCGTCGCGGTCGAGGTCGCCGTAGCCGCCGGTGCCACCCCATTCGGCCGAGGCCACCGGGTCGCCCGGGACGCCCTCGTCCGCCTGGGTCACCAGGCGGGTGCGGGTCTTGTCGATGCCGGTGGCCGACCCGTAGGCGACGGCGACGGCGCCGGCCTTCTGCACGCCCCTCGCGTTCGCCTGCCGGGCGCTGATCGCGAGGTCCGGGTAGCCGTCGCCGTTGAAGTCGGCGGCCGCGCGGGGCTTGGCCGGCGCTGCGGCGGCGCTGATCGTGGCGGTGGCACTGCTGATGCCGGTGGTCATGACGGGCGCCGCGGTCGCCGTGACGGGCGACAGGACGGCGGCGGTGAGTGCGGTGGCCGCGGACAGGCCGAGCGCACCCATGGCGCGCATGCGCATGGGATTCCCCCCGATTGTGTGCGTGTCATCGGTGGAACGTCCGGGCCGGATACCCCCCCGACCCGATCGTTCGCCATGATCCTAAGGGCGGAGGGCAGGGCTCCGCCTCCGCCGCCTCCCGCGACCGTCACGGCCGCAGCCGCAGCCCCCGCGGGGTGGCGTGGAAGCCGGCCGACTCGAGCGACCGGCCCAGGGGCGAGGTCAGCGCCGGGGAGCCGTTGGTGCGCTCGACGGTGAGGGCGCCGACCTGGCCCGCGCGGGCCGCGGCGGCCAGGGCGGAGGTGGCGGCCAGCAGGGCGGGGGAGTCCGGCTCGGGCCAGGCGAGCAGCGTCTTGCCGCCGCGCTCCAGGTAGAGCACCAGCTCGCCGTCCACCAGCACCACCAGCGAACCCGCCTTGCGGCCGGGCTTGTGGCCCGCGCCGTCCGGCGGCTCGGGCCAGGGCAGGGCGGCCCCGTAGGCGTTCGCCGGATCGGCCGCGGCGAGCACGCGGGCGTCCAGCGGCGACTCGGCCCGGTCGCGCGCCGTGGCGGTGGCGCGCAGCCGGTCCACGGCGCCGTCCATGGCGAACTGGGCCGCGCCCAGGCCCTCCACGACGTACCCCCGGCGGGCCTGGCCGCTGTCCTCGAACGCCGACAGGACGCGGTAGACGGCGGAGAAGCCGCCCTCGATCCCCTCGGCCGCGACGGCCCCGCGGGTGACCACACCGTGCCGGTCGAGGAGCGTACGGGCCACCGCGTGCGCGCGGTGCGTGGTGTCCGGCTCGGCCTCCGGCAGCAGCGACCAGCGGCCGGAGACCGTCGGCGGGCCGGTCCGGGAGGCCGGGCGGGCGGCCGCGGTGAGGCTGCCGTACCGGCCCCGGGGGACGGTGCGCCTGGCGCGGTGGGCGGTCGAGCCGGCCGTGCGGCCGCTGCCCAGCAGGGAGCGCAGCGGCGCCAGGGTGTCGTTCGTCAGCCGGCCCGACCAGGCCAGGTCCCACACCGCCTCGGACAGCTGGACGTCCGAGGCCTCGGGGTGGTCGCGCCGCACCGAGTCCGCGATCTGGCGGAAGAACAGCCCGTACCCGCCTGCCAGCGCGGCCAGCACCGACTGGTGCAGCGGGGACAACTCCAGCGGGTGCGGCGGCGGGAGCAGCAGCGGGGCCGCGTCCGCGAGGTAGAGGGAGACCCAGCCGTCCTTGCCCGGCAGTGCGCCGGCGCCCGCCCACACCACCTCGCCGGCGGTGGTCAGCTCGTCCAGCATCCCCGGCCGGTACTGCGCCACCCGCGACGGCAGCACCAGCCGTTCCAGGGCCGAGGCGGGCACCGGGGCTCCCTGGAGCTGCTCGACGGCCCGGGCCAGCCCGTCGAGGCCGCGCAGACCGCCGCCCCCGGCGCCGGACGCGCCGACGTGCTGCCACTGCGGCAGGAACGAGGCCAGCGCGGCCGGCGGCACCGGCTCCAGCTCCTGGCGCAGCGCGGCCAGCGACCGCCGCCGCAGCCGGCGCAGCACGGCCGCGTCGCACCACTCCTGGCCCAGCCCCGAAGGGTGGAACTCGCCCTGCACGACCCGCCCCGCCCCCGCGAGCCGCTGCAACGCGCCCTCCGTCACCGCCACGCCCAGCCCGAACCGGGCCGCCGCGGCCGCCGACGTGAACGGGCCGTGGGTGCGCGCGTACCGGGCCAGCAGGTCGCCGAGCGGGTCCTTGACCGGCTCGGTGAACGCCTCCGGCACCCCCACCGGCAGGGCCGTGCCCAGCGCGTCCCGCAGCCGGCCGGCGTCCTCGACCGCCGCCCAGTGGTCCGCGCCCGCGATCCGCACCGCGATCACGCGGCGGGCGTGGTTCAGCTCCGCCACCCAGGCCGGATCGCCGCCGCGCTCGGCCAGTTCGGCCGGCGTCAGCGGGCCCAGCAGGCGCAGCAGGTCGGCGATCCCCTCCGCGTCCTTGACGCGCCGGTCCTCCGTCAGCCACTGCAGCTCCGCCTCCAACTCGGCCAGGACGTCCGCGTCGAGCAGTTCGCGCAGCTCCGCCTGGCCCAGCAGCTCCGCCAGCAGCCGCGAGTCCAGCGACAGCGCCGCGGCCCGGCGCTCCGCCAGCGGGGAGTCGCCCTCGTACAGGAACTGGGCGACGTAACCGAACAGCAGGGAGCGGGCGAACGGCGATGGCTCCGGCGTGGTCACCTCGACCAGCCGCACCCGGCGCGCCTCGATGTCCCCCATCAGTTCCGTCAGGCCCGGTACGTCGAACACGTCCTGGAGGCATTCGCGCACGGCCTCCAGCACGATCGGGAACGAGCCGAACTCCGAGGCCACCTGGAGCAGCTGGGCCGCCCGCTGGCGCTGCTGCCACAGCGGGGTCCGCTTGCCCGGGTTGCGGCGCGGCAGCAGCAGCGCCCGGGCCGCGCACTCCCGGAACCTGGCCGCGAACAGGGCCGAGCCGCCGACCTGGTCGGTGACGATCTGGTCGACCTCGCCCTTGTCGAAGGCCACCTCGGCCGCGCCCAGCGGGGCCTGCTCGCTGTCGAACTCGAAGCCGGGGGCGGCCGGGTCGGAGTCCAGCAGGTCCAGCCCCAGCAGGTCGGCGTCCGGCAGCCGCAGCACGATGCCGTCGTCCGCGTGCATCACCTGCGCGTCCATCCCGAACCGCTCGGCCAGCCGGGCCCCCAGCGCCAGCGCCCACGGTGCGTGCACCTGCGCGCCGAACGGGGAGTGCACCACGACCCGCCAGTCGCCCAGTTCGTCGCGGAACCGCTCCACGACGATCGTGCGGTCGTCCGGCACGTGGCCGCACGCCTCGCGCTGCTCCTTCAGGTAGGCCAGGACGTTGTCCGCCGCCCAGGCGTCCAGGCCGGCGGCCAGCAGCCGCAGCCGGGCGTCGTCCTCCGCCAGGCCGCCCACCTCGCGCAGGAACGCACCCACCGCCCGCCCCAGTTCGAGCGGCCGGCCGAGCTGGTCGCCCTTCCAGAACGGCAGCCGGCCCGGCACCCCGGGGGCCGGGGTCACCAACACCCGGTCGCGGGTGATGTCCTCGATCCGCCACGAGGTGGTGCCGAGGGTGAACACGTCCCCGACCCGGGACTCGTACACCATCTCCTCGTCCAGTTCGCCGACCCGGCCGCCGCCCTTCTTCGGGTCGGACCCGGCCAGGAACACCCCGAACAGGCCGCGGTCCGGGATCGTGCCGCCCGAGGTGACGGCCAGCCGCTGCGCACCCGGCCGGCCCGTGACCGTACCCGCCACCCGGTCCCACACCACCCGCGGCCGCAACTCCGCGAAGGCGTCCGAGGGGTAACGCCCCGCCAGCATGTCCAGCACCGCCGTGAACGCCGACTCGGGCAGTGCGGCGAACGGCGCGGCCCGGCGCACCAGCGCCAGCAGGTCGTCCACCTGCCACGTGTCCAGGGCCGTCATCGCCACCACCTGCTGCGCGAGCACGTCCAGCGGATTGGCCGGGATGCGCAGCGACTCGATGGACCCGCTGCGCATCCGCTCGGTCACCACCGCCGCCTGCACCAGGTCGCCCCGGTACTTCGGGAACACCACGCCCGTCGAGACCGCGCCCACCTGGTGGCCGGCGCGGCCCACCCGCTGCAGCCCGGACGCCACCGACGGCGGGGACTCCACCTGGACGACCAGGTCCACGGCCCCCATGTCGATGCCGAGTTCGAGGCTGGAGGTGGCGACGACGGCCGGCAGCCGGCCGGCCTTGAGGTCCTCCTCCACCAGCGCCCGCTGCTCCTTGGAGACCGAGCCGTGGTGCGCGCGGGCCAGCAGGGGCGGAGAGCCGTGGGACGCACCCGACTGCGCCATGATCTCCGCCGGCGGCGCGCCCTCCGGCAGCGCCTCGCCCATCGCGCGTTCGTACGCGATCTCGTTGAGCCGGTTGCACAGCCGCTCGGCCAACCGCCGCGAGTTGGCGAACACGATCGTCGAACGGTGCGCCTGGACCAGGTCCGCGATCCGCTCCTCCACGTGCGGCCAGATGGACGGCTTGTCCCCGCCGTCCTGGCCTTCGGAGGCCGGGGAGCCGCCCAGCTCCCCCATGTCCTCCACCGGCACGACGACCGAGAGGTCGAACTCCTTCCCGGAGGGCGGCTGGACGATCTCCACCTTGCGGCGCGGCGACAGGTAGCGGGCCACCTCGTCCACCGGCCGGACGGTCGCCGAGAGGCCGATCCGGCGCGCCGGACGGGGCAGCAACTCGTCCAACCGCTCCAGGGACAGCGCCAGGTGCGCGCCGCGCTTGGTGCCGGCCACCGCGTGCACCTCGTCGAGGATGACCGTCTCGACGCCCGCGAGGGCGTCCCGGGTCGCCGAGGTGAGCATCAGGAACAGCGACTCGGGCGTGGTGATCAGGATGTCCGGCGGCCGGGTGGCCAGGGCCCGCCGCTCGGCGGGCGGGGTGTCACCCGAGCGGATGCCCACCTTGATGTCCGGCTCCGGCAGCCCCAGCCGCACCGACTCCTGCCGGATGCCGGTCAGGGGGCTGCGCAGGTTGCGCTCCACGTCGACGGCGAGCGCCTTGAGCGGGGACACGTACAGCACGCGGCAGCGCTTCCTCGGCTCCGCCGGCGGGGGCGTGCTCGCCAGCCGGTCGAGGGCGGCGAGGAAGGCGGCGAGGGTCTTGCCGGATCCGGTCGGCGCGACGACGAGGACGTCCGAACCCTCCGCGATGGCCCGCCAGGCGCCGTCCTGGGCGGCGGTGGGCGAACGGAAGGCCCCCGAGAACCAGGAGCGGGTCGCGGGGGAGAACGAGTCGAGCGCGGAACCGGCCATGCACCCCATCGTGCACCCCGGCACTGACAAGCGGTCCGAACGGCGGGGGCTTCGCGGGGCACCCGGGGTCCGTCGCCGGGTTTCAGCGTCCGGTGCGTTCGCGGCGGTAGGCGCCCGGCGGGACGCCCACGATGCGGGTGAAGTGGCGGTTCAGGTGGGGCTGGTCGGTGAAGCCCACCGCCACGGCCGCCTCCGCCACCGGCGCACCCGCCTCGAGCAGTGCCCGGGCCCGGCGCACGCGCGCGTCGGTGAGCCAGGCGTGCGGGGGCAGCCCGTACGCGTCCTTGAAGGCCCGCAGCAGCGCGAAGGGGCTCGTGTCGAGCGAGGCGGCCAGCCGCTCCAGCGACGGCGGCTCGGCCAGCCGCTCCTCGAGCACCGCCCGCGCGCGGGCCGCGGTGGCCGCCCCCGCCCCGCGGACGGTGCGGGCCGGCAGGGTGCCGCCGTGCCGGCGCAGCAGGCCCGCCACCGCCACCCGCAGCAGGCTGTCGGCGGCCAGCGCGTTGCCCTCCTCGGCGGCCCGGTGCACCTCCTTGATGAGCAGGGCCGCCTGGGGGTCGGCCACGACGTCGGCCGTGAATCCGGGCGTGCCGTGCAGGGTGGACAGCTCGCGCGCCACGTCGGCGACCAGGTCCCGGGCCGGGTACAGCGTGTGGTACGCCCAGCCGTCGCTGGAGCCCGCCTTCGCCGTGTGCGGGACCTCCGGGTTGATCAGTACGACGTCCCCGGCGCCGGCCCGGACCGGACCGGTCGGCAGCCCGACCTCCTCGATGCCGCCCGTGACGGTGGCCACCACGTAGCCGTCGTGCGCATGGCGGGGGAAGGCGTGCCGGACGTAGTGGGCCTTCAGGAGGTCCAGGCCCGGCAGCTCGGGCGGCTGCCAGTGCCGTGCCCACTCCCCGTTGCCGCTCATGGGGCCATTCTGCGCCCCGCGCCCGGGGGCCGGCCGCCGGGTGTCCGGCTGGCGGGACCGGTCGGTGGCGGGTGCAAGAACGTACAAGACCCGGTTGCCCGCTCCCCCTACCGTCAGGGGCGTGGCAGAGACAGCAGCAGTACCGGCGGCAGGGACGGCGACCGCTTCGACCGGGGCGGCCCGGCGGGCCGTGGTGCGGGACGGACTCGGCGTCGGCGTGGCCGTCGGCCTCTCCGGCTTCGCCTTCGGCGTCACCGCCGCGGGATCGGGCCTCAGCGTGGCGCAGGCGTGCGTGCTCAGCCTGCTCGTCTTCACCGGCGCCTCGCAGTTCGCGCTGGTCGGAGCCCTCGCCGCCGGCGGCAACCCGCTGACCGCGGCCGCCGGGGCCTTCTTCCTCGGCACCCGCAACGCCTTCTACGGCCTGCGCCTGTCGCGGCTGCTCGCGGTGCCCCGCCCCGTCCGCCCGCTCGCCGCGCACTGGGTGATCGACGAGACGGCCGCCGTGGCCATGGCCCAGAAGGACCGGGCCACCGCCCGGCTCGGCTTCACCGTCACCGGCCTCACCCTGTACGTGCTGTGGAACCTCACCACCCTGCTCGGCGCCCTGGGCGCCGAGGCCATCGGCGACACCGACGCGTGGGGGCTGGACGCGGCCGGGCCGGCGGTGTTCCTCGCGCTGCTCGCGCCGAAGCTGCGTACCGCCACCGAGCGGGCCGCGGCCGCCCTGGCCGTCGTCCTGGGCCTCGGCTTCCTGCCCGTACTGCCCGCCGGCGTGCCCGTCCTCGTCGCGGCCCTCGCCGCCCCCGCCGTCCTCTACGTCAAGGGACGCGAGGCCGGCCGGCGCGACGGGCGCGGCGCCCCCACCTCCTCCGAGACCCCGCAGGGAGACGACCGATGAACGTCTGGATCGCGATCGCCGCCACCGCCGCGGGCTGCTACCTCCTCAAGCTGGCGGGACTCCTCGTCCCCGCCGGCACCCTGGAGCGGCCGGCCGTGCGCCAGCTGGCCGGCCTGCTGCCGGTGGCCCTGCTGGCTGCCCTCACGGCCCAGCAGACGTTCGGCTCCGGCCAGGCACTCGTGCTGGACGCCCGCGCCGCGGGCGTGGCCGCCGCCGGTGTCGCGCTGCTGCTGCGCGCCCCGTTCCTGCTCGTCGTCGCGGTCGCGGTACTGGTCACGGCCGGGGTACGGGCGCTGGGCGGCTGACCCGGGCTCCGCCACCGTCACCGCCCCCGCACCGCGGTGAGCGGCCGGCCGTACGCCCGCAGCGTCAGCAGCGCCTCGATCGCCGCGATCGGCCGGCGCTCCAGGCTGCTGCCGGGGGCCCAGGCCCGGCGGCGCACCGGCCAGCCGCCGTCCTCCTGCTGTTCGGCCGCCAGGAAGTCCAGCGACCGGGCCACCTCCTCGTCCGTGAACCACCCCCTGGCCAGCGACTCCGGTCTGCGGGCGAGGTCGTGCGGGAAGAGCCGCTCGCCCGGCGCGTAGCCGGGCGCCACCGGGTAGGCGTCCTGCTCGGCCGGGTCGAGCACGACCAGCCGGTCCTCGCGGACCAGCCGCCCCAGCCGGTCGGCCGCGGCCAGGGCCCGCGACCGGTCGGGCGCCCCGTCGAGGAAGTCCACCGCGGCCTGGATCTCGTACGGGTGGGACCTGCGCAGCGTCTCGACCCGCTCCCAGCAGTAGTCGGTGGCCCGGAACAGCCACGCGTGCCAGACCCGGTTGCGGTGCAGGACGCCCACCACCGGGCCGGTCGTCAGCAGCTCGCTCGGCGGGTCGTCGAGCACCGGGTGGTACGGCGCCCCCGGGTAGTCGCGCGCGGCCGGGCGCAGCACCGGGAGAGCGCCGTCGGGCGTGGAGGCCTGCGTCAGGTGCCGGCACAGCCGTTCCACGCGCTGGCCCGCGCAGCGCCCGAGGGAGTCCAGTACGCGCAGTGCGTACGCCGAGTGCAGGGGCTGGCTGACCGGGCCCCGCAGGTCCGGGTCGAGGGCGTGGCCGTAGCCGCCGTCGGGGTTCAGGTACGGGCCGAGGGCGGCGTCGACCGGATCGGCCCCGCCGCCCAGGAAGTGGTACGCGAACCGCCGCTGCTCCAGGACCCGGGCCGTGAGCCAGACGAACCGCTCGGCGCGGGCCAGGGGGGATCCGGGGGATGCTTCGTCACCAGGCATGCCCGAAACCGTAGGGGGCCGGACGGCGGCGGACCGGCGGCTCGGCGGGGGTGCACCCCGGGGGCGGGATACTGGGCGCATGCGGTTGACGATTTTCTGGGAGCGGATGGCCGAGCACTTCGGCGCCGCCTACGCCGATTCCTTCGCACGCGACCACGTGATGTCCGAACTGGGCGGACGCACGGTCCACCAGGCCCTCGACGCGGGCTGGGAGGCCAAGGACGTGTGGCGGGCGGTCTGCCGGGCGATGGACGTGCCGGAGCACAAGCGCTGACGGGCCGCCCCACCGGTACGAGAGACTGGCCGGGTGGCAGCCACCCGTGACACCGACCAGCCCGAGCACCCGCGCCGAGCCGCGGCCCCCGCGGCGCAGATCCCCGCCCCCGCACCCGCCCCTGACGCCGGGGCCGGGGCGGGTGCCGACACAGACGCCGACGCGGGCAAGGCGCCGCCCTCGGGCCCCGGCACCGCCGTCCGGGCCGGCTCGCCGCGGATGCCGCGCTGGCTGCCGCGCGCCGTCATCCTGGTCCTGGCCCTCTACGCCTGCTTCCAGCTCGCCAGCTGGGCCTTCCACCAGCTGGTCGCCCTGCTGCTCAACATCCTGATCGCCTTCTTCCTCGCCCTGGCCGTGGAGCCGGCGGTGAGCCGGATGTCCGCGCGCGGGATGCGCCGGGGCATCGCCACCTTCCTGGTGTTCCTCGGCGTCCTGGTCCTCGGGCTGGGCTTCGTCGCCCTGATGGGCTCGATGCTGGCCGGTCAGATCGTCGACATGGTCGACCGCTTCCCGCAGTACCTGGACTCGCTCATCGGGTCGATCAACAAGACGTTCCACACGGACCTGTCCCGGCTGGCCATCCAGGACAGCCTGCTGCACTCCGACTGGCTCCAGAAGTACGTGCAGAACAGCGCGACCGGCGTGCTGGACGTCTCGGCGACCGTCCTGGGCGGGCTCTTCAAGCTGCTGACCATCGGCCTGTTCTCCTTCTACTTCGCCGCCGACGGCCCGCGGCTGCGCCGCGCGCTGTGCTCGGTGCTGCCGCCGGCGCGGCAGGCCGAGGTGCTGCGGGCATGGGAGATCGCGGTCGCCAAGACGGGCGGCTACCTCTACTCGCGCGGCCTGATGGCGCTGATCTCGGCGGTGGCCCACTACGTGGTGCTGGTCGTGCTGGGGGTGCCGTACGCGCCCGCGCTGGCGTTGTGGGTGGGGCTGGTCTCGCAGTTCATCCCGACGATCGGCACGTACCTGGCGGGCGCGCTGCCGATGCTGATCGCCTTCACGGTCAACCCGTGGTACGCGGTGTACGTGCTGGTGTTCGTGGTGATCTACCAGCAGTTCGAGAACTACATGCTGCAGCCGAAGCTGACCTCGCGGACCGTGGACATCCACCCGGCGGTCGCGTTCGGGTCGGTGATCGCCGGGACCGCGCTGCTCGGGGCCATCGGGGCGCTGATCGCCATTCCGGCGGTGGCGACGCTGCAGTCGTTCCTCGGCGCGTACATCAAGCGGTACGAGGTCGCGGACGACCCCAGGGTGGGACGCCGGGAGCGCTCCACGACCTCGTGACGTCGGGCGTACGAGGTACGAGGACGAGTACGAGTACGAGTACGAGGTCGCGGGGCGCGCGTCGCGCCGGTCAGCGGCCCTTGCGGGGCTTGCCGCGGCCCGTACCGCCACCGCGCTTGGCGGCGGACGGGGCTCCGCCGGTGCGCGGACCGCGACCGGTCGCCTTCGCGGCCCCCTTGGCGGCGGCCGGCCTGCCCTTCTGCTGGGCCTTCTGCGGGGTCCTGCCCTGGCCCTTGCCCTGCGCCTTCCCCTGGTCCCCGGACCCGGACCCGGACGCGCCCCGGTCCCGGCCGCGGGTGCTGTTCACGGTCCGGCCGCGGACGATGCCGATGAAGTCCTCCACCATGTCGGTGGTCCGCTCCTCGGGCCACGACAGGGCCACCTGCGACTGCGGGACGTCCGTGACCGTGCGGTACGTCAGGTCGCGCCGGTGGTGCAGCCGGGCCAGCGACTGGGGGACGAGCAGGACGCCCACGTTCGCGGCGACCAGCTCGATGGCGTCCGCCGTGGTGGCCGGGCGCTCGATCGCGGGCCGGCCGGGCGGCTGCTCCCAGCCGAGGGTGTCGTCGAGCGGGTGGAAGACGACCTCGTCGGCCAGCTCCGCCGCGGACACCTCTTCCACCGCCGCGACGAGGTGGTCCTTGGGGACCACGACCACGGTCGTCTCGGTGTAGAGGGGGATCGCGCTGAAGTACGTACGGTCGACCGGGAGCCGTACGAGACCGGCGTCCGCGTCACCGCGGCGCAGGACGTCCTCGACCTCGCCGGACTCCACCTGGACGAGCTGCAGCGGGACGTCGGGCAGCCGCTCCTGCCAGATCCGCACCCACTTCGCGGGGGTCGCGCCCGGCACGTACGCGAGGCGGAAGGACGGCGAGGGCTGTGCGGGGGATGCTGCGGAGCCTGTCACCCGGCCAGGTTACCCGGGCGTGGTCGGAGGCCGCGCATATGCTCGATACCCTTGATGCATGACGTCGCAGCACCAGAACTCCCAGACCATGAAGCCCGCCACCGCGGCCAAGAAGCTGGGTGTGTACCTCGAGGCCACCCCCGCCGACTTCCGGGAGGGCGTCGTCACGCGCGACGAGCTGAACGCGCTCCAGGCCGAGCCGCCGGCGTGGCTGGTGGAGCTGCGGCGCACCGGCCCGCACCCGCGGCCCGTGGTCGCGGCCAAGCTGGGCGTCTCCATCTCGGGCCTCGCGCGCGGCGGCGTGACCGAGGCGCTCACCACCGAGCAGATCGAGGCGCTGAAGCAGGAGAACCCGGAGTGGCTCCAGAAGGAGCGGGCCACCCAGGCCGAGGTGCGCAAGGAAGCGGTGCGCATCAAGCAGGTGCAGGCCGAGCGCGCGGAGCGCGCCGAGCGCCGCGACTGACCCCCGCTCCCGCGCCTTCCGCCCCCTCGCACGGGCGGAAGGCGGGATTCAGGCCCGCCGGCCGGCTCCGGCAGCCATGATCGTGTCCATGGCATTCTCAGACGACACGGGTTCCACCGCTGCGCAGGCCGCGCCCACGAAGGCGCCCCGCGCCGACTTGTTCGTCGACGAGGCGGGCGACGGCCGCTTCGTCGGACCCGCGACGGGGGACGAGCGGCCCATGCTCATGGACATGCTCGCCGCCCAGCGCGCGACGCTGGAACTGAAGTGCGCCGGACTGGGCGAGGAGCTGGCCCGCAGGTCGGTCGAGCCGTCCACCCTCTCGCTGCTCGGGCTGGTGCGACACCTCTCCGACGTGGAGCGGCGCTGGTTCCGGCGCGTCCTCGCAGGTCAGGACGCGCCGCCCCGCTACTCCTCGCCGCAGGACCCGGACGGCGACTTCGACGGGGCCGTGCCCGGGACCGCCGACGCGGCCTGGCGGGCCTGGCGCGACGAGGTCGCCTTCGCCGAGCGCTTCGCGGCGCAGGCCCCGGACCTCGACGTCGAGGGCGACGACGTCTGGCGCGGCCGGGTCTCCCTGCGCTGGGTGCTGATCCACATGATCGAGGAGTACGCCCGCCACAACGGCCACGCCGACCTCCTGCGCGAGCGCATCGACGGCCGCGTGGGCCTCTGACCGGGCGACGGGGACAGGGACGACGGGAAACATGGGGGGCGCAGTGCGACCGGACAGTGGAACGGCCGGCGGGCCCGACCCGAGGGAGGCCGCCGCGCTTCTCCTGGACAAGATCCGCCAGGGCGACGACTACGCCGGAGGCAAGAAGCGGCGGTTCGGTCGGAGCGCCTCCCTCACCAAGGTGGCGACGCTGGTGCTGTCTGCCGCGTCCACCGTCATCCTCGGCCTGCAGGACCTCAACGCGTGGGCCGACCTCGCCCTGGCGTGCGTGGCGCTGGTGACGCTGCTGGGAGCCGTCGAGCCGTTCTTCAACTGGCGCTCCCGGTCCGTCCTGATGGAGGAGGCGCAGTACCGCTTCCGGCGGCTCGCCGACGACCTCGAGTACCTCCTGGCGACGACGGCCGCGGGCGAGCTCACCTTCGACCGGCTGGGCGAGGTCCACGTCCGGTACCAGGCGATCTGGGACGACCTGAGCCGCGGCTGGCTCGAGCAGCGCCGGGTACCCGCCCCGTCGACCGCCCCCTGACCCGCCGCGCGACCGGGCGCGGCGCCGGCGGTCCGCCCCCTGCGACGGCCCGGCGGGGCGGCTTGACACGAAAATCGAACATCCATTCTCATGGGGTCTTCGGCCGCGCGATTGCTGGGGTTTTACCCGGTTATCCACAGCCGGAAGGGGCGCGGAGGCGCATTGTCAGTGGCAGGCGTTAGCGTCTTTGACGTGAAGCGATCGACTCAAGCAACCCGGGTGGAACCCATGGCAGGCACCGACCGCGAGAAGGCGCTCGACGCCGCGCTCGCACAGATTGAACGACAATTCGGCAAGGGCGCGGTGATGCGCCTCGGCGACCGCCCGAACGACCCCATCGAGGTCATCCCCACCGGGTCGACCGCTCTCGACGTCGCCCTCGGCGTCGGCGGACTGCCCCGCGGCCGCGTCGTCGAGATCTACGGACCGGAGTCCTCCGGCAAGACCACGCTGACGCTGCACGCCGTGGCCAACGCCCAGCGCGCCGGCGGCACCGTGGCCTTCGTGGACGCCGAGCACGCCCTCGACCCCGAGTACGCCAAGGCGCTCGGCGTCGACACCGACAACCTCATCCTGTCCCAGCCGGACACCGGCGAGCAGGCCCTGGAGATCGTGGACATGCTGGTCCGCTCCGGCGCCCTCGACCTCATCGTCATCGACTCCGTGGCCGCGCTCGTGCCGCGAGCGGAGATCGAGGGCGAGATGGGCGACTCGCACGTGGGTCTCCAGGCCCGCCTGATGAGCCAGGCGCTCCGGAAGATCACCAGCGCGCTCAACCAGTCCAAGACCACCGCGATCTTCATCAACCAGCTCCGCGAGAAGATCGGCGTGATGTTCGGCTCGCCCGAGACCACGACCGGTGGCCGCGCGCTGAAGTTCTACGCCTCCGTGCGCATCGACATCCGCCGCATCGAGACCCTCAAGGACGGCACCGAGGCGGTCGGTAACCGCACCCGCTGCAAGGTCGTCAAGAACAAGGTCGCTCCGCCCTTCAAGCAGGCCGAGTTCGACATCCTCTACGGCCAGGGCATCAGCCGCGAGGGCGGCCTGATCGACATGGGCGTCGAGCACGGGTTCGTCCGCAAGGCCGGTGCCTGGTACACGTACGAGGGCGACCAGCTGGGCCAGGGCAAGGAGAACGCCCGCAACTTCCTGAAGGACAACCCCGACCTCGCCAACGAGATCGAGAAGAAGATCAAGGAGAAGCTCGGCGTGGGTGTCCGCAAGGACGCCCCCACCACCGAGCCGGGTCCCGACGCGGCCGGCGGCACCGCCGAGGACGCCAAGGCCGTGCCCGCTCCGGCGAGCAAGGCGAAGGCGACCAAGGCCACCGCGGCCAAGAGCTGATCCGGAGCTGATCAGTGTCGGCCGCATCACCCGAGGACGGCGACGGCCCCGGCCCGTCGAGGGCCGGGCAGGGGCCGCCGCTCGGCGGACGGCGGCGGGCGCGCGGTGGCTCCGGCCCCCGGGACGCCCGTGCCGAGGAGTGGCAGGGCCGGGACGACTCCGGGTCCCCGGCCCCTGCCGCCCCGCGGCAGAGCCCCGAGGAGCAGGCGCGGGCGATCTGCCTCCGACTGCTCACCGGCAGCCCCCGCACCCGCCGCCAGCTCGGGGACGCCCTGCACAAGCGGGGCATCCCCGAGGAGGTCTCGGAGGAGGTCCTCTCCCGCTTCGAGGAGGTGGGCCTGATCGACGACGCCGCGTTCGCGGGCGCCTGGGTGGAGTCCCGGCACCACGGCCGCGGACTCGCCCGCCGGGCGCTCGCCCGCGAGCTGCGCACCAAGGGCGTCGACTCCGCGCTGATCGACCGGGCGATGGAGCGGCTCGACTCCGACCGCGAGGAGGAGACCGCCCGCGACCTCGTCGACCGCAAACTGCGTTCCACCCGGGGACTCGACCGCGACAAGCGCATCCGCCGCCTCGCCGGCATGCTCGCCCGCAAGGGCTACCCGGAGGGCATGGCCCTGCGGGTGGTCCGGCGCGCGCTGGAAGAGGAGGGCGAGGAGACCGAGGACCTCGGCTACGGCTTCGACTGACGTCCCGGTGCCGTCGTCCCGAACCTCCCTGAACGGGGGGCGCGGCCGACAGCACCGGGGGAGGGCGGCCGCCGGCCCGAGGCCGGGGGTGGGGTTAGCCCCCGTGGGGATTGGGCGGGGCGCTCCAGTGAGGGGGACCCCCGCCGGGCGACAGGCTTGCCCCCATGATGCTGCGTTACGCCCTCCTGAGCGTCAGGGACCGCAAGGCCGGGTTCCTGGGCGCGTTCGTCGCCTTCCTGTGCGCGGCGGCCCTCATCACCGCCTGCGGTTCCCTCCTCGAGACCGGCCTGCGCGGCACCGTCGCCACCGAGCGGTACGCCGCCACCCCGCTGATCGTCTCCGCCGACCAGCAGGTCCACCAGACCACCGTCAAGGACAAGGGCAACGGCAAGCGGAAGGTCAAGCACAAGGCCAAGCCCGTCGCGGAGCGCGCCTGGCTGCCCGCGGGCGTGCTCACCGCCGTCCGCTCGGTGCCCGGCGTCGACCGCGCCGTCCCCGAACTGACCTTCCGCGCCCAGCCGCTCACCCCGACCCCCGACGACCGGCCCGCGTACGGGCACGCCTGGGACTCCGCCGCCCTGACGCCCTTCACCCTCACCGCGGGCCGCGCCCCGCGCACCGAGCAGGAGCTCGTCGTCGACCGCGGCCTGGCCGAACGGGCCGGCCTGCGCCCCGGCTCCCCGCTCACCGTCCAGTCGACGACCACCCCGCGCACGTACACCGTGAGCGGGATCGCCGCCGCCGGCGGCGCGGGCCTGCGCCACCAGAGCGCGCTCTTCTTCCACCCCGGCGAAGCCCGCCGGCTCTCGGCCCGCCCCGCCGGCACCTACACCGCCATCGGCGTCCGGCCCGCCCCCGGCACCAGCCCCGCCGCGCTCGAAGCCGCCCTCGCCACCGCCCTCCGGGGCACCACCGCCCGGGTGAGCGGTGGAGCCGACCGCGGACCCGTCGAGTTCCTCGATGCCGCCGGCGCCCGCGTCACCCTGGTCTCCATGGGCGGCTCGATGGCCGGCACCTCCCTCCTCGTCGCCGTCTTCGTGGCGGCGGGCACCCTCGCCCTCGCCGTGCGCCAGCGCCACCGTGAGCTCGCCCTGCTCCGCGCCGTCGCCGCCTCCGCCCGACAGGTCCGGAGCCTGCTCGCCACCGAGGCCACCCTCGTGGGCCTGGCCGGCGGCGTCCTCGGTGCCCTCGCCGGACTGCCCCTCGCCGCCTGGCTGCACCACCGGTTCACCACCGCCGGGGTGCTGCCCCCGACCCTGGAGACCGGCACCGGCGTCGTCCCCGCCCTCGCCGCCGTCGCCATCACCGTGCTCGGCGCCCGCGCCGCGGCCCGGATCAGCGCCCGTCACATCACCCGCATCAGCCCCGCCCAGGCCCTGTCCGAAGCCGCACTGGAGCCCCGGCGACCGGCCCTGACGCGGACCGTGCTCGGCCTGCTGTGCGCGGCCGCCGGCGTGGTGCTCGTGGTGGTGCTCAGCGCTCTGCGCACCGAGCCCGCCGCCACCCCCGTCACGTTCCTCACGGTCATCGTCCTGGCCGCGGCCGTCTCCCTGCTGGGCCCGCTGCTGGTCCGCGCCGCCGCCTGGCTGCTCACCGGCCCGCTCCGGCTGGCCGGCCCCAACGGCCGCCTGGCCGCCGCCAACCTGCGCGGCAACGCCACCCGTATGGCTTCCGCCGTCACCCCCGTCGCCCTGCTCGTCGGCATGACCTGCACGGTCCTCTTCAGCCAGCCCACCCTCTCCCACGCCGCCCGTGCCCAGGCACGCGACGGTCTGCGGGCCAGCTGGGTGCTGGCCTCCGGGGGGCCGGGCGTACCGGGCGCGGCCGCGGCGAGGATCCGTACGGTCGAGGGCGTCACGGCCGCCACCGAGGTCGTCACCACCCAGGTCCGGGTCGGCCTCACCAAGTACGCCGCCCAGGGCGTGACCCCCGCCGGTCTCGGGCGCACCTGGGACCCCGGCGTCACCAGCGGCTCCCTCCGCGGCTTCGGCCCGCACAGCGCGGCGGTCAGCGAAATCGCCGCCGACCAGCTCGGGCTGCAGCCCGGCAGCCGGCTGGCCGTGCACCTCGGCGACGGCACGCCCGTCACCGTCACGGTCGCCGCCGTCTACGCCCGGGGCCTCGGCTTCGGCGACCTCACGCTCGCCCACGACCTGGTGGCGGCGCACGTCGACAACCCGCTGTCCGCCGCGGTGTACGTCGCCGCCGGCCCCTCCGTCACCCGGGCCGGGCTCGCCGCGGCCGTCGCCCGCTATCCCGGTGTCTCCGTGCTCACCCCGGACGCGCTGGACGCGGTACGGGCCGCCCGGCAGCGGGCCGGGGCCGAGGTGAACCTGATCGCGATGGGCCTGGTGCTCGCCTTCACCGCCATCTCCGTGGTCAACACCCTGGCGATGTCCACCGGCGAGCGGATCCGCGAGTTCGCCATGCTGCGGCTGGCGGGGGCGACGCGGCGCCAGGTGCTGCGGATGCTGCGGCTGGAGGCGCTGTCCGTGCTCCTGATGGGGTCGGTGCTGGGGACCGGCATCGCGGCCGCGGTGCTGACGGCCTTCAGCGTGGGGATGACGGGGGAGGCGGCCCCGGCCGTCCTGCCCCTGGTGTACGCCGCCGTGGTCGGGGCCGCCGGGCTGCTGGCCCTGACGGCCACTGCCGTGCCGGGACGGGCGGCGCTGCGGGTGCGGGCGGTGACGGTGGCTACGGCCAAGGAGTAGGGGGCGGTCGACATGCGAACGTGGCTCCCGGTCCGGGTGGACCGGGGGCCATGTCGTTGTGTGGGTGTGTGGGTGCGTGGGTGCGGGCGTGTGCGGGCGGGCGGGGGGCCCCTCGCTTCGGGGGGTGGGTCCCGTGGTGTGTGGGTCCCCTCGGCGCTTGACAGGGGCGGCCTGCAGGCCCTGCGGCAGGCCCACCCCAGGGGCTTTGGGGGCTCCGCCCCTGGCCTTCGGCCACCCCTGGCCCGGGCCTGCCTCCGGTCCAGCCTGCCACCCCTGTCAAG
>NZ_JOGB01000067.1 GCF_000719335.1 Streptomyces sp. NRRL S-87
CGCTTGACAGGGGTGGCAGGCTGGCTCGGAGGCAGGCCCGGGCCGAGGGTGGCCGCAGGCCAGGGCGAAGCCCCAAAGCCCTCGGGGTGGGCCTGCCGCAGGGCCTGCAGGCCGCCCCTGTCAACCGCCGAGGGGACCCACACACCACGGGACCCACCCCCGAAGCGAGCAGCAGGCCCCAACACCGGGCCACCCCCCGAAGCGAGCCAGAGCCCCCACTCCGCCGCCTACGCCGCTACGCCCCTACGCCGCACCGCCCCCTACGCCCCTACGCCCCTACGCCCCTACGCCGCCGCGGCCAACCCCTCCCGCGGCACGAACGTCACGTGGGGCCGCCCCGGACGCAGGTCCAGCCGCAGCTTCAGCCGGCCCACCCGGGCCAGCACCAGGCCGACGCCGACCGCCGCGGCCAGCGACACCAGGCCGCCCGCCGCCATGCCGATGCGGGCGCCGTACGTGTCGGTGACCCAACCCAGCAGCGGCGCGCCCAGCGGCGTACCGCCGGTGAAGACCATCATGAACAGGGCCATGACCCGCCCCCGCATCTCGGGGTCGGTCGCCATCTGCACGCTGGAGTTCGCGGTCACGTTGACCGTGAGTCCGAACGCGCCGATCGGCACGAGCAGGGCCGCGAAGAGCCAGAACCCCGGCGCGAAGGCGGTCGCCGTCAGCACGGCGCCGAACAGCACCGCCGCGACGACCAGCAGCCGCAGCCGCGCGAGGCCGCGCCGGGCCGCGAGCAGGGCGCCGGCCAGCGAGCCCGCCGCGATGAGCGTGTTGAGCAGGCCGTACAGGCCCGCCTGGCCCTGGAAGACGTCGTCGGTGAAGGCCGACAGCCAGATCGGGAAGTTGAACCCGAAGGTGCCGACGAAGCCGATCAGGACGATCGGCCAGACCAGCTCCGGGCGGCCGGCGACGTAGTGCAGGCCCTCGCGCAGCTGGCCCTTGGCCCGCGGCTGCCGTTCGACCGGGTGCAGCTCGCGCGTGCGCATGAGCAGCAGGCCGGCGATCGGGGCGGCGAAGGACAGCCCGTTCAGCAGGAAGGCCCATCCGGACCCGACGGCGGAGATCAGCACGCCGGCGACGGCGGGGCCCACCAGCCGCGCGGACTGGAAGTTCGCGGAGTTGAGGCTGACGGCGTTGGCCAGCTGCCGCTTGCCGACCATCTCGGCGACGAAGGTCTGGCGCGCCGGGTTGTCGACGACCGTGATCAGTCCCGCCAGGAAGGCGGCGAGGTACACGTGCCAGACCTGTACGTGTCCGGTGACGGTCAGCGCGCCGAGCGCGAGACCGGTCAGGCCCAGGGCCGTGTTGGTGGCCACCAGCAGGGGCCGCTTCGGCAGCCGGTCGGCGAGGACGCCGCCGTAGAGGCCGAAGAGGAGCATCGGCAGGAACTGCAGGGCGATCGTGATGCCGACCGCGGAGGCCGATCCCGTCAGGGAGAGGACCAGCCAGTCCTGGGCGATGCGCTGCATCCAGGTGCCGGTGTTCGACACGACCTGGCCGGTCGCGAAGAGCCGGTAGTTCCGGATGCGCAGCGAGCTGAACATGGTGTTCTTGCGCGCCGGCGGGGAGGGGGTGGGGGTAGTGGTTCGATTCGGTCCGGGGGCGGAGTCTGCTCCGGTTCCCGTACTCAAGGGGCTTCGCCTCCTGGGCTCGTTCCTTACAGGTGGGCGAGCTTCTCGAGGACGGGCGCGGCCGCGCGGAGCTTGGCCCATTCGTCCTCGTCGAGCTCGGCCGCGAGCCGGGCCAGGAAGGCGTTGCGCTTTCGGCGGCTCTCCTCGAGCATCGCCTCGGCCACCTCTGTCTGGCTGACCACCTTCTGGCGGCGGTCGTCCGGGTGCGGCTCCAGCCGGACCAGTCCCTTGGCCTCCAGCAGCGCGACGATGCGGGTCATCGACGGCGGCTGGACGTGCTCGCGGCGGGCCAGCTCACCGGGGGTGGCCGAGCCGCAGCGGGCGAGTGTGCCGAGCACCGACATTTCGGTGGGGCTGAGCGATTCGTCGACGCGCTGGTGCTTCAGGCGCCGGCCCAGCCGCATGACGGCGGAGCGGAGATCGTTCACGGCGGCAGCGTCGTCGCCATGGGAGAGGTCGAGCATGTTCCTTAGCGTAGCTCATTAGCCTGACTAAAGAACACCGGATTACGTCTGCCGTGCCGCACCACACATCCGGCCCCCGTGCCGCACCACACATCCGGCGCCCGATCATCACTCATACGGGTGAGCCCGCTCCCGAAAGTGACACGCGTACACGGTGTCCGCCCCGACCCTGTGCCCATGGGGACACACGTGCTCAGCATGCGCATAGACGGGGAGCTGCTGGCCCGACTCCGGGACCACGCCGCGAAACGCGGAATGAGCGTCCAGGACTACGTGGTCCGGACGCTCGTTCGCGACGACTTCGACGAGCGCTTCAAGGCGTGCGTCGACGAGACGGAGAAGTTCTACGGGCTCACGTGACGCCGGGGCGGGTCGACGTGAGCCCGTAGCGACGGGCTCACGTGAGGCCGAGGGCCGGCATCGCGTAGTAGAAGACGAAGACCGCCGACACGACGTACATCGCTGCCGGGACCTCGCGGCCCCGGCCGGCGGCCAGGCGCAGCACGGTGAAGGCGATGAAGCCGATGCCGATGCCGTTGGTGATCGAGTACGTGAACGGCATCATCAGCATCGCCAGGAACGCCGGCACCGCGATGGTGAAGTCGCTCCAGTCGATGTCCTTCACCGAGCCGGCGAGGATCAGGAAGCCCACCGCGACCAGCGCGGGGGTGGCCGCCTGCGACGGGACCATGGTGGCCAGCGGCGTCAGGAAGAGGGCCACGGCGAAGAGCGCGCCGGTGACCACGCTGGCGAGGCCGGTGCGGGCGCCCTCGCCGACGCCGGCCGTGGACTCGACGAAGCAGGTGTTCGCGGAGGAGGAGGTCGCGCCGCCCGCGGCGACCGCGAGGCCGTCCACGATCAGGACCTTGTTGATGCCCGGCAGGTTGCCTTCGGCGTCGTTCAGCTTCGCCTCGTCCGCGACGCCGAGGATCGTGCCCATCGCGTCGAAGAAGCACGACAGCAGGACGGTGAAGACGAAGAGCAGGCCCGTCAGCAGGCCGACCTTCGAGAACCCGCCGAACAGGCTGACCTGGCCGACCAGGCCGAAGTCGGGGGCGGCCACCGGGTTGCCCGGCCACTGCGGGACGGTCAGGCCCCAGGCCTGGCCCGGCAGGTCCGCGACCAGCTGGATCGCCACGGCGGCCACCGTCATCACGACGATCGAGATGAGGATCGCGCCCGGCACCTTGCGGATGAGCAGCGCGAGGGTCAGCAGTACGCCGGCGACGAAGACCAGCACCGGCCAGCCGAGCAGGTGGCCGTTGCCGCCGAGCTGCAGCGGGACGGTGGTGTGGGCGGCGTCCGGGATGCGGGAGACGAAGCCGGAGTCCACCAGGCCGATCAGCATGATGAACAGGCCGATGCCGATCGCGATGCCCTTGCGCAGGCCGAGCGGCACGGCGTTCATGACCCGCTCGCGCAGGCCGGTGGCCACCAGCAGCATCACCACGACGCCGGCCAGGACCACCATGCCCATGGCGTCGGGCCAGCTCATGCGCGGGGCCAGCTGGAGGGCCACGACGGTGTTCACGCCGAGGCCGGCCGCCAGGGCGATGGGCACGTTGCCGATGACGCCCATGAGGAGGGTGGTCAGGGCCGCGGTCAGCACGGTGGCGGTGACCAGCTGGCCGCCGTCGAGCTGGTGGCCGTACATGTCCTTCGCGCTGCCCAGGATGATCGGGTTCAGCACGATGATGTACGCCATCGCGAAGAAGGTGGCGAAGCCGCCGCGGACCTCGCGGGCCACGGTCGAACCGCGCTCCGAGATCCGGAAGTAGCGGTCCAGGGCGGACCCGGTGCCCTGCGGGGAAGGCGTGGAGGCGGGGGCCACGGTGGGGGCCGACGTCGTCATGCGGTCCTCGGGAGTGGAGCGGGATGGTCCCGTACGAGTGGTCGCCGCGCTGCGACCTTGGCGGTTGCTACGAAGTGAACCGGCCACGGGCAAACCGTTTCAGTATGAACACATGAACGAAGGGGCGTCCATCTCCGCGCGTAGACCCTTGGTACGCCCTTCTAGACTGCTGCCCATGGCGAAGTGGACCCCCAAGCACGAAGCACCCGAGCCCCTCGAAGGGCCGGTGGTCGCCACGATCACGGGCGGCACGATCCTCTGGTTCGCCATGTTCCTGGTGCAGCTCCCCTTCTACGGCTGGTTCGCCGACCGCGACCTGCTGTGGTGGGTGTGGACCTGCGCGGCCGGCGGCGCGCTCGGCCTGATCGGCATCAAGTACGTACGGGCCCGCGACGCGGCGCTCAAGCGGCACGCGGCCGAAGCGGGGGCGGGCGGGGCGGCGGCGGGCCGAGCGGGCGGTGGAGCGGCCGCGGGGCCGGCCGGACCGGGAGCCGGCCCGCAGGACGATTCGGGTCATACCGAAGTCTGATCTTCACACCGCTCGGGGGGTGAAGGGCGCCGACCGACCGTACCGTCGAAACCATGACGCAGCGGGCGAAGATCGACACCGAAGGACCCGAGCCGGGCGGCGGCAGCGGCGGCGGCAGCAGCGCCGGCGCCCGCTCCGGTGCGGCGACCCAAGCCGGTGCCGCCATCGACGGTGCCGCGATCGCCGGTGCCGCGATCGACGCGGGCGCCGAACTCGACCCCGTCCACCCCGTCGCGCCCCCCGCCCCCCTGTTCCGGGCGGGCGGCCTGACCGCGACGGCCGTCGCCGAGCGCGTCGCCCGCGGCGCCGTCAACGACGTACCCGTCCGCAGCAGCCGCTCCACGACCGACATCGTCCGGGGCAACGTCTTCACCCGCTTCAACGCGATCATCGGCGTGCTCTGGCTGATCATGCTGTTCGTGGCGCCGATCCAGGACAGCCTGTTCGGCTTCGTGATCATCGCCAACACCGGCATCGGCATCGTCCAGGAACTGCGCGCCAAGAAGACCCTCGACGGGCTCGCCGTCATCGGCGAGGCCAAACCCACCGTCCGGCGCGACGGCCGGACCGCCGAGATCTCCACCTCCGGGATCGTCCTGGACGACGTCATCGAACTCGGCCCGGGCGACAAGGTCGTCGTCGACGGCGTGGTCGGCGAGGCCGACGGCCTGGAGATCGACGAGTCCCTGCTCACCGGCGAGGCCGACCCGGTCCTGAAGAAGCCCGGCGACCCGGTCATGTCCGGCTCGTTCGTGGTCGCCGGCGGCGGGGCGTTCACCGCCACCAAGGTCGGCCGCGAGGCCTACGCCGCCCAGCTCGCCGAGGAGGCCTCCCGCTTCACCCTCGTCCACTCCGAGCTGCGCTCCGGCATCTCCACCATCCTCAAGTACGTCACCTGGATGATGGTCCCGACCTCGATCGGTCTGATCATCAGCCAGCTCGTGGTCAAGGGGAACGACCTCGACGACGCCATCGCCCGCACCGTCGGCGGCATCGTCCCGATGATCCCCGAAGGCCTGGTGCTGCTGACCTCCGTGGCCTTCGCCATCGGCGTCGTCCGGCTGGGCCGCAAGCAGTGCCTGGTCCAGGAACTGCCCGCCATCGAGGGCCTGGCCCGGGTGGACGTCGTCTGCCTCGACAAGACCGGCACGCTCACCGAGGGCGGCATGGACGTCACCGAGCTGCGCACCCTGGGCGGGGCGGACCCGGGATACGTGCGCAAGGTCCTCGGCGCGCTCGGCGAGTCCGACCCGCGCCCCAACGCCAGCCTGCAGGCCGTCATCGACGCCTACCCGGACGAGGAGGACTGGCGCTGCACCGAGTCCCTGCCCTTTTCCTCCGCCCGCAAGTACAGCGGCGCGAGCTTCAGCGAGGGCGACGGCGACACGTCCACCTGGCTGCTGGGCGCACCCGACGTGCTGCTGCCGCCCGGCGATCCGGCCCTCGACGAGGTCACCGCCCTCAACGAGGACGGGCTGCGGGTCCTGCTGCTGGCCCGCTCCGCGCGCGAACTGGACGACCCGCACGTGGCCGGCGGGGCCAAGCCCACCGCCCTGATCGTCCTGGAGCAGCGGCTGCGGCCGGACGCGGCGGACACCCTGCGGTACTTCGGCGAGCAGGACGTGCACGCCAAGGTCATCTCCGGCGACAACGCGATCTCCGTCTCGGCCGTGGCCGCCAAGCTCGGCCTGCCCGGCGCCGAGAACACCGTCGACGCCCGCTCCCTGCCCGCCGAGCGGCCCGAGATGGCCCAGGAGCTCGACAAGAACACCGTCTTCGGCCGGGTCACCCCGCAGCAGAAGCGGGACATGGTCGGCGCCCTCCAGTCCCGCGGCCACACCGTCGCCATGACCGGCGACGGCGTCAACGACGTGCTGGCCCTCAAGGACGCCGACATCGGCGTCTCGATGGGCTCCGGGTCCGAGGCCACCCGGGCGGTGGCGCAGATCGTGCTGCTGAACAACAGCTTCTCGACCCTGCCCTCGGTGGTCGCCGAGGGCCGCCGGGTGATCGGGAACATCACGCGGGTGGCGACCCTGTTCCTGGTCAAGACGGTCTA
Source organism: Streptomyces sp. NRRL S-87 (assembly GCF_000719335.1). Lineage (GTDB taxonomy): Bacteria > Actinomycetota > Actinomycetes > Streptomycetales > Streptomycetaceae > Streptomyces. The sequence continues at coordinate 6,542 of NZ_JOGB01000067.1, forward strand.
CTCGGTGCTGCTGGCCCTCCTGGTGGTGTGCTGGCAGGTGGAGTACCCGTTCCTGCCCCGCCACCTGACGCTGCTGTCCACCCTGACCATCGGCGTGCCCGCGTTCTTCCTCGCCCTGGCCCCCAACAAGGAGCGGGCCCGGCCGCACTTCGTCCGGCGCGTGATGCGGTACGCGATCCCGGGCGGCGCCATCGCGGCGGTGGCCACGTTCGTCACGTACCTGCTGGCCCGCCACCACTACAGCGGCCCCGGCGCCCTGGACGCCGAGACCAGTGCGGCGACGCTGACGCTGTTCCTGGTGTCGATGTGGGTGCTGGCCATCATCGCCCGCCCGTACACGTGGTGGCGGGTGGCCCTGGTCGCGGCGATGGGCGGGGCGTTCCTGGTCGTGCTGGTCGTGCCGTGGCTCCAGGACTTCTTCCAGCTGAGGCTGGTGGGCACGATCATGCCCTGGACCGCCGTCGCCGTCGCCGCGGCGGGCGCCGCCGCGGTCGAGTTCACCTTCCGGTGGGTGGACCGCAGGTTCCCGGCCTGACCGGCCGGCAGCGGTACAAGTTCCCGGGCTGGTAACGGATCCGGACCCCGCCTCCCCATCGATCGGCCCGCGCCCTACGCTGTGCGCGCCGCATCGAGAGGTAGGGGGCACGCCACCATGGCCGGAACCAACAGGGGCAGCAGAAGAGAAGACGGGGGCCGCGGAGTGCGGTCGGCCGCGGCGCTGGCCGGGGCGCTCGCCCTGCTCACCGCGGGCGCGGGCCTCGGCGCGCAGCCGGCCGGGGCGGCCGCCACGTACGCGGTGAAGGTCCAGCTGCTACACGCCGCGGGCACGCAGTCCGAGATCCACGTGTGGGACCGCACCACGTGGAAGGAGTACGACGTCCCGGTGGCCGACGGCGCCGACTCCGGGACCGTCGCGCTGCCGGCCGGCGACTACCTCACCATCGCCAACTACACCGACTGGACCGTCAGGACCGGTTTCGTCCCCAAGACGTTCAAGGTCGCCTCGGCCGCCACCACCGTCACCCTCGACGCCGACCTCGCCGAGCCGACCGGCTTCACCGTCGACGACCCGGGCGCCGGCCCGGTCATGACCGACGCCTGGTACACGCTGCCCGACGGGCAGCCCGCCGCCTTCCAGGTCGGCTGGGGCAGGCAGCTCTCCGCTGCCCCGATCACGCTGGCCGGCCTGACCCTCAACGTGCACCAGGTGCTGCAGAAGAAGGGCGCGGGCCAGAACCGCCCCAGCCCCTACCGGTACGACCTCTTCCACCAGTTCCACGACGGCAGCCCGGCCTCCCCCGTCGTCGCCGTCACCACCGCCGGCCTGGCGAGGCAGCAGACCTCGGTACGGGCCCAGGGCGCCGGCATCAGCGCCACCCTCTGGGGCACGGCATCCACCGAGGACGGCAGCCAGAGCGGCACCTACCTCGACACCGCCGTGCCGCTGGCCGTCTCGTACACCCACTACCTCACGCCGGGTGCCCGCTTCGAGCGCTACCTGGAGTACGGGCCGCACTCCGTGTCCCTGCCGCACCTCGAGCTCCCCGCGGGCGACGCGGGGGCCACCGAGTACGTGGGCCGCGCGCCCTTCACGAACCGGGCCGCGCAGTTCACCGCCTCCGGGTACGCGGACGGCACCTTCTCGCTCAACGAGTCGGCCTCGCTGTCCGACGCCTACGGGCACGAGGGACTCGACAACGAGTCCCGCACGACGTACCGGGTGACCAGCGGCGCGACGGTGCTCGGCGCGTCCTCGGTGCTCTCGCCGTACGACACGTACACCGTGGACGCGGCCGCCTCGTACACGAGCTTCAAGATCAACCACACCGTCCTGCGCGCCGGCGCCCAGAGCCGGCTGTCCTCGCGGGTGTCCACCGACTGGAGCTTCCCGCGCAGCGCCCTGCCGGGCGGCGGGACCGGCACCGGGAAGCTGCCGGTGGCCGACCCGCGGCTGACGGTCGGCGGGCTAGACGCCCGCAACCGGGCCGCCGCCGGCCCGGTCCAGGTCAAGGCCTCCCTGGTGCCGCGCGTGGAGGGCACGACCGCGACCCTGTCCAAGGTCGAGTACTCCAAGGACGACGGCGCCACGTGGGTCGTGGCCCCCGCCGCCGGCACCCCCGGCACGTACACGGTCACGGTCCCGGCCGACGCCGCGTTCGTGGCCCTGCGGGTCAGCGGCACGGACAGCGCGGGCGGCGCCGTCACGCAGACCGTGCTGCGCGCCTTCGGCGGCCCCGCCGCCGAGAACGCGCTCAAGGTCGGCGCCACCTCCGTCGGCACCGTCGTGGTCAACGAGGGCAAGACGTTCGTACCCCGCCTGACCGGGCAGGGCGCCGTCACGGCCACCTTCACCGCCACCGACCCGTCGGGCATCTCCGCGGCCGGCGTGTACCTCTACCACGGCTCCTACGACTCCCCCGACGGCATCGTGAACGAGTCCGTCCCCGCCGACTGCGTGAAGCGCCCGGCGAGCAGCACGTACGACTGCGTCGCCGCGATCCCGGTCAGCGGGCGGGACCGGATCGGGCTGAACAAGCTGGCCGGCACCTGGTCGGCGGCCGCCTGGGCGTTCGCCGAGGACGGGAAGAGCTTCTTCAGCGGGCCGGTCCCGGGCACGGGCGCCATCAAGCGGTCCTCCGCCCTCACGGTGGACGCGGCGCCCGAGCCGGTGGACCCGGGGGCGACCGTGACCGTGACCGGCAGGCTCACCGGCTCGGCGTGGGAGTACGGGGCCTCCACCGCGCTCGCGGGGCAGAAGGTGGAACTGCAGTTCCGCAAGGCCGGGTCGACGACGTGGACCGTGCTCGGCTCCGGCACGACGGACGCTAAGGGCGCGGTGAAGGTGACCGCGAAGGCCACCGTGGACGGCGGCTACCGGCTCAAGTACGCCGGCACCTCGGCCTCGGCGTCCTGCTACTCGAGCGTGGACAACGTCGACGTGCGGTGAGTGGGGGGCGGGGCCGGCCCTGGCGCCGTCGTGAGACGGGGGGGTGGGGCCGGCCCTGGCACCGCGTGAGACGGGGTGGGGCCGGCGTCAGTCGAACCAGCGGTCCCGGGCCAGTTCCTCCGTCCGGGACGGGTCCTCCAGCAGGGCCGCCACCTCGAAGCGGCGCGGCCACTGGCCCGCCGCCCAGGCCAGCCCCGCCGCCACGCCCTCCAGCGTCGCCGCGTGCAGCACGCCGTCGGGGGTGCGGCGCCAGTCGAGTTCGACCCCGTCCGCGACCAGCTCCTCGTGCTCGACGTACGAGTCCGGGGTCGCCGCGCCCAGCAGCACCCGCACCGACTCCGGCACCCGCCGCTCCTCACCGCCGTCGGCCGGCTCCGCGCTCAGGATCTCCGAAAGCCGCCGCACCTGGAACAGCTCCGCCAGGTCCGCCGCCCGCGCCGGGGCCACCGGCAGCAGCGGCAGGCCCGCGGACAGCGGCAGCAGGTCGGGCGCGTCGGCCACCACCGCGTCGGCCGCGTCCACGACGCGCAGCTCTCCGTCGACCACCGCGCGCAGCTCCTCCGGCAGGGTCACCTGCTCGGGGTCGAGGTCGGCCAGTGCCCCGTACAGCGCGTGCAGCTGACGTGCCGACACCTCGCGCTCGGGGTCGGCGAGTCGGCCGAGCAGTTCGGCCGCACCGCCCGGCTCGTCGAGGAGGGCCGCCACCGAGGTCCGGACGCCCAGCGCCCGCAGCACCTGCTCGTCCTCGAAGCCGGTGACCGCGGCCGAGGTGTACAGCCCCTCCAGCAGCGGGTCCCCGCCGGCCGCCCGGAGTCCGGCCGGACGGCGGCCGTCGAGCACGGGGTGGTCGCGCAGCCACCACGCGGTGTACGGGCGTACGGACTGCGTGGTGCCGTCCGGGAGCAGTACCCGTACCGGCTGGGTCAGCGCGTCCCGCAGCGGCGGCTGCGCGAGCAGGGCCAGGGCCTGCGGCCAGGCGTCGTCGTCGACCAGGTCGAGGTCGCGGACGGCCACGATCTCGGTGGCCACCGGCGGCACGGGCGTCTCGGGCAGCTGGTCGAGCAGGTCCTCGCACCACACGTCGACCAGGTCGAGCAGGCCGGCGTCGTCCGGCTCGGGGAAGTCGCCCTCGCGCGGCTCCAGTTCGTCCGGGTCGAGGACCACGTCGGTGGCGCGCACCAGCTGGAAGTTGGCGAGCACGCCGCAGGCGACGAGCGGCTGAGCTCCCCACCGTTCGGCCAACTCGGCGTCGACCGTCGGCAGTTCGCCCTCACGCATGACGGCGGCGAACGGCGAGCCGGGCAGCACGAGTTCGGCCGCCGGGGCCGGCTCGCCGTCCTCGTCGGGCAGCGCGAGGGCGCCCAGCCAGGGCTCGTCGCCCGGCTCCAGACCGGCGTCCCGGACCAGGCCGAGCACGACCTCGGCGAGCTCCTCCGGCTCCAGCGCGTCCTCGTCCCAGATGTCCTCCGCGTCCAGCGAGGCGGCCACCGCGGCCCGCACCTGGGGCGTGGTCAGCACCGCGCGCGGGGAGGCGGGCAGCGCGCCCAGCTTCTCCAGGAGCGGGTGCGCGGCGTCGGGGTGGGCGACCTTGAGGCCGAGGCGGGTCAGCCCGGCCGGCGTGTCGGGTCCGGGCAGCAGGACGTGGCGGGGGCCGATGGTGGTGGGCACGGCGCCCTCGGCGGCTCCGCCCTCCTCCTCGGGGTGGGCGGCGGGCTCCCACCCGGCCTCCTTGGCCGGCCCGGCGGCCAGCGGCACGGGCAGGCCGGACAGCCGGTCCGGGTCCACCCCGGCCAGGGTGTCGTACAGCCGGTACCACCAGTGCGGGGGCCGCTCGATGCCCGCGATCCGCTCGATGGCGTCGCCCAGCGGCAGCCGGCCCACGCCCAGGGTGCGCAGCTCGGTACGCCGTTCCAGTCCGGCGGGCAGCAGGGTGGGCAGCACCTCGGCGAGCACGCGCACCGTGTCGGCGCCCGCGCCCTCGACGACCTCCGCCTCGAACGGGCGCAGCGCGGTCAGTTCCTCGGAGGGCACGGCCGGGGCGAGGAACGCGGTGCGCGGCAGCCGCTCCACGACGGCGGCGCGCAGGGCGCCGTCGAGCTCGCCCTTGCCGAGCGGCCCGGGCACCAGGTCCACCAGGGCGGTGGTCACCGGCTGCCAGTCGGCGAGGAGCTCGGCGTACGCGTCGGCCGCGCGCTGGACCAGGAAGTCGGTCAGCGGGCCGGGCGCGGGGTGGCGGCGTGCGGTGTCCAGCGGGAGCGAGGCGATGAGCAGGGCCGGGATGCCCAGCGGCTCGTCGGTCGGGGTGGGGGCGTGCACCACCGGCGCGGTGTCGGGGCGCACCGGCGCGCCCTCGGCGTCGGCCGGGACGGCCCAGGACACGGTCCAGTGCGGGCGCAGCCGCTCCTCGACGGGGCGGTCGGCCAGCAGCGCGGGCTCGATGGGCCCGGAACGGCGGACGGTGCGCCAGCGGGTGGGTCCCTTCGCGCTGTCGTCGATGACCGTGTACGGGCCGTCGGTGCGCCGGGTCAGCGTGCGGACGCCCTCCGGGGTCTCGACGACCACCTCGCGCAGTCCGGGCAGGGTGAGCAGGAGGGCGTCGTCGATACCGGCGAGCAGCCGGGCGACCAGGTCCTCGGCACCGCCGTCGCGCAGCGGGAGGACGACCACGGTGTCGTACCCCTCGGGGGCGGTGCCCTCGGCGGGCAGCGGCAGCCGCAGCAGCGGCACGTGGCCGTCGCGGCGGCGCAGTTCGTCGCCGAGGCCGGGGCTGCCCGTGGCGGCCTGCTGGGCCAACTCGCGGGCCTCGGCCAGGGACCACCGGACGCCGCCGTGCCGGCCGAGGATGGCGGGCTCGTCGCTGACCGCGAGGACGGCGGCGAAGCCGACGCCGAAGCGGCCGACGCTGCCGCCGTCGGTGCTGCCGCGCTTGGCGGAGGCGCGCAGCGTGCTGAGCGACTCCACTCCCGTGGCGTCCAGCGGCGCGCCGGTGTTGGCGGCGGCCAGCAGGCCGCCCCGGAGCGTGAGCCGCAACCGGCCGTCGACACCGCCCCGGGCCGCCGCGTCCGCCGCGTTCTGCGCCAGCTCGACCACGAGTCGGTCGCGGTAGCCGCCCAGCGCGAGGTCCTCTTCGGCGTTCGCGTCCTCACGGAACCGGGCGGGGCTGGCGCCCCACGCGTCGAGTACCCCTCGCCGCAGCCGCGCGGTACCGAAGGGGTCCACGCCGCCCTGGGCCGCCGTCGCTCGTCCGGTCACGCCGTCGCCTCCTACCGCTGCCTGCCGCTCGCCCTGCCAGGCCCGAAGGTACCGCGCCGCCCGACTCCCCGGCCTCCTGGGGCTCCGCCCCACCACCCCGCGCCGCCCCACCAGCCCCACGAGCCCCAGCGGGCCGGGGTGCCCGCGGTGATTCCCCCGCCCCGCCCCTTCCCGAAACCGGGGCTCGCGACCCCGGCGCCGCTGCCCGGCGCTCCGCGCCGGTTTCCGCCTCGAACGCCGGCGGGGCTGGATCTTCCCCCGCCGTCGCGGACACGTAGAGGCCCCGCCGGTCGACGCGTGACCGCTGGGCAACCCCAGCCTCGCCGGCGTCTGAGGCGCGGGGTCCGGGGAGGCCCAAACCCAGCCCGCCCGGCGCTTGAGGGCGGCGGGGGGCGGGGCGGAGTCCCGCATCCAGCCCGCCCGGCGCTTGAGGGCGGCAGGGCCCGGGGCGGCGCCCCGCATCCAGCCCGCCCGGCGCTTGAGGGCGGCGGGGGGCGGGGCGGAGTCCCGGGAAACGGTGAAAGGGCGGGGAGGGGACCGGCCCCGCAGGGCAGCGGCCCGCATCCGGACGGCGACGGGCTCCGTCGGCGGAGACGGGCGACGGTCGGCGGAGACGGGCGACGGTCGGCGGAGACGGGCGACGGTCGGCGGTGCGCCGGGGCGATCCCGCCCCGACGTACCGTCACGTCACCTCGGGAACCGCCCCCATGGGGATCCGCACCCTGGCGGGTCCTCGGGACGGCCCCGGGCCGGGTCAGGAGTGTCCGAGGTCCTGCTCGGGGAGGTCGGTGTCGGGGACGGACCCCGCATCGGGGGCGGGCCGCAGCGGGAACTCGTCCGCCCGCATCGAGTCGAGCACCGGCGGCGCCGGCCGCGGCGGCTTCGGCATGACCGCGGCCTCGGAGTGCCCCCCGCAGCCGTACGACAGCGAGACCAGACGCCCGTCGGCCGGCCCGAACTCGTTGGCGCACACGCCGAAGGCCTGCCCCAGCGACCCCCCGATCTTCACGAGGAAGCCGCACGACACGCAGCTGGCCGGCGCCGCCTGCGCCATCGGGGTCTTCGCCCCGTACGCCTCGTCCCAGCGGTCGGCCGCGGTGTGCAGCCCGTACCGCGACAGCACGCGCGCCCGGCGCATGCCGAGCTCCTCCGCCACGGAGGCGATGGAGCCCCGGTCGGGCACGGCCGCCCGGTCGGTGAAGGCCACGTCCTCCGTGTCGGCGAGGTCCTTGACCTCCTCCGAGACCACGGAGTTGGGCGCCGGCTCGTCCTCGCCGGAGTAGCCCGGCTCCAGCCGCAGGTCGTCGGCGTCGGTGGGCAGCAGGTCGCCCGGCCCCATGTCACCCGGGCGCAGCCGCTCGCTCCACGGCACCCACTCGGGCGCGAGCAGGGCGTCGGGCCCGGGCAGGAGCACCGTTTCGTCGATGGTGACCACCTTGGCGCGGGAGGCGCGCGCGACGGTCACCGCCCAGCGCCAGCCCCGGTAGCCGGCCTCGGCGCAGGCGAAGTAGTGCGTGACGACCCGGTCGCCCTCCGCGACCACGGACACGTGCTCGCCCACCACCCCCGGCGCGGCGGCCTCCTGAGCCGCAGCGCGGGCGAGGTCGACGGCCTCGGCGCACAGGCGGTCGGGGGTACGGCTTCGCGTCGTCGCAGCACTCACAGGTCTCGTTCTCTCCTACGCCGTCTCACGAGTGCGCCGTTCGTCCGTAAACAACCGCCGGTCCTGATCCGTACGTGGCGCGGGCGGAGCGGACCAGAGGGCCGCGTCGACGTCCGCGCCCCATCGGCCTCGGGCGCACCTTCTACGATCCATTCTGCGGGATCGCGAACAGGCGCGCGGCCAAGAGCGACCGCCGGTGGCGCGCTACGCACGCTACCTCCTTCCCAGCCCTGGGCCCACCTGCACGTCCGATTCGCGGACAGCAAACCCGGCCCCGGACACCTCTGGGACACCCCCGGGACACCTCCGCCACCCCGTTCCCGCCCCGCCGGCCCCCTGCCGGTCCACCCGCCGCGACACCCCCGAGCGAGCCGACGAGCCCGTCCCGGCACGGCGTGGGGCACTATGGCCAGGTGGCAGCCGCGCGGTCCGTACGGTCCTCCGACGACGGCTCGGGCCGGGTCCGGCGGGCCGGCCGGGCCCTGGGACGCGCCGTGCACACGCCCATCAGCGGCACCGCGCGCGGCATCCGGCGCGCGACCCACGCACACGGGGCGGGTGAATCCGGCCTCGGCAAGCTGATCGAGCTGCACGCGGTCAACGGCGCGGGCGACATGCTCGTCACCGTGGCGCTGGCCTCCACGGTGTTCTTCTCCGTCCCCACCGACCAGGCCCGCGGCCGGGTGGCGCTCTACCTCGCGATCACGATGGCCCCCTTCGCCCTCCTGGCCCCCGTCATCGGCCCCCTGCTGGACCGGGCCCCGCACGGCCGCCGGGCCGCCATGGCCGGGGCCATGCTGACCCGCGCCGTCCTGGCCCTGACGATGTCCACGGCGGTGGCCACCGGCGGGCTCCAGCTGTACCCGGCCGCGCTCGGGGTGCTGGTGGCGTCCAAGGCGTACGGGGTGATCCGCAGCGCCGTCGTGCCGCGCCTGCTCCCGCCGAAGTTCTCGCTGGTCAAGGCCAACTCGCGGGTGACCCTCGCCGGGCTGCTGGCCACCGGCGCGGCCGCGCCCATCGGGGCGCTGCTGCACCTGATCGGGCCCCCGTGGCCGCTGTACGGGGCCTGCGTCGTCTTCGTCGGCGGCACCGTGCTGTCCCTGACGCTGCCCCCCAAGGTGGACTCCGCCAAGGGCGAGCGGCGGGCCCGGCTCTCCACGCACGAGGCGCGCCGCGAGCGCGCCCGCAAGCGTCCGGGGCTGCGCGCGATCAGCACCCCGGTGCTGTGCGGCCTCTGGGCCAACGCGGCCATGCGCGCCCTGTCCGGGTTCCTGATCTTCTTCCTGGCGTTCCTGCTGCGCGAGCACCCGCTGCCCGGGCAGAGCGCGGCGGTCTCGCTGGGCATCGTGGGCGTGGCGGCGGGCGTGGGCAACGCGTGCGGCACGGCCGTGGGCGCCTGGCTGCGCTCCCGTGCGCCGGAGGCCATCGTGGCCGCCGTGCTGTCGCTGACCCTGACGGCCGCGATCGTGGCCGCGGTCTTCTACTCGGGGCTGCTGATCGCCGTACTGGGCGCCACGGCCGGGTTCTGCCAGGCGCTGGCGAAGCTGTCGCTGGACGCGATGATCCAGCGGGACGTGCCCGAGCACATCCGCACGTCCGCCTTCGCCCGCTCCGAGACGCTGCTCCAGATGGCGTGGGTGGTCGGCGGCGCCATCGGGATCTCGCTGCCGCTGAACGGCGTGGTGGGCATGTCCGTGGCCGCCGCCCTGGTCACCGCGGGCACGGTCATGGCCTGGCGGGGCCTGCTCTCGACCCCCCGCCACGGCCCCGCGCGCCCCCGGGTGGCGTAGGGCGGGGGCGGAAACGCCCGGGCCTACGCCACCCCGCGCGCGAACGAAACGGCTGGCCCGATAGCCTTCGGCTCATGACCGCACCGCTTATCTCGGGTAAGGGCCGCCGCATCGGCGCGGCCCTCGGAGCCGTGTCCGCCGGCCTCCTCGTCCTCTCCGCCTGCGACAAGCCGACGCCGCTGGCGACCGTGACGGTCGGCAGCTCGACGGTGTCCACCGAGGCCGCCTGCTCCGCCGACGGCGGCAAGGAGCTGTCGCAGGAGAAGGTCGCCGACTGCCTGGCCAGCATCAAGGCCGGCAAGACCATCGACTACGCCCGCGGCGACACCCTCCGCCTCGGCGTCGAGCCCGAGGTCGTGGAGGACGGCAAGACGTGGCAGGCGGTCCTCGACGGACAGCCCATCACCGAGCCGTCGTCGAACACCTACCGCTCCTTCCCGGGCGCCGACGTGTTCGCCACCGGCGGCCAGGGCGAGGCGCCGGCCTCGAAGAAGCTCGCCTTCATCCAGCTCGGCGAGGACAAGAAGCCCCTCGCCGTCTGGTCCTTCACGCTCAAGCTGAAGAACTAGCACCGGGCGCGTGCACGCACTCGTCGTGACCGCGGTGGCAGCGGAGGCCGAATCCGTCGCCGCCGGCCTGACCACCCCTCCGCCGTACCCGGGACCGGCCCGGTCCGCGGTGGGCTCCGGTACCCCCGGGGCCCCCGGGCCCTCCGGCTCCCCCGGTACGGCGCCCGGTCCGGCCCCCGCCGCGGACCACGACGTGCCCGGCCGCACCCTGCCCGGCGGCCGGACCCTGCGCCGCTACGACGCACCCGGCGTGGCCTTCGACGTGCTCGCCGGGGGCGTCGGCCCGGCGGCGGCCGCCGCGGCGACCGCCGCCGCCCTCGCCACCGCCGGGCGCCCGTACTCCCTCGTCGTCTCCGCCGGGATCGGCGGCGGGTTCCTGCCCGCCGCCCCCGTCGGCTCGCTCGTCGTCGCCGACGCGATCGTCGCCGCCGACCTCGGCGCCCAGACCCCCGACGGCTGGCTGTCCGTCGAGGAGCTCGGCTTCGGCCGGGCGGTCCACCTGCCGCCGGCCGAACTGACGGCGCGCGCCGCCGAGGCCACCGGGGCGCTGCTGGCGCCCGTCCTGACCGTCTCCACCGTCACCGGTACCGCCGGGCGCGCCACCGAGCTGCTGGCCCGGCACCCGCTGGCCGGCGCCGAGGCCATGGAGGGCTTCGGCGTGGCCGAGGCCGCCGCCGCGCACGGCCTGCCCGTGCTGGAGGTCCGCGCGGTCTCGAACCCCGTCGGCCCGCGCGACCGCGGCGCCTGGCGGATCGGCGACGCCCTGGCGGCCCTGAGCGGGGGCTTCCACCGCCTCGTACCCGTACTCCAGAACTGGAGGCACGATGACCACCGGCACGACTGACAACGGCACCGGCACGGACCTCGGCACCACCGGCGCCACCGGCGCCACCGGCGCCACCGGCGCCACCGGGGCCGCCGGGGCCGCCGCGCCCACCGCGGGCGCCGAGACCACCACGGGTGCCGAGACCACCGCGGGCGCCGAGACCACCGAGGCCTCTGAGGCTTCTGGGGCCGGCAGCCCGTCCCGCCCGCTCCGGATCGCCTACTCCCCCTGCCCGAACGACACCTTCGTCTTCGACGCGTGGGCCCACGGCCGGGTCCCCGGCGCCCCCGGCCTCGACGTCACCTTCGCCGACATCGACATCACGAACGGCATGGCCGAGCGCGGCGAGTTCGACGTGCTCAAGGTGTCGTACGCCGTCCTGCCCTGGGTCCTCGACGAGTACGCCCTGCTGCCCTGCGGCGGCGCCCTCGGCCGCGGCTGCGGCCCGCTGGTGCTCACCCGGGAGCCCGGGCTCGACCTGACGGGCCGTACGGTCGCGGTGCCGAGCGAGCGCTCGACGGCGTACCTGCTCTTCCGGCTGTGGGCGGCCGACGTGCTGCCCGGCGGGGTGGGCGAGGTCGTGGTCCTGCCGTTCCACGAGATCATGCCGGCCGTGCGCGACGGCAAGGTGGACGCGGGACTGGTCATCCACGAGGCCCGGTTCACGTACCGGAACTACGGGCTGCACTGCCTCGCCGACATGGGCGAGCACTGGGAGCGGGCCACCGGGCTGCCGATCCCGCTCGGGGCGATCATCGCCAAGCGCGCGCTGGGGACGGACACCCTGCGGGCGCTGGCCGAGTCGGCCCGCGCCTCGGTGCGGATGGCCTGGGACGACCCCGAGGCGTCACGGCCGTACGTTCGGCAGCACGCCCAGGAGCTCGACCCGGCGGTCGCGGACCAGCACATCGGGCTGTACGTCAACGAATTCACCGCGAACCTGGGCGAATCGGGTTACGCGGCGGTGCGCGGACTGCTCACCCGGGCCGCGGCCGAAGGCCTCGTCCCGGCGCTCCGGCCGGAGGCGCTGGCCTTCCCGTAGCCGGCACGCGTGAGCCCCGCCACCCGGACGGGTGGCGGGGCTCACGCGCATGACGGGCCGTCCGGTGCGCTCCGGCGGCCGCGGTCGGCCCGGACCTAGACGTCGAGCTGGTCCGCCACGGCCCGCAGCAGGCCGGCGATCTTCACGCCGTGCGCCTTGTCGGGGTAGCGGCCGCGCTCCAGCGTCGGGGTGATGTTCTCGAGAAGCGTCGTCAGGTCCTGCACGATCGAGGCGAGCTCGTCGGGCTTGCGGCGCTGCGCGGCCGCGACCGAGGGGGTCGGGTCCAGCACCGTCACGGAAAGCGCCTGGTCGCCACGCTGGCCCGCGACCACGCCGAACTCGACGCGCTGGCCCGGCTTGAGTGCATCGACCCCGGCAGGGAGCACCGACGAGTGGACGAAGACGTCGCCGCCGTCGTCACGGGAGAGAAAGCCGAAGCCCTTCTCGCTGTTGAACCACTTGACCTTGCCGGTAGGCACGTCTTTCCTCGTCCTTGTGCTCGTTGGGTCCGGAAGGCCGTGAAAAACGCCTCCGGATAGCAGTACAGCGGGTCGTCTGCGACCCGCCAACCACCAGGCTAATGGTCCGGGAGCCGCTGACAAGACGTCCCCCGGTGCTTCCTACGGCCTGGGAACTACCCTGGTCGCGTGACTGGTACTCCTCTTCCCGGCCATTCCGACGAAGCCCGGCCCGGCGACGGCCTGGTGCGCGCGGGCGGCATCGTCTTCATCGTCGGCGCCGTCGCGACGCTCGTGACGATGGCCCCGCTGTTCCTCGGCACCGAGCCGTTCCCCACCGTGGCCTACGCGGTGTGCATGCTGATGGGCGTCGGCTTCGCGATCTCGGGCGCGGGCGTCCTGCGCTCGATCGCCGCCCAACGCCGCGAGGCCGCCGCCGCCCGCGGCGCCTGACCCCACCGCCGCCCCGGCTCCGGCCGCTGCGGCCAGCCCGGGCCGGCGACGGATCGGGCGGCTACGCCCGCGTGGCGGCGTACTCGGCGAGCCACTCCGGCAGGGCGGTGAGGTCCGTCAGGACCACGTCCGCCCCCTCCGCGCGCAGCTCGTCCGCCCCGCACGGGCCGGTCGGCACGGCCACGGAGACGGCCCCGGCCCTGCGGGCGCCCCGTACGTCGCCGACGTGGTCACCGACGTACACGCTCGCGCCGTGCTCGCGCAGGGCCTCCGCCTTGGCCTCCGCCCAGAGCCAGCCGATCAGGGCGTCGGGGGCGATGCCGACGTGGTCGAGGTGCAGGCGGGCGTTGGGCTCGTACTTGGCCGTGACGACGATCGCGCGCCCACCGAGGGCCCGCACCGCCTCGACGGCCTCCCGCGCGCCGGGCATGGCGGGGGTGGGCACGATGGCGTGCGCGGGGTAGAGCGCCCGGTAGCGGTCGGCCATCTCCTTCACCCGGTCCTCGGGGAACCAGTACGCCAGCTCCTCCTCCAGCGGGGGCCCGAGCCGGGTGACCGCCTCGTCGGCGTCGATGTACGCACCCGTCTCGGCCGCGAGGGCCCGGTAGGCGGCGTGGATCCCGGGACGCGAGTCGATCAGCGTCATGTCGAGGTCGAAGCCGACGGTCAGCGGGCGCGCAGGGCGGGGGAGGCTCATACGGGCCATTGTGCCGACGCCGCGGTCCGTCCGGCCAACACCACCCGATCCCCGCCCGACCCCCAGGTGAACCACACCCACGCCCCCACACGACCGGACCCCGGGGCGCCACTCCCCGTCCGGCGTCCGAGGGCAACGGGTGCCGGGGCGGAGCTCCTCCCAGAGGACCAGCAGCCGAGGGGCCGGGGGGCGATTCCAGCCCGCCCGGCGTTTGAGGGCAACGGGGGCCGGGGCGGAGCTCCCGGGAAACGGTGAAAGGGCGGGGAGGGGACCCGGCCCCGCAGGGCAGCGGTCCGCAGCCGGACGGCGGACCGGCCCACCGGGCAGCGGCGCGCCGGAGCCCGAGACGGCGACGCGCGAGGCGTCGGGGACGACGGCGTGACGGCCCGCAGGGCGTCAGGCACGACGGCGTGACGGCCCGCAGGGCGTCAGGCACGACGGCGTGACGGCCCGCAGGGCGTCAGGGACGACGCGAGCGCCAGGCCAGGTACCCCGCCGAGACGACGCCGGCGGCCCGCACCACCCCACCCCACAGACCGGAGAGCGCTTCCCCCACCCCGCCGGACCCCAACGGCTCACCCCACCGTCCCGTCGCACGCCCCCACACCCACACCACCGCCGCGCCGGCCACCAGCCCCGGCAACCCCAGGACCACCCACTTCCGCTCGGCCGGCGACATCCTCCGCGAGGCGTACGCCAGCAGCCAGCCCATCAGCAGGACGATCCAGTACCCGCTGACGGCACCCGCCACCAGCACGGCCGCGCACAGCAGCAACCACGCCTGCGGCCGTGGCCGGGGCGCGGCCGCGTCCCCGGCGGCCGCACCGCCCGCCGGGGCGGGGCCCGCGGCGGCCTCCGGCTCGGCACCGCCCGCGACCGCTCGGCGCCGCTCGCGCAGCGCACGGACGACGGTGCGGACCCGCCCGACCGGTTCGGCCGGCGCGGCGGGACCGGCCGGCCCCGCCGCTTCGCCGGCGTCGGAGGTCGCACCTTCCGCATCGGCCGGCCGCTTGAGCAGCTCCGGGATCTCGATCCCGCCCGCGAAGCCCTCGACCTGCGTGTGCGGCCCGAACGGCGCGGGCGTCACCCGCCACCAGTCCGGTTCTCCCCCCGAGTCGCCCAACTCGTCGAGGCCCGCCAGGTGCGGTGGGGACGCGGCCGTGGCGGGGCGGGGCGGGGGCACGTCACCGGGCCGCGGGTTCCGGCGCAGCAGCCGGGGCCCGCGCTGCACCGGGACGGAGGGCCCGGCGGCCGGACCCGACCGGGTCCGGGACCGGGACTCGGGCGCCGGCGCGGGAACCCGGTCGGTAGGCGCGGCGGAGCCGGCCGGGGCCGCGGACAGCGGTCCGCCCCGGCTCTCGGCGAGCGCCTCCAGCACCTCCTCGGGCGAGCCGAGCCGGTCGAGGATGCGGCGCACCGACGCGGCGGTCTCGGGCTCGAACTTGGCGCGCTGCCGGTCGATCTCGTTGCGCAGTGACGACACGAGGCGCATCCGGTCCCCCGAAGGGACCTGTCGGCGCTGTGCCAGGTCGCCGACCCGGCTCAGGTAGTCGTAGACCAGCTGGTCGCTCTCGATCCCCACGCTGCGGCTCCCCTTCCGACCCCTCCGGTACCGCCCGTCCACGACGGTAGCGCGTGTTCCCGACACTCGGCGGGATGTCACGCAGGGGCTACCGTTGGCCGGATGGACCAGGAGGCGAACGTGTCCGAGAGCGCGCACCCCACCACCGACCCCCAGCGCCCGGGGTCGGCCGCGGCACCGCCCGCCGGCACCGCCCCGCGGTCGCTCGCGGAGGCGCTCCGCGCAGGTGACGACGCATCGCTGGCCGCGCTGCTGCGGGCCCGGCCCGACCTGCTGAACCCGGTCCCCAACGACCTCACGCAGCTCGCCACCCGCGCCGGCACCCGCGCCTCGGTCGTGCGGGCCCTGGAGCGGCTCGACCGGTTCGCCCTGCAGACCGCGGAAGCCCTCGCCGTGGCCCCGGACCCCTGCCCGTACGAGGTCCTGGAGACCCTGATGACGGGCGACCCGGGCGCGGACACCGCGGAACCGCACCCGCCGACCGCGGCCGGGGTCGGGGCCGGCGGTACGACGCCCGCCGCCCCGACCGACACGCCCGCCACGTCCCCGACGGACACGCCCGCCACCGCCACCGCGCCGACCGGGACCGCCACCGGGGCCGAGGCTCCGGCGACCGCCGACGTGATCCGCGCGGCGCTGCCCGCAGCCCTGGGACGGCTGCGCGCGCAGGCGCTGGTCTGGGGGGACGACAGCAGGCTGCGCCTGGTCCGTACGGCGCGGGAGCTCCTGGCGCCCAGCGCCGCCCGCCCCTCGCCGACCGGCCTCGGGCCGACCGTGGCCGAGGCCACGGCCGGTATGTCGCCGGGCCGGCTCCAGGAGATCGTGGCCACCGCCGGGCTGCCGGCCACGCACGACCCGGTGTCCGCGGTGGCCGCGCTCACCGGGCTGTTCACCGACCCGGGACGGATGGCCGCGCTCCTCGCGGACGCCCCCGCCGAGGCCCACCAGGTGCTGGCCCGGCTCGTGTGGGGCCCGCCGTACGGCGAGGTGCCCCCCAACCCCGCCCCGCCCGTGCGCTGGCTGCGCGACCACGGGCTGCTGCTGCCCATCTCCGCGCGGACGGTGGTGCTGCCCCGCGAGGTCGCGCTGCACCTGCGCGGCGGCCGGGCGCACCGCGCGCCGGAGCCCCTGGCGCCGTCGGTCCCGCCCGCGAAGACGCACCGTCCGCAGCTTGTGGACGCCAACGCGGCCGGCCAGGCCCTGGCCGCCGTCGCCACCGTCGGGGAGCTGCTCGCCTCCTGGGACCAGGGCGGCCCGCTGGTCCTGCGGGCCGGCGGCCTGGCCGTGCGCGACCTGAAGCGCACCGCCGCCGTACTGGGCGTGTCCGAGCCGACGGCCGCCTTCTGGATCGAACTCGCCTACGCCGCCGGGCTGCTCGCCAGCGACGGGGAGGCCGACGAGCGGTACGCCCCCACCCCGTTCTACGACGAGTGGCTCGACCTGCCGGTGCACGACCGCTGGGCGGTCCTCGTCGCGGCCTGGCTGCCCGCCACCCGCACGGCGGGCCTGGTCGGCGAACAGGACGCGAAGGGGCGGACCCTCGCCGCGCTGGGCCCGGACCTGGACCGCTCGGCGGCCCCCGAGGTCCGGCACCGGGTCCTGGACCTCCTCGCCGACCTCCCGGAGGGCGGCGCCCCCGACCCCGAGGCGCTGCTGGCCCGGCTCGACTGGGAGCGGCCGGTCCGCGGCGGCACGGGCGACCTGCGGGCGCGCCTGGCCCGCTGGACGCTGACGGAGGCCGAACTGCTCGGCGTCACCGGCCGCGGCGCCCTCGCCGGCCAGTCCCGCCCCCTGCTGACCACGCCCCGGGCCCCGCTCACCGGGCACGAGCCCGCGCCGGCGCACCGGCCCGGAACCCCGGAGGGCTCCACCGCCGCGCCCGCGGCGGACGCACAGCAGGCAGCACCGGACCACTCGACGACCTCCGAGGGCGGAACGACCGCCCGGCAGACCGGTACCGCCGAACGCGACACCGCCGCGCGGACCGGCCCCGCCGCCGAACACGGCGCGACCGACGGCGCACCGGAGCCGCACGAGGCCGGGCCGAGCGGTCCCGAGGCGCGGCTCGCGCTCGAACGGGCCCTCGGCGCCCTGCTCGCCCCCCTCCTGCCCGAGCCCGTCGACCACGTCCTGCTCCAGGCCGACCTGACCGCGGTGGCCCCCGGCCCGCTGGAACGGCACCTGGCCGACACCCTGGCCGTCCTCGCCGACGTCGAGTCCAAGGGCGGAGCCACCGTCTACCGGTTCACCCCGGCCTCCGTCCGCCGCGCCCTCGACGCGGGCCGCGACGCCGCCGACCTGCACTCCTTCCTGGAACAGCACAGCCGTACCCCCGTCCCCCAGCCGCTCGCCTACCTCATCGACGACGTGGCCCGCCGCCACGGCCACCTGCGCGTGGGCGCCGCCTCGTCGTACGTGCGCTGCGACGACGACGCGATGCTCGGCGAGATCCTCGCCGACAAGCGCTCCCAGGCCCTCGGGCTGCGCCGGCTGGCGCCCACGGTCCTGGCCGCGCAGACCGACCCGACGACCCTGCTGGACGGCCTGCGGGCGATGGGCTACGCCCCGGCCGCCGAATCCGCCACCGGGGACGTGCTCGTGGCACGGGCCGACGCCCACCGCACCCCGCCGCGCGCCGCCCCCGTCCCCGTCCCGGACGGCCCGCCGGCCCCCGACGCGACGCTGCTCGCCGCCGCCGTACGGGCCGTCCGGGCCGGCGACCTGGCCGCCACGGCGGTCCGCAAGGAGCCCGCCCCGGCCGCGGCCGCGCCCGGGGAACTCCCGCGCACCACCCCGGCCGAGACCCTGGCGACGGTCCAGGCCGCCGCCCTCACGGGCTCGGCCGTCTGGATCGGCTACGTCAACGCCGACGGCGCCGCCTCCCAGCGCGTCATCGCCCCGGTCCGCGTCGAGGGCGGCTTCGTCACCGGCTACGACCACACCGCCGACGAGGTCCGCACGTACCCGCTCCACCGCATCACGGGCGTCGCCGAACTGGCCGAGGACCAGATCTAGGCGGCGGCCCGGGCCCGGCCGCGGCCGTGGTCCGCCGGACACCGCCGCGCGGCCCGGCGACGCCTCCGGGCGGCCCGGCGACGCCCTAATTCGGTCGACGGGGACGGGCGTTGGCGCGAGGCTGGGCGCATGTCCGCAACACATCGACCGGCCCGGGAGATCCGGGCCCTGCACACCGAACAGACCGTCACCGTCTACCAGGCCTACCACCCGCGCATCGGGGTGCCCGCCGCGCGCGAGGGGCGCTTCCCCTCGGCCTGGAAGCGCGAGCGGATGACGTGGATCACACCGCGCTCATAGCCTTTTTCCATGACGATCTCGGACGAAGACGTGGACCGAGACAGTCTCCGCACGCGCGGCGCTACCGGACGAGCGCACGTCTCTCCGGATCACCGATAGCACGCCCGTGCTCATCACCCGCCGCGTAACGGCCGACACCGAGGGCGGCCCGCTCATCCTCGAAGAGCTACGCGCCAACGCCTCAATCACGCAGGCCGAGTTCACCATCACGGCGACAAAGGGCACCGTCGGACGCCGACCCTGACCTGTCTAACCCTTCTCTACTTACTCAAGGCGCGCCTTCGGCGCGCGGGCGCCAGGCCGCCCCGGCCGGGCATGCGGCGTGACCGCCGGTCCCGGCCGGACTGCCACGCCCATCCCTGCCACCCTTGATATCCAGCCAGATCCAACGGACTTCCCGGACGGATGATCACCTCCTCTCCCCTGGTGCTGCTGGATACCGCAGACTGCCGGGGCAAATCGACCCAACGCTCAAGGGGGGAACCTTGCGCGGAACCGCACGTCCCATACGCGCCGCCTGCACTGCCGCCGTTGCCGTGGCTTCGCTCGGCCTGACCGCACCGGCCACCCACGCACAAACCGCCACGCTGTCGGACACCGACACCACCACCTTGGTAGAGATGGCCGACACGCTCCTCCAGCGCCGCGCCGACGCCGTCACCACTGCACCCCAGCCAAGCCCCACGACCGAGCCCGTGCCCATGACCGATGGTGCAGCTGATGACTTCGCCCATGACCTGAGCGTGCTCCAGCACAACGCCCAAGGCCTGGAGAAGGTCGACAGCGCGTACAGCTGGGCAGAAGTAACAGTCACCCCCAACGCCACCTCATTGAGTGGGGACACGGCTACGGTCAAGGTCACCGAGTACACCCGTCTTTACTTCCCCAAACCCCGCCCCGGACGCGCCCGCCTTCGAGAGCTACAGCATCCCGCACACGCTGACCTTCAACCGCGCCAACGGTAGCGAGTGGGAGGTCGCGGGCGACGTGGCCGAGGTCGACCGCTCCGCTGCGCTGCCCAGCACACAGATCAGCGAGCCGGTCGACGATGGCGGTCCCATCAACGAGCCGGGCTCGGACCCCGATTTGCCGGATCCGGAGCCGGCACTTGAGGGACCGATCACGGACGAGCCGTCCTCAACATCGGAGCTGACTCCGGAGGCAGCCGCGATGGAGCAGAAGGTCACCACGGCGTCCGGGTACAACTACGCCAACATGGCCGCCTACGCGCGGAAATACGCAATCCACCCCAACCCCGTCTACATCGAATACTCCAAAGACTGCACGAATTTCATCTCCCAGGCATTGCTCGCAGGCGGCTGGAAGACAACCTCCGGCGGAATCCTCCACCGGAAGGACCCCGACGAGTGGTTCTTCGGCGCCTTCCAATCGACCACCAGCTACGCGCGGGCCGGCGCCCACAACTGGTACTGGTACGCCACCAAGTACTCACATAGGACGAAAATCCTGGACAACATGTTCAAAATGGGCATCGGTGATGTCCTTCAGATCGACTTCGCCGAGAAGTCCACGGGCCGTCCCAACGGGTACATCAACTACACGATGATGGTCACCGCCTGGAAGAACGGCGAGCCCTACCTCAGCGGCCACACCAACAACGTTTTGAACAAGCCGCTGACCGTCATCAAGTTCGAGAACAAGGGCGCTAATTTCTACGCCCACCGCACCTGAGAGAGGAACGTCCGTTGAGGAAGGCCCTGGCACTGCTGGCGGTACCCGCCCTGGCCGTGATGCTCTCCGCCTGCTCTAGCGAAGGCAGGACCGCGGAGGAGACCGCGAGGGCTTACGTCGCAGCGCTCAACGACCGCGACCCCGACGCGCTCGTAGACCTGTCGAAGGAAGACAAGCGCGTGACCGGCCGGGAGAAGGACGCCGAGGCGATCATCACCAAGGACGGTGGCCGGGGGCTGAAGGTCACCGGCATCGCGGTCGACAGCCCGACGTCACCCGAATACGCGCACGTCTACATCACGGGCACGGACAAGGCCGGCAAGCCGTTCAAGCTGACCATCGACGTCACCCGCGAAGGGGACGCAACGGACTACACGATCAGCCTGGGTCACTACAAGGAGGGGGAAGCTCCCACGGGGCCGGTCCCCATCCAGTAACGCGGGCGGGAAGGGGCCGGGACGCACGGATGAACAGCCCGAGCATCCCGACTCCTTCCGCTACCCCGCCAGTACGGCCTACGCCAGCCTGCGAGCCACCCGGCACACCAGAGGCAAACCGGGGCAGCCAGCGGGCTCGGAACCGCTTACCCCGACGTGGCTGGGTGAACGGCTTCCGCGGCCTTAGGTAGCCAAGGCGCCCGATCGGCGAAGCCAAGGTCTACCCGTTCACGCCGGGCCGCCAGGGTCCCCGCGCCGGGCCTTAACAGCCAGGCGGCACGCTGCACTCCCACCGGGGAGCCGCGGAAGCGCACTACCCCCTCACCCTCGGCGCCGGTCCCAGCCACAGCCCGCAGCTCGTGCGCGGCAAGCCCGCGCTGCACAGGGCGGCGTTCCACTCACGGGCCGCTTCCCCCGCTTCCCGCCAGCCCTTGAGGTAGTCCACGCCCCGGACCCATGTCACGTCCCCCGGCTCGTCGTCGCACATCCCCGGTACCGCGCCCTCACGGTCTCCATCCGCGACGTCACCCCGCTGGCCCGCGAGGTCCACGGCCTGGTGCGCGCCGGGCAGGGCGACGCCGCGCGGGCGCTGCTGCCCGAGGAGCGCCCGTACCCCCTGGAGGACGCAGCCCTGGCCCACCTCCGCTGACGGCCCGCGTACGGCACACTGGAGGTTTGGCCCCGCCCGCCCGCGGCCGGGCCGCCACCTCACCGTGAAGGGATCAGCGTGAACGGGCCCCTCATCGTCCAGAGCGACAAGACGCTCCTCCTCGAGGTCGACCACGAGCTCGCCGACGCGTGCCGCCGCGCCATCGCGCCGTTCGCCGAGCTGGAGCGGGCTCCCGAGCACATCCACACCTACCGGGTCACCCCGCTGGGCCTGTGGAACGCCCGCGCCGCCGGGCACGACGCCGAGCAGGTCGTCGACGCGCTCGTCGAGTACTCGCGCTACCCCGTCCCGCACGCGCTGCTGGTCGACGTGGCCGAGACCATGGCCCGCTACGGCCGCCTCACCCTCTCCAAGCACCCCGTGCACGGGCTGGTGCTCACCAGCACCGACCGCCCGGTGCTGGAGGAGATCCTCCGCTCCAAGCGGATCACCCCGCTCGTCGGGCAGCGGATCGACCCCGACACCGTCGCCGTGCACCCGTCCGAGCGCGGCCAGATCAAGCAGACGCTGCTCAAGCTGGGCTGGCCGGCCGAGGACCTCGCCGGGTACGTCGACGGCGAGGCGCACCCCATCCACCTGCTGGAGGACGGCTGGTCGCTGCGCCCCTACCAGCGCCAGGCCGTCGACGGCTTCTGGCACGGCGGCTCGGGCGTGGTGGTCCTGCCCTGCGGTGCAGGCAAGACGCTGGTCGGCGCGGGCGCGATGGCCGAGGCCAAGGCGACGACGCTGATCCTGGTGACCAACACCGTCTCCGCCCGCCAGTGGAAGCACGAGCTCGTCAAGCGCACCTCGCTGACCGAGGACGAGATCGGCGAGTACAGCGGTACCCGCAAGGAGATCCGGCCCGTCACGATCGCCACCTACCAGGTGCTGACGACCAAGCGGAAGGGCGTCTACCCGCACCTGGAGCTGTTCGACTCCCGGGACTGGGGGCTGATCGTCTATGACGAGGTCCACCTGCTGCCGGCCCCGGTCTTCAAGTTCACCGCCGACCTCCAGGCGCGCCGGCGCCTCGGGCTGACCGCGACCCTGGTCCGGGAGGACGGGCGCGAGTCCGACGTCTTCTCGCTGATCGGGCCCAAGCGGTTCGACGCCCCGTGGAAGGAGATCGAGGCGCAGGGGTACATCGCACCGGCCGACTGCGTCGAGGTGCGGGTGAACCTGACCGAGAGCGAGCGGCTCGCGTACGCCACCGCCGAGACGGAGGAGAAGTACCGCTTCTGTGCGACCACCGCCACGAAGCGGAAGGTGACCGAGGCGCTGGTGCGCCGTCACCGCGGCGAGCAGACCCTCGTCATCGGCCAGTACATCGACCAGCTGGACGAACTCGGCGAGCACCTCGACGCACCGGTCATCAAGGGCGAGACGTCGAACGCGCAGCGCGAGAAGCTCTTCGACGCCTTCCGTCAGGGCGAGATCAGCGTCCTGGTCGTCTCCAAGGTCGCGAACTTCTCGATCGACCTGCCGGAGGCGACCGTCGCCATCCAGGTGTCCGGCACCTTCGGCTCGCGGCAGGAGGAGGCCCAGCGGCTGGGCCGGGTGCTGCGTCCGAAGGCGGACGGGCACGAGGCCCGCTTCTACTCCGTCGTCGCACGGGACACCATCGACCAGGACTTCGCCGCCCATCGGCAGCGCTTCCTCGCCGAACAGGGCTACGCCTACCGGATCATGGACGCGGACGAGGTGCTCGCGCGGGAGTCGGAGAACGAGACGGAGTAGACCGGCCGCGGACGGGGGCCGCGGCCCCCGTCCCGCGTCGGCGGGCGGGTACCCGGGAGTCCGGCGCGGGTGATCGGGCGGGGGCTGCGGCCCCCGGTGCGCGTCAGCGACGTATGACGCCCGCGTCCTCGGAGTACTCGCCGAGGAGGACCACGCTGACCGCCGTCGTGGCGAAGACCCTGGCCGCGTGCAGGAACCCGCCGGAGCGTGTCAGCGCCTCGGCCTCCGAGGCCGCGCGGGTGGTGTGGGTACGACCGTGGGTGCGGCCGTGTGTGCGGGGGTACGTGCGGGAGTGGTGCGTACGGCCCTGATGCGTACGCGTGCGGGCGGTACGGGCGTGCTGCGCGCCGGTGCCGCTGTGGTCGTCGTGGGTGGACTCGATGTCGGTGGGGATGGCGGCGGCGCCGCGAGGGCGGCCGCCCTGAACCGGGGTAAAGGTCGCGGTGCTCATGAATCCATGGTCCCGGCCCGCCCCACCGCGCACATCGGTCCCCGGAGCCATTCTCCGATCCCCCTGACGTCATACTCCAGGGCCACCCCCTCCCCCGGAAGTCCTACGGGAAGCCGGCCGCCGCGTAGGGACCCGGGGCCCCGGAACCCGTTCGCGCCGGTCCGCGGCGCGGACTAGAATCTCCGCTCTTGCCCGCCTCCCGCCCTGCCCGGGGAGTGCCGCCGACCGGACGGAAACCGGCCGGCCACACGTCACGCACCTTGAGGACCCACATAGCTGGAGGCAACACCGTGCCCGCGCACGCCCCCCTGACCCCCGACGCCCCCACCGCCACCGCCACCGCCGCAGCGGACCCCGCGGCCGGCGCCGCGGCCGCCGCCGACCCCCTCGGCCGCGAACGGGCCCACCTCGCCGCCTCCCGCGCCGCGCTCCGCGCGATGCGCGAGGACGTCGAGTCCCTCGACATCCGCGACGTCACCGCGAACTGGGTCAACGCCCTCATCCTCACCGCCCAGATCGAGGACCGCATCAAGGCCCTGGCCGACCTCGCGGACACCCCCCTCTTCTTCGGCCGCCTCGACTACCTGCACGCCCCCGGCGCCGACCTCGCCGAGGGCGCGGGCGGCGAGCGCTTCTACATCGGCCGCCGCCACGTCCACGACGCCGACGGCGACCCCATGGTGATCGACTGGCGCGCCCCGGTCTCGCAGCCCTTCTACCGCGCCTCGAAGAAGGACCCGCAGGACGTCGGCCTGCGCCGGCGCTTCGGCTACACCGGCGGCGACCTCACCGCGTACGAGGACGAGCACCTCTCCGACCCCGCCGAGACCGCCGCCGTCAGCAAGCTGCTCCAGCAGGAGATCGAGCGCCCGCGCGTCGGCCCGATGCGCGACATCGTCGCCACGATCCAGCCCGAGCAGGACGAGATCGTGCGTTCGGGGCTCTCCGGAAGCGTCTGCGTCCAGGGCGGCCCCGGCACCGGGAAGACCGCCGTCGGCCTGCACCGGGTCGCGTACCTGCTGTACGCGCACCGCGACCGGCTCGCCCGCACGGGCACCCTGGTCATCGGGCCGAACCGTTCCTTCCTGCACTACATCGAGCAGGTGCTCCCCGCCCTCGGCGAGCTGGAGGTCAAGCAGGCCACGGTCGCCGACCTCGTCGCCCGCCCGGGCGTGGAGGTGCGCGGCGAGGACCCGGCGGAGGCCGCCGTCATCAAGGGCGACGCGCGCATGGCGGAGGTGCTGCGGCGCGCCGTGCGCTCGCACGTCACGCCGCCCGCCGAGGCGCTGATGGTGGTGCGCGGTTCGCGCCGGTGGCGGATCCCGGCGTACGAACTCCAGGAGATCGTGGACGAGTTGCTCGCCCGCGACATCCGCTACGGCGCCGCCCGCGACGCGCTCCCGCAGCGGATCGCGCACGCGGTGCTCGTCCGGATGGAGCAGGCGGGCGAGGCGCCGGACGACCGGGTGCAGGACGCGGTGGCCCGCAACGCGGCCGTCAAGGCCGCCGTCAAGGCGATCTGGCCGGTGGTGGACCCGGCGAAGCTGGTGCTGCGGCTGCTGTCGGATCCGGAGTTCCTGGCCGAGCACGCGGACGGGGTGCTCACGGAGGCCGAGCAGGAGCTGATCCGGTGGGCCAAGCCGTTCCGCAGCGTGAAGTCCGCGAAGTGGTCGGCCGCGGACGCGGTGCTCGTCGACGAGGTGGCGGACCTCGTGGAGCGCACGGCCTCGCTCGGGCACGTGGTGCTCGACGAGGCGCAGGACCTGTCACCCATGCAGTACCGGGCGGTGGGACGGCGCTGCACGACGGGCTCGGCGACCGTGCTGGGCGACCTCGCGCAGGGCACGACGCCGTGGGCGACGCGCAGCTGGGCCGAGGCGCTGGCCCAACTGGGCAAGCCGGACGCGGCGGTGGAGGAGCTCACGGCGGGCTTCCGCGTGCCGCGGGACGTGATCGCGTACGCCTCGCGGCTGCTGCCGGGGATCGCGCCGGGGCTGGCCCCGGTGTCGTCGGTACGGGAGAACCCGGGCGCGCTGGCGGTCACCCGGGTGGCGGACGAGGAACTGGTCGAAGCGGTCGTGGCGGCGTGCCGTACGTCGCTCGGGCACGAGGGGTCGATCGGGCTGATCGCGGCGGACGCGCGGGTCCCGGCGCTCGCGGAGGCGCTCGACGCGGCGGGGCTGCCGTACCTCGCGCCGGGCGAGGAGACGACGGCGCGGGCGCGGCTGACGCTGGTGCCGGCGTCGCTGGCGAAGGGTCTGGAGTACGACTACGTCGTGCTGGACGAGCCGGCGGCGATCGTGGCGGGCGAGGCCGACGAGCGGACCGGGTTGCGGCGGCTGTACGTGTGTCTGACGCGAGCGGTGTCGGGGCTGGTGGCGGTGCATGCGGGGGCGTTGCCGGAGGTTCTGGCGGAGCCGGTGGGCGGTTAGGGGGCGCGGCGCCCTGCACGAGCTGCCCGCGGGGGTCCTGCGGGCGCGGTGCGGGTCCCTGGGCGGACGCGGGTCCCTGGGCGGGTGCGGGGCCCTGGGCGGGTGCGGGGCCCTGGGCGGGTGCGGGGCCCTGGGCGGGTGCGGATCCCTGGGCGGGTGCGGACCGTTGCCCTGCGGGGGCTGGTCCCCTACCCGCCCTTTCACCGTTTCCCAGGACTCCGCCCCGGACCCCGTTGCCCTCAAACGCCGGGCAGGCTGGAGTCACCCGGCAAGCTGGAGTCGCCCGCCCGGACCCGGGGGGAACGCCCCGCCCGTGGGCCCGCCGCGCCCGGACCCGAGTGGTTACGACAGGGCCTCGCGCCAGGTGGCCACGGCCGACGGGGAGACGGGTCCGGCCCAGCCGTCGGGGCGGGCCGCGCCGCCGATGTGGAAGGCGTCCAGGCCCGCCCCGCGCAGCGCCGGCAGGTGGTCCAGGCGCAGGCCGCCGCCGACGAGGAGCCGCGGCTCGTAACCCGGTTCGCCGCGCCGGGCCGCCTCGGCCACCAGCACCGGCAGGCCCTCGTCGACCCCGCCCGCCGCGCCGGCGGTCAGGTACGTGTCGAGGCCCGGCAGCGCGGCCAGGGCCGTGCGCAGCGCGTCGCGGTCGGCCGCGCGGTCGATGGCCCGGTGGAACGTCCACCGGCACCCCGCCAGCTCCGCCACCAGCGCTTCCACCGCCACCAGGTCCGGCGTGCCGTCCGGGTTCAGGAAGCCGAGGACGAACTCCTCCGCCCCCTCCGCCCGCAGCGCCGCCGCCTGGGCGACCAGCGCGTCCACCCCGGCGGCCCCGCCTGCCGAGAAGCCGTCCGCGGCCCTGAGCATCACGCGCAGCGGGACGTCCACGGCGGCCCGGATGGCCGCGAAGGTCTCCCGCGGGGGCGTCAGGCCGTCGGCGGCCATGTCGGTGACCAGTTCCAGCCGGTCCGCCCCACCAGCCTGGGCCGCGATCGCGTCCTCGGCACTGAGGGCGATCACCTCCAGGACCGCACGGTCACTCATGTGGCCTCATTCCTTCGAGATCGGCAAGGGGCGGTGCGCCGGCACGTTCCGCGCCACACCCACCACCAACAGGTCTAGTCCAATCTCAAGGGTACGCACCTCCGGCACCGGTCCACCAGCACCCGCACGGCCACCGCCCCCGCACCCCCGCTCCCGCACCACAATGGGCGCATGCCCACCGACACCGCGCGGCTCGAAGCCCGCTGGCACGCCACCGTCGACGCCGCCCGCCGCCCGACCGGTGCCGCGGCCACGACACTCCCCTCGACCACCGCCCCCGCCGCCGACCCCGCCCCCTACGCCGCCCGGCTGCTGCGCGCCTGGGCCGAGCCGCAGCGCCGGTACCACACCACCGCCCACCTCGCCGCCGTCCTCGACCACATCGACGTACTGGCCGACCACGCCGCCGACCTGCCCGCCGTCCAGCTCGCGGCGTGGTTCCACGACGTCGTCTACCGCCCCGACCGGTCCGAGAACGAGGAGCGCAGCGCCGCCCTCGCCGAGCGCGCCCTCGCCGAGCTCGGACTCGCCCCCGCGCGTACGGCCGAGGTGGCCCGCCTGGTCCGGCTCACCGTCACGCACGACCCCGCCCCCGGCGACCGCGACGGCGAGGTCCTCTGCGACGCCGACCTCGCGGTGCTCGCCGGGACCCCGGAGGCGTACGCCGCGTACGCGGCCGCGGTGCGGGACGAGTACGGCTTCGTACCCGACGACGCGTTCCGGGCCGGACGGGCCGCCGTGCTCCGCCAGCTGCTGGCCCTCCCCCGGCTCTTCCGCACGCCCCACGGCACGGCCTACTGGGAGGCCCCGGCGCGCCACAACCTCGCGGCCGAGCTGGAGGGGCTGGAAGGGCCGTAAGGGCCGGTTTGGTACGGGTCCGGTCCCCGCGGGCCGGGTCGGCGTCCGGATCGCGGACCGCGTCGGGAATGCCCCGGTCCGGGACCTGGTTGTCGATGATCATGCCCGCTGCCGCAATACGCCCCGTACGCTCCCGCATGCCCGTGGCCGTCTACGTCCTCGGCCTGTCCGTCTTCGCGCTCGGCACCAGCGAGTTCATGCTCTCGGGGCTCCTGCCGCCCATCGCCGAGGACATGGGCGTCACGATCCCGCGGGCGGGGCTGCTCATCTCCGCCTTCGCGATCGGCATGGTGGTGGGCGCCCCGCTGCTCGCCGTGGCCACGCTGCGGCTGCCCCGCCGCACGACGCTCGTCTCGCTGATCACGCTCTTCGGCCTCGGCCAGGTAGCCGGGGCGCTGGCCCCCTCGTACGAGCTGCTCTTCGTCTCGCGCATCGTCTCGGCCCTCGCCTGCGCCGGCTTCTGGGCCGTGGGCGCGGCCGTCGCCATCGCGATGGTCCCGGTCGACGCGCGCGCCCGCGCGATGGCCGTGATGATCGGCGGGCTGTCGATCGCGAACGTCCTCGGCGTCCCGGCCGGCGCCTTCCTCGGCGAGCACTTCGGCTGGCGGGCGGCGTTCTGGGCGGTCGGCGCGGCCTCCGCGATCGCGCTGGCGGGCATCCTGGCCCTGATCCCGCCCATCCCGCTGCCGGACGCGCGCCCGCGCCTCGCCCGCGAGCTCGGCATCTACCGCGACCGGCAGGTGTGGCTCGCGGTCGCGGTCACGGCGCTCGCCGCGGGCGGGGTGTTCTGCGCCTTCAGCTACCTCGCACCGCTGCTCACGGACGTGGCCGGGCTCGGCTCGGGCACGGTGCCGAGCGTGCTGGCGCTGTTCGGCATCGGCGCGCTGGTCGGTACGACGATCGGGGGACGGGTCGCCGACGCGCACCTCTTCGGAGTGCTGCTGACCGGCATCACGGCCTCCACGGTCTTCCTGGTCGCGCTCGCGCTGTTCGCGACCTCGCCGGTGGCGGCCGTCACGCTGTCCTTCCTGATCGGGGTCTCGGCCTTCTACACCGCGCCGGCCCTCAACGCCCGGATGTTCAACGTCGCGGGCGCCGCCCCGACCCTGGCGGGCGCGACCACGACCGCCGCCTTCAACCTCGGCAACACCGGCGGTCCGTGGCTCGGCGGCACCGTCATCGACGCCGGCCTCGGCTTCCCGGCCACCGCGTGGGCGGGGGCTGCGATGACGGTCACGGCGCTGGGGCTGGTGGCGCTCTCGCTGCGGCTGTCCTCCCGGGGGCGGGTCGTGGCCTCGTCGGCCGGGACCGCGCTCAGGCCCGAGCCCGCCCCTTCGGCCGACGCAGCCCCGCGGCCGTGATCCGGCGGACCAGCTCCTTGCTGCCGACCTCCAGGGCCCCCGCGCGCACCGCGTCCGGGTAGCGCTCCGCCGGAACGTCGTAGTGGTCCCCGTCGAAGGCCCGCGCGGGGCACCCGATCGACGCGGCGAAGGCGTGCAGCTCCTCGAACGAGACGTCGCTGACCATGTGCGACCACATCCGCCCGTGCCCCGGCCAGGTCGGCGGGTCGATGTAGACCGTCACCGGCCGAACACTCCGCCGAGGCTCCCCACGGACGCCACCTTCACCCCGGCCTTGCCGCACACCCAGTGCGGGTCGGGCCCCAACTCGGGCTCGACGTCCAGGGCGTGCGGGTCGCCGTGCGAGCACACCGGGCACAGCGGCCACCGCCCGTACTTCGACAGCAGCGCGTCCTGCACGTCCTGGGCGACGAGGCCCGGCAGGTAGTCGATGCCCTCGGGCCACTGCTCGACCCACCATCGCCGGTGCGCGACCGAGTCCTCGACCACGGAGACCACATCGGCGTCGGCGACCTCCAGGGCGATGAGATCGGCCAGGACGAGGGCGCGGGCGGCGTGCAACGCCTGCTCCAGGGGGGTCGCATGGTCCATGCAGCAATTGTGGACCCGATGCGGACAGCTGGCGAAGGCCGGTTTCCGAATGGGTGCCTTGTGGCGGATTGACTGCTTTCGGCAGGTGAAAATATCTTTCAAGAGTGAGCAGAGCGCGGAAGGAAACCTTCAACGCCGGCAGCACGGGACACGCTCCGGCCTCCGTCCCCACGCCCGCCGCCGCCCGCCCCCCTGCCACCGCCGCCGAACTCCGCGCCCGCACCGCCCGCCTCGCCCCCACGCTCGCCCCCGCCGTCCGCGCCGTGGCCGAGGCCCTCGCCGCCGACCCGGCCGGGTGCGCCCGGCTCACGGTCACCGCCCTCGCCGAGCGCACCGGCACCAGCGAGGCGACCGTCGTACGCACCGCCCGCCTGCTCGGCTATCCGGGCTACCGCGACCTGCGCCCCGCCCTCGCCGAGCTGGCCGGCCGCGCCGCCCGCGGCAGCCGCCGCGGCGCCGCCCCCGGGCCGCCGGACGGGGGACGGGAGGACGCGCGGGGCAGCGCCGCGATCACCACCGACATAGCGGTCGGGGACCCCTTGGCCGACGTGGTCGCCAAGCTCGCCCACGCGGAGCGCCGGGCCCTCGCCGACACCGCCGCCGGACTGGACCTCGCGGAACTCGCCGCGGCCGTGGCGGCCCTGGCCGGCGCCCGCCGCATCGACGTCTACGGCGTCGGCGCCTCCGCACTCGTCGCCCAGGACCTCGCGCAGAAGCTGCTGCGCATCGGGCTGATCGCGCACGCGCACGCCGACCCGCACCTGGCCCTCACCAGCGCCGTCCAGCTCGGCCCCGGCGACGCGGCCGTGGCCGTCACCCGCTCCGGCACGACGGCCGACGTCGTCGGCCCGCTGCGCACCGCGTTCGAGCGGGGAGCGACCACCGTGGCGATCACCGAAGACCCCCACGCGCCCGTGACGTACTGCGCCGACCACGTACTCACCACCGCGGCCACCCCGACCGGCCCGGCCGCCCCGCCCAGCCCCCAGGACGGGTTCCGCCCCGCCGCCATGTCCGGCCGGACCAGCCAACTCCTGCTCGTCGACTGCCTGTTCGTCGGGGTGGCGCAGCGTACGTACGACACGGCCGCGCCCGCCCTCGCCGCCTCGCACAGGGCCCTCGCCCCGCGCCACCGCGCCCCCGCCCCCACTCCCCCCTCCACTCCCGCCCCAGCCCGCACCCCAGCCAGCACCCC
>NZ_JOGB01000068.1 GCF_000719335.1 Streptomyces sp. NRRL S-87
GCCTGGGGTGGCCGCAGGCCAGGGCGAAGCCCCAAAGCCCCAGGGGTGGGCCTGCCGCAGGGCCTGCAGGCCATGACGGGTCAAGAGGCGAGGGGACCCGCACACCACGGGACGGCCCCACGAAGCGAGAGCCCACCCCCGACACCGGCCCACGAACCGCAGCCCCGGCCAGCCCCAACCGACCCCAACCAGCCCCAACCGACCCCCCGCCGACCCCAACCAACCCCGGCCGGCGCCCAGCCCAGCCCAGCCCAGCCCAGCCCCCTCCTCACCCCCCGTACAGATGCTTCAAGCACTCGTAAGCCGTCGGCAACGTGTCCAGCAGGATCCGCTGCTGCCGCTTGACCGCCGTGAACACCTCGTCCGCGGCCGCGGCCCGCTGCACGTGGTGGGCGAGCGCCGGCAGCGGCCGCGCCGGCTCCGTCCCGAGGCCGGTGAGGATGCTGTAGTAGTGCCCGTCCGTCCAGACGGTGCGCAGCTCCGCCTCGGGCCGGCCGGCCGCCCCGTAGTACGCCGCTTCGTCCGTGGCGGCCGCCACCACCGGCAGTCCCGCCCGGTAGTCGGCCGTCTTGCGGCGCAGCCCGGCCGGCAGCTCCGGCTCCTTGACCGCTCGCCAGAACGCCGTGTCCGTCCGCGGCGCGAAGGCCAGGTGCGCCCGGACGAAGTCCCGCGACTCCTCGAACACCTCCTCGGTGTCCCGGTTGTACCCGTCCGCCAGCGCCGGGTCGACGTCGCGGTCCGGGAAGTGGGTGACGAGCCGGTGCAGCGCCGCGACCAGGAAGTGGCTGTCGGTCGGCTGCAGCGGCCCCAGCGAGCCCGCCGCGGTGCCGACCGCGACGACGTTGCCGACCCAGGCGCGCCGGACCCGGCCCACCCGCAGGCCGACCACGTCGAACCCGCCGCGCGCGGCGTCCGCGCCCCACAGCGCACCCAGTTCGGCCACCGCCTCCTCCGGCGTGGTCAGCGCGCTGTGGTGCACGTGCCCGGTGGTGAATCCGGCGCGCAGCGGGGTCCGCCACACCCAGCCGGACGGCACCGCCACCGCCGAGGTGTACGGGTCGACGGTGTCGGACCGGTCGGCGTGCGGGACCCGGGCCACCACCGCCCGGTCGCAGAGCAGTTCACCGGACAGGTCGAGGAAGGGCTCGGCCAGCTCCCCGCCGAGGAGCGCCGCCGCGGAGCCCGAGCAGTCGACGAACAGGTCCCCCTCCCACCGGCGCCCGTCGTCGGTCCGCACGGCCGTCACGAAGCCGCGGCCGTCCCGCTCGGCCCCCGCGAAGCCGCCCTCGACGGCGCGCACCCCCGGCTCCCGCAGGGCCAGTCGGCGGACGAACCCGGTGAGCAGTGCGGCGTCCAGGTGCCAGGCGTACCGGGTGGCCGCCCGGCCGTCGAGCCAGCGGGGTGCCAGCCGGGCGTCCATCAGCGGCGGCTCGCGGAAGCAGGCGTAGTCGAACGGCTCGGTGGTGCGGCCCTCGCGGGTGCGCAGCAGCCAGTACGAGGACAGCGGCAGCCCGTCGCAGTCGGGGAGCAGCCCGGTCGAGTGGTAGAAGTGGTCGGGGCCGCCGCCCGGAAGCTCCCGCGGTAAGGGCGAACAGGGGCCTTCCGTACGCCAGTTGACGAACCGCGTCGCGGTCCGGAAGGTCGCCCCGCAGGCCCGCATCCATTCGTCCTCGTTGACGCCGAGCAGGTCGAAGAAGCACCGGTGGAACGGCGGCAGCGTCGCCATGCCGACCGCCCCCGGCACGGGGGCGTCACCGGGCGCCTCCAGCACGGTGATCCCGACCGTGCCCCGCAGCGCCCGTGCCAGGTGGGCGGCGGTCATCCACCCGTCGGCGCCGCCGCCGAGGACGACGACCTTCTCGATGCGTCGGCTGTTCATACGGCGGCACTCCTCGCGGACGGCGCGGACGGGCGCGGGCTGGGGCTGCCAGCTTCGCCCGGGCTCCTATAGGTGTCCTGTAGCGGTCCGTGCGTCGCCTGAAGGTTTTTCATAGGAACGTCGGAGGCCCCCCGGCCACCCTGAGCCCGCGAGCCGTGCCGCCGCCCGACCGCAGCCTAGGGAGACACCGATGAAGCGCAGGTTCCGTACCAAGCCGGCCGTGTACGCACTGGCCGCCGTGACGGCCGGAGGGCTCCTCTCCGGCTGCATGGGCAGTGCCACCACCACCTCCGCCACCTACACCGTCGAGTCCGCCGTCACCTCGCTGAACGTGAAGACGTCCGGCGGCACGATCGAGGTCGTGGTCGGCAGCGGCCGCGGCGTGAAGGTCACCGAGAGCCTGAAGTACGACGGCGACAAGCCCCTCACCACGCACCGGGAGCGGGGCGGCGAACTGACCCTGACCGCCCCCAAGGACTGCGGCGGCAGCGGCATCGGCGGCTCGACCTGCCAGGTCGACTACCGCGTCGAGGTACCGAAGGCCCTCGCCGCGACCCTGGACAGCGACGGCGGCAACATCGTCGTGGAACGCGCCGTCACCGGCCGCTTCACCGCCCGCTCCGACGGCGGCAGGGTCACCGCGGGCTTCGCCGACGCCCCCGACGCGGTGGACGTCGACAGCTCCGGCGGCAACGTCGTCCTCCGCCTCCCGGACGGCACCTACGCCGTCGACGCCTCCTCCGACGGCGGCGACCAGAGCGTCCGCATCCGCACCGCCCCCGACTCCCCCCACA
Source organism: Streptomyces sp. NRRL S-87 (assembly GCF_000719335.1). Classification (GTDB taxonomy): domain Bacteria; phylum Actinomycetota; class Actinomycetes; order Streptomycetales; family Streptomycetaceae; genus Streptomyces. The sequence goes on from NZ_JOGB01000068.1 coordinate 2,674, forward strand.
AGATCCGCACCCGCACCGACGGCGGCAACGTCAGTCTCCTCCCGGGGAGTTAGCGCGTCGGGCTCCTCCGGGGAGGGCTCCTCCCGGGGAGCCCGGCGCGGCGGGGCGGGGCTCAGACCGGCGCGGGGGCGAACTCGTGGATGGCGTCGTGGCCGGGCCGGACGATGCCGTAGGTGCCCTCCGGCACCTCGTTCCAGGCGCCCGGCAGGTCGCCCAGGGGCTCGGAGACCACGAGGCGGGTCTCGTCGGACACCTCGCGCAGGAACTCCAGGTCGGGGTGGAGCCTGCGCAGGGAGTCCACCCGGGTGCTGTAGAAGAGCGTCCGGGACTCGTGCCGGCTGGAGTAGCGGAAGGCCCACACCGATTCGCCGTCCGTCACGGCCACCGTCATCTGCAGCGGGTCCGCCACACCGTGCTCCCGGCCGACCGCCTCGACCACGCCCGCCATGCGCGCGACGGCTCCCGGCGGGTCCTCGTCGAGCCCGAAGGTGAGCGCCAGGAAGAACATCATCTCGCTGTCCGTCGTCCCCTCGACGTCGGCGTAGAGGGAGGGGTCGACGCGCAGCGCGAGGTCCCGGCGCAGCGCGTGGAAGCCGGCGACGGCGCCGTTGTGCATCCACATCCAGCGCCCGTGCCGGAACGGGTGGCAGTTGGTCTGCTGCACCGCCGTACCGGTGGAGGCGCGGATGTGCGCGAAGAACAGCGGGGAGCGCACGTGGTCCGCGATCTCCCGCAGGTTGCGGTTGTTCCACGCGGGACCGGTGTCGCGGAAGACCGCCGGCGTCGCGATGTCCTCCTGCGCGTACCAGCCGATGCCGAACCCGTCGCCGTTGGTCGTCTCCACGCCCAGGCGGGAGTGCAGACTCTGGTCGATCAGTGAATGCGCGGGCTTGTAGAGGATGGTGCCCAACAGCACGGGAGTCCCCGAGTACGCGAGCCAGCGACACATGTGATCACCCCATATCCCTCCCAGTCTCGCCCGCACCCACGCTGATCGCCACGGGGACGGGACCCGCCCCGCCGCACCACGCCGCAAGCCGGCCCCGGCGGCCCCGCCGCGGGGCGGACAGGGCATTTCGTGCACGGGCCGGGCCCTCCCCGTGATCTAGGCTCGGTCCGTGGGGCGACCTGAGCAGAACGTCGAAGGTGTAGGACCCTTCGCCACCCGGGTCACCTGGACGCTGCCCGATGGCGGGACGGCGGTCTGGGAGTCACGGCAGGCACGGCGGCGAGGAGCGCTCGCCATCCGTGTCCCGGGCACGGACCCCGTGCGGCGCGCCCGTGCCGACGCGGTCGCGATCGGCCGCCTGCGCCGGCTCAACGCCGTGGCAGCGACCGCCTTCGTCATCGGCGGGGCCCTGTTCGCGGCCGGTGCCGGCATCGCCCTGTTCGGTTCGGGCGATGCCGTGGAGAGCGTCTCGGTCTACTTCGCCGGCGGCCTCTTCTTCAACACCGGCGGCTACGCCTCGCTCCTGCAGGTGGTCAACGCCCCCCGCCACCGGGTCGGGCACCGGGGCCTGGTCACCCACAGCTGGCGGTGGTGGAGCTTCGAACCGATGCGGTTGGACTGGCTGAGCGCGTTCCTCCTGTTCACCGGCACGCTCGTGTTCGGCGTGAACCTGGTGGACTCGTTCCTGCAGGGGCTGAGCGTGCAGCAGGTCAACCGGCTGATCTGGGTGCCCGACGTGGTGGGCTGCGTACTGTTCCTGGTCTCCGGGCACCTGGCCCTGATGGAGGTCTGCCACGGCCGGATCCGGGTCCTGGCGCGCGACCTCGGCTGGTGGATCGTCGCCGTGAACCAGCTCGGATCCGTGCTCTTCATGATCTCGGCCCTCGCCGCCTTCACCCACCCGGCCACCGGGAGCATGGTCAACGTCAACATCGCCAACTGGGGCACCCTCACCGGCGCCCTGTGCTTCTCCGTCGGCGGGGTCCTGCAGTACTTCGAACGGCCGTGAGTCCCGCCCCGGGCTTCAGGAGGCGGGCACCGAAGGCCGTGCCCTGCCGCTGGAGGGGCTCTGGGGGTCCGGTTCTCCGTCACGCAGGCCGGTGGCCGGGCCGGCGGGCCGAACGGCCCCCTGCCCGGTCCGGCCTTCTACACATCCTTCAGGTGGCGGCCCACGGCGGTACGGCGGGAAGGACCGTGGGGCCTTCGGCGCGGACGGCTTCGATGACCGCGTCGTGCAGGGCACGGCTGGCGTCCTCGCTGGGGCACGCGATGGGGCTGCCCGAGAGCGTCAGCCAGTGCGAGCCCCCGCTGTACTGAACGGTGACGTGGGCCAGGCCGTCGGACTCGGTCCACGTGGTGTGGACGTCCAGTTCGCCGTCCAGGATCCCGGCCTCGTCGGTGCGCACGCCGCCGCGTCCGGCGAAGACGCCGCGGGTGGTCCATGATGCCCAGCTCATACGACCCTCCGGGCTCAGCCCCTCGTGGTTCCTGCCGCCTCGCGACAGGCGCGGGAGCTCCGCTGCTGCCAGGGTAGACCGACCCGCCACCGCAGGGCGGCGAGCAACGCCGCAGGTCCGCCGATCATGCCCGGGCGCACAGGGCGGCCTTCTGGACCTCGTTCAGTCCGGTCCCCAGCGGGAAGGGCGTTCCGTGCCGCAGCTCCGCACCGAGGTCGTAGACGTTGACCGCGAACACCAACTGCCGCTCGCCGTCGGCGGTGGTGAGCGCCATGCTCATGAAGCCCGGTCCGGTGCCGTCCGTGGCCCAGACGCCGACCCGCTCGGCCTTCGGCCCCGATCCGCAGGCCACCGTGCCGCGCTGGACGCCGAGGCCGTACGCCGGCTTTCCGCGGAACCGCACCGTGGTCAGCAGTTCGCGCTGCTGCGCGGGCCGCAGCAGCCTGCCGGTGAACAGGGCCCGGTGGAAGCGGGCCAGGTCGTCGACCGTGGAGACCATGGCCCCGGCGGTCCAGTCGTACGACGGGCTGAACCGGGTCACGTCCCGCCCCGCCAGGTCGTAGCCGTGCAGGTGGGGCCGTGGAGGTCCGGGTCGGTCAGCGGGAAGGAGGTGTGCTCCAGGCCGAGCGGGGCGAGGATCCGCCGGCGGATCTCGGAGGGCGCGCCGCGCCCCGTCACGGCCTCGACCACCAGACCGGCGAGCAGGTAGTTGGTGTTGGAGTACCTGAAGCTCTTGCCGGGCGCGAAGTACGGGGCGTGCCGGACCGCCCGCGCGATCACCTCCCGCGGGGTGTACACGTATCCCCACTCGTGACGCTCCAGGTAGGGGGCGAAGAACTCCGGCTCGTCGGTGGGGTCGTAGATCCCCGAGGTGTGGTTGAGCAGCTGCCGGACGGTCACGGCCCGCCCGTCGTTGCCGGCTCCCCGGACCACGCCGGGCAGCCAGCGCTCCACGCTGTCGTCGAGGGAGAGCCGTCCCTCGCCCTCCAGCTGGAGGAGCACGGTCGACACGAAGGCCTTGGTGTTGCTGGCGATCCGGAACCGCTGGTCCGGCCGGGCCCGCTCGCCGCTCGCCCGGTCCGCGAGCCCGGCCGCCAGCCGTGACTCCCGCTCGCCCCGCCGGGTGTACGCGACGACCCCCGGGAACCCGTCCGCGACGGTCCGCTCGAGGGCCGCCTCCAGGCCGGCGGGCGGCGGGGCCGCCGTGCGCGCCCGGCCCCCAGCAGGCCCTCGGACCCCCGCAAGCTCCCGAACCCCCGCGCGCCCCTGCGGAGCGTCCGCATGCTCCTGCGCGGCCGCCGGGAAGATCCCCGCCACCGTCACCACGCACATCCCCACCAGCAGTGCCGCGGCCCGTGCCCGTGCTTTCACCGATCGCTCCCGTACCTATCGTCCGCGTCGTACCTACCCGCCCCACCCTGCCGGGCGACCACCCCCGTTCCCCATCCCGCTGACACCCGTGTCCACCCGGGGGTGTCCCCCACCCCGCGCCGGGATCGCCGGGTCAGGCCGCCGTCAGGACGCGCGGGCCGTTCGTGGTCACGGCCACCGTGTGCTCGGCGTGCGCGGCCCGGCTGCCGTCCGTCGTGCGCAGGGTCCAGCCGTCCCCCGCCGTCACGTAGCCGTCCCCGCCGCCCCCGATGACCATCGGCTCGATGGCCAGCACCATCCCCGCCCGCAGCCGCATGCCGCGCCCGGCCCGGCCCTCGTTGGGCACGCCCGGGTCCTCGTGCATGGAGCGACCTACGCCGTGGCCGCCGAAGCCGTCCGGCACGCCGTACCCGGCGGCCCGGCAGACGGTACCGATGGCGTGCGTGACCCCGGCGCGCCGCCCGGCGCGCGGGTTCGGCCACCTGCTCACCCCGCGGGTCGTGCGCGCCGCCGGTCCGCGTCCCCGCGGAGCCGCCACCCGGTCGGCGCGGCCGGGCCCCGGCGGCCGGACTCGGCCGGCGCCCGCACGGCCGGCCCCGACGGCCGGGGCCCCGGGGCGGCGCCCGCCGTAGCGGTGCGCGGCCCCGGGGCCCCGGGTGGTCCGCAGGTGGTCCGTCAGCGCGCGAGCACGCCGAATTCCCTGCCGGTGAGGACCTGGGAGTCGACCGGCGCCTCCACGACGCGGGTGGCCGCGGTCCCGGCGAGCTTGCCGGCCTTCGTGCCGACCGACCAGACCGCGGGCCTGGTGGCCGCCACCGGGACGGCGAGCTCGGGCTGCTTGTCGTTGTTCAGGTCCGTGACCTTGAGCTGCGAGCCGATGCGGAACGTGCCGGCGGGGCGGGGCAGACCGGGGGCGTTGTAGGCGTACCACGCGGCACCGCTGCCGGTGACGCCCTTGCCCGTGCCCTTCAGCACGTAGAAGCCGCCACCGCTGACGTAGCAGTGCTCGCAGGTGGGCTTCCGCTCCCCGGGGGCACCGATGATCAGCTCGGGGTGGCCGTCGAGGTCGAGGTCGGCCGCGGCGAGGGAGGCGCCGAAGCGGTCGGCCTTGCCCACGCTGCCCGGGATGCCGTCGGAGTCCTCGGTGAACGTCCGGACGCCGCGCCTGTCGTTCACACCGGTCGAGGTGCCGAAGTTGATCCGGACCAGGCCCGCGGCGTAGTCGGTGTCGATCTGGCTCTCCGCGTCGCCCACCGCGATGTCGCCGTAGCCGTCCTTGTCGAAGTCCGCGACGGCGACGCTGTTGCCTCCGCGGATCGTGACCGGAGTGATGCGGAGGCCCGAGGACCCGCCGAGGAGCACCCGGCCGCGCATGGGGCCGTCCATCCGCCGCTCGCCGAGGACGACGAGGTCGTCGGCGGCACCCTTGTCGATGCGACCGACGGTGATGCGGTCCTGCGCCAGCCCCTCCTCGAAGACGGGGTAGTCGCGGCCGAGGTCCAGCTTCCTGGGCGTGGCCGCGGTCGTGCCGTCCGTCTTGAAGGGGCCCCGGAACAGCCAGAGGGAGGTCTGGTAGCCGACGACCAGGTCGGTCTTCCCGTCACCGGTGAAGTCACCGGCCTTCAGGACGGTGCCGAAGCCGGGCCGGTGCTGCGGGTCGGGCATCAGGGTGCCGCCCTTGAGGCCGGTGGGGCTGCCCCACAGCAGGCTGACCTGGTCGCCGCGGGCGCCCACGGCGAGGTCCGCGTAACCGTCGGCGTTGAAGTCGCCGTTGGTCAGGACCTGGCCGAAACGCCGGCCCTGGGCGGCGTCGCCCGGTACTCCGGGGCTGTTCTGGGTGAGGACCTTCAGGCCGGTCTTCTGGGCGCCGTACCGGCCGCCGTACGAGACGGTGACGTAGCCCGCGCCCGGCAGCTGCGTGGTGGCCCCGTCCGTGCCCGTGGCGTTCACGGTGGCGTCGGGGGCGCCGATGGCCAGGTCGTGGACGCCGTCGCCGTTGAAGTCGTCGGAGAACCGGCTGGGCGCCGGACCCGCGGCGGCGGCCGCGGCCTGCGTACCGGTGGAGACCAGCAGGCCTCCGGTGAGCGTGGTGGCCGCCGCGGCGATGGCGACGGCGTGACGGATGTGGCGTCGCACGTCCGTTCCCCCTAGGTGTGCGATCAGATGAACACCCTCTGGACCCCCGGCCCCCCGAAAAGGTTGTACGCCCCCGGGCCCGCCCGCCCCGGTACCCCCTGTGCCCGTGACGCCGTCGGGCCGCCGCCCGGACCGCGAACTCTTCGTGGACGGCGGCGCCCGCCGGGTCCGACCCGTGCCGGGCAGCTCCGACCCGCTGCCCGGCAGGTCCGCCCCGCCGCCGCGGGTCAGCGGAACCGGTGCAGGTTCTCGACGAGGAAGTCCTCGAGGGTGCGGGGGGCGCGTCCGACGAGGCGGCGGAAGGAGTCGTCCGGTGTCTCCTCGCGAGCCACCGCGAGCTGCTGGATCTCCACCACGTGGGCGGCCAGCCAGTCCGGCATCCCGGCCCGGCCGACCAGGTGGGCGTACAGCTCGGAGGGGCTCAGGTCGAGGTAGCGGACCGGTCGGCCGAGCAACCCGCCCAGCAGTGACGTGAGTTCCGGGTGGCTGTAGGCCCGCCCGCCGGTGAGCGGGTACGTGCCGCCGGCCGACGCCGGACGGGTGAGGACCTCGGCCGCGGCGTCCCCGATGTCCCGGACGTCCACGTAGTTGCACCGCGCATCGCCCGTCGCGCCGTGCACGACCCCGGCGGCGGCGATGCCGGGCGCCAGGAGCAGCAGCTTCTGCATGAAGGCGTACGGCCGCAGGACGGTGGCGGTGACGCCGCAGGACCGCAGCCGCTCCTCGACCAGGTGGTGGCCGCGCGAGACGGCGACGGGGGAGTCCGGTTCGGCGGCCGGCGCGGAGACCTTGACGACGTGCGTCACGCCGCAGTCGACGGCCGCGTCGATCGCGTCGAGCTCGTACCGGACCTGGTGCGGGCCGTTGGCCATGGTGAGGAAGAGCTGGTGCGCGCCGCGGAAGGCCGCCCGCAGGGACTCCGGATCGGCGGCGTCGGCGCGGAGGACCGTGGTGCGGGCGAGCGTGCGCGCGTCGAGTGCCGAGGTCAGGCGGGCGGGGTCGCGGCTCAGGGCGCGGCTCGGTACGCCGAGGGCGGCGAGGCTGCGCAGGGTGGCGCCGCCGGTGTGCGCCACCGGCGCCCATGATGACGATCATGAAGTCTGCCTTTCGGGTCGGGGTGTGACGGGGAGTCGGTGCTGCGGTGCGCGGGCCGGGCCGCTCCCGCGTCGGCGCCAGGTGGTGACGGCGGCCGCGATCGCCGAGGAGACCGGCAGGTCGACCGGCAGCCGGCGCGGCCACGGGCTGTCGGCGAGGGCCGGGACGTGCGGCAGCCCGTGGGCGGCGGCGAGGCCGACGGCCAGGCCGAGCGCCGCGCCGGCGAGGCCCGCGGCGGCGGCTGCGAGCGCGCGCGGGGTCCGGCCGGGCCGGGCCCGGAGGGGGCGGCGCCGCAGCACGGCGCCGAGGGCGGCGGTCACCAGGGCGGAGGCGCCACCGATGGTGGTGAGCGCCGCGACCACCAGCTGCGGCTGCCCGGTCACGGCGCCGCCGAGACCGGCCGTCGCCGCGGGCATGGCGTAGGCGACCAGGACCTCGCTCCACGCACTCGGGGGCGGGGGAGCGCCGGCAGCCTTCCTCGTCATCATCGGTCGTCCTCTCGAACAAAGTAATTAGTCACCTAACTATTAGTGCTTAGGTGCCTAACTATAGGATGGGAAGAAAGGCGGGCCGCCAGGCGGCCCGCCGGGACGCGGTCGGCCTCAGGGTCGGCCGTGAGGTCGGCCGTCGGGTCGGTCGTCGGTGAGCGCATCGATGCCCGAGACCACCCGGGCGAGCAGGTCGAGGAAGGTGGCGCGCTCCTCGGGGGACAGTCCGCCGACCAGTCCCTGCATCCGGGCGAAGTGCTCGGGCGCCAGCTCGCGCAGCTTGTCGGCGCCCCGCGCGGTGAGGACCACCACGTTGCCGCGCCCGTCCTCCGTGGATGGTCGGCGGGCCACCAGACCCTCCTGCTCCAGCCCGTTGACCAGGCCCGTCACGGTGGCCCGGGACACGCCGAGGCTCGCCGCGAGCTGGGAGGGCGACTTCTCGCCGCCGTGGTCCTCCAGGTCGGCCAGCAGTCGGTAGCGGCCGGTGGAGAGGCCGAAGCGCCCGAAGTGCACCTCGCCCGCCTGGCCGATCCGGGCGCCGGCGGCCATCAGGCGCGCCGCGACCAGCACCGCCTGCGGGTCGGCCGTGAGGCCGTAGCGGGCGATCTGGCGGCGCGCCTGGTCGAGCGTGGGCGCGCCGGGTCCGGTCTCGGGGTGCTGGGTCACGTGAAGTAATATGGTGCCTAATCACCTCTCCGGTCAAGAGCCACCGCCTCCCGTCCGCACTCGGAGGAGACCGTCTCAGACGCCACCGAAGTCGGGGAGGGTGATCGAGCCGTCCTCGTTGAAGGGGATCCCGGGATTGTGCGCGACCTCCCAGGCGTGGCCGTCGGGGTCGACGAAGGCGCCCGAGTAGAACCCGACGGCGTTCACGGCCCCGGGCTTCGTGACCGTCCCGCCGGCCCGCTCCACCGCCGACAGCAGGGCGTCCACCTCGGCGTCGGACCGGACGTTGTGCGACAGGGCGATCCCGCCGAACCCGACCGCCGGCACCGGCCCCGGCCCCGCCTCCAGTCCGCACTCCCGCGCGAGCCTGCCGCGGTCCCACAGCACGAGGCCCAGGCCGCCCGCCTGGAAGAAGACCGTCTCCTCGACCTCCTGACCCCGCCAGCCCAGCGCGCGGTAGAAGGCCTTGGCGCGGGCGAGATCCGAAACCCCCAGCGTGACCAGGGTGATGCGCTGCTCCATGCCGGCACGGTACGCCCCGACCCGCGCGACCGGCCGCCCGCCGGGCGGGAGCCCACCAGGGCGTCACCCCCTGCCGCGGTGGACCGCCTCGAGCCGGGCGAGTTCGCCGTCGGTGAGGCGCAGCGCGCCGGCGGCGACGTTGGCCTCGAGGTGGGCGGGGTCGCCGGTGCCGGGGATGGCCAGCACGTGCGGTCCCCGGTGCAGCGTCCACGCGATGCGGACCTGGGCCGGCGTCACGCCCCGCGCCCGGGCCACCGCCCGGACCTCCTCGTGCTCCCGCCCGGTCGCCCCGGCCTGCCGGCCGTCGGCCGCGAGGGCGTAGAAGGGCACGAAGGCGACGCCCTGCTCGCCGCAGTGGCGTACGAACGCGTCCTGGTCGGGCCGGACCCCGATGCCGTACATGTTCTGCACGCACACCACCGGCGCGATCTCCCGCGCCTCGGCGAGGTGTTCGGGGGTGACGTTGGACAGGCCCAGGTGCCGGATCAGCCCCGCCTCCCGCAACTCCGCCAGCACGCCGAACCGCTCGGCCTCGTTCGCGGAGCGCAGCGGGGAGAAGTAGAAGGCGGCGGTGTCGATGTGGTTGACGCCGAGTTCCACGGCGCGGCGCAGGACGCCGATCGCCTCGTTGCGGTCGCGCGGCCTCGCACCGGGCACGAGTGCCGTGCCGGTCTGCGGCAGGCGCATGGCGCCGAAGCCGATCCGGCGGACCGTGAGGTCACCCAGCGTCCACGTGCCCGATGCCGCTGCGGCGGCGGTGTTCGTCTCCAGGTCGGTCATGCCGGAAGGATCTTCGGACGGTACTCTCGGCGCCATCGATTCAGGTGGACCCGAATCCTCGACCGAGCGGACGGACACGGTGGCGGAGCTCTCCTTCTCTGCGGGGGACCTCGCACGGATGCGGTTCGCCGTCTCCCCGATGTGGCAGGTCGGGACGAGCTTCCGGCTGCTCCGCTCCGGAGCCGCGGACCCGGTGCACCACCGCTGGCTGGAGCAGGTACGGCCCCGGCTCGCGGCCGCCGGGCTGGACCGGGGGTGGCTGGCGGAGCTGATCCCGCCCTCCGGCTACGTCCCCGACTTCCTCAACCCCGCACCGCCGGGCCCGGCCCCGACACCGGCCGACGAACTGGCGGCGATCACCGCGACCCCGCCCGAGCGGCTACGGCGCGACCTCGACCACCTGCGCCACCACCAGGGCGCCCTCGGCGAGCGGCTCCGCGCGCTCCACGCCGACCCGCACCGCGTGGAGCACCTCGCGCAGGAGATCCAGGCGTACTGGGAACTGGCCCTCGCCCCGTACTGGGCCCGCATCCGGGCACTGCTCGACGCCGACGTCCGCCACCGCGCCCGGCAGGTCGCCGAACACGGAGCCGGCCACCTGCTCGACGACCTGCACCCCCTGGCCAGCTGGCACGACGACGTCCTGCGCCTGGTCCGCCGCCCGCACACCCTGTCCCGGGCGACCGCGGGCAGCGGACTGCTGCTGGTCCCGTGCGCCTTCAAGGGCCCGGGCCTGTCGACCCGGGTCGCACCCCCGGACCCGCCCCAGCTCGCCTACCGCGCCCGCGGCACCGGAACCCTGTGGGAACCCCGGCCGGCCGCCGGCACCGCAGCCCTGGCAGCCGTGCTGGGCCGCACCCGCACACTGCTCCTCACCGAGCTCGACGCACCGGCCACCACCACCGAACTGGCCGCCCGTACCGGCGCCTCCATGGCGGCCGTCTCCCAGAACCTGTCCGCCCTGCGCGACGCCGGCTTCGTGACCGCCCACCGCACCGGCCGCACGGTCCTGTACGCCCGTACGAAGACCGCTGACGCCGTCCTCGCCGCGCATGCCGCCCCGTCCTGACCCGTCGACGCGACCGCGCGGGCGAACGAGCGGCCCGGATCACCCTTGTTAGGGTGCGCGGATGGCATCGATCAAGCAGTTCCAGGTCACCTTCGACTGTGCAGTGCCCGAGCGCGTCGCCCGCTTCTGGTGCGAGGTGCTGGGGTACGTCGTACCGCCGCCGCCGGAGGGGTTCGCCACGTGGGACGACTTCGACCGCGCGCTGCCGCCCGAGCGCCAGGGGTCGGCGTTCGCCTGCGTGGACCCTTCGGGCGTCGGCCCGCGGCTGTTCTTCCAGCGCGTTCCCGAGGGCAAGTCCGTCAAGAACCGGGTGCACCTCGACGTGCGGGTCGGCACCGGACTCGTGGGTGAGGAGCGCCTGGCCGTACTCGAGGCCGAATGCGCGCGCCTGGTCGCGCTCGGCGCCGTGCGCGTTCAACTGCTCCGCGCCGACGGCGTCGACGAGTCGTGCATCGTCATGCAGGACGTCGAGGGCAACGAGTTCTGCCTCGACTGAGCATCCTCCGGGACGCGGAGGGGGGACGGCGGGTCCCCTCGCCGCCCCGCCCCCGGGGGCCCGTCAGTCCAGGAGCGCCGTCACCGGCGACATCGCGTCCCACCCCGGGTCGCGGCCGGTGAGCCGCCGTACGACCCGCTCCCACGCCAGCCGATCCGTGCCGAGGCGCCGCCCGACCAGGTCCGCCAAGGCCTCCAGGGCGGCGGCGGCCTCCGGCGGGGCGTCCGTACGGAGCCGCGCCGAGCTCAGGTAGGAGAGCACCAGCACGGCCGGGGTCGCCACCTCCAGCAGGTCGCGGGCGCGGAGGTGGCCCGAGGCGAGCAGCCCGTCGAACTGCATGACCGGCGGGGCACTGTAGAGCCCTCCCAGGCCGAAACGGCTGCGGGCCCGCGTGAATTCGGGCCCCTCGGGCAGTCCGCCGGGTCCGGGCTCCGGTGCCAGCTCGGGATGGCGGAGCCGGAGCTCCAGGGGCGCGTCCGGGCGCCGGACCAGCCACGCCCACTGCGGCAGCGGCTCCTTCGCGTGCTCGGCGGCGAGGACGTCCCAGTCGGGGGCGTGCGGGAAGACGCGACGGTACGGGTCGTCCCCCTCCCCGGAGGCGGTGCGCAGCTTCGCGGCGAGCTTGACCGGGTCGGTCTCGAGGGCGAGCCGGGCCCGCACGACGGCGGCCGGGTCCGCGGACGCCAGCGCCTTCGCGCAGAGTTTCGTGGCCGCCCGGCCGAGCACCCCGCGCGCCACGAGCGCGGCCAGCCGGTCCCGGCCACCGTGCTCGACCAGGTGCAGGCAGCCGGTGAGCTGCTGGACGAGACTCAGCTCGGGCGAGCGGGTGAGCACCGCCTCGACCAGGTCGGGCTCGGCCGAGGCCAGCCAGCGCAGCGACCCGGCCGGCTGCCCCCACGGACCGGCCGGCATCCGTTCCAGGACCAGCTTCCCCAGCTGCTCCGCGCGCTGCGTGCCACCGGCCCGGGAGCGGCGGACGATCCGCCGGCGGACCGGCTCGGGGGCGTTCTCGGCGAGCAGGAAGTAGTCGACCTCGGGATCGCCCAGGTCGGCCAGCCGGTCCGCGGTACCGGCCGGCAGGCGCCTGGCGCCGGCGGCGAGGACGTACATGGCCCTGGGGTCGCGCCCGGCCAGCAGCCGGTCCAGCACGGTCCGCGGGGTCCGCTCGTGGCGCAGCAGGTACGCGGCCAGCAGCCAGGGGCCGTCCGGGCCCAGGCGGGGCAGGACCGCGTCGACGGTGTCGGCGTCCGCCATGCACAGCATCGTGGCGATGGGCCACTGCCACAGGTGGCTGCCGCGCCCGCTCTGCCGGACCGCCTCCTCGGGCGTGGCCGGCAGCGGCGTGGGCTGCCCGTACTTCCACTGCCCCAGCGGCCGCCGTGCCGTGGCGGCCCGCTCACCGGTGCGCGCCTCCCCGGTCCCGTCCCCTGCCGCCCCGGCACCGCAGCCGTCCGTCCCGGCGGCCCCACTGCCGTCCGCCCCGTCGGTCCCCCTGCCGTCCACCTCCCCGGACCGGGCCAGCCGCACCAGCTCGGGCCAGGTGAGCCCACCGCCGCCCGTGTCCAGGTCGCCGCCGCCCGCGGCGGCCACGGTCCCCGCGAGCCGCAGCCAGGCGTCCGGGTCGGCGCCCAACTCGGTGCGCAGCAGGCGGGCCACGCCGGCCTGCCACGCAGTGGCGAAGGCCTGCCGCCGCCAGTCGCCCGGCAGCGGGAGCAGGTACTGCGCGGGCAGCCCGTCGAGCAGGTCGGCCACCGTCAGGATCCCGTGCTCGTACGCGACGGCGACGGACCGGGCGGTGGAGGGGGCGAGACCGGCGAACGTCGCCCGCGCCTCGTCCCGGGTGGGCGCGACCGACCACCCGCGCGTCCAGGGTGGTCGTACCCCGTGGTCCGCGCACGCCTGTGACAGCCACCGCGGGGTGGCGAGTCCGGGCGCGTCCTCGTCGCCGTGGGCGGCGAGGAAGAACAGCACGCCGGGGTCGGAGGGAGCCGGCGCGCCACCGTCGGCGAGGCAGCCGCGCAGGACGTCGAGGGCGGCCAGCGCGGCCCGCTCGTACGGGGTGCGCGGCCGCTCGGGTGCCTCGGCGGCCGCAGCCGTACCACCGTCGGCGGGCGCGGCGGACGGGACGACGCCGTCCGCGGCGGCCTCGGCCTTCCCGGCCTCGGTGATCACCTCGTGCAGGGTGCCCCCGTGCCGGGGGAGCAGGGCCCCGAACGCCGCCCATGCCTCCGGGCGTTCCCCGAGCGCGCCCTCGGCCAGCTCGGCGAGTCCGGCCAGGAGCGCTCCGCCCAGCAGCTTCCGCCGCGCCAGCGCCTGCAGGGCGCCCAGCGCGTGCACGGCGGGGCGAGCGGTGGAGACCAGGTCGGCCGGGTCGAGCAGGCCGGCCGCCGCCATGCCCTCCGCCCACAGCGACGCCCTGTCGTCGAGCGCCTCGCTGGCGAGGCGTCGCGCGGGCGGGGTGGTGTTCCCGGTGCGTCGGCCGCCGCCCTGCCACGGGTCGTTGAGCGTGCTCAGCCGGAAGGCGAGGCGCTGGGCGTCGTCGGCGTCCTCGTGGCGGGCCAGCTCGACGGTGGCCTTCGGCATGAAGGGGGTCTTCGCATGGGCTTCCGACAGGGCCCGGAGGTCGTACGCGTACGGCTCGGCGAGCAGCACGCGCAGCGTGCTCGTGCGCCGCGTGGCCGCCAGCAGCGCGGGCAGCCGCGCGGGGTCCCCGTACGGCTCGCAGCGGGCGCGCAGGGCCGCGAGCGCCGCCCCCGAACCGTCCTCGGCCGCGAGGGACCTGGTGACGCGGGAGAGGACCGGCGGGGTCAGGTGCGCGCGCACCGCCGGGTCGTCCACCAGTGCGCGCACCGCGTCCGGGCCGGTCCGCTCCCAGACCCTGACCAGCGCGTACTGCTGGGCGACGCCGCGGGCCCCGGCCACGGCACGGGCCGTGAGACCCGGGTCGCCGGACACCAGCAGCGGCGCGAGCCACGTGCTCGGCAGCTCGCCCGCCGGGTCGGTGAGTTCGGCGTACAGGCCCTCGTCCATGGGGACGTCGTCGAGGCGGCCCGCGAGGGTGCGGCGCAGTGTCTGGGTGGCGCGCGGGTTGCGGTAGACCGCGGCCCCGACCCGCGGGTCCCCCGTGTCCAGCAGCCGCGCCAGCACGCGGGCGTCGAGCCGGGTGTGGCGGGCGAGCGCGGTCCTGGTCCGGGTGTCACCGTGCCCCGCGACGGCGTCGGTGAGCACCGGCCCGGGGACGGGCCCGGTGGCGAGCAGCAGGTCCAGGGTGTCGTCCGGGAACACGGCGAGGGCCGCGGCCGCGTCCTGCGGCGGCGTGTGCTCCAGCAGCAGGGCGAGGGTGGCCTGGACGCTGCGCGGCGCCGGCACGCGTACGACGCCCGGGGCGGCGGGCGGCGCGGGCGGCGGTACGTCCGCCAGCAGGTCGGGCAGTGTCCCGCGGTGGCCGGCGAGCGCGTCGTGCACGCCGAGCCACCGCCCGGGGGAGCCCGCGAGATGGTCCCGCACCAGGGCGGCCAGCCGCCGAACGGCGTCCTCGTCCGGTCCGCCGGCGGCGGCCACGGCGGCCGCGACGGTCCGGGCGGGCCGCGTCCGCGCGACGGCCCGCGCCGCGGCGCCCGCAGCCACCGGGCGGGGCTCCTCGCGGGCCAGGGCGAGGAGGTCCCGCAAGGTCTGCGCGGTCGAACTACTGTGCGTGGTGCTCATGGACGCCATGGTAGGAACCGGGTCGGACATCGCCCTCCGACGACCGGCGCGGCCCGCGCTGCCGGAGCGAACTCACCCCACCCGTAACCGGTGTGACGGCACGGCAGGCCACGGCGCGTGCCGCTCACCGCCGAAGACCGGCCCGAAACCGCTCCGCCCGCCTCCTGGTGACGACCCGTCCGGTCGGACGCCCCCGCTGTCGGCTGAGCACATGAGCCCCGAGGAATGAGTACGCCGCCCCACGACCCGGTGGCGCCGGGCCGGCGACGATGAAGGCGACCACAGCCTCAGTCCGGGAGCCGACATGCTCAGCCGCTTCGCCCACACCGTAGTGCCCGTCTTCGGCCGCCTGTCGACGAGCACGGACACCGGCTCCGAACCGGCACCCGGCAGCATCCTCGCCGCCAACCACACCTCCCTCGCGGACCCCGCCGTCGTCCTCGCCGCCCTGCGCCGCCTCGGCGTCCAGCCGGTCGTCATGGCGGCCGCCGGCCTGTGGCGGATCCCCGTACTCGGAGGCGCCCTCACCCGGGAGGGGCACGTCCCCGTGCACCGCGGCAGCCGGGACGCCGCGGCCGCCCTGGACCTGGCGGCCCGAGCCCTGCAGCAGGGACGCCACGTCCTCATCTACGCCGAAGGCGGCCTGCCCCGCCGCAAGGACGCCGGCGAAGCCGCCCCGGGCGCCTTCCACACCGGCCTGGCCCGGCTCGCCCTGCGCACCGGGGCACCCGTGGTGCCGGTCGGGCAGGCCGGAGCCCGCCGGCTGACCTCGGGCAGCGGGCCCAAGCAGCTCGCCGGCCTCGTGACGGCCCCCGTACGCCGCCCCAGGCTGCACGTCCACGTCGGCAGGCCGCTCGTGCTGACGGACGACCTCACCACCAGCACGGCGCGCGCCCGTTCCGCGGTGACCGCCGCATGGCGGACGGCGGCCCTGCACGCGTGCCGTCCCTGACGGCGCGCGCCCTCGCAGCCAGACCTGAGCCCGTGCCCCGGCCGGTACCTACTCGGGCGCCCGGCGGGTGAACGTGAACGTCAGGCTCGACGAGCCCGCGAGTTCCCCGCCGGAGCCCAGGAGGGAGACCTGGCCCTTCGCGCTGACCTCGGCGCTGATGGTGACCTCGTTCAGCTCGAAGTCCCCGCAGTGGGCGGGCAGGGCCCCGATCACCGACCGCATCGAGTCGAGGAATCCGGTGACCCGCTCCTGGAACACCTCGAGCGGGACCTCGGCCCGGCCCAGCCGCCATTCCTGAGAGCGCCGGAACAGGGAGCGGTCGTCGCCGTCCTCCAGGCCGATGACGCGGACCACCGCGGGCCCGTCGGGCTTGGGCCGGTCAGGGAGCGGGGACTCGGTTCGCTGGGAGATCGACATCTGCATCCTCTGTCGGGTCGGTGCGGACATGGAGCTGTGGATCCGCGTAGGCCGCGTACGCGATGCCGAGCGGATTCCCGTACGTGTGCAGCAGGCTGTTGCGGGCTTCGAACACCGAGCGGCCCAGTGGCAGCCGACGGAGCAGGAACCGCTCGTACAGCGCCTGGGAGAAGGCCGCCGCCACCTCGTCCGGCACCTCGATCTCACTGCCGACGAAGCCCCGGTTCCCGTTGGTCAGGAAGAGGTGCGGGAAGGAGAGGGAACTGGTCGCGTGCATGCGCGCCGACCCGCAGGCGTTCATGACCACGAGCGGCATCTCGTCGCTCTCGTGCCCGGGCCGGGACTTCAGCGCGACCAGGTCCTCCGCGATGGTGCCGAGCTTCACCCGGAGGTCCCGGCCGCCGCCGTGCAGCTCGATCTCGTTGTCGAGGGGGCTGTCGAGCGTGGCGTAGCAGTGGCAGGCGAAGTGCTGGATCTGGTCGGGCACGGCCCGGACCTCGCCGGCGAGCGAGCGCCGGGGGTCGAAGATCTGCTCGGCCAGAGTGGCGGCCCCGGTGTCGTCGCCGTCGCCGGGGTACGGACCGTCCACCTCGACCCGGTCCGCCGCCGCCGAGGTCAGCCAGTCGAGTTCGCGCCGGGCCCCGGAGAGCAACTCGTGCCGCAGGAAGCGCAGGGGCAGCCGTCCTCCCGGCGCCGGCCGCAGCGAGAGCCCCGTGGGTACCCGGGCGGGCAGCAGCGTCCGCTTGACCACGCAGGAGAAGCCGACGAGGTCGCGGCACTGCGCGACGAGCTCCGCACGGTCGGCCGGCACGGTCGGGTACATCCGGTGGAGGGGCAGCAGTTCGAGGGGGAGGAAGCAGTCGCGGTCGCCGACGCACTCCACGAGCGGAGGGGGCAGCGCCGGGTTGCGCCCGACGGGCAACGCGGCGTTCCAGAAGGCCTGGAGGCCCTGGATGACCCCGGCCTCGAGGCCGAACAGGAGGAAGACGAGCCCACGGCCGATGCGGTGCAGCACGTCGAACACCTCGGGGACGTCCCCGTCGTCCACCGCCAGGCCCGGCAGCACGTCCTTGAGTCCCAGCAGCCCGGCGTCGAGGCGGCGCCGGGCCACGTCCATGACTCCTGGCTGGGGCAGGGTCATCCGCAGGGGCGGTGTGCCGTTGCGGGCCTGGAAGACGACCTGGGTGGTCCGAGCCGTACGCCGCACCCGGACGGTGACGTCGGCCGGCTGGCTGCCCGTCATCCGGAGTCCTGCCCGCGCACGTCGCCCCCGGACCGCGCCTCGGAAGCCGCGGCCCGGACCGCGATCGAGACCGCGATCACCTGGACGAGCCGGCCGGCCTGGTAGAGCTGGAACCACACCTCGTGCAGCCCCTCCTCCTCCGGCAGGGGGATGCGGAACACCGTCTGCGCCTCCCGCTCGGTCCGCAGGGTCCGCCGGTGGGGGCTGGGAGCGAGCGTCGGGCTGTCGACCAGCGCGTCGAACTCGGCCTCGGACACGTCCCGGCCCCCCTCGATGTGCACCGGCTCCAGGACGAAGAACTGCCGTTCGGGCGCGATCTGCTGGGCGGATCCCGCATCCCGGCCCCGCGGGTCGCGCACCACGAACAGCACCAGGCCCAGGCGCTGCCCGGGGGACGCCACGATGGTCGCGCCCTGCGCGAGCCCGCCGGACGCACCCCCGCCCGCGGCCCCGCCGCCGACGACCTCCTGGCCGGCGTCGAGCTGGAGGGCGAAGTAGCCGGTGAAGTTCGCCAGCGGCGGCCCGGTCACGGCCTCCTCGATGCCCGCCCGCAGCACCTGCTGCAGCTCGCGGGCCGCGTTCCGGTGCAGGTCGGACAGCTCGCGCCCCAGACGTTGGCCGACCGCCGCCGACGTGCGCCGGGCCACCTCCTCGGCGAGCCGGGCCAGGTCGGTCGCGCCGAGCTGGCCGGGGCCGACCCGCCGGGCCGGCGCCTCGTGCTCGTCCCGCAGTGCGGCGCGCACCCCGCGCACCACCTCGGCCGACACCTCGGACACCAGCGCCTCGCGGTCGGCGCCCGACATCCCGACGGACCCCGCGTTCTCCGGGGGCCCGGGCGCGGCGGTCCGTACGGCACCCGTCCGGGCGAGCGGCCGGTCGTACTCCCCGACTCCCAGCAGCGCGGCGCTCTGCCCGAGGAAGTCGGCGTGGTTGTCCGGCAAGGGCAGCCGCAGGGCCTCGGCCAGGTCGAAGCGGTACACGTCGGCCGCGTCCGCGCGGTGCTCGTACGCCGCCACCACCCGCCGACGGCCCGCCACGACCGCGGCCAGGGCGATCAGGAGCGGACCGAGGACCAGTACCACCAAGGAGCCGCTCTCCGGCCGGGGGCGTACGAGGACCTCCGCCGCGAACCCCCACGCCGCAGCGGTGCAGACGGCGCCGGCGGCGGTGACGCGCAGCAACGCGACGGCCCGGCCGAGGCGGCGGGCCTCGTGCCGGACCCGGGGCGGGGCCACCAGCTCGATCCGGGGCCACACCCGGTCGACGGCCAGACCGGTGGCGAACGCCGCCTCCACGACGGCGGCGTCACCGGCAGCGGGGCGCAGCGGACGCACCAGGAGCCCGGACGTCCGGACCGCGGCGCGGTCGTGGCCGAACTCCGTCCTGGCCGCGGCCTCGATGCGGCGCGCGCGTACCCGGTCACCCTCCCGGTCCGCCCGCTCCCGCCCGTACCCGTCCCACCCCGCGCGCCGGACCACATCCCGCAGGGCCCACTCGCGCTCCTCGAGCCACCGCGCCTCACGCCCCCTCGGCGTCCGTCCGGACGGGTCGTCGTCGTGGTGTGCCACCGCGTGGCGCCACAGGTACGCGGCGGCCTTCTCCGCGATCCCGGGTGTGCACCCCGGACGCAGCCAGCCGAGCAGCAGCGCCTGGAGCACCCCCAGCACGGCCGCGGCGACCGCGAGTTCCCCGGCCCCCACCAGCACGGCGGCCGGACCGGTGCCCGGCCGGTGCTGCGTGCTGTGGAGCGCCGCCCAGCCGAGGGACCCCAGGGGTACGACGAGACCCGCTGCCTGTGCCCAGAGCGGGACCACCGCTCCCGGCGGAGGCGGCCCGGACGGCTCCGGGAGCGCCCTGCGCGGGACGGAGAGCCGGACGCGCGGGACCGACCAGTCGTTCACCACCCACAGGGCGCCGAGCGTCCCGGCCAGCCCGGGTCCGCCCACGAGCCAGGCGGCGAGGACGCGGCCCTCGCGGGCGAGGGTGGCCACCACCAGGGCCAGCGGTACGGTGAAGACCAGCGCCAGCACCCAGCCGGGACGTCCGTCCAGGTCGTCCTGGACACCCAGCCAGAAGGTGACCGCGAACAGGGCGGCGGCGGGCAGGGCCACCAACCCGGCCCGCTGCGGGGCCCCTCCCGTCATCAGGTGGAGGGCGAGCCAGCCGAGCAGGACGCCGGACAGGACGACACCCGCCACCACCAGGGGCCTCTCGTGGTCGTCCATGGCGTTGTGCCGGATGACCAGTCCCACCAGGGGCACCAGGAGCACCGCCGCACCGGCGCCGGCGAGCCACGCCCACCCCGTCCGGCCGTCGAGGGCGAGGACGAACGCGAGCCACACGAGGCCGGCCTCCGACAGCACCGCCAGTGCCCCGGCCAGCACGCCCTTGGCCACGGTCGAGGCAGGCCCTCGCCTCTTCGGGCCCGAAGCCATGCCGTCCCCCGTCCCCGCCGGGCGTCGCCCGACCGCCCGGCCAACCGTGGTGTCAGTATGGGCGGTTGACGGACGGCGGGTGGCAGGATCGGTGGAGGTCCACCCGATGCGACGACGGGCGGGCCCGCCCCCGAGGGGCCGGGCCCGCCCGCAGCCCGTCGCTCAGGCGGTACAGCGGATCATGGTCAGGGGTCGGTTCGCGGCGTACTGCTCCCAGTACTCCTCGCCGAACTCCGCCACCCCCGCGTCCGAGACGTCCAGCCGGACCCACTCGATCCCGGTGAAGCCGGCCGCCTTCAGCGTCTGCTCGTACGTCTCCTTCGACGGCACCGTGGCCTCGAACGAGACCGGCGGCTCCAGCAGGGCCGTGAGCCGGATCCCCCGGCCGATCTCGTTGTCCTTGCCGGTCGACTCGCACAGGAACCCGTACTTGGCCAGCGACGGGCCGTCGAAGTCGAAGTCCGGGTTCTGCACGAACAGGTAGAACGCGCCGCCGGGGACGAGGCTGCGCCGGATGTTGCGCATCATCAGCTCGATCTCGGCGACCTCGTCGGCGTAGTTGAACGCCTGGACGGCCACGGCGACGTCGAACGGCTCGTCGAACGACCGCAGCGTGGCGGTGTCGCCCACCTCGTAGTCGATGCCGAGCGGCGCCGACCGCTCGAGGGCGGCGGCCGCGTCGATCATCGCGCCGGAGATGTCGAACCCGAAGACGCGGGACGCGCCGCGCCGCTTGAGCTCGCGACTGTAGAAGCCGGTACCGCAGGCGA
Source organism: Streptomyces sp. NRRL S-87 (assembly GCF_000719335.1). Taxonomy (GTDB): domain Bacteria; phylum Actinomycetota; class Actinomycetes; order Streptomycetales; family Streptomycetaceae; genus Streptomyces. The sequence continues at coordinate 23,225 of NZ_JOGB01000068.1, forward strand.
TGTCGAGCACGGACTTGCCCGTGACGTCGCCGACCAGGGCGAGGAAGCCCGGTACCTCGGCGTAGCGAATGACGGGCAGGGTCTTGAAACCCTCGAAAGCTTCCCCGATGCCGTCGTACAACTGACCACTCATCGTGGTGGTTCCCCCTCGATTTGTGGCGTCGGCCCTCACGATGAGCCGCGGCCCTTGGGGGGAAGTCTCTGCCGCCTACGAACGGACTTCGTACTGGCTGAAGATCCAAAAAGTCACTCCCCGCGATGTAGGGAGATCTCCCGGGTCGGGTCCCACGACGGCGGCGCCGCGGGCACCGCCGGGGTCCCCCTACACGCGGGGGACCTGGAGCTTGTTCCAGCTGGTGCGGCCCGGGATGCCGTCCGCGTCGTCGCCGGAGTAGCCGAGCTTGCGCTGCCACGCGGCGTAGCTGGCCCGGTCGCCGGAGCCCCAGACGTCGACGTCCGTGTGCGTCCGGTACCGGCCGCAGCCGACGGCGACGAGCCGCGCGTGCATGGCGGCGATGACGGGCGAGCGGCGGCCGGGGACGAAGAAGCCGGAGCCCGGGAACGGCTCGTACGCCGGCCTGCCCGGCGCGGGCGCGTCGGCGAGGTCGGGCCAGGACCCGGGATCCGTGTGGTCGTTCTCCGGGACATGGGCATGGGCGTACCAGCCGCCCTGCCGCTCCCACACCGACTCGTCGCGGTGAGCGGTGAAGTCCGTCGGCTGCCCCATGGGCCAGACGTTCGGCACGCCCCACGCGTGCACCCAGTCCCGGAGCGCGGCCCAGCCCTTGCAGGGCGCGTCCCGCAGGCGGGCGTACACCCTGCCGTCGACGCGGCAGTACGGGAAGAAGAGCGCCTCGACCTGGATGACGACCGAACCGGCCCGGTTGGTGCGCGTCCCCCCGGCCCGGTCGACCAGGCTCTTGGAGCGGGAGTCCGCCGGGTGGAACTGGGTGAGGCGGCCCGTGAACGGGTCCCAGAGCAGGTGCGGCGCGGCGGCCTTCCCGTCCGGGTTGCGGCCGAAGTAGGTGACGAGGGTCTCGTAGGGGACCAGGTCGGCGGGCTCGGCCGCGCTGGCGTTCCTGTCCCACGTCACGTGGGCCACGGCCTTCGCGGGCCCGCCGTCGGTGGGGGCGTGGTCGCCGATGTCGAGCCGGGTCGCCCCGGGCATCCAGAGGTCGGGCAAGGGGGCCTCCTGGGCGTGACCGTGCCACCGGCATACGCCAGGGCGGGAGGAGCGGGGGACGCCTGGCGATCCGCAGGCGGGCGGCTTGGGTGCGGGAGCCGGTGGGGTGGGAGCGGCAGGCGGCCGTCGGAGGCCGCGCGGCAGGAGCCGGAACGCCCGACGACCCAGGTGTCGACCCCGATGCGGATGCCGCTGCGGTCGATCTGCCCGCCGGCGGGCCGGCTCATGTCCGCTCGACGCGACCGGCGTCACCGACCTGGAGTGCGGACGGCGCCGGTGTGCGCCGGAGCCTCCGGACGGCCCAGGAGACGCGGGGCCGCCGCTCGGGGCGCGGGGCGGTGTGCCGGGTAGGGCATGATCGGGGGATGTCCGATCGCATCATCGCCGCTTGTGACGGGGCGGCCAAGGGAAACCCGGGCCCGGCCGGCTGGGCGTGGGTCATCGCCGATTCCGAGGGCCGCCCCGAACGCTGGGAGGCCGGCCCGCTCGGCCACGCCACCAACAACATCGGTGAACTCACCGCCCTCCAGCGCCTGCTGGAGGCCGTCGAACCCGGCACGGCGCTGCAGGTCCGGATGGACTCGCAGTACGCGATGAAGGCCGTCACGCAGTGGCTGCCGAACTGGAAGCGCAACGGCTGGAAGACGGCCGCGGGCAAGCCCGTCGCCAACCGGGAGCTCGTCCAGAGCATCGACGAGCTGCTCTCCGACCGGGACGTCGAGTTCCGCTACGTTCCGGCGCACCGCGAGGACGGCGACCACCTCAACGCGATCGCCGACCAGGCCGCCAGCGATGCCGCCACCAGCCAGGAGGCGGCCGGCACCGCACTGGGCACCCCCGACATCCCCGTACCCGCGCCGAACCGCACCGCCCCGCCCGCCCGCCGCAAGCCGGCCGCGGCCGCCCGCCGCACCAACGCGTCCGCCGGCTCCGACGCACCGGTCATCAAGGCCAAGTTCCGCGGCACCTGCCCCTGCGGACGCCCGTACGCCGCCGGCGAGAGCATCACCAAGCTGGGCACCCGCTGGGGCCACCCGGAGTGCCGCTCCACGCTCCCCGGCGCCGCCCCCGCCTGACACCGCCGCCCTCGGCTGAGCCGGCCGCCCCGGGCGTGGTCCCGACCGCCGGGGACGGGGCCGGCCGGTCGCCTCCCGGCCGGCCCCGCCTCACCTCCGCACGGCGTCAGGCGGCGGACTCGGGGTCGGGTTCCGCGTGGCGCAGGCGCTCCCCGCACCGCGAGCACCAGCCGGCACGGCTGCGGTTGGAGTTGCCGCAGCCCGCGCAGAGCTTGACGTGCGGATGGATCTCGGTGTGGGTCTCGGTCTCCTGGCCCATCGGGTCGTTCGGCATGGGGAACCCCTTCCGTGATCGGTGCGTGGCGCCAACGTAGGGGATCAAGCCCCCCTGCCGGAGGCGAACGCACGGACCGCCCCCGGAGCCGGCACGATCGCACCCCTCGTACGGCCGGTGGCCAGGGGATCGGGCGGGAGTCTCGTGCGCGGCGGCGCGTTGCCGCCGTCGGCGGAGGCCCGTGGTGCTGTGGTGGAGGGGTGAGAGAGCCTCGGCCCCGGCGCCGACCGGAACAGCAGCGCGGCCTGCACCTGTGGCCGATCCGCCGGGTCCTCGTCGGTACCCGCCGCAGGCCCGACGAAGACCGTCGCCGGTCACCCGACGCGGCCCCTGCCGTGGACGTGGGTACGCCGACCGGGAGCGGGTGCCCGCGGGCCGCGCGTCACGCCCGCGGCGAGCCGGCGGACAGGTCGGGGAAGCGGACGCCCGTGAGCTGCTCGGAGAGGTCCCACAGCCGCCGGGCCCGCAGGTCGTCCTGCGCGTGGGCGCTGCGCTGCGCCGGGCCGGGGTGGCCGCGCAGTTCGCCGCGGCCGTCGGGCCCGGTGTAGCTGTCGCCGGGCAGCGGCTGTGTGGCGGCGTAGAGGGTGGGCAGTGCCCCCATGGCGTCGGACTGCGCCATCAGGCGGTTCGTGACGGCCAGCACCAGGCGCTGGACGGCGCTGGCGGAACGCCCCTGCAGGTTGGTCGCGGCGTAGCCGGGGTGGACGGCGTGGGCGGTGACCGGGGACCCGGCCTCGGTCAGGCGGCGCTGGAGCTCGCGGGTGAAGAGCAGGTTGGCCAGCTTGGACTGCTGGTAGGCGCGCCAGGGGCGGTAGTCGCGCTCGGAGTTGAGGTCGTCGAAGTCGATGTCCACACCCGGCCGGCGGTGGGCGTTGGATGCGACGGTGACGACCCGGTCGGTGATGTGCGGCAGCAGCAGGTTCGTCAGGGCGAACGGCCCGAGGTGGTTGGTGCCGATCTGCATTTCGAAGCCGTCGACGGTGCGCGCCTCGGGGACGGCCATGACGCCGGCGTTGTTGATGAGGACGTCGAGGGGGCGGTCCCAGCCGGCGGCGAAGGCGCGGACGGAGGACAGGTCGGCCAGGTCGAGGCGGCGTACCTCGGTGCTGCCGGTCAAGGTCGCCGCGAGGTGCTCGCCGCGCGCGGTGTCGCGGACGGCGAGCACCACGTGGGCGCCGGCCCCGGCCAGCTCCTTCGCGGTGACCGCGCCGAGGCCGCTGGTGGCCCCGGTGACGACGACGGTTCGGCCGGCCAGCGAGGGCAGGTCGGCGGCGGTCCAGGCGGTGGTTTCGGTCGGTGCGCTCATGGATCCAGGCTGACACCGGCACCTGCATGTTGTCAACGACAACATAGTTTCCAGTGGCAACATTGGGGCGGTAGTATGCCGCCATGCAGGAACGCAGCTACCACCACGGCAACCTGAGGACCGCCCTGCTGGAGGAGGCCGAGCGGTCGGTCATCGAGCACGGCGTCGCGGCGCTGTCGCTGCGCGAGCTCGCCCGCGGGCTCGGCGTCAGCCATGCCGCGCCCCGGCGGCACTTCCCGGACCGGGCGGCCCTGCTGGACGCGCTGGCGCAGCGCGGGTTCGACACCCTCGGGGAGCGGCTCGCCGGGGCGGTAGCCGCCGCCGGCCCGTCCTTCGAGGCCAGGCTCCGCGCGATCGCCCAGACGTACGTCGCGTACACCGCGGGCCGGATGCCGGTCGTGGAGCTGATGTACGCCAGCAAGCACGCGGCGGAGACCGCGGCAGCACCGGCCGCGGCGCGCGCCGCCTACGCCGTCCCGTACGCCGTGATCGAGGAGGCCCACCGCGGCGGCGAGCTGGCCGAGGGCCAGGACCCGCAGGCCGCAGCCCGCCTGGTATTCGCCGCGCTGCACGGACTGGCGGTCCTGCTCAACGGCGGCATGATCGCCGCGGTCGACGTCCCGGCCACGGTGGACACCGCGGTCGACGGCCTCCTGTCGGGCCTGGGCTCCCGCACGGAGAGTCCTGCCTGACTCGTCCGCGACCGACCGTACGGCCGGCGTCCCCCACGCCGCCGGCACCCGCACACGGATGCGGAGCGGAGGCGGTGACGTGGGGGACAGGCCCGTTCAACGGCGCGAACGGATCAGCACGCGGCCGGCGGACGGCCGACGCCCGCCGCGGCGGCCCGCACCCCGTCCCCGGCCCCCGCGTCGGCCGCGGAGCGGCAACGCCCGACCCACCTCACTCGGCCGCGGCCATCCACTCCTCCAACTGCTCCAGGGTGGTGGACGGATCCGCGACGAGCTCCGCGAGCCGGTCGTCGCGCGGGTTGAGCGTGGAGACGGCCGGGCAGCGGTGACAGGCGTCCACGCCCGCCTGCCCCCACCACTTGCAGCGCGGACGGAGGTGGCACCGCGGCACGGCTCCGCCGGCCTCGGACACGGGCAGGGTCTCGATGCGGTCGATCAGCCCGCAGGCGTCGCCGACCCGGTTCGCGCACTCGGACACGCAGTGGGAGGCGAACCGCAGCACCCGGTTCGGGGCGATCCCCTCGGGGATCGTGGCCAGGACGTCCGCCGCCGGGACAGGCTCGGCCAGGTAGACGACCTGTCCGTGCTCCCCCGACCTGACGCCCAGGACGACCGACTCCGGGCGATGGGCCTCACCGCTGGGACACCAACTGACCTGCTGTTCCCCGGAGCTGTCCACGGCGTGCGCCTCCACCCCGTCAGGCGGACGTGCCGTCGGCGCGCTCGGGGTTGGTGACCGCGCCCAGGATCGGGCCGCCCGTGGTGCCGCTCTCCAGCTGTGCGGCGGCGACCGCCTTCTGGATGTGCGAGGAGAGCTGCTGCGCGTCGATCCTCTGAGCCGCGTGGGCGGTACCACCGGCGGCGAGCAGCCCCGTGATCAGCGCCGCCGTGGCCGCAGTCGTCCGCAGGCTCTGGTTCATGCCGTGCCTCCTTGACGTCGTCGTCGCAACTGACAGAGGCGACCGTATGTATCAACTCCCTTCTGCGGAAGGTACTTTGGGCCTGATTTTTTCCGTGACGAACGACCACCGGGGACGCGTTCTGCGCCTCGGGAACGACGGTCGCTGCCGAAAGCGCGGGCCGCTCCCCGGCCGTCGACGGCTGGTTCGAGCGGTCGAGCGGAGGGGGGTGGAGGTGTGTCCGGGTGGGTGGAGTGCCGCGCCAACGGCGACTCCGCCCACCCGGGCGAGGCGCGGGACCGTCATCCAGGGTGCCTCGGCACGGGCGGTTCGGTTCGGACCTGCCCATCGGAACCAGTTTCGAAGATGCCGGCATTTGATGTACAGGGTGCGCGGGCACTGCCGGACAGATCACCCCGTCCCTCCCTGCGCGCAAGACGCTGAGCTGGCGCGACGCAGGAGGCGAGAGGGGTTCTCCAGCGCGCGGGGCGACGGACGGCGAATTGTTCGGGGCCCTGATGACCGTCGTCGGCTTTGTTTGATAAGCGCCGTATAACCCACCATACGGTGCATATCGGGAGGCGTGCCGAGGCTGTTCCGACGTGACGGGACCGGGGCATGGTGGGTGCATCGCCCCCTCCGGCCCGAGCGGCCGGACGCAGCGCCAACTGTGCCGGGCGCCACCCCACTTGTCCGGACCGTCATCCCAGGAGGCCTCCCATGACCCCCAACTCCCTCTCCTGTCTGCCGTCGTTTCCGCACGAGGTGCGAATCCGCATCGTGGTCGTGGTTCTGGTGCTCATCGCGACGGTCGTACTCGTCCGCCACGGCTACGAGGCCGGCAGCGCCCTGGCACTCATCACCCTGGCGGGCGGCACCGCGCTGGACCTCGCGCGAGGCCTGCTGACGCCGGGCTCCCGGCCCGCGCGGGCCCGCCGCCTCTCCACCGCCGGGGAGTGAGGAACGATGTCGCGCGGACGTCCCGAGAAGCCGGTCGACGAGACCGTCCCGGAACTGGCCGAGCTCGCCACCCGTATGCGGGCCGTACGGCACGAAACCGGGCTGACCCTCCAGCAGCTGGCCGGAGTCACCCACTGGAGCAAGGCGATGCTCCAGTCCGCCACGACCGGTACCACCCTCCCCCGCTGGCGCCTGGTCGAGGACTGGGCGAAGGCCTGCGACCCCGAGACCAGCGTGGACCTGTGGCGCAGCCGTTATGCAGAGGCCAGCCGTGCACACCGTGCCCACCACCGCCCCGACCAGGTGCAGGACACCGTCGCCGGCGAGGGTCTTCAAGAACCCGGCACCGCTCCGGGTGCGCCCGGTGAAGCCGGGAAGGGTGCGCCCGCTGCGCTGCGGGCCGCCGCCCAGCACACGCTGGCCTCCAGCCTGCCGTTATGGAACCTACGCAGTGACGCCGGAACCCGGGACGGCGTCGGCCCGCTGCCGATCCGGTTCCTTCCGGCGCCCGTCGACCTGATGGACGGTCCGCCGCCCGTCGACCTCCGCGGGCGCTTCGGTGACCTGGGGGCCCTGTTCACGCTCCTGCCGTCCCAACGCCTGGTCATCCTCGGCCCCAGGGGCAGCGGCAAGACCGAACTCGCGGTTCAGCTGGGCAGATCCCTCCAGAACGGCACGGCCGTGCCGATCCTGATGTCCCTGGCCGACTGGGACCCGCGGTACGGGTCTCTCCTGGAGTGGATGGCGAGCGCCGTGCCGTGCGTCTCCAGGGAACGCTTCACCGCCGAGCGGCTGTCCGTGCTGCTGGAGGCGGGCGAGATCCTGCCCCTCCTGGACGACTTCGACGCGGTCGACCCCCGCTACCTGCTGCGTGCCCTCGAAGAGATCGACAGCCGCCTGAGCGGCGTCGTCCTCATCAGCGAGACCGATCCGTTCCGCACCCTGGTCGAGTCCACCGACACGCCCTTGGCACGCAGCAGCGGCATCATGATGTGCCCGCTGGAACCGGAAGACCTCGAAGCGTGGCTGCCCCGGACCAACCGAAGCGCCGCCGCGGCACTCGTCCGAGGCAAATGGGAGCCCGTGCTCACCTCCGACGACGCGCCGGAACTCTGGGAGGTGCTGTCCACCCCGTCCATGGCCTGCGCCGCCCGGCAGGCGTTCAGCGACGGACGAGCGGACCCGGCAGATCTGCTGGGCAAGCCGCGCCACGCCGTCGAACGCCAGATCATCGAGTCCGGCTACCTCCCCGCCGTCGCCAGGCGCGCATGCGCGGTCGGCTACTCGCCACCCTTCACCGCCGAGCGGTTCCAGGCCTCGCTGGCACTGTTCCTGCGCCAACCCCCGCGCCCCGACGGGAGCCGCACGTTGGGCGGAGTCGGCTGGCAACCCTCCAAGCGGCCCTACCTCACCGTCCTGATCGCCGTCCTGGCGTTCTTCTACACCTGGGTGACCCTGGCCGAGGAGTCCATCAGCTCTACGGGCGAGTACGACGGCGGTCTCCACGTGCGGCTGGTGCCGTACGCCGTGGTGGCCGCCGCCCTCATCGCCGTCACGGTGCACCCCGTGGTCACCCGACCTCCCTCGGCCGTGATCTACTCCGAGCCACCCCCCTCGGTGCTGCGGGCCGTGGCCAGCAGGGCGAGCTTGCCGGCGCTTCCCTGCCTGCTCTGCTGCCTGATCGCCCACTACACCGGTGGGCCCGGTACCGTCGTACTCAGTCCCGTCTTCGGCGTGTACGCGGTGGCCTTCATCGGCCGGGCGGCGTTCACGGACGCCAACCCCAGGCGCCACTCGCCGGACCGGTGCCCCCGCTGGTTCCCGCGGCGCCACGGCACCGGGATGACCATGGAATCGCTGCTGTCGTTGCCGATGATCGCCGTGTCGCTGACCTGCCTTCCCTTCACGCTCGAACACGACACCTCCGAAGCCACCGCCCTCGTCGGCACCTCCGCCGCCCTCGCGACGGCCCTGCTGCTGGCGATGCTCGCAGGCACCCTCGCGGCCCCCCGCTGGGCATACGTCTTCCTCGACCGCCACCGACGCAGGGCGCTCACCGACCTGGGTGACACGCTCAGGGCCGCACACGACCAGAAGTTCCTGACGGTCGACGACGGGGCGTACCGCTTCACCGACCCGATCCTCGCCCGTCACTACGCCGGGACGCTTCCGCGCCCCGATGCCGCCCTGACCAGGGCCTCGTACCGGCGCGGCTACCGAAACCGGTCCCCCTCTCGGTCCTGGCCACCGCCCAGCGCGCGGCGGCCAGGACCGAGGCGCGCCCTGCGCCCCGCGCCACCGGGCGAGCCACATAGTAGCCATGTACATAATAGCCATGTACTCTACCTTTCATGAGTAAGGGCACCCCGGGCCCCACGCCCGGCTTCCTGGTATGGCGGCTCGCCAACAAGTGGCGCGTCGCGGTCGACCGCGCACTGGCCCCACTGGGCCTCACCCACGCGCAGTACTCCCTCGTCGCCTCGCTGCACGGCATGCGGCGCGCCGGTGAGCGGCCCAGCCAGCGCCGGCTCGCCGACCACACCGGCCTGGAGGCGCTGTACGTCTCCAAGCTGGCCCGCGCCCTGGAGTCGGCCGGACTGATCGAGCGCACCCGTGACCCCCGCGACCCGCGCGCCGTACAGCTCGCCCTCACCGAACAGGGCCAGGCCGTCACGCAGCACGCCATCGAGGTGGTCCAACACCTCCTCGAGCAGCTCCTGGAGCCGCTCGGCGGCCCCGACGCCCCGCGGACGCAGGCGTTCACCGACGAGCTGACCGCCCTCCTCGACGCACCTCTCGGCCCACCCGTACCGAACGACCAGAACACGAAGGGGACATCGCCATGACCGCCAACACCGCACCCGTCGCCGACGCACGCACCCTCGGCCTGGCCCACTACGCCGCCCGCGGCGTCCTGGAGCACGTCCTGGCCCGGCACGGCATCACGTTCCAGCAGCAGATCGTCCTGCGCGCCGCCGTCACCGCCGTCACCCCGCAGACGCCGGACGACCTCGTCACCCAGGTCCAGGGCTCCCTCAAGACCGATCCCGCCGACATCCGCACCGTGCTCGACGAACTGCTGGCCCGGCACCTCCTCGCCGCGGACGGCACGCACCTGCGCCCCACGGACGCCGGCCGTCAGCTGCTCACCTCCGTCGGCGCCGACACCGCCCCCGTCACCGCCCGGATCTGGGGCGGGATCCCCGCCGAGGACCTCGCCGCCGCCGGCCGCGTCCTCGCCCTGGTCACCGAACGCGCGAACACCGAACTCGCGGCACTGACCGCCTGACCGCATCGCCCGCACGCCACCCGGGACGCCGACGGCAGCCGCCACCAGCCCACCCGGCCCGGACGTCAGGGAGTCAGGGAGTCAGGGAGTCAGGACGATCTTCCCGGTGACGGTGCCGGACTCCGCCAGCTTCAAGGCCTCGGCGGCCTTGGCGAGCGGCAGTCGGGCGGCTATCCGGGCGGTGATGTCGCCGCGCTGGAGTGCGGCGAAGACCTCGGTGAGGTCGGTCCGCAGCCGGGTGCGGAAGCGGTCCTTGTTCCACGCCCGGCCGGCCCAGATGTTGTAGAAGTGCGCCCGGCGGCCGTTGGGCAGGGCGTTCCAGAGCCAGGTGCGGGCGAGGATCTTGAGTACGGGCATCTGCTTGGAGCCGGTGTCGTCGCGCGTGGAGGCGCTGCCGTAGGAGACGAGCGTGCCGCCGGGGGCGAGCAGCTGCCAGGAATCGACGACGCTGCGCCCGCCGACGTGGTCGAAGACGGCGTCCACCCCGCCGGGGACCAGCTCCCGGGTCCGGGCCGCCACGTTTCCCACGCGGTAGTCGATCGGGGTGACGCCCAGCTCCCGCAGCGCCTCGTGGTGGCGGGCGGAGGCCGTACCGATCACCTTCACCCCGGCCGCCCGGGCGAGCTGGACCAGGACGGAGCCCACCCCGCCGCTGGCGCCGTGCACCAGGATGGTCTGCCCGGCGCGCACGCGGGCCGTGCGGTGCAGCATCTGCCAGGCGGTGATGCCGTTGACCACGACGGTCTCCGCCTGCGCCGCGGTCAGGCCGTCCGGCACCTCGACCGCGTCCTTCGCGTCGACGAGCACGTGGCTGGCCCATCCGCCGACCTTGACCAGTGCGGCCACCCTGCGGCCGGCCAGCTCCGGGGCCACTCCCTGGCCGGTCGACAGGACGCGGCCCACCAGGTCGTACCCGGGCACGAACGGGAACGGGGGCTGATCGTAGTACCGCCCGCGGCGCATCTGCTGCTCGGCGAACGAGACGCCGGTCGCCTCCATGGCGATCACGAGCTGTCCCGGGCCCGGCTTCGGCACGGATGCGCGGCGGATCTGCAGGTCTTCCGGCTCCACGATGCCCGGCAGGACGACCTGGACGAGGCGTTCGTTGCTCATGTCGCTCACTCATTCCGTAGATGTCTTCTCGTTCGTTAGAAGTTATAACTCACCCGCTTCGCAAGAGTCAACAACATTCGTGATAGCTTCTAACTGCCCAGGCGCGTGAGAGAGCGGAGACAGGTCGTGACCGAGCAGGACGCCAGGACTCCCAGGGAGCGGTACCGCACCCAGGTGCGGGAGGAGGTCAAGCAGCGCGCATGGGAGCAGATCGCCACGGCCGGGGCCTCCGCGCTGTCGCTCAACGCCATCGCCAAGCAGATCGGCATGAGCGGACCGGCCCTCTACCGGTACTTCGCCAACCGCGACGAGCTGATCGGCGAACTCATCCGGGACGCCTACCGCAGCCTGGCCGACACCTTCCACGCACGCGCCGAGGCCGGCGCCGACCTCGGCGACCTGGCGCAGGCCCTGCGCACGTGGGCCCTGGCCGACCCCCAGCGCTACCTCCTCGTCTACGGCACCCCCGTGCCCGGCTACCAGGCCCCGGAGGACACCACGCGGATCACCGCGGAGATCATGGCCGTCCTCCTCGACGCCTGCGCCGCCGAAGAGCCCCCCGCCGGCCCCCCGTCACCGCTCGAGGCGCGCTTGGAGGAGCATTTGGCGGAGCACGGCGACTGGGCCGCGCGGCACCCGGGCCCGCCGTCGACCCTGCACCGCGCGCTCATCTTCTGGACCCGCCTCCACGGCACGCTCTCCCTCGAACTCTCCGGCCACTTCACCGGCATGGGATTCGACCCGGCCCTGCTCTACACCGCGGAGGCGCAGGCCCTCACGACCCCCTGACCGCGCCCGCCCGAGGCCGATGGCGGTAGGCCGCACCGTGGCAGCGGGGCTTGATCCGGGCAGGCGGTCGGCGTCGTCCAGCGCGAGAGACGGGTGCTGTCACACGGTGGTGACAGTCGGGGGACGGACTCGTGATGCGTGGGGGTCAGGCTCGTAGTGAGAGGACAAACCGGGGCATCGAAGTACATATCCCCCTCAGATCCCCTCTCCCCCTTCCCCCACTCTCTGGAGATCTCATGTTCGGCTCTTCCCGGAAGCAGCGTTTCGCGATGTTCGCCGTTTCGGCGGCGCTCGTGGGAGGCGGTGCTGTGCTGCCGACCACGGCGTTCGCCGCGCCGGCCGCCCCTCAGGGCGCCCAGGTGAACGCGTCGGGGACCGTGCACCAGGACCACGGGAAGAGCGGACAGGGGAAGAAGCGCGGGGGGAAGAAGATCCGGGTGCAGGACGTGCAGAACATGCCCGGCTGCAAGTTCCTCCAGGGCAAGGTGTACTGCGAGGCCAAGCCCGACAAGCCCGCCCCGAACCCGAACCCCGACCCGGCGCCGAAGCCCACTCCCGACCCGGCGGCCCAGGCCAAGGAGCGGGGCGAGTCCACCCCCGCGTCGCCCGCGCCGAAGACCGACCCGGAAGGCACCACAACGGCGGCGGAGTAGCCCCCGACCCCGCGCAACCTTTCGAAGCGAGAGCACACGCGTCGGACCCCGCCTCATCGCAGGCGGGGGTCCGACGCGCAGCCGCGTATCCCTACGCGCAGCATGCTGCAACCGGCCAGGTCGCCTGGCCGTGAGAGTTCGTACTTCTCCGGCGGCAGATTGGCCGGTTTAGGACTTACAGATGATCATGGCTTGTTTAAGCTGCTCGGTGGGTCGCTTTTCAGGTGACCGGGTAGATGTATCGATTTCACGGGGGAATTATGCGTGCTTTCGTCGCGAGAGCTGGTGCCGTGTTCGGGGCTGGTGCGTTGATGGTGTCGGCCCAGGCCACACCGGCATCGGCGGACGTTCCGACGGAGCGTGGTGTCTTCCGGAACAAGTTCAGCCGCCAGTGTCTGGAGGTGGCGGACTGGAGCCAGAGCAGGGGTGCTGCCGTTCGGCAGTGGCCGTGCACGGGCGGGCTGAACCAGAGGTGGTACGTACGCGATTCTCCGGACGGTGGATCCGGGCGAAAGGTCGTCGTCAACGCCAACTCCGGAATGTGCCTGGACGCGCCCGGCGGGAACTGGGGCAACGGATCTCAACTGATCCAGTGGGACTGCAATGGCGGACTGAATCAGGCGTGGTGGATTTTCCACGACGCCGACGACAACCAGAAGGACGTGAAGTTCTACTCCGGTGACGCCTCCAACGACCAGGTGATGGAGATCAGCAACTTCAGCACCGCGAACGGCGCTCGGGCGCAGATGTGGGAGTACAACGGGGGATCCAACCAGCTCTGGGACCATCTGATCGGCTGAGGCAGCGGGGAGCGAGGTCCGCTCTCCTGGCACCTGGTCGAGCCGGAGCGGCGTCGAGGGCTGTCACCCCACGGGTGGCAGCCCAGGGCTGTGACTGGCCTCCGACGACGGACGTGTTCACGATGAAGTCACCCATGGTCGTCGTCCTCCTGTGTTCCGTGTCCGCGCCTCTCGGCACGGCCATCCCCAGCACAGCCGCGCCGCCGGGCAGCCGCAATCCGGCGGCAGCCGTTCAGAGGTGGCACCCACCCCCGTCGCAGCACGTGCAGCCAGCCCTCATCACGCGGGGCACCGCGTGCGCTCCGGGACCGCCGCTGCGCACCGCGGCGGCCGGGCACTCGAGTAGGGAGCCAATGGCGGTGGCGGTGATGCAGCAAGGGGTGCGGTAGTCGGACCCCCGGTCGAGGGAGACGCGGGTCCGCTTGGCTTCGGCGAGCTCGGGGACGATGCCGGTACGGCTGGTGTGGTAGCCGCCTGCCGGTTGGCCGTTGGCCTTCACGCAGGGGTGGCCGGGTCTTGCTTCGCATGGCCAGGGCGTCGGCATGCCGGACGTCAGGCGGGCGTCGGGTCGGGTGGAGTCGGTGCCGCCTTCTGCGTGGAGGACGGCCCGGGCGGTGGCCATGAACTCGGCGATGAGTTGGTTGGCGCGCCTGTGGTGCTCCGCAAGAGTTTGCCGGGCGACACTCAGCTCTGGGCCCTCTGCTCGTGAATCGGCGATGACCGAGCAGCCGGACTACGTCGTCGAGGCACCTCCACAGGCGGGGCGGCCGGTCGACCGGTGGAATGCTGGCGCGCCGGCTGTCCTGCGCCGTGAGGGTGGGCTCGGCTACCAGTCCAGTGCAGTGATCTGGATGATGTAGACGCGTGCGCGGCGGACGACGATCTGGTAGGTGATCATCCCGCCGGGGATGATCAGCGTTTCGCCTTTCGGGTCGAGGCCTTGGTGGTCGCCGGCGTGGAGATAGGTGATCTCGCACATCCGCACGAGCTCGTCGGCCTTCTTCTCGACCTGCCGTAGGAAGTCGGCCGGCGCCGTCCTGGCGGCGGTCTCGGCGCCGAAGGCGTACTCCCACTTCCAGCTCAACCGCGCACCGCCTGAAGGGCCTCGTCAAGGACGGCGCTGAGTTCGGCCAGGGCCCGGTTCACAGCTCCTTCGTCACCGTGTTCGTGTTTGTCGTACGTGGCCAGGACGTCCTGGGCGTGCTGGTAACGCCTCCGCAGGTCGGTACGGCGGGCGATCTCGATGTCCCGCGCCCACACCAGCAGCCATGCCTGGATGGGGGTGAGTGATTTCTCCTCGATGGCCTGAGAGAACGCCGCGTCCATCGTGGCCTGCATCTCCTCCAGCCGGGCCGGGGCGACCTTGGCCAGGGCCGCGCGCAATGCCTGCGCAGTTCTTTCCGGGCGGGGGATCAGCTCGTGCGCCGTCTCGTGCTGAGGTGCCGGTGCCACAGGGCGCTCCTTCCGTCGCGATGGCCCGAACCTACCAGCGCCCCCGACCCCCGCTCCCACGGTTGGAATGGCCCGCCGAGCGGGGAGCCACCGGATCGCTCGCGGGGTGCTCGTGGACGGGTGGGCTGGCCGGGGTGATCAGGCGTCGGCGAGGAGGGGGCCGAACGGGGGTGCGGCGGAGGGCGGATGGTTGGCACCTGTGGCACGGCGAGAGCCCCGGCCACCTTGTCTCGGCTGTACCGGCCCCTGCGGGAGTGGTCCGGGAAGGCTGCGTGTCGTGAGCGCTTGTAGATCGTTGCCATGGCATGAAGAAGATCTTGACTGTCGCCTCGCTTGCTCTGGCTGTCACCGGCCTTGGCGCTCCGGCGCACGCCGACAACGACTCCAACTTCGGTGGCGGCGTCAATGCCGCGAACAACTGGAACTTCACCGCTGCCGATGTATGCCTGCAGGAGGTCGCCGTGGTACCGGTCCTGGGGGACTGGGCGGGCAACCACGCCAACAACTGCTCCAACGGCAACGTCATCGATCACTCGAAGTAGCAACGGCGCCTCCGGTATCTGCGTCGTTCCTGGCACGGCCACGCCGATACGTCGTCGGGGCACGGGCATCCGGTGGGGCCGGTCGGCACCTGCCGCCCGCGCCCGCGGCTGGCGGACAAACGAGCTCGTCTGAGCCGCCGTCCCTGCTCCAGGCCGCCGCAGACCTCGGGCTGCATCCCGTGCTCATGAGCTCCCTCGCACCCGACGTCGTAGCCGACCCGCCCCCGCGCCGAACCGCACCGGTGATCAGCCTCGATGACCGCCGTCGCAGAGGCGCGCGCTTTCAGGTCCTCTGACTGGCCAAGGACCTGCCCGAGCGCGGGCAGTCGTCGCCGCCTACGTCGCCGACTGGTGGGCCGCCGAACGCGTCGAACCCCCGAGAAGTGATGGAAGGGGGGCGAACTACGGCTGGCTATGGGACAGTTCGTGATGCCGGGTCACTGGCTGCCGGGAGAAGGGCACGATATGGCTGGCGAGTTCGAGGGCAAGTGGCTGACGGCGCGCCAGGTGAGCGCTGTGTGGCCGGGCGTCGGTGCTCGCTCGGTGTATGTAAATGCGCTGGCCCATGGAGTCCGGGTCCGTACGGACAGCTGGATGACCACCACCGGGTCCGCCAGTAAGACGTGGTATCACGCCGACGACGTGCGCCGAGTGGCCCCGCAGATAGCAGCCCGGCCACCCCTCAAGGGGCCGTCCCCGCTGCCGTGCTGTCTCCTGCTGATCGTTCTGGCAGCGGTACCCGTCGTCTGGCTGGCGCTGGAAATACGAGACACAGTTTCTCCCTAGGGCAGTCGACGACTGGATGGGCCCTGGCCCGCGAGGACGACGGCCGGCCAGGTCGAGCAGGAGGAGCAGGGCAGCGCACCAGGCGCCAGGCCGCCGAGGTCGGCGTAGGCAGTTTGGTGCAGCGTCCGAAGCCGGGCCTCGGCTGCCTGGACTGCCGGGACTTCGTGCCGGGCCCCTTCGCCGTCACGCGGTAGCGCTCGTGGTCGCCCTGCCGGGCCGTGCCTGCCGGTCGGCTGCTCGGTTGATCAAGACCTGGGCCGCCGAGCGAGCGGCAGGACCGAAACCCTGATGGCACTCACCCTCGCCTCCCGTGCCGCGGCCGGCCTCGCCGCGCTCTTCGCGGTGCTCGTCCTCGTCGATCCGGCAGCCTTGGGCGCAAGGGTCAGAGCCCCACACCAGCAGCGCGCGCTACGACCTGACCGGCGCGCCGGAGTACCGTGGCCGGCTTCAGCTCCTTCTCCACGCGCAGCAGGTAGCCGGCGGGCGAGGCGGCCACCAGGTTGTCGCGCTGCTGGGCGGCGGCCTGGCGGGCGGCGAGGGCGGTGAACGCGATACCGGCGCCCACGGCCGTGGTGGTCCCGCCGAGCCACAGCCCGAGTCCGGCGCCGGGCAGAGTCGCCTCCGGCTTGATGGTGAGCGCGCTGTAGACGGTGTCCATCTTCAGACCGTTGATCGCCTTGCGCAGGGATTCGAGCGGTTGCGCCACATGAACGTCGAACGCGTCCTGGAGGTGGGACTCGAAGGCCGCGCGGTCAGTGACCTGTCGGGTGGCCTCGACGACCTCACCGGTGGCCGCCTCCACCGCGGCGGTGAAGGCGGCGAACTCACCGGCGTAGTCCTTCCGCAGGCGCACAATCTTCTCCGCCGGGACGTTGCGCAGGTCGGCCGGAAGGACACAGCGCACGGACATCATGGCCACCGCGGCCCGCGCCGACTCGCGGCCGATCGAGGGCGCCGTGCGACCCAGGAGCGTGTCGGCGATGTGCCCGGGCGTCCAGTCGCCGGTCACGGCGTAGGCGTCGAGCTGGTCAGTGACCGGCACGAAAGCCGTCCGGCGCGCCAGCTCCTGGGTGAGCGCGCACTTGTACACCCATGCCAGGGCCGGATCCACAACGACCCAGGAGGTCTCCTCGGCTCCTACCCGTGGGACGCGCTCGCGAGCCCGGCTCACGCGCGCTTCCCAGCGGGCGAGTCCGGCTTCCTCCAGAGCGGCCACAAGTTCGTGGTCTACCTCGGGGGGATAGAGGCCGGTCAGACGCTCAGCGGACAGAGCAAGGCTCGGAGGCGACTGCCACGGGCGGCCGAATGGACGCTCCTCCACGGCGTATCGCGCCCGCAGCACCTCGGCGTTGTCCTGCACGGCCGCGATGAAAGCCGGCGCGACGGCCTCAGCGGCGGGCCGCGGATCGGTACTGATAAGGAACCGCGAATCCTCGTTGAGCTCTTGGACGGCCGGGCGGTCGCGCACGGGGAATCCAGCCGGCACCACGCGGGCCAGCTTGCGCCAGTACAGCGCCGCCGCCTTCGCCCACGACTCGTCACGAAAGTGCACGTACGGGTAGTAAAGCCCTGTATGCAGCACCATACTCGCATTCCCCTCCCCCAGCCCGACCGACCGTGATCAGGCCCCCACGAAATGCTAGGCGAAGGCCGTACGCCAGCCCGTCGCCCGCCTGGCCGCTGATGGGTCGGCCTTCCCGGCCGGGAAAGGAGTCGAGGGCGTTGACGATGGCGTCGCGGAGTTCGCTCGGCTCCATGGGCGGTGCTGCAGCTGCACCCCGTAGAGAAGACAAGGTCCCCCACCACGCCGGGCGCCGTTGCAAGCACCTCAGCCCACAGCCCCCTTCCGTGCCGCAGCTCGTCGGAGCCGCACCCCCGGCACCACCCAGTGCACCGGGCGCCGGCCAGGCGCTGAAGGAAGCACGCCGGGCCCTGGCCGTGGTCCGCGTCCTGCAGGAACACCGACTCGGCGCCGAGACCTGGGACCCCTCCGCCATCAGGAGTCGCCGTGCACCGCCGTACTGCCGGCGAGGGCAAGTCGGCGGACGTCGTCGCGGTAGCCCGAGGCCTCGGCGTCGCCGAGGCGGGAGCAGATGTGCCAGCCGGGGCCATGACCGCGTCGGCGAGTCGAACGGGTGGGCTCCGTGCCTGCCGTCGGCGTCGCGCCCCCCGATCAGCCACGTGGCGTGCAGGAACTGAGCCTGGCGGCGGCCGGGCTGACGGTGTCCCGGCCTGTGCGGAAGCCGGACTCGTGGAAGCCGGACTCGTGGAAGACCTGGCCCCGTCACCTGGACGAGTGATCGCGCAGCAGCTGGCAGCACCTGCGTGCCTGATCACGAGCCTGTCCGTTGACCTGGTGTCCAGTTCCGCATATCCGTGGGGCTACTCTCTGTAGCTCATTGGGTACAAAGGGCAATCGCGTGAGCGCAGCGCGGTGGGAGGAGGGGGAGGTCGCGATGACCGCCACCGAGATCGTGCCGCCCGCGACGGAACGCCCCCAGGAGCCTGGCCTGCGGTACGCGCTCATCCTGGCCGCCGGCTGGAGCATCGCCAAGAGCCTCGTGCAGCCCATGCTCGCCGACCAGGACGAAGACAGCGTTCGCTTCCTGCCGCCCGGCGAGGCGCTGCCGATGGAAGTCACGCCTGTCGTCATCGCCGACACCACCGTCAGCAACGCCGTCCATGTCGAGCATCTGCTGCGCGAGTCCTGGTCGGTTCACTTGCCGCGCCCGTGGCTGGTCCTGGTCGCCGACGCCCCGGCTCCGCCGCCGCTGGCGGCCCGGTACCGCATCCGTGCCCTGGGCGCGCGGGTGATCGGTACTGCCTACGTGCCGTACCTGCCGGTGCTGCGCACCGTCGAGACCGCCTCGGAAGCCATGGAGCACAAGGACGTCCGGGCTGCGGCCCGCAAGCTGCGCAGCACTCTGGAAGGGAACTAGCCGATGGACATGATCACCGTAGCTGCCGTTCCTGCTGCCAAGGGTGGTGGCCGGCTGCCGAAAGCCAAGCCCACCCCGATCCCGGGCCTCGCCCCGTCGGTTTCGTGAGCGCGGCGGCCGGGCCGCCGGATGGCGAGCAGGGGGCTGCGGCCCAGGATCCTGCGGTAGTAATCGAACGAGGAGGTCCGGCCACACCAGTTCGAGGAAGTGGCCCACCGCCCAGTCTGCGTGCTTCTTCTCCTGGCGGACCCGGCCGAACTCGTCCCGCAGGGTGTCGGGCGGTGAAACATGCGAGGACTGGGGGACGTGCAGAGGTCACCGCAGGAGTCCGCGCCACTGCATGCTCCGCCGATCGACCCGGCCGTCGGCGTGATGGATCTCGACGACCCCGCCGTCCGGGAGCCTCGTCAGTGCCGTTCCGCAGCCCCTATGGCACTGCCGAGGTCTTGGTGTACCGACTCGACGTCTCCTGCTGCACCGCCTTCGCACAAGCGCCACGCTGCGCGGTCGGCGTCAGCGATGACCGTGGCTGCCGTCACCGGCCTGCCCCCCTCGGACTTTGACCGTTCCGTCACAGGTAGTCGCCGCACGGAACCCTGCCGCTCTCCCGCCCTGTCTGCACTCACGTACCACGCGTACCGCGGGGCAACAACCGACGACCGAAACCCGCGGACGAGACGACTCAGGGGGACGACAGCATGCGTCACAGCAACAACATCCGCAGGGCGGCTCTGGCGACGACGGCGGTCACGGCCGTCGCGGCGGCGGTGACCGGCATCCTGCCCGGCACCGCCATGGCGGCGAGCACCACCCCCACCCCGCCGCCCGCCTGCCCGGCCTCCGCCCTCCAGGTCAGCGCCTGGCAGGCCGCCCACCGGCCCGTCGGGACCGGGACCGGGGCGGCGGTCGTGCAGTTCACCAACGTCTCCCGGAAGACGTGCGTCCTGAAGGGCCATCCGACGGTCGCGGGCGCCGGCAACGGCTCCCCCGCCCGCAACACCCCGCTCAAGGTCACCCCCACCGGCAGGGCGGCCACCGTGACGGTCCGGCCGCACGGCAAGGCATGGGTGAAGCTGACCTTCGTCCAGGTCCAGGGGGAGGGCGACGGCTACTGCGCGTCGGGCAAGACCCCGGCGGCGTATCCGACGATGGTCATCGGGCTGCCGCACTCCGGGAAGCACCAGGTCGCCCTGAAGGACGGGTGGTGGGCCGAGTGCGACAACAAGGTGACCGCCACCCCGGTCTCGACGGTCAAGCCGTTCTGACCACCGACCTCACACATCGAGCAACCTGCATGACGATCGCAAGGCTCTGCCCTACACGTCTACGAGGAAGTGCACACCTAGTGATCAAACTCCGATGACACAAACTCGCGGCGCGTCCGTCAAAGTCCGATGGCCAACGGACTGGACTGGTGGAGGTCCTTGGCCCTGGTCGTGTGTGTCGCTGTACGGCCCCGGCGCGCCGGGGTCGGACACTCCACGGCTGGGCCCTGTCCGGGCGATCAAGTTCGCAGCGGTCCGTCACTGACGCGGGATATCAATGCCCGCCGCGCGCAGGTGCCCCTCGACCAGCCCGTTCAGCCGGGCGATGGACGGTGCCTCGTCCTCCCGGTGGTGGTTGACTACGCCGTACCGGGAGGCCGCGTCGGGCCCGTGCGGTCGCTTGGCCGGCAGCGTCAGCAGCGCGCGGACGCCCAGCAGGTTGGCGGCCACCGCTGAGGCCAGCTCCTCGATCCGCGGGTCGTCGGGATCCCAGGACCTCGCCTCCCAGCCGCGCTTGGTCAACTCGACGAACGCGGGGTCGTCGAGCCGGTGTTCGAGGTTGGCCAGGAAGAGGTCGAAGACCTCCGGAGTCAGCGCCCGCGACAGCACCAGGGCCTCCCGCTGGGTGGTGACGTAGTCGGGGCTGAAGTCGAGCTCGGCCAGTCGCTCCAGGACCGCGCAGGCCCGGTCGGGCAGCAGGGCGCGGTCACCGTGGGCGAGCCGGTGCAGGGTGTCGCGGCGGGCGGTCAGCTCCTCGATCTGTTCGGTGAGCCGGCGGCGGACGTCGTCCAGGGCGGTGGCGAACCGCTCGGGCTCGGCGTCGAGCAGCTCGCCGATCTCGGCCAGCGGCACGCCCGCCCCGGCCAGGGTACGGACCTGGACAAGGCGCAGCAGGTCGGCCGAACCGTAGCGCCGGTAGCCGGAGTGGTCCCGTTCCGGTTCGGCGACCAGGCCGAGCCGGTGGTAGTGCCGTACCGTCTTGACGGTGATTCCGACGAAAGCCGCCGCCTGACCGATCGTGAGCCCCTCTGCCATGGGGTGAGACTAACGCTCCTCCATCGCCTTGACCTTGACCTTGGGTCAGGGTCCACGCTCATCTCACACCCGCTGATGCGAGATGAGGAATCACCATGAGTGAGCAGAACAACGCCGCCGCGCAGGACCGCCCCGAGCTACGGAAGGCCATGCAGGAGATCGTCGACGCCGGTTTCGCCGGCGTGCAGCTGCGCGTGAACGACGAACTCGGCGAGTGGGTCGGCAGCGCCGGGGTGAGCCAGCTGGGCCGGACCGCGAAGCCGCCGACCGACGGGCACTTTCGGGTCGGCAGCGTCACCAAGACCTTTGTCGCGACCGTCGTCCTGCAGCTGGTGGCCGAGGGCCGGCTCGGCCTCGAGGACCTGGTGGCCGACCACTTGCCCGAGTTCCGGCTCGACCGGCGGATCACAGTACGGATGCTCCTGCAGCACACCAGCGGGCTGTTCAACTTCACCGGCGAGTTCTCCAAGGACGGGTCGGTCGAACCCGGTGTGGTCGCCGGATGGGGCAAGGAGTGGGTGGTGGACCTGCAGCACGCGACCTACCGGCCGGAGGAGCTGGTGCGGGGGGCGTTGGCGAAGTCGGCGCGGTTCGAGCCGGGGACGGCCTGGAGCTACTCCAACACCAATTATGTCCTGGTCAGGCTGCTGATCGAGCAGGTCACCGGCCGCTCGCTGCCCGAGGAGACGCACCGGCTGATCCTGGGCCCGCTCGGGCTGACGGGCACCCTACTGCCGGAGACCCGGGAGGACATACCCGAGCCGCACGCCCACGGCTACTTCGGCTACGACGACGCCGGACAGTGGAAGGTGGTCGACACCACCCGCTTCAACCCCTCCTGGGTATCCGCCGCCGGCGACATGATCTCGACCAGCCGGGACCTCCACACGTTCTTCTCCGCGCTGAACAGCGGCAACCTCATCTCGACCGAGCTTCTGGCCGAGATGCGCGTCGCGGACCCCACGGTGGGTTACGGCCTGGGGGTGTTCGTGGAGGAGCTGGACGGCGGCGGCACCGTCCTCCACCACAACGGAGGGTTCTGGGGCTGGGGCGCAATGATGTACAGCACGCCCGACGGCGCCAAGACCCTGACCGGCTCGCTGACCTCCGGGGACGTCGAAATGGACCTGCCCACCATGGCCGGGACGTTCGAGAAGGTGAAGCAGACACTGGTCAAGGCGGTGTTCGCCTAGGCTAGCCGGCGGTGACCGGTTGACCCAGCTCTTCAACTCGCTGGGGGTCTCTGCGACGACATGCGCGATCGATGAGTCTTGCAACGCTCGATCAATCGGCGGCGACCCTCCACGGACAACGGTGCGTTCGCGTGGGTCATGGTGTCGGCGAGGCCGTACGGGGCGCGTGGCGTCGTGCACTGGTGACGATGAGCGAGACGTTCTGCCCACCGAAGCCGAAGGAATTGCTGAGCACGGCCTCCTGGGGGACGTCTCGTCGCTCTGCGACGACATCGAGAGCGATGTCGGGACCGACGCCGGCCGCGGTGATGTTGCGGGTCGGCGGGATGACGCCGTGCTTCACACTGAGGACGGCGATGAGCGCTTCAATAGCGCCGGCGGCGCCAAAGAGATGACCGAGCGCCGCCTTGGGGGCCGTCACGGTGGCGCGGCCGAAGACCTCCCCGATCGCGTGCGCCTCGGCAACGTCGCCGACCGGAGTTCCGGTGGCATGGGCGTTGATGTGGCTGATCTGCTCGGGAGCCAAACCGGCTTGGGCGAGGGCCTTCCGCATGGCCGAGATCTGACCGGAGCCGTCGGCAGCGGGCGCCGTGATGTGGTGGGCATCGGCGGCGATGCCGGCACCCGCAAGCACCGCGTGGACGCGCGCGCCTCGGGCGCCGGCATGCTCGGCGCTTTCGAGCACCACGACAGCAGCGCCTTCACTGAGGACGAATCCGCTGCGGTCCGCTGCGAACGGCCGGGACGCAGACGCGGGTTCGGCGGTATGCCGCGACAGTGCTTGTGCCTGAGCGAAGCCGGCAACGGTGATCGGGGTGATCGCGGCCTCGGTCCCGCCCGCGATCACCACGTCCGCCTCGCCGGCACGGATGAGCCTGGCCCCCAGAGCGATCGCCTCGGCACCGGAAGAGCACGCCGAGACGGGCGTGTAGACCCCGGCTCGTGCACCGTATTCGATACTGATCAGCGCCGCCGCCGCATTGGGCATGAGCATCGGGACCGTACGTGGCGAGACGCGCCGCGTCCCGGCCGCCTCCAGCACGTCGTCTTCCTTCAGCAGCGTCCGTACGCCCCCGATTCCCGTGCCGATCGCCGATGCGAGCCGGTCCGGGTCCACCTCCGGGGTACCGGCATCGGCCCAAGCTTCGGCCGCCGCGGCGAAGGCCGCCTGCTGCGAGCGGTCGAGCCGCCTGGCCCGCACCGGCAGCAGCAGCTCGGCGGGGTCGATCGCCATCGTCCCCGCGACGGTGTCAGGAAGGCCAGTGTCCTCATGGCCGGGCAGGACGCAGCGGCGGATGCCGGACTCGCCGGCAAGCAGGGCTTTCCAGGTGGACGCCAGGTCTGCCCCGAGTGGTGTGATCGCGCCGAGTCCGGTCACGACGACTTCAGTCCGGTGCATGCCCCTCAACCTTTCTTGTATGCGATACAAGTGAACGCCCTTGTTGTATCACATACAATTTTGGGGTGGAGAAGAAGCGAACCGAAGCTCGATCAACGTCGACTCGGTCGCGTGACCGCGGTCGCGCGACGAGGCGCCGGTTGATTGAGGCAACTGCCCGGCTCTGCAAGGAGCGACCCGGCGCTGAGGTGAGCGTCGCGGAGATCGCGGACGCAGCAGGCGTGTTCCCCAATCAGGTCACCTATCACTTCGGCTCCAAGGACTCGCTGCTCGTGCACGCCGCCTTTCTCGGCTTGCTGCACGACGCCCGACGGATTGAGCGCATCGGTCGCCAAGCCCCCGATGCGGCGACGTTTCGGCGCAACATCGCCCGCGCCGTACTGGCCATGCCCTCGCTCCCATCGGTCGCGCGAGCACTCGCCTCGGGGATCTCCAAGCCCGACCTCGCCCCCGTGGTCGACCAGCACCTCCAGTTGCTGTTCCGGCAATCCGAGCGCTTCGTGAGTCAGCTCATAGCCGGTCGTGGCTGGAGGGCCCGTCGACCGCTCAGCGTGGAGGCCAGGACGTTCTGGAGCACCGCGCTCGGCGCAGTGCTGCTCGTCCGCGCCGGGGCACACGGCACCAACGCCGACCTCGACCTCGCCGGAGCGCTGACCATCCACGACGACCCCGATCCCGCTTAGCCCAGTTGTGAGTTGGGGGTGTGGTGGTGGGGCTTGGGCGTCATCGGTGTATGACACGAGGAACCACGCTTGACCAGCGCAGCAGTAGTTCGGGATGGCTGTCCTGGGATGACGAAGGGGCTGCCGTTTGCCGATAGCACGGGGGCTGTCTTCCTGTGTCTGGGGCGGCTGGCATGAGTTGTGCTGCGGGTATGGCTGGTGGGTGGGGTCGCGGTGTACCGGATGGGGACTCGTCGCTCGCTGTGGGGGTGGGTGCGGGGCGTGGTGTGGTGGTTCGGCGTTTGCTTTCGGTGGACGAGTCGGGGGTTGTGTCGCGTCTGCATGTGAAGGTCGCTGCGGAGCTTGCTGGGGTCTCGGAGCGGACGGTGTGGCGTTGGCTCGCTGAAGGGCGGGCAGGGCGGATTGAGGCGAGGCCGCGCCGGGACGGGCTTGCGGTGAGCGAGTCGCTGTGGGCGGTGCTTGCGGAAGAGGGCGGGAATGTGTCCGGCCTTTATCGGCGGATAGAGCGGGCACACGCTGATGGCGGGCTGGGGGAGTGGGGTGTTGGGCGCGTCCCGTCTCTTTCGACACTCCAGCGTGTGGTGCTTCGGGATCTGCGGGCGGGGCGGGTGCTGGAAGTGGCGAGGCCTTCCCGGAACCGGGTTGAGGTCAGCCGGTATGAGCGGGTCCTGGCCGACCTGAAGCTGCAGCGGGAGGGCGAGGGCCTGCCGGTGGTGGACGCGGTTCCGCAAGCTCCAGGTGTTGCCGAGTCGGACGAGGAGAACACCGGTGCGTCGCGGGGTGGGGTGCGGTTGTTCGTGCCGGGTGCGCGTGTGGTGTCGGCGGCCGGTGTGGCTGCGGTGGTGGAAGCAGCGGGGCACACGGTCGCCGCGCGGGGGATGGCGTGTGTCTTCGGGGAGCCGGGGGCGGGTAAAACGGTGGCGGTGCAGCAGGCGCTGCATTCTGCCTGATCGGGTGCCGGTGTGGCGGGCGGTGGTGGGGGTGAAGCCGGGTCTGCCGCAGATGCGTGCGTCGTTGCGGCGGGTTCTCTCTCGCACCGGGCGCAGCCGGCGGACCGCGCCCTCGGGGAGGCGCTGCGTCGGCCTGGGGTGCTGTTCCTCGATGACGTCCAGCGCCTGTCCCCGCCCCTGCTGGACTACCTGCGACTGCTGTGGGACGAGCCGGGTACGGCTGCAGCGCTGCTTCTGTGCGGGGCTGGAGCCGAGCGGGTCATCGCTCGGGCGCCTGCGCTGCGGTCACGGGTACTGAGCTGGCGCCAGGTCCCTGGGCTGGGTCAGGAGTGGCTGGCAGAGACGCTGGCGCTGTTCCATGACGTGTGGGAGGGCGTGGATCCGGCGGACGTGGTGTGGGCGGATGCCACGGTGGCGCGGGGCAACTTCCATACCTGGGCGAAGATCACCTCCCACGTCTACGCCCTGTCCAAGCGCGGCCGGGAGGCACGTGTGGACCCTGGTGTGAGTGGGTGGGGTGGTGGCAGCGGTTGGGCGTCAGCGGGTGCGCGGGGGCTGGCCGGTGTGGGGGCTTGTTGTGGCTCGGTGTTTTCGTGGCAGT